>CAYLGW010000001.1:0-129278 GCA_964383385.1 uncultured Muribaculaceae bacterium
ACAGTTACGTTAGTATATATTATAAAATTAAGTAATACAGATTACATTAAAACTTTAATGTTATTTTACAAAAATAAAGATAATAACCTATGTTAGTACCATTATTTGTTAAAATTAATTAAAACTTAATAGCAGCCTATAAACAAATTAATAATATATTTGTATAAATTATTTGCGCACCTTTTTTAACTCTAATGAAACCTCTTAAATACTTAAACTGGATAGAACAATTTTATATAAAGATTGCTCTTATCATCTTATTTTATCCGTTATTTTCCTTTTACTCAAATAACATCTTTGCAGGGGAGGTTTATAATTCAGAAATAGGTGCTAAAATAGTAAAAACCAACAAAGATAACTCCATTGTCTCATCTATATTGGGCAGGAACAACTACTATTCATATAGTATCACAACCTGCCCAGGAGAAGATACCCGTTATCAGATGAACATAAGTTGGGCCGTCGATACAATTGTCAAAAGGAGCTCTCTTCTCTATACCACTACAAAAGACAAACAGTGGAAAAAAGCCACTATATTTAGACCTGATACTCATTTTTGTGATCTATTTGACAATAAATATTCCAAACTGGCCAATGGTGATAATTTTTATGAAGAGGCAAAATTTATTAAATGTAATGCCGAACTTAAAAATTTAAAGGCTAATACAAATTATATGTATAAGATTATTAACGATAGCTGCTCTAATGCCGGAGATAAACTATTACCAGGTAGATTTGAAAGCGATATTCATTATTTTAAAACTTCTGGATCGAGAAAATGGAGTGCTTGTATAATATCTGATTTTCACAGCTACCCTCCCCTTCCGGAGCGTACTAATGCAGCTATGAAGATGATAAAAGAGGTTAAAAAGTATGATGATAAAATTTCATGGATACTCCATCTCGGAGATATATGTGCTTGGGGAGGAAGTTACTCTTTTTGGAAGGAATTATACAATAATGAATATTTTAAAGAGTACATGTGGGCCGGTGTTAATGGTAACCACGATAATATGAGCCGTAAATATGAACTGTCTAATAACTATTTCAGATTTGCTAATTTTTATCCCTCTAATGGCTACGAAGGAGAAGAGGGAGTCTCCTACTATTTTAACTACTCAGGTACGCTTTTTATTATGCTCAATAGTGAGAAGATGCGTAATGACGAAGGAGTTGAAGCAGCTCAAAAATGGGTAAGAGAGGTTATTAAAAAGAATCTTTCTGATTTTATTGTTGTTTGTGAACATTACCAGTGGTTTTTCGGTAACGATGGCTCAAGTTCACAATATGAAAGATGGAGAAAATTATTTGATGAATGTGGAGTGGATCTCGCCCTTGCAGGTAATAATCATATTTATGTTCGCACTAATGCCATATATAATGGAGTAGAGGTAAGTGATTCTCTTGGACATAGTACAAAAGAGTACTCAAATAAGGGAACGGTTTATCTTCAAACCCCCTCTTCTGATAATGAGCGCGGTGTCTCTTTTACCTCACCATTAAAGTATAATAAAGAGCTGATACGTGCAAGGTGGACCGAAGGTCCTAATACAGTAGGAGCTATGCATATAAGCGTCTCATCCAGAGAGATGAAACTTGTTTTACTCAATAGAAATTGTAAAATTATTGATAGCATTATTATAAAAACTAAAAAAAAGCATAAATTAGAATAATTAAAAATACAATGTTGGTTTTATGTAATTATTAATGCTGTCTTTCACGTAATTACTAAAGAATGGAAAAACAGATGAATATCAATAAGTATGAGATTAATGATGTCGAACGATATAGAGAATTGGCAGCATTAACCAGAACCGGTTGGTGGGAATTTAACACTCAAACTAAGATTTATCTCTTCTCTGACCTTATACCCGATATATTAAAAAGTGATAGCAATATTATTACTTCGGTTGATTTTGAGAACTACGTGAGAAAGGATTATATTCCTCTTCTAAGGGAGCTAATGCATTACGCCTCCTCGCCAGGTATAAAGTTAAAAGAGATTATATTACCACTCATAACTCAAACAGGCGAGGTTAATGTTAAACTTACCATTTATAATGTTAAACCAATAGAATCTGGTTTGAATATTTCGGGCACTCTTCAGGTTGTGCAGGAGTCTATAAACGAAAGATCCGAACATCATACTAAACTTCTTGCCGGAATAAACTCTGTCTCAATGGCGATGAAGAGTTTATTAGAGGGTAATGATGAAACTTTCATAATTAATAATTTGTTAAGCTATTTAATAGATTACTACAATGCCGATGGTATTATAATAAATAAGTTTAACGAAGATAAAACGAATCTCTCTGTTTTCTACAATGTTATCTCACCTCATGCCAATAATTCTATTAAAAAGATATATGATATTCCTACATCAGCCATTCCATGGATAACTGATCAAATTTCAGCCGCCTGGTCTGTAGTCATCAATTCATTAGAAGAGATGCCCAACAATGCTTTAAAAGATAAGCAAATACTAAAGGAGCATAATATCTACTCATTAATTTGTATTCCAATCTATAATGGCACTATTATCAACGGATTTATCTCTATTTATACAAGCAAAGAGGATAATAAATGGTCTGACGATGATTATCTATTACTTCTCTCTGCAAGTCATATCTCCGGTATATGCTGCACTGCCACTTGTGTTAAGCGCGCTCAGGAAGAGGAGCGCCGCTTAAGGACTATTTTACTGCAACACATGCCTATAGGATATGAATATTTGAGAGTGATGCGCGATAACAACCACAATATAGTTGATTTTAAAATTCTCGATTCCAATAAATTAGCCTCAAAACTTCTAAATATTCCTAATATATTTTGCGGTGTGGTCGGATCGAAAATATATCCGAGTAGAGCTCATAAGGAGAAGCTGGCATATATACAGTCAACTCTTTACAACGGGTATACCGAACATGATATAAAGGTAAAGAGGAATCTGTTCCGTCATGTAATAAGTGTTTCACCGGGAGATGATGAGGTGATAAATCTCTTTATAGACACCACTGCAACTATTAATGCATTTAAGGCTAAATATAATAGTGACAAGATGTTTACCGATATTTTCATAAATATCCCGGTTAGTGAGGCTATTTTTGATAAGGAGGGAAGAATAATCAATATGAATCAAAAATTTATGGAAAGTTTTGGCATAACATCATTACAAGATGTAGACAAATATCTCTTGTTTGATGATCCTAATTTTAATAAGAAAGATATTGATGAGATAGTAAGTAATAATAAGTATGCCTTCAGAACCCACTATAATTTTGACTCCAATACCTCTTTTAAAACAAGACGAACCGGAATTGTTTCAATGAGTTGCAAAACGTTCAGATTATTTAATGAGAAAAATCGCGATATAGGATTTATGCTTATCTCTCTTCCCGACGATGATAAAATTATCTCAATTAAGCATAAATACGATTTTGAAGATTTTTTCAATCTTATCTCCGAATATGCCAAAATTGGTTATGCCAAATATAATATCATAACCGGGGAGGGTTATGCCATTAATCAATGGTACAAGAATATAGGAATTGAAGTAAAAGGACAAATAAAAAATTTCTTAAATTCATACGACAATTTATCTAAAGAGGATAGAGAGATTTTCTTCTCGTTTCTAAATAAAGCTAAAAGAGGTGAGCAATCGCAATTCAACTGGGAAATTCAGGTAGTAATGCCAGACGGGAAGTTAAAATGGATCTTTTCTAATGCAGTCATTACTCGCTATATGCCTGAAGAGGGTATAATTGAAATAATTGCTGTTAACTATGACATTACTCATTTCAAGCAGACTGAGCGAAGAGAGGTCGATGCAAGATTGAAGGCAGAAGAGATGGATAAATTAAAAAGTGCCTTCCTTGCCAATATGAGCCATGAGATCAGGACACCGTTAAATGCTATAGTAGGTTTTTCAAATTTAATTGTAGATACCGAAAACATCGACGAACGGAGACAGTTCTCCTCTATTATTAAGGTTAACAACGATATACTTCTTCAATTGATTAATGACATTTTGGATCTTTCCAAACTTGAAGCCGGAATGGTTGAAATTAAATTATCGTTGGAAGAGGTTAACTCAATCATGAAGGATATTATTTTAACAACCAAGTTCAAAGTTCGTGAAAATGTGAAATTGTTACTGGAAATGCCGGATGAAGAGTTTATTATAACTACAGATAGAAGACGCATCAGCCAAGTTCTTATTAATTTAATAACCAACGCCGCAAAATTTACAACAATCGGAAGCATTATTGTTGGTTATAATAGGGTTGATAATAGCCATATCCGTTTTTATGTAAAGGATACCGGAATAGGAATCAGCCCAGATCAACAAAAGGTTGTATTCGACAGATTTGTAAAGCTTAATGATTACTCACAAGGGACCGGACTCGGACTCTCTATTTGTAGTACAATAATTGAGCAGATGGGAGGTACCATAGGGGTGGAATCGACAATGGGAAAGGGTTCAACGTTCTGGTTTATATTGCCTATAGGTACTCAGACCAGATGATCTACTTTAGGCTCTCCTGCAGCGCGGCTTTTATTAACCAAATATAATCCAAGAAAGACAGCAACTGCTGCCACAATTTTTTGCCAGTTCAATATATCCATACCAATCCAGATGCTCACTGCCGATGCTATAATCGGTTGCATATAGGAATACATGCTAACGACTGTCGGACGAAGTATCTTTTGCCCTACGGGAATAAGAAAGTAGGCTATAAAGGTAGAAAAGAGAACAACAAAGGCTAATTTCCATCTATACTCCATTGGAATACCTGAATAATTCAATGTCATAAGTTCTTTGAGATCCATAGGTACAGCAACAATCATTGAGAATAAAAACATCCATTTCATAAAGGTTACAGGGCTATATTTGGAGATTAGTGGCCTGAAAATTCCCAGATAAAGTGCAAAACAGAGACTGTTCGCCAAAATTAGTACTACGCCCAACGGTTGAGTGCTTGTTACACTACCTTCTGTTGAGACAGTATTAATAATCAGAACTATAATACCGGCAAAACTTAGTGCGACACCTCCTGCTTTTTTTAATGATATCGGCTCCTTTAATGCAATGGCGGCAATAAACATTGTGAATATAGGTGTTACAGAATTAATTAATGATGCATCAAGCGGTGTAGTTATGGTAATTGCCTTAAGAAATGTTATTTGTGTTAAGAATATTCCGAGCATAGAGGCAATGAATATATATATAAGATCCTTTTTATCAACCTTTTGAGAAGGTAAGATAAAAGAGGCAGCCCAAAAAAGTATTGTTGCCCCAATTGCCCTAAAGCAAAATAGCCCGAGAGGTGAAATTAGACCAGAATTTGAGAGGTCTTTGCAAACAATAATATTTATTGCAAAAATCAGATAGGCGCCAAATACTGCGGAATGTCCGAGCGAATTATTCATTTTAGGTCTCTGTGGAACCCTTATATCTCCACTTTGCAGCTCTTCTGCTCCACTTTCGATCCTCTCAATCTTCTCTATTTTATATACGGAGTCTCGGGAAGAAATCTTATTTGTCTCAATAATAATAGTATTAGCTGCGGTACTTCTGCTACTTTCTCTCTTTCTTTGTATAATATTCATAATAGTACCTCAATATTAAATTTTAAATGCGAAGTTACCATTTTTATCAGCTCCGCAATAGTTATCTCTTACATTAACTGTTGCGAACTCTTTAGAAAGTGCTCTTTTCATTTCTACTATCGCTCCGAGAGAACTTATTGCGTTTTTTGGAATTTGCTGCCCTATTGGCCATACGCTGTCTCTCTCTTTCTGCCTTAAATTTATTCCACTTTTTAGCCGGCCTCTGAGTCTCCTCAATCGCGTTGCTCTCTTTAGGAGCTCTCTCACTACCGCGATTAGCCACTTTGCTTACTCTCTCTTCCCCGTTTAGATTTCTATCAGAAGTTTCTTCCGATTTCTTCTTACCTCTCTTTTGTGCTCCTCCTCTTTGTTCACCTCTCCCCTCTTTGTTCTCTTTACCTCTCGAACCTCTATGGTCTGTCTCCCTACCTGATTTACCTTTTGATGGTGCTTTTTTATTGTTATTCTGAAGATTATCAATAGATTCCTCAGGGACAGACTCTACTCTCGACCCCTCTGTCTCAAAGTTTACCTTTTTAGCAGGAATTGTCCTGCCGGTTAGTTTTTGTATCGATTTAAACATCTGTTTCTCTTCCTCTGTGCAAAAAGAGAGAGCAAGTCCGCTATTACCGGCTCTTCCTGTTCTACCAATGCGGTGTACATAAGTTTCAGCAACATCCGGCATATCATAGTTTATAACAAGTCCTAAATTTTGGATATCTATTCCCCTTGCAGCAATATCCGTAGCTACTATAATATTAGATTTGCCCGATTTGAAATTATTAAGCGCGGTCTGCCGTGCATTCTGAGACTTATTCCCATGAATAGCCTCGCATTTGATACCACGTTTGCCAAGAGTTCTTGAAATTTTATCCGCTCCATGTTTGGTACGGGAAAAAATAAGAATCGAACTCTCTTTATATTCCATTATGAGAGTGTAAAGAAGATCAATTTTTCTCTTTCTATCTACAAAGTAGAATAACTGTTCAATAGTCTCTACAGTAGAGGCAACAGGTGCTGCCTCCACTCTTTGAGGCTCTTTAAGTATAGATTTCGATATTTCTACAATCTCCTTGGGCATTGTTGCTGAAAAAAGCATAGTCTGCCTCTTTGCAGGCAGCATAGGCAATATTCTCTTAATATCGTGAATAAATCCCATATCAAGCATTCTGTCGGCTTCATCGAGCACAAAATGCGTAACGGTTTTTAAATTTATAAAACCCTGACCTATAAGATCGAGCAACCGTCCTGGTGTTGCAATAAGTATATCTGTACCATGTGCAAGCCTATCGGTCTGAGGTTTCTGTCTTACTCCTCCAAAAATTACTGTATGCTTGAGATTTGTGTATTTTCCGTAATCTTCAAATGATTCATCTATTTGAAGAGCGAGTTCTCTGGTTGGTGTAAGTACCAACACTCTTATAGGGCGTTTACTTTTTTTATCTCTCTGTTCATCACGTAATTGCTCAATGATTGGTATTGCAAAGGCAGCTGTCTTGCCTGTTCCTGTTTGAGCTATTCCAAGTAGATCTTTTCCTACTATTGCCACTGGTATTGCTTGTTCTTGTATAGGGGTTGGGGTACTGTATTCCTTCTCCTCGAGAGCCTTCAGTACCGGCTCTGAAATGTTTAATTCTTTAAATGTCATATTAATTGTATATCATCTCCGAACAGGGGTTAATTTGTTATCTGAACGGATTTTTCGTTTTCCGAACATGGAGCAAATAATGATTTCTCTTGCAATATATTCAGAATAACCCCAGATGTTTGAAGTCGCAAAGGTAATTTAATATTTGTATTCTATATAATTTATTTTATTAGAAATACGATAAATAGAGCTCTTAAACCTGCTAAGTGGATAAACTTTAAGCAACTTCTATTAATTATCTTCTTAATCTGCCGTTAGTTACGTTGTTCAAAAAAAACTGTCTGCCATTTAATTTATTGGCAGACAGTTATAATCTTAATGGTAAGAGGATAATCTCTATTTTACTGGTTCAAATTCCTCTTTACCTGCGCCGCAAAGTGGACAAGTCCAATCTTCTGGAAGTTGTTCAAACGGGGTTCCGGGAGCTATAGCATTATCCGGATCTCCTACTGCCGGGTCATAAACATAACCACATGGCTGACATTCATACTTTTGCATAAACTTATAATTATTTTAAATTTTGTATGATAACGTTAGTCTCATACAGAGGTTGATTAAATAAATCTCATCAAATATAATTAAAAAAAACAATTCTACATAGTTGTTTGAAAAATTATATTTAAAATACTCCTCTTCTCACCAAATGATTCTCCTATTGACTCTATTATTTTACCTTATAATTATAACTTGTCTCTAAATGGTAAGAGGATAGTCTCTATTTTACTGGTTCAAATTCCTCTTTACCTGCGCCGCAAAGTGGACAAGTCCAATCTTTTTGAGTATAATTAGGTAATAATGTCTATTAAATTAAATCTTAATTTAAATAGATTATCTTTGAGGAAAATTCAAAGTTTATAGTTTTATCATTAAAATTATATATTAATATGAAACTTGTTGTAATAACCGGAAGCCATCATAAAGAGGGTACAACAGCACATTTGGCAGAGAGTTTTATTAAGGGTGCTGTTGAGAGCGGCAATAAAATCTTCAGATTCGATGCTGCTTTTGAAGCAATACATCCATGCCTTGCCTGCGATGAATGTAAAAAAGGAGATAAAATATGCATTCAAAAAGATGCACTTCATAAATTGTATCTTCCTCTTATTGAGGCTGATTGTGTTGTATTTGTTACTCCTATTTACTATTTTGGAATGAGTGCACAATTAAAAACTGTAATCGACAGATTCTATGCAGTCAACTCCTCATTGCGGGAAAAAGAGAAGAGAGTTATTTTGATTACCGCATCGGGAGATAGTGAGCAGTGGGTAATAGATCCTATTATAAAACAGTATGAAGCTTTATCGGGTTACTTAAAATGGCGCGATTCGGGCAGGGTTATTGCAGCCGGTTTTTATACTCGAAGTGATATTGAGAAATCAGATTTTCCACGCAAAGCCTATGAACTTGGCAAAAGCCTTTTATAGCGCTTAAACGGAGATATTTATAAATTATTTTATGGCCGATAATTATTTAGAAAAAAAGTTTGAACAGATGCGTGAAAACTCTAATCGCAAGAGAGAGGTAAAACGTACCGCACCTGTTTCGCTTAATTCCTTACTTCTTAAGAATAGAAGTTGCAGAGGATATGATAAGAATTATATTGTTACAAAAGAGCAACTTTTAAAAATTATTGAGGTTAATAGTAAAATACCCTCTGCGCGCAATCAGCAAGTACTAAGGTTCTTGCCTATCTGCAAAGACTCCTCCGACAGTGTTGCCTTAGTTACAGATAATATAAAACTCGGCGGCGCTCTCCCGGAACTTCATCTCCCTTATAAAGGTACAGAGCCTGAGGCCTATATTATTATCTTTTCGACTGTTGCAGAGAACAAATGGATAGATATAGATTTAGGTATTTCCTGCCAAACCATGCTGCTTAAAGCAGTTGAAATGGGGCTTAATGGTATTTGTATAGGAGCCTTTAATAGCGAAAAAATAAAAACTCTCCTCTCTGATAACCCTAAGTACATCAACGCAGTAACCGGTAAAACCACCTTAGAACCGCTGATGGTTGTTGCAATAGGAAAAAGTATGGAAAAAATTCAACTATTACCTATTAAGGAGTCCGACAGCCATAACTATTTTAGAGAAAACGGAGTACATTTTGTTCCAAAACTCCAGTCAGACGGACTAATATTATAATATCATACTTAACGAAAAAACTCTATATTTGCAGCCAATAAAAAATCTATGAGAGATAAAAGTTATTACATACTCCTATTATTTACACTATTTTTCATGTGTTCCTTCTCGGCACATGCAGAAAAGAGTATGTACGACCCCGATATCTCTAAAGATTATTACTATATCTCACAATCCTCCTCTGCTAAAGCGATTATAGAATATACCAAATCATATATGTACGGTCTAACCGAGGTGTGTACATGTTCGCATGAAAATGTAATGAAAATTATCTTTTTCAGGCATATTATTACAACTAAGACTCTCCTCGACTCATGCTTAATGCGTACATCTCATGTCTCTTATGAACCTTCTAAAACAAATCTGATTCTATCGACAAGAGACTCCGATAATTATTATATCTATTGTATTAGACATATAATAATCTGACAATAATCTGTGTACAGGCCTAACAGTAGCCTCTAAATTATTGTACTCACAAGATTATCAGTTTAATAAATTTTCGATACTATGAATTTTACATTGTTGATTGTAGTTCTCGTAACTTCAATTGCATTTGTAGGTGGAGTTATAGCTTTGTCTAAGGCTATTTCACCCCGCTCTTACAATGCACAAAAATTTGAAGCTTATGAGTGTGGTATCCCTACGCGAGGCAGATCGTGGATGCAGTTTAGAGTAGGATACTATCTCTTTGCTATTCTCTTTTTGATGTTTGATGTGGAGACTGTCTTCCTTTATCCATGGGCGGTAGTTGTGAAGGAGTCAGGAGCAGGTGGTCTTCTCTGCGTACTGTTTTTTATGTTCATATTGATTCTGGGCCTTGCTTATGCCTGGAGAAAAGGAGCTTTGGAATGGAAATAGAATTTAAAGATAACGAAACACTGGAGAAGTTGGCCGAAGAACTTAGAAAAGGCCGGACTAATGTAATTCTCACTACCCTTGATCAGATGATCAATTTGGGAAGAAGTAACTCACTTTGGCCACTCACATTTGCAACAAGTTGCTGCGGGATTGAGTTTATGGCTCTTGGAGCCGCACGCTACGATATGGCCCGATTCGGGTTTGAAGTCGCCCGTGCCAGCCCGAGACAGGCAGATATGATAATGGTTTGTGGAACTATTACAAATAGAATGGCTCCCGTGTTAAAGAGATTATATGATCAGATGGCCGATCCTAAATATGTTGTTGCTGTAGGAGGGTGCGCTGTAAGCGGAGGTCCCTTCAAAAATTCATATAGCGTTGTAAACGGAGTAGATAAAATACTTCCTGTAGATGTCTATATACCCGGATGCCCTCCTCGTCCGGAATCATTTTTTTACGGCATGATGCAACTTCAACGTAAATTAAAAGTAGAGAGATATTTCGGCGGAGTTAATAGAAAAGAGAAACAACCTGATCAAGAGGTAGATGAAACCTCCTCTGAGATAAAAAATAAAGCAGCTCAATAGTATGGAAGAGATACAATTTATAGAGCCCGGAGCTCTTCACGAAGAGATGAAGAGATTTAGAATGGAGAGAAAAATGGATTTTCTCGAAAGTCTTACCGGTATGGATTGGGGCGAAGAGGGTGGTCTCGGTGTTGTCTATCATCTTGAATCTACCCAAACAAAGGAAAGAGTCACTATAAAGAGTGCTGTCAAAAATAGAAATAATCCCGAAATCCACTCCGTAAGCGATCTTTGGAAGGGGGCTAATTTCTACGAACGCGAGGTATATGACTTTTTTGGAATTGTTTTTATCGGGAATCCCGATATGAGACGTTTATTTCTAAGAAATGACTGGGTCGGCTATCCGCTAAGGAAAGATAATGATCCCGAAAAGAATAATCCATTGAGAATGGATAATGAGGAGTCATATGATACTACAAATGAGGTGGAATTGAATCCCGATGGTACTCTTAATATAGGGCAGAATATAATCTTTGATGACCGCGAATATGTTGTAAATATAGGACCTCAGCATCCATCCACTCATGGTGTTATGAGATTCAGAGTCTCTATCGAAGGTGAGATTATAAAGAAGATAGATCCTATTTGCGGCTATATTCACAGAGGAATTGAGAAATTAAATGAAACCCTCACCTATCCTCAGACTCTTGCCCTTACAGACAGACTCGATTATCTTGGTGCTCATCAAAATCGTCATGCTTTATGTATGTGCATAGAAAAGGCCTTGGGAATAGAGGTAAGCGAAAGAGTAAAATATATTCGTACGATAATGGATGAACTTCAGCGAATTGATTCTCATCTTCTCTTTTTTGCCTGTCTTGCAATGGATATGGGCGCCCTCACCTCCTTTTTCTATGGTTTTCGCGATAGAGAGATGATTCTCGACATGTTTGAGGAGACCTGCGGAGGAAGACTCATTATGAACTATAACACCATAGGTGGAGTACAGGCCGATTTACACCCCGGTTTTATCCCGAGAGTAAAGAGATTTATCCCCTATTTGAGAGGCATTATTCATGAGTATCACGATATATTTACTAATAATGTAATTGCGCAGCAACGACTCAAAGGTGTGGGTATTTTGAGCAGAGAGGATGCAATATCGTTCGGTTGCACGGGTGGAACGGGCAGAGCTTCAGGATGGGCATGTGACGTAAGAAAGAGAATGCCTTACGGCGTCTATGATAAGGTGGATTTTAAGCAGATAGTATATAAGGAGGGAGATTCCTTTGCCAGATATATGGTAAGAATGGATGAAATAATGGAGAGTCTTAAGATTATTGAGCAGTTGATTGATACAATTCCAGAAGGTGCTACCTCGGTCAAGATGAAACCAATTATTAAGCTCCCGGAAGGCTCCTATTATACTGCCGTAGAGGGTAGCAGGGGTGAGTTTGGAGTCTATTTAGAGAGTCGCGGCGATAAATATCCGTATAGATTGCACTATCGCTCTACCGGATTACCGCTGGTAGCTGCAATGGATACGTTATGTAAGGAGTCCAAGATAGCAGATATGATAGCTATCGGAGGAACAGTAGATTATGTTGTACCAGATATAGACAGATAAATTATGTATGATTTTAAAATAGTTACAAGCTGGGTTCACGAAATTTTGATCTCCGTGATGTCTCAAGGGTGGGTACTTTTTATTGAGTGCGTTCTTGTCGGAATATGCATAATTGGGCTGTACGCATTACTTGCAATTGCTCTTATATATATGGAGCGCAAAATATGCGCCTTCTTTCAGTGCAGACTCGGTCCAATGAGAGTCGGTAAATGGGGCTCGTTGCAAGTCTTCTGCGATGTAATAAAGATGCTTACAAAGGAGATAATTTCTCTTAAGCACTCCGACAGATTTCTTTATAATTTGGCACCATATATGGTGATTATCGCCTCATTCCTTGCTTTTGCCTCTCTGCCTTTCGGAAAGGGAATGCAGATTCTGGATTTTAATGTCGGGGTACTCTTTTTACTTGCCGCATCGAGCATGGGGGTAGTAGGATTATTATTGGCCGGTTGGAGCTCCAACAATAAGTTTTCACTTATCGGGGCAATGAGAAGCGGCGCACAGATAATCAGTTATGAACTTTCTGTCGGGCTCTCCATAATTACAATGATGGTTCTTACCGGTACACTTCAATTTTCTGAGATTGTAGAGGCTCAGGCCAACGGATGGTTTATCTTCAAGGGGCATATTCCGGCAGTTATCGCATTTATAATCTACCTGATTGCAGGTAATGCTGAATGCAATAGAGGCCCTTTCGACCTTCCTGAAGCTGAAAGCGAACTTACCGCCGGTTATCATACCGAATATAGCGGAATGCATTTCGGATTCTTCTATTTGGCCGAATATCTGAATCTTTTTATTGTGGCAAGTGTTGCCGCAACAATATTTTTAGGCGGTTGGATGCCACTTCATATTGCGGGATTAAGCGGTTTTAATGCCATAATGGATTATATCCCCGGTTTTGTATGGTTCTTTGGAAAAGCCTTTTTTGTTGTCTTTCTTCTTATGTGGGTTAAATGGACCTTCCCCCGTTTGAGAATAGATCAGATATTAAGTTTGGAATGGAAATATCTTGTTCCTATTTCACTTATTAATCTTATTATTATGGTTTTAGTTGTAGTTTTCGGAATTCATTTTTAAGAGATTATGAAAGAAAAAACATATATAGGCGGTTTGGTCGGTGGAATAGTTTCCTTACTTGTCGGAATGAAAACAAGCATCAAGGTCTATTTTAGAGCAAAGGTAACCGAACAATATCCGGAAAACAGAGAAAAACTCAAGATGTTCGATCGGTTCAGAGGTACCCTGATAATGCCTCACAATTCAAATAACGAACATCGGTGTATTGCTTGCGGTATATGCCAGATGGCCTGCCCTAATGGCACTATAAAGGTTATCTCAAAAACTATTGAACTGCCGGACGGTACAAAAAAACGTCTTCTCGATCGCTATGAATATGATATGGGCTCATGTATGTATTGTATGCTTTGCGTCAATGCCTGCCCTCATAAAGCTATAGAGTTTGGTCAATGCTTCGAAAATGCAGTATTTGACAGATCAAAACTTGTAATTAAGCTCAACAATGAGGGAAGTAAATTAATGGAAAATAAAGGAGAATAGCTATGGAATCACTACTCGAAACAACTATATTTTATATACTTGCAATCTTCATAATTACAATGTCGATTCTTACTGTTACAACAAAAAAAATTATTCGATCGGCCACCTATCTCTTGTTTACTCTATTTGCCACGGCAGGTATCTACTTTTTGTTAGGCTGCACCTTTTTAGGAACTGTTCAGATAATGATTTATGCAGGCGGCATAGTGGTTCTTTATGTCTTCTCTCTCTTATTGACAAGCGGTCAGGCAGATAAAGTCGGTAAAATTATAAAGGGAAGATTTTTTGCCGGTCTTCTTACAACTTTGGCTGGTGCTGCTATTGTGTTGTATATCACTCTAACACATTCTTTTTCTCAAACTGCTGATATAGAACCTCTCGAAATAAGTATGAAATCTATTGGCACCACTCTCCTTTCAGGAGGTAAATATGGCTATCTACTACCATTCGAGGCAATTAGCATACTGCTTCTTGCCTGTATTGTAGGAGGTATATTAATCGCACGTAAAAGATAAAAATTATGATACATTTTCAATATTATCTAATAGTCTCAACAATAATGATGTTTGCCGGTATTTATGGCTTTTTTACCCGGCGCAATACCTTGGCAATATTAATCTCTGTTGAACTGATGTTAAACGCAACCGATATAAATTTTGCTGTATTTAACCGCTTTCTCTTTCCGGGAACAACAGAGGGATACTTTTTTGTTCTCTTTTCCATTGCCATATCGGCTGCCGAAACTGCCGTCGCAATAGCTATTATGATTAACATCTACCGTAACATAAGGTCAATTCAAGTACGCGACCTTGAGAAAATGAAATGGTAAACTTATAACAGATCGAAATTATGGACTATTCTCTATATATACTCATTCTCCCGTTTCTCTCCTTTATCATTATCGGACTTCTCGGGAAATGGATGTCACACAAAACTGCAGGGATAACCGGCACAATCAGTTTAGCTATTGTAACTGTGCTCTCATTTGCTGTAGCTCTCTCCTACTTCTCATCACCGCGTACATCTGAGGGAGTTTATCCTGTGCTTATTCCTTATAATTTTCCCTGGTTGCAAATTACAGATAAATTACTCTTTGAAATAGGTATTCTGCTCGATCCAATCTCAATAATGATGCTGATTGTAGTTTCAACTGTAAGCCTGATGGTTCATCTCTACTCTCTGGGTTATATGAAGGGGGAAAAGGGTTTTCAAAGATATTATGCCTTCTTATCGCTATTTACAGGCTCTATGTTGGGACTTGTACTTGCAACAAATATCTTTCAGATGTATCTATTTTGGGAACTTGTCGGGGTATCGAGTTACCTTCTAATAGGTTTCTACTATACGAAACAAGCAGCAATTGCGGCAAGTAAAAAGGCCTTTATAGTGACTCGCTTTGCCGATCTCGGTTTTCTGATAGGTATTCTTATTTACAGCTACTATTGCGGAACTTTTGGCTTCACACCAGATACGCTCTCTCTTATGGGGGGCGGAGCAGCAATGTTGCCTTTAGCTCTCGGTCTTATGTTTATTGGCGGTGCCGGGAAAAGTGCAATGTTTCCACTTCATATTTGGCTTCCCGATGCTATGGAGGGCCCAACACCAGTCTCTGCCCTTATTCATGCTGCAACCATGGTGGTAGCAGGAGTATATTTGGTTGCAAGAATGTTTCCTTTATTTATTGCCTATGCTCCGCAGGACCTCGAGATTATTGCCTGGATAGGTGCTTTTACAGCCCTCTTTGCAGCAACTATAGCTTGCGTCCAAACAGATATTAAACGAGTACTCGCCTTTTCTACAATCTCTCAGATCGGCTTCATGATGGTTGCTCTCGGAGTTTGCACCTCTCTAAATACACATAATGGTGGATTGGGGTATATGGCCTCTTTGTTTCATCTTTTCAATCATGCTATGTTTAAGGCACTTCTCTTCCTCTGTGCCGGCAGTATTATTCATGTTGTTCATTCTAATGAACTCTCCTCTATGGGCGGACTTCATAAATTTATGCCTATAACGCATATTACCTTTTTGATTGCCTCTCTGGCAATTTCCGGAATACCTCCGTTTTCTGGATTTTTCTCCAAAGATGAGATACTTACGGCATGTTTTGAATATAAGCCGATAATGGGAATAATTATGACATTTATTGCCGCTCTTACTGCATTTTATCTCTTCAGAATCTATTACGGAATCTTTTGGGGAAAATCAAGTGCAAACTCGCAGGATAGAGCTGGCGAAAGAAGAGAACTTCATGAGAGTCCGGCTATAATGACAATACCGCTCATATTTCTTGCTTTAGTAACTTGCTTCATCGGATTTATTCCCTTCGGTCATTTCATCTCCCCGGATGGATTACTCTATAATATCCATCTACATCTCCCGATGGCAATTTTAAGTGTCATTGTTGCATTAGTTGCAATTTCCATAGCATCGTTTATGTACCTCTCCCCACTAAATTCATTTGCTAACAATCTTGCCGTAAGATTCAAAGTGTTCTATAAAGCTGCCTATCATAGATTTTATATAGATGAAATATATCAGTTCATAACGCACAGAATAATTTTCAGAGCTATTTCCACCCCTATAGCATGGTTCGACCGAAATGTAGTTGATGGCTTTATGAATATGCTTGCAAGGGGTTCACAGAGTATAAGTATAGCTGTAAGAGGATTGCAAAGCGGTAGAGTTCAACAGTATGCCTATGTCTTTCTTTTGGGAGTTATAGCCATCATTCTGGTCTTTATTTTATAATGTAAATGGATTTTAACAGATTACAGATATGAATCTTTTATTTTTATATATTGCTATTCCGCTCCTTATGCTTGGCGGATTATGGGCTGTCAAAGGAGGTAAATCCATATTGGCGGTTATGGTCGCAGGGAGCAGCGCTCTGCTCCTCCTAAGTATTACTCTTGTTGTTCTCTATTTAGAAGAAAGGACAGCAGGAAAGATGGATCAAATGCTTTTCAGATCGGATATTATATGGTATGCTCCTTTAAATATTGCCCTATCTGTTGGAGCGGATGGTATTACAGTGGCGTTATTACTGCTCTCCTCCATCATTGTTTTTACCGGCGTGTTTGCCTCATGGCGATTACAACCTCTCACGAAGGAGTATTTCCTTTGGTTTACACTATTATCCACCGGAGTGTTTGGTTTTTTTATCTCAATAGATCTCTTTACGATGTTTATGTTTTATGAGATAGCTCTTATTCCAATGTATTTGCTTATTGGGGTATGGGGGTCAGGAAGAAAGGAGTATGCTGCAATGAAACTTACTTTAATGTTGATGGGCGGCTCTGCATTTCTTCTTGTCGGGATACTTGGTATCTATTTCGGTTCCGGTGCAACAACCATGAATATCTTAGAGATAGCTAAATTGCACTGCATCCCCTTTGCTCAGCAATGTATCTGGTTTCCTATAACATTTCTCGGTTTCGGAGTACTTGGTGCTCTATTTCCATTCCATACATGGAGTCCCGATGGTCACGCCTCGGCTCCTACTGCAGTCTCTATGCTTCATGCCGGTGTTCTAATGAAGCTCGGAGGTTATGGTTGTTTTAGAATAGCAATGTATCTTATGCCGGAGGCTGCAAACGAGCTTGGATGGATCTTTCTCATCCTCACAGGTATCTCAGTAGTATATGGTGCCTTCAGTGCCTGCGTACAAACAGATTTAAAGTATATTAATGCCTACTCCTCCGTCAGCCACTGCGGTTTGGTTCTCTTTGCAATTCTTATGATAAATAGAACGGCAGCTACCGGAGCGATATTGCAAATGTTGAGTCATGGACTCATGACTGCGCTCTTCTTTGCGCTTATAGGTATGATTTATGGTCGTACTCATACAAGAGATATTAGAGAGCTCGCCGGTTTAATGAAAGTCATGCCTTTCCTTGCCGTTTGTTATGTTATAGCCGGTCTGGCAAATTTAGGTCTGCCGGGATTCAGCGGTTTTGTTGCAGAAATGACAATTTTTGTGGGAGCCTTTGATAACCCCGATATGTTTCACAGAATCTTTACAATTATCGCCTGTACCTCTATTGTGATAACTGCAGTCTACATTCTTAGAGTTGTAGGCAAAATATTATACGGAGAGTGCACAAATAAAAAGTATCTTACTCTTTCTGATGCTACATGGGATGAGCGTGTTGCAGTAATAATTCTTATTGTATGCATCACAGGAGTCGGCGTTGCACCCTTCTGGATAAGTGATATGATTTCACAAAGTATTGTGCCGATGCTTACACAACTTGTTCACTAATATTGTGGTATTAAATTAACTAAATTGTTATGGATTATTCTCAAATATTAAATATGCGCGAAGAGCTCTCCCTGATTGCAGTGCTCTTAATACTATTTATAGTCGATCTGTTTGTCTCTCCCGGGAAGGAGATAAAGAGTAAAAAGGAACTGTCACTAACCTTACCGGCAGTGATCCTTATGTTGATACATACAGGTATTAATATTGTTCCTCATCGGGCTTTTGAACTCTTTGGAGGCATGTATCAATATTTTCCGGCCCAATCTATAATTAAAACCGTGCTGAATATTGGAACAATTATAGTTTTATTGATGGCGGATACATGGTTGAGAAGAGATGATACAAAATACAAACGCGGTGAGTTTTATACTCTTATCTTCTCCACACTGTTCGGTATGTATCTTATGATATCGGCGGGACATTTTCTTCTATTTTTTATAGGACTGGAGTGTGCCTCTTTACCTATGGCTGCCCTCGCCGCATTTGACAAATATCATAATAATTCAGCCGAAGCAGGGGCTAAATATATCCTTACTGCTCTATTTTCGAGTGCATTGCTTCTATTCGGAATCTCTATGATCTATGGTACTTCGGGTACATTATATTTTAATGATCTTCCTCAATATATCACAGGTAACTATATGCAACTGATGGCTTTTGCCTTTTTCTTTGCCGGCATGGGCTTTAAAATCTCACTTGTTCCGTTTCATCTTTGGACAGCAGATGTATATGAGGGTGCTCCTACAGTTGTAACATCTTATTTAAGCGTAATCTCTAAAGGTTCCGCAACATTTGTGCTAATGGTTATCTTGATAAAGGTCTTTGCTCCCATTGTTGTAATGTGGCAGGAAATTCTTTTCTGGATAACAATCGTCACAATCACAATAGCTAACCTGTTTGCTATAAGACAACAGAATATTAAGAGATTCATGGCTTTTTCATCAATCTCACAGGCAGGGTATATAATGCTGGGGGTTATAAATGGCAATACAATAGGATTGACAGCTCTTATATATTACGTTTTGGTCTATGCAGCAGCGAATCTTGGTGTATTTATCGTAATTTCCATTATTGAACAACGCAGCGGTAGAATTACTATTTCGGATTATAACGGACTATACAAAACAAATCCTAAACTCTCTCTATTTCTTACTCTCTCTCTCTTTTCATTGGCAGGAATACCTCCTTTCGCCGGCTTCTTTTCAAAGTTTTTCATCTTTATGGCGGCCTTCGGAAGCGGATTCCATTTGCTTGTCTTTATAGCTCTTGTAAACACCGTCATATCGCTCTACTATTACCTGCTTGTTGTAAAGGCAATCTATATTACGCCGAACGAGACCCCGATAGAAACTATACGCAGCGATATATACTCACGTATCGGAATGATAATTTGTCTAATCGGTATTATCGGTTTAGGTCTCTTCAGCATCATCTTTACCACTATTGGTAATTATGTCTCTTAAGCAGGCTAATTAAGAGATTAGAGAGGTAGAATAATACTGATACTTCACTAATATCATTAAGTAAAAGTTATTAATTGCCATAGAGGAATTATAGTAGAATTTTAATAATGAAATAAATAGATTATATTTGTGTAGGTAAGATAAGATTAGAAACATCTCTCTACAAAATTCTGCTTATATGAATATAATTAGTGAAATTTTTAATTTCAGAGTGACCGTATTACAAGTTATACTTTTTCTTATAGCTGTTGTTGCAGTGGAAATAGTTGTCAAGCTCCTTATTTACACTTATAAAAAGAGGAAAATTAAAGCGGAAGAGTTCTTGCACGGTTCTACCTCCCCAACAACTATTAGAAAAGAGAGTATAAAAAGAGATGCCGGTAAGGGTAAATATCCGGTAATTACTCTCTGCGGTAGCACAAAGTTCAAAGATGAATTTATACGAGTACAAAAGGAGCTATCACTTAAAGGAAATATTGTTCTCTCTGTCGGACTATTCGGTCATAGCGGAGATGAAGAAGTCTGGGCGGAAGGAACTAAACAGATGCTCGATGAGATGCATAAAGCTAAAATTGATCTTGCTGATGAGATTTTTGTAATTGATGTAGGAGGTTATATAGGTGAAAGTACAAAATCAGAGATAGAATATGCAATTAATAGAGGCATTCCGGTGCATTATCTTTCAGAAAAACAGTAATTTAACTTAGATATGGATCAACCTAAAATTGAGAGAGTTTTGCGGTTAATGAAATACCTAACCGCTAATACAAGTTATACAATAAACGAACTGGCAGATAAACTAAATACCTCTCCACGTTCTATTTACAGGTACCTCGACACCTTTAAAGAGGCTGGATTCGTTGTGCAAAAAGAGAGCGATTTTTATAGACTCGGCAAGGAGAGTAAATATTTTAAGGAGATATCTGAACTTATCCATTTTACAGAAGAAGAGGCCTTTATTTTCAATAAACTTCTCGACGGGCTCGATGATACAAATGTTCTCAAGCAGAATTTAAGAAGAAAATTATCCTCCGTCTACAACTGTACTGCAATGGCGGACTGTGTTGTTAAGGGCAAAGTCTCCTCTAACGTACATTTTTTAATAGAGGCTATTGAGAATCATAAAGAGGCAAAATTATATAAATATGCCTCCTCACACACGGGAAAGATAAGTGACCGTCTTGTTGAACCTTTTGCCTTTACCACAAATTATGTTCAGGTATGGTGTTATGATTGTGGCGATAATGAATGTAAACTATTCAGTACCTCGAGGATGGAGAGTGTAGAGGTACTATGCAAAGATTGGGAATATGAAAAATGGCATAAGGAGGGATATATAGATATATTCAGGATGAGCGGCTATAATAAGATACATATTAAACTCGAACTCGGAATTATGGCTCATAATCTAATACTGGAAGAATTTCCCCTCTCCGAGCGTGATATAAAAGAGCTCTCCACAAGAAGATGGCTTCTGGATACCTATGTAACATCCTATTCCGGAGTGGCACGTTTTGTAATTGGACTATTGGATGATATAAAAATCATAGATTCACATGGCTTAAAAGTGTATATTGGCAACTTTATTAATAAATCAGGAATCTCCTATAATTAACAATCATCTGTGGAGGTAGAATAAATTCGGTATTAATATGATAAAGATACATATGAGCTCTAAAAGTCTATTTTTAACTCTTAGGAATATGCCCTTGGAGTTACTCTTTGCTCTCTACGCATTCATAATCTTTGTGCTTGCAAGAGAAGAGGTTATAGATAATCTTTCATTTGTTAATATTGTTCCAATATTTATTATGCTCGCTTATGTTATTAATATAAACTTCCGGCTCTCTGATAATATTCTTGCCTGCAACCATAATGGCAATAATCAAAATTTAAAAGGCCGGCTCCTCTACTGGTTTATTGGTTTACTACTAATTCCATGCGAATATATCTGTTATAGATACGGATATGGAGATACAACTCAATGTCTAATAACTATTTTCATCCTCTCTCCACTTCTTGTACTTGTATCGAGATTAAGAAAGGATAATAAGGAATTTCTCACAGACGCGGTAAAATATCTCTTCTCTCTGGCCGCTGCCTTTGCTATCGCGGTACTTGTCCTCCTATTATTCTATGCTATTTTCTATTCTGTAAGCTATATCTTTAATATAATTCAGGATTACAAGCTGCAAAGTCATATTGCAGACATTGCCAGATATGCGGCCTTCATTTTATTGTTTCCGCTCCTGTTCTTTATACTACTCCAAAAAATATGGAGTATAGATAAATTTCATATATCGCTTATTAATAAGGTATTAACATGGGTTATTATTCCTGCATTAATAATATATACAGTAATACTGTACCTCTATTTTATCTCTATTCTTATAAAATGGGAACTACCTAAGGGCGGTATAGCTTACCTCGTATTTGGTTTTTCAATTGCATCATTAACTATTGGAGCTATTCGCAAACTACTGGAGGAAAAGAGTTATTCCCGGTACTTCGACAATTTAAGCCTAATTGTTCTTCCTGCATTAATAATCTTCTGGATTGGAGTAGGCAGAAGATTCTTTGAATACGGCGCAACAGAGATGAGAATTTACCTAATCTTGTGCGGATTAATAATGACATCAGCGCTCATTATGATTCTATCTAAAAAATATGGCAGATATCTCTATATCTCCACAATCGCGCTCGTACTTATAGGTATTTTCACACTATTCCCGATTATATCCGCAAGACAACTCTCAATAGAGAGCCAGAGATCGCTCGCCTTAAAATTATCTAAAAAGATAGGAATTTTAGGAGAAAACAACAAAATTAAATTATCTATGAACCTGACTATTACCGAATCCGAGATTGATAATTACAAGAGACTTTATTCGGCCATTACATACATAGAGGCTAATGATTCCTCTACAATCAAAGAATTGGGACTATCCGGGAACTCCGATATTGTAGCTGTAATCCCTGCCGGATACATTGAATATGTAACCGGAAATATGATGGAAAATATAAATTCCCCCTCTTCAGTAAAAATTTACTCAACCGGTTACAATTTTAATTTAAGAAATATAGGAGAATACAGCGAACTATTAACTCCTGTCCGGGAAAATTTAAATAACAAAGAGAATAAAAATCTTAATAATCAAGAAATTAATGATAACGAGCTCTCTTATTCACTCTCAGATGGAATAATTACACTATACCGGAGAGATTCTACTCTTTTTTCATTTAATGGTACCGAAATGTTCAAATTGCAATTAAAACTGTCGGGCTACCATTCAGACAAACTGCCATCTGAAAGATTCCTCCATGATAATGCAACAAAATTGCTAATCTACCGTACAGATGATTTCCTAATAAAGTTCAATTATATCATACTCTCCTCTGTTAAAAACAACTACCGGATTAGCGATATTTCAATAGACTTTATCCTTTTAAAATAGATCTTTGAAGAGATAATAAAGGCTGCAACAGATTTTAAGAAAGAGTAATAGATCTGAAACAGCCTTTATAAAAACGCCGGGTGAGCAAATTGAATAACTGATGCACCATTGAATGTCAATTAAATCCGGCGGGGAACAAAGAAAAAACGATGAAAAGTTATTAATAAAAACTACTATTTGTTACTTGCTAATCTTATTAACTATATTAACTTTATTCTTCATCTCTACTAAATAAAAGAGTAAAATTATTTTAAAAATAGCTCGTCTAATTCACTCTGCTTTTTTTCAATTTGCCACCAGCTTTACCATTGTACTGATTGATTTGCGCAATAAGCATAATAGTTTCTGAAAAACAGTATTATTTCTGTTTTAATCTTTAATACAAAGATATTACCTATGTAGGTGTAAAAAATGATTTATCGGTATATAGGCCGATTTTATCGGTGAATGCGTAAAATTGAGCAGATTTGATCAAATTATACTATACAAGTTCCAATTTAGAGTTGAGAAGAGCAACTGTCTCCTTATCTGTGAGAATTTGGGCAATTGTCAGTGAAAAATCGAGTGAATGACCGGCCCCGCTTCCTGTAATAAGTTTACCATCTATTACAATCCCCTTATTCTCAATAATGTACCCCGACATCTTATCTCTTACACTTGAATGACAAGTTATCCTTGAACCCTTAGCAATACCATTAAGAGCTAAAACCGTCGGAGCTCCACATATTGCTGCAACATACTTTCCGGTTCGCCAATACTCTTTGATAACTACTCCGGCAGCTTCAGAATTTCCAATATTTACGTACCCTGGATATCCGCCCGGAATTATTATAATATCACCCCCCTCAAGAGATCCGTTGCCCAAAACTCTATCGGCCTCGACATTTATACCATGAGAAGAGTTAACTCTGTAACTATCCGATATTGAAACAGTCTCAGTAGCCACTCCGCAACGTCTCAAAATATCCACAGGAGTAAGGGCTTCAATAGTCTCAAAACCATCGGCTAAAAGAACAAAAGCATGTTTCATCTGTTAAAATAATTCTCAATCACGTCTCACGAACTAAACAACCAAATGAGAGTGATTATTTAAAACCCATCTTAAAATAGCAGATCCGCTAACTGGATCTAAAGTATAAGCACCGGAGAATCTACTCATCAATAGCTCATTAATATCATTGATTATCTTTATTTCCTGCTGAATATTCTGTCTTGCAAGAGGAGAAGCAGATATGGTAATAGTAATCTCCTTCTTCTCCTCTCTCTGCTCCACGGCCGAGAGAGAAGTAACCGTAATAGTAGAGGCATTTTTGTCAAAGAGAGAGTTCATCATATTTATGAACCTTATCTTATCAATATGGAGCATTATCCCCTTTGAAGAGCCCGAAATAGTATATGGAAAAGAGGTCTCTTTAAGAAGATCTTCCAAAGAATAAGATTGAATATCGAGTAGATTAACTCTTGATTCGAGTCTCGAAAGATCAAGAACATTATTAATTATCTCAGTAAGAATTCTTGCATTCTCCTTTATTTGAAGCGAATAATTATTTTTAACTTCAGCTGAAAGATCGGAATTATGGACAAGCTCCTTTGAAAGGTTTACAACCTTCAGCAAGGGTAAATTAATCTCCCCGCTGATATTTTTCACAAAACTCTCCTTCATCTTATTAGCATTATCGGCTATCTCATACTCATGCTGTAATGCTTTTTGTACCTTTTTAATCTTTCTCTCTGTACTATAACTCTTAAGAATATAATAGACAATCATAATAATAATAGAGACAAGAGAGAGAATAAGGAAGAGATGAGACCAACGTTCAATCTTCTCTCCTTTAAGCTTACTCTGCTCAAACTCATAATTCTTAAGAGTCTCCTTATGTCTTTTATCCATGGACTTTTTATAAAAGTCACTCTTAATCTTAATGAGTTTATCATATAAATGAGTAGCCTTATCCATATAGCCTTGCTCCTTCAGATAACTAATCTTATCTAAAGTGAAAATTATAATATTTTCCGGATCATCGGTTTTATTAAAAAACAATATAGCTTTATCTACCTCTTTCAATGATTCAGGCAAGCGTTTAATCAAGGCATAATATTTAGCTTTTTCTCCATGATACTCACCATAAAAATTATTACTGGTATTATCGGAATAGTAGTATACATCCATACTATCAATATGACTTCTCATCCCTTCTGCATCCTTCATATTGGCATACAGATCACAATAATAAATCTCTATCAATAAGAGATCGAATGCATTTTGGCTCCGCGAAGTCATTTTATTGACTAATATATATTTATTAACCTCTATCTTAGAGGCGTTAAGATAATTTAAAGCCATATTGTAGTCACCCATTTCATTGGCTATATAGTAGACAAAAAGCAAAGACATTAATTTATCATCATGAGAGGCATTAGTTGATTGAGAGATCTCCTTATATAGAGCTATTGCCTCTCTCTTGTTATCCTGCGCAAGATAATAATTCGCCATAACAAGTTTCCCCTGGATTATTCCTACATGGTTATTTAAACGTATAGCCTCCTGCTCCATCTCCCTTGCATTAACAAGTGCATATTCATACTCCCCCTCTTCTACCTTCTTTTGTAAAATAGCACCGAGAGCGAAAAAATAGTTGTTAAAACTTTTGGTCTTATATGATAAATATTTAAGTATTTTTAGTTTACTCTTGGCAGCATTAAAATTATTCAATCCCATATTGAAATTAACCATGTGCATGAGATAATCTAACTGCATATCTCTTCTTTTCAGTTTGCCGGCCTCTTCGTAGGCAATATTCAATAGCTCAATAGCCCACTTGTAATTGCTATATTCATTATAAAATTTATAGGCAGTTTTTATCTTATTTGTATCGAGCGGCATGCTCATTAGTACATTTTTCAGACTGTCACATAAATTGGTCCTCTTTTCAACTAATCCTGCAAAGAGTGAATCTGTCGAAAATACCGAGAGAAGAAGTAATATAATTATAAGTCTCTTCCTCATCTTAATTCTGTTTTAAAGGGTGTGTAAATACAAATCTCGCCCCTTGATTATATGATCCGTCCACCCAAATCTCACCACCGAGATTCTTTAATATCAACCTACTTATAGAGAGGCCAAGACCAGTTCCCTGTATATTTTCATCAAGTTTATTAAACCTATTAAAAATTTCCTCCCTTTGTTCAACAGGAACACCCGAACCGGTATCACTAACGGAAAAGAGAGCAGTGCTGCTATCTTTTAGTTCTATTTTGAGTGTAATAGTTCCTACCTTGCAGAATTTTATAGCATTTGCAATAAGATTCATAACAACTTGCTGCAATTTTAAGAGGTCGGTTTCAACCATAAGAGTATTTAAAGAGGAGTCAAACTTAATAACTACATCGGTATGTTTTATCTTTTCGAAGGTCTCTGTAAGTTCTTTCCCCAGTTTGATTGCATCATACTCCTCAATATTGAACTTCATATTACTATAATCCAAGCATGAAATATCTATAACATCGTTAAGTAACTTGAGCAACAGATCCGAATTCAACTTAATAATATTATTAAACTGTTCCATCGACTCTTTATCGAGAGTTGGATTATCTACAATAAATGAGGAGAAACCTACAAGCGCATTTAGAGGTGTACGTATCTCATGGCTCATATTGGATATCACAGTACTTTTGTTCATAATAGATATTTTTGCCATTTTTTTAGCATTCTCCAGCTCCTCGGTCGATCTATTTAGAGAGTTTATTCGTCTCATTAAAAAGAAATAGATTATGATGGCAACAATTGCAACAGATAAGAGAGAGATTAAAGAGATAAAAAGCATCCTATTGGTTGCTTTGACATTCTCCATATGCTGAATATTTAACTTATATTCATCATATGCCGCCACTACCTTCTTTCCATAATTAGATTTGAATTCCAAATCCATCTTATGACTCAAAGAATCATATAAAGAGATTGCATACTCATAATTTCCACTCTCTACAGCCTGCCTTGCCTTAGAAAGCAAAAGTGAATCGCTTTGAGCATAGGTACAAATTGCAGAAAATGCAATAACTAATAATAATAAACCCCTCTTCATTTCAGAATAAATTACAATTTAATCAATTCATAATCTGTAGTACCTAATTTTATCTTTTCAGCATGATTAAGGCAAGATCTCCAATCAGTATTTGGGTGGAGATAATAAAACTTATCACAATCTCCGTGCCTCGAATTACACTCTGAATGATTATGAGCTACGTTAAGATTATCGGTCAACATTGTTCCCTCTATTGCAGGTGCCTGCATAACAAGGTCTGCACATGCCATATCCAATGCAACAGGATCATATGATGCAGCCATACCTATATCCGGAATAATAGCAGCATCATTGCTTCCCCAGCAGTCGCATTCTGGAGAGACATTCATAATAAAACTAACGTGAAAATTGGGTTTATCAAAAACAATTGCCTTTGTATACTCTGCAATCTTATAATTTATCATTTTAGAGGTAGAGTTATGCACTACCTGAGCAGCATTGAACTGACATACTGCAACACATTGTCCGCAACCTACACATATAGAATAGTCTATCACCGCCTTATGGTTACTATTTACCTTTATGGCACCATGAGCACACGATTTCTCACATAAACTGCATCCTCTACAATTATCTGCCTGAATCATTGGTTGAGCCTCGGAGTGAAGAAACAGTTTCCCACCTACACTTGCAGCACCCATACCGAGATTTTTTAATGTACCTCCGAATCCGGTCATTTCATGCCCTTTAAAATGAGTTAGAGAGACAATTACATCGGCATCGGCAATTGCAGAGCCAATTTTTGCATAATCGCATATCTCCCCGCCCACGACAGGCATCTCTCTATACTCCGTACCCTTTAATCCATCTGCAATAATAACAGGCGCATCAACCGCAATAGGATTGAATCCGTTTTTCATTGCAGCATCAATATGGTCAACAGCATTAGCACGTCCGCCGGAGTACAATGTATTTGAATCAGTAAGAAAAACCTTAGCCCCCATCTCTTTAAGAATACCGACAACCACATTTACATAATTTGGCCGTATATAGGCCATATTACCAGGCTCGCCAAAGTGAATTTTAATAGCTGTAAACTTATCTTTACACTCTAACTCCTTTATTCCAGCAGCTATTAAAAGATTTTTTAGTTTTTTTAGAAGACTTACACTTGTAGTGGTACGGAAATCCGTAAAATATACTTTAGAAGACATAAATAGAACTATTTAAGACCTATAAGGTCAATATTAAAACTCCTCAACTCCGCAAATCCTTATAAAAGATATTAGTTCTGTCTATATTTCTCATCACATATATTAATCGATGATGCCTGATAAAGATTATAACCTGCTGCATCAAAGGCATTGGCAGGAATATTATTTTGATCATATATATCAGAGAAATTGTAACTATTACCCTTTATCATCCATTCCCATAATTGTGGATAAACATCTTTGATATGGCATGTCTCCTTAGGATAGTTGAACCAATCATGTCCTACAATAGATGTTCCATCGCTGTACGATGCTCCAATATTAGTAAAAACAAGTCCGTACGGCATCTTTTCTGTGTTTATAGATTGGTCAATATAACTTGTGGAAAGAGCATACAACTCTTCGTTGCCAACAAGTATATACCATTCTACTCTATTTGCACCGGTACCGGCTATTTTTGACATGTCCCAATTTTTAATTGTAGACCCTAAATATTGATGCCAACCGGCAGTAGGTGAATTCTTTGGAAAGAAATTAGCTGTAAATGTATTTAACAAACCCTCTTTCCCCTCAAAATATTGTTTGCGGCAATCATTATCTCCTTGAGTTATTAAGCCTTTGTACACTTGAGTATTGCCTTTATAGACAACACAACCGAGTTTGATTGATTTGGTGGATCCAAGCGCAATAGGTTGAACGCCAAAGGCAAAAATATCGCCTTTTGTCCTATAATAAACATGTATTACAAGATCATTATAATCATAATCGGCCTCTTTTGAATCCTCAAAACAAACTACCTGAAATATAGAAGCATCATTCTCTAAAATATTAGGGTATTCGGCTTTGGGAATATAAACAAGCGTAAGATCATCTACGGTTTTTGTAATGGAAGCTGTGATAGGTAGAAGTATTGTCATCTTTTCAACAGCAGTAGCTATAACCTCACCATTGTAAATAACTTGTGTTATATAGCCCTCTTTTACTGGAACTGAATACTCTTGAGAAGTTTGCATACGAGACACAAGTTCTTCTTTAGAGACATTATCCGAATTTTTATTTTCTGAAATATTATTTTTCACACATGAGGAAAAACAGAAAAATAAAATAACAAAATAAATAGAAATAGTCTTCATGGTTACAAATTTTTACAAAAATATAAAAAGATAGCTAAAAATAAAATTGTTAAGTAATAATTATTATTATTATTATTTATCAAAGTCTATAAATAACTCTGTTTGCCAACCATTATTTATTGGGTTAAAATATTAACCATTCAAAAAATATAGTTCAGAAGAATGGGGCGAAGAATAAAGAAGGCGTTATTATTTAAATTTAGTCTCAATAACAGACAAAATTGTTTTAATACAAGCCTCCTCTCCAAGTTTGGAAATGTTAAGGCACAAATCGTATGAAGATTTATCTCCCCAAGTCTTAAATGTGTAATAATTATAATATTCAGAACGTTTTTTGTCGTTTTTCTTTATTAGGTCAGCTATCTGTTTATCAGACATTTTATCTACATTCTCTATACTGCCCCTCTTTCTTGCGTTAGTAATTCTATCTTGCGGATCGGCATAAATAAAAAGATTCAATGTGTTTTTTTCATTTCGCAGAATATAATCGGCACAACGGCCAATAAAAATTGCGGAGCCTCCATCGGCAGCATATCTGATAACCTGACTTTGAATATTAAATAAACTATTCCCTCCAATAATATTATTGAAATTATAGTTAGAAATACCTACTAAAGAGGTAAGACCACCACTGATAAAACCGCAGGTGAATTTGCTCGGAGTTTCATCGGCCTGTTCAAAAAACTCCTTACTGATACCACTCATACGTGAAGCAAGATTGAGAAGTTCCTTGTCAAAATAGGGGATATTAAGTATCTCCGATAGTCTTTTTCCAAGGTACAGTCCACCGGAGCAAAACTGACGACCGATATTAATATAAAATTTACACTCTTCCATTGCTTATCTTTTTAAATTTTTTAATCTGATATATCAACATGCGACATGCTATAACACTTGAGAGCAGATCGGCCACAGGTATACTCATCCAGACCCCGTTAACTTCATAAAATGCAGGAAGGATGATCAGGCAGGGCAGCAATATAATCAATTGTCGCGATAATGAGAGAAATATAGCCTTTCCGGGCATCTTTATACTCTGGAAGAAGTTGGATGTTACCATTTGTAATCCAACAACAGGAGCACATATTGTAGCTATTCTCATTCCATTTGCCGCCATATCAATCAAATTTTTATCTGTAGTAAAAGCTCTTGCAATATAATGAGGAAAAAGTTCTGCTACAATAAAGCCAAAACACATTACTGCCGTAGCGGAATAGAGCGTATATTTAAGGACAATATTAAGCCTGTCATACTTTTTTGCACCGTAATTAAATCCGGCAATAGGCTGCATACCTTGATTCAAACCCATCACTATCATTCCGAAAAGGAATAATACCCGATTTACTATACCGTAAGCACCAATCGCCATATCTCCTCCGTAGGTATATAACCCCTTATTGATTAAGATAACAATTAAGCAGGCGGCAATATTCATCAAAAATGGTGCGGCACCTATAGATAAAATATCGGTAACAAGTCTTTTTCTTAATTTATAGATACCTGATGAAAAGCGAATTAGATTATCTTTATTAGTGTATAACTTTACTATCCAGCACAGTGAGATAAACTGCGATAAAATAGTGGCGAATGCCGCTCCTCTGATTCCCCACTTGAATACAAGAATAAACAATGCTCCGAGTATAATATTGTTAAAAATGGTAAGAACGGTTGCGTACATCGCTTGTTTAGGATATCCGGCCGCCCTTTGCATGGCATTCATCCCGAAATATTCGTGAGTAATAATATTACCGGCCAGAATAACAGTCATAAAATCCTGCGAATAGTTGATTGTATTATCGCTTGCACCAAAGAAATAGAGAATAGGCTTAAGGAAAGCGAGCGTTACACACATATATACAACGCCTATTATCAAGTTAAGTATTATTGCATTACCAAAAACCTTCTGGGCTGTATCGTAGTTCTTCTGCCCTAAATATACAGATATGGAGGTAACTGCTCCGACACCTACTAAAGATCCGAAAGCCGCGCCTAAATTCATAAGGGGGAATGTGAGAGCAAGTCCGGCAATTGCATAAGGGCCAACACCTTGTCCGATATAGATACTATCAATTATATTGTAAAGCGATGAAGCCGCCATTGCAATAATAGCAGGAAGTGAATAGCGTTTTAAAAGAGTTGAGATTTTCTCTGTACCAAGTTCCGTAGGAATATTAACGGACATAAATTTTCTCCATTTTTTGCAAAAATAGTAAAAATAGAGTTATCTCTCTTTAAAAATCACTATATTTACAAAATAAAATTCTCATTCTATGGAAGTTTACAACAATTACAAAAAAGAGCCACTCTCATTAGGTGGTTGGATCATTACCCTTATTATTCTTGCTATTCCCATCCTGGATATAATTATGCTGTGTATTTGGGCTTTCGGTGGTAATAGAGATGAGAGAGAAAAATTTGCTAAAGCTGCCCTAATTTTGATTATTATAGGGGGTATTATCTCTATTGGTTTTATTGGTTGCGTAGGGTGCGCAGTAATCTCAGGAGCTGCAGCAGGAGGGCTTCTCTGATCTTAGCAGACTACTCTACCTTTACTTTTCTAAACTAAATTTAATAATTGAAAGACCATATTTGTTAAAATATGTCTCAATCAAACATTCTTTACCAAGAATGGCTGTTTTTGTCTCACCTCCATTCAGAATATCCCTCTGATAAAAGTGGCTGCCGGGTGTAATATCCCAACTTCCAAAGAGATTTTCAGGAAGTAATATCTTAACGCTTTTAGCGGATTGTGAAAAATCGACAGTACACAAAACCATCTCTGTATCTGGATTTGAATCAATGATGCTCTTCCTTGTCTTTCTCATAAAGGTATACATACTGTCGGCATTAAAACCGGTCTTCTCTGCAGTTGCAACTTTATTGGCAAATTGTAGATCATATAGCTCACCATTCCTTATCGCTTTATCATTCATAGAGATAAACAATAACTTCAGATAAATATTGTAAAGCTCTATTTGAGAATGATCTAAATCTCCATTAGTGGCATCTACAATTGCAGTAATAGAGCAATAATCAAAGATTGAGGTTTTACCGTCAGAGCCACTATATCCCTCCGCAAGCATACCCTTTTCGCCATATTCCTGACCATTATATAACAAAAATGGAGCTCTATTCAACATAAGCGAAACCATAAGTTCAGGCAAAGCGTAAAATGGATTTCCCAGGTTAAAATCGGAAGCAACCCTCTGCTCATCGTGATTCTCAATAAAATAGACCATTCTATTCTGAATCTTGTCTATAAACTGCCAACTATTAGTAATAGAATCGGCGAGAGGCTGAGCGGCAACATCTGAGCAATTTTTAGCAGTATAGTACCTCGACATCTGTTTCAAACAGTCATATAAACCCGATTTATCATATAGATAGTCGAAACCGCCAACATTAATATAATTTGCATACCTCTCTCTTTCATAAAGCTCACCTACAAATATAACTAACGGATAGTCTCTCTTCAACTCCTCAATAGCCCAAGACCAAAACTCAACAGGAACCATTCCGGCCATATCGCAACGAAAACCGTCAACACCTTTAGAGACCCAAAACTTCAGAACTTGAAGCATCATTGTCCAACTCTTAGGATGTGGCATAAAATGCTTGCTACCATCGGAGGGATCAACTCCATAATTAAGTTTTGCCGTCTCGTACCAATCATTGAAGGAGGGAGTATTGGAAAAGAGATTATTACCTGTAGCTTTTGCAGGAGATTCAAAATAAGTCTGCTTCTCTCCTTGTAATATATTGGATAGATTTAACTCTTCATTTATAATATAATAGAAGTTATTATCTTTACTAAAACTTAAGGTAGTATTATCATTTTGACCAAAATTCTCGGCTCCCTCTGGCAATTGATCTGAAAAATAGTCTCTGGAAAGATGATTGGGCACAAAATCTATCATTACCTTCATTCCTGATTGATGTGTTCTCTCAACAAGGGCGGAAAATTCAGCCATACGATTCTCTACATTTTCAGAGAGATCCGGGTCAACATCAAAATAATCTTTAATAGCATAAGGAGAACCAGCTTCACCCTTAACTATTTGAGGGTTATTGTTTTTTATACCATAACTTGAATAATCTGTTTTAGTAGAATGTTCAATTATTCCTGTATACCAGACATATGAAACTTGTAATTTCTTTATCTCATGAAGACGATCAAGAGTAATGTCATTAAATTTTCCGCAGCCGTTTAATGACAATGAGCCGCCGGAAACACAGTGTTGATTACTATTTCCGAAGGCTCTTGTAAGAAGTTGGTAAATGATAAACTTTTCCCTCATTCTACGCAGCTTACCAATTTAGTATTTTATAAAAATCATACTCTTCCGGACTCTTTACGAATTGTTTTGCTGCTTCATAATCGGCAGGAGTAATATAATGCATTAGATATTTTATAATCTGTTGAGATTTGTCATTATGAATATTTACACCTCTCGGCGGAATTTTACCGCTGCTATCCTGCATATCTTTTAAAAATAAAGATTTCACATTGTTGTTAAGGTCGAGATAAACCATGCATCCGGTTACTCCCTCCGAAAACAATTTATACACACCCATACCCAACTGAGAGCAATACATAAGATCGTACGCAATAGGCGTAACGCACCTAACTTCATATCCAATCTCAACAGGTCTCGATTTTACGGGAATTCCGAGTTTTTCCAGCTTCTTTTCAAGCATTTCATTAAAGATCTGTGCCTTTGATACTTTACCAAGTTCCGGATGACCATGCTCATCATAGGTAAACTTAACGCCCTCTTTTTCGAGCTCCTCATGGCTCAATTCGTGAAACACTCCCTCCGAAATCATAATGGCACCATATGGAATGCCCATAATTTTTCTCTTTATAATGGAAGAGATAGCCATATTGATGATTTTTTCGGCAGTAATGGCGGTTCTATTGAACATCTCGGGGATTACAATCATAGGATAATGGCAAGTCGCCCCAATGCCTAAAGCAAGGTGACCTGCTGAACGTCCCATCGCGGAGACTACAAACCAGTTACCACTTGTCCTTGCATCTTCATACACTGTTGCGGCTATGTTAGTACCCTCCGATTTAGCGGAATAATAGCCGAATGTGGGGATATTCTGCGGTAGCGGAAGGTCATTATCGATAGTTTTTGGAACATGAATGTTTGCAATAGGATAGTTCTTAGCCTCAAGAAATTTTGCAATTCTATTGGCAGTAGAGGCAGTATCGTCACCTCCTACTGTTACAAGCAACCTGATGTTGTTTTGTTTAAAAAAATCGAGATTAAAATTCTTTTGAAAATCCTCCTCAGTAGGTTTATATCGGCTCATCATTAAATAAGAGCCGCCTCTATTGAAAATTGAGTCGGCAATTATAAAATCGAGTTCAGTAAATCTTGGGTTCGGAGAAAACAGCCCTTTGTACCCGCCGTGAAGTCCGAGTACTTTATAGCCGTTTTGCATAAATGTTTTTGTAATGCTACCTACAACGGTATTCATTCCCGGGGCAGGACCGCCTCCGGTAAGGATGACAATTGATTTTTCCATTATATTTTTACTCTATAATATTCGGCTGCAAAGTTATGATTTATTTGGAAAATTTAGTTATTTTTGTAAGATTTTATGTGTATGAGCAACAACCAAATATTTAATGAAGAGAGAAGAGAGGATCTGAATAGGAGACTTTCTACGCTTAAAGCCGAAATTGAGAGGGCCAACAATAATTATTATGTCAAAAATGCACCGAACATAACTGATTATGAGTATGACCTTCTTATGAATGAACTTATAGCTATTGAGAGGGAGTATCCAGAACTAATTACACCAGATTCTCCAACGCAAAAAGTTGGAAGCGATCTTACAACTTTAAACCCCACAGCAATTCAAACCTCTCTTTTTCCAGATACTCCACAGAATAAGGGTGCGAATACAATCTCGGAAAGCGGTTTTAAACAGTACAGGCATAGATACCCAATGCTCTCATTAGGTAATACTTATGACGAAAATGAACTATATGCCTTTAATGAACGAATATTAAAATCTACAGATAAACACTTTACTTATGTATGCGAGCTCAAATTCGACGGTACTGCAATTTGCCTTACCTATCGCAAAGGCAAGCTGGTGAGAGCCCTTACAAGAGGAGACGGCTCTGTAGGAGATGATGTTACGGAGAATGTCAAACAAATCAGTCTCATTCCTCAGCACTTAAAAGCAGGGAGTGATTTTCCTGAAGATTTTGAGATACGCGGCGAAATTTATATGCCATTCAACGCCTTCGACAAATTGAACAGACAAAGGGAACTCGATGAGGAGCAACCCTTTGCTAACCCAAGAAACGCTGCAGCCGGTTCATTAAAATTATTGGACCCGTCTCAAATGAAAGAACGCGGACTCGAGAGTCTCCTTTATCATCTTATTGCGCCGGATTATATAGCTAAAACACATTCAGAATCGCTGGAGGCGGCCTCAAGGTGGGGGTTACCTGTATCGAGGTACTCAAAAATATGCAATAACATAGAGGAGGTGATTAATTATATCCATGATTGGGATTCCCGACGAAAACTCCTCCCCTTTCCAACTGATGGTATTGTAGTAAAGGTTAATGAGTTTGATTTACAAAAGAGCCTTGGTTACACAGCTAAAGCTCCGCGTTGGGCAACGGCCTATAAGTTCAAGCCGGAAGAGGCAGTAACTAAATTGCTCTCAATAGATTATCAGGTTGGAAGAACGGGTGCAGTTACTCCGGTTGCAAACCTTGAACCTGTACAACTCTCCGGAACTATAGTTAAACGGGCGACATTACATAATGCAGAGCAGATGGAGTTGCTCGATATTCATATAGGAGATTATGTCTTTGTAGAGAAGGGCGGAGAGATAATTCCCAAAATAACGAGGATAGATCTCTCTAAAAGAGGTTCAGAACTACTGCCGGCAATATTTCCTACTCGTTGTCCCGATTGTGGTACTGCTTTGATAAAGGATGAAGAGGAGGCCAAGACATTTTGCCCGAATGAAGAGGGATGCCCAACCCAGATTAAGGGAAAATTCATCCATTTTATAAGCAGAAAAGCAATGAATATTAATGCAGGTGATGCAACAATCGACCGCCTATACGAAAAGGGTTACATTAATAATCTGAGCGATCTGTATAAACTTACTCCGGAAATGCTTTATACGCTCGACAAATGGAAGGAGAGATCCGTTTCTAACTTTATAGCCTCATTAAACGAGAGTAAAACAGTTCCGTTTGAACGTGTTCTTTATGCTATAGGAATTAGATTTATTGGAGAGACTACGGCAAAGAGCTTAGCTGCTAAATTTAAAAATATAGAGACTCTAGCCTCTGCCTCGAGAGAGGAGTTGCTGGAGACAGAGGATGTAGGAGATAAACTTGCCGATTCAATCATAGAGTACTTTTCAAAGGCCGAACATTTGAAATTGATAAATGAACTTCGTACAGCCGGAATAAAACTACAGTCGGATGAGGATAAAACAAAGACCTTATCTACTCTTCTCAAAGAGAAGACTATTATGGTATCTGGTCTCTTCTCTATTCCGCGAGAAGAGTTGAAAGCATTGATTGAAGCACATGGCGGGATCTCCTCCTCTTCTCTGACAAAAAAAACCTCATTTTTAATAGCAGGTGAAAAAGCAGGCAGGTCAAAGTTGCAAAAAGCGGAAACAGAGGGTATAAAAATAATCTCCGAAGAGGAATTTTATAAAATAATAAATAATAGATAATTAATAATAAATCAACAGTAAGTATGACTAACAAGTATAGAAAAATCAATGAGCTCACCTACTATGTTGGAGCGAACGATCGCAAAACCCATTTATTTGAGAATAATTGGCCGCTTCCACATGGAGTCTCATATAACAGTTATCTTATCGCAGATAAATTTAGCGCAATAATAGATACAATTGAGTTTGGTTCTGACAAGAATTTTCTCTCAAACATAAATGAGATTTTAAAAGGGAAAACTCTCGATTATCTAATTATCAATCATATGGAGCCGGATCACTCTGGTTCTATAGGAACACTGCTAACAATGTATCCCAACATAAAGCTGGTAGGAAACGCGCAAACATTTAAAATTCTGAACTCTTATTTTAAAGTTAATACGGAAAATTTCCTCTCCGTTAAGGATGGCGATACTCTTGATCTTGGAACCATCAAGTTAAGTTTTGCACTTATTCCATGGGTTCATTGGCCGGAAACAATGGTTACAATAGACACAACAAATAAAGTTCTCTTCTCTTGCGATGCTTTTGGCGGTTTTGGTACCCTCGATGGAGGAATATTTGATGACGAACACGATTTTGAATCTGAATATCTCGATGATATGAGACGTTACTACTCAAATATTGTGGGAAAATATAGCGGAATGGTTCAAAAAGCATTTGCTAAACTTGCAGGAGTTGATATTAAAGTTATTGCTCCATCACATGGCCTTATATGGAGAAGTAACCCGACAAAGGTTCTAACATTATACGACAACTGGAGTAAATATGTCTCTGAGAAGGGGGTTGTAATAGCCTATGCCTCAATGTATGGGAATACGGAAAAGATGGCAGATATGATTGCCTCGCTTCTCTCTGAAAGAGGAGTAAGAAATATTAAAATTTATGACGTATCAAAGAGTCATATCTCCTACATACTCAGTGATATTTGGAAATATAAAGGTCTCATACTCGGAACTTGCGCCTATAACACACAAATGCATCCTATGATGGATCATCTTTGTAACGAGATAAAGTTGATAGCACCTAAAGAGAAGAGAGTAGCAGTATTCGGCTCTTCCAGTTGGAACGGCGCGGGAGTCAAAAATTTGAAGAGCACTCTAAGCAGCATGGGAATGGAGATTATTGAGCCTATAGTTGAAATATCCGGATCAGATGTAGAGAATAAATTCCTATCACAAGCAGAAAAGCTGGCAGATCTCTTCTCATCCAAACTATAAATGAATTGAAATTATGCACCGCACCTTCATTAATAAGATTGCCACTCTCTACAATATAATATTGCAGTTTATTACCATTGATATTTGGAAATTGAATATCAACGATATAAAGGGTGTGCGTGCTCGTTTTATAAAATATCTTAAAGTAGTTATAATAACTGCTAAAAATACCGGAAACGACAAATTAGGGCTTTATACTGTGAGTCTAAGCTACTTCACAGCACTTGCAGTCGTTCCCTTTGCAGCTGCTGCATTCGTTGTCACCGGAGGATTCGGTCTCGAAAGAAAACTGGAGCAGCTTCTTTTGGAAAGTTTTGTAGAGAATCAGGAGACACTTAAATGGATAATACAGTTTGCCGAGAATATAGTAAAGAATAGTCAGCAGGGGCTCTTTGGGATAATCAGTTTTCTATGCTTTCTGTGGATTGTGATTTGGATGATTATTAATGTAGAAAAGAGTTTTAACAGAATCTGGAAGGTAAACAGAGCCCGTTCCTTTACAAAGAGGATTCTCTACTATATTGGAATAATAGTGATTACGCCTCTTGTGCTTACCCTCTTCCTCTCTGTAGTCCTTTTCTACAGAAATGCAGTACAATCGCTCGGTACAGGATTTGGAGTAAAATATCTTGGAGATTCTATAGGTTTTGTACTTCAGTGGTTACTGTTTTATGGAGTGGTTTCCATTATTTTCTGCATGATGTTCAAACTTATACCCAATACAAAGGTTAAATTTCATGCTGCAATGAACGCGGCATGGATAACATCGTTAGCCTTTGTGATAATGCAGTATCTCTACATGGAGACACAGGTAATGGTATCGAGAATGAATGCGGTATATGGAGCATTTGCAGCTATCCCACTATTCCTTGTTTGGCTAAATATCAGTTGGACAATTATCCTGATAGGTGCAGAAATTTCACATGCTTTTCAGAACCTCGACACACAAGAAGAGGCAATAGGCAACAAATAACAACACTTTTGATTATGTTTACTCAAGAAGATTACGATTTAATAAATAAAGAATTTGAGTCCCTGCGAATGGCAAGCCTAAAAAGGTGCGCAAATGAGGAGGAATACAAAGGTGTGATAAAAGCCTTTGAATTTGCTAACGAAGCGCACAAAAATGTCAGAAGACGTTCAGGCGAACCATACATACTTCATCCAATCGCAGTAGCAAAGATAGTTGTTCAGGAGATAGGACTCGGATACAAATCCATTGTCACGGCTCTTTTGCATGATATTGTCGAGGATACCGAATATACTGTTGAGGATATTAGCAGATTATTCGGAGAAAAAATCGCCTCCCTCGTAGATGGTCTTACAAAAATCAAATCTGCAATCGACAGTAAGCATAACGAATCAGAATCCACCGATGCCGGAAATGCAGAGGTTCAAGAGATGGTTGCCAAATCCATGCAGGCGGAAAATTTCAAAAGAATCCTATTTACACTAAATGACGACGTAAGAGTTATTCTTATTAAACTTGCCGACAGACTTCATAACCTCAGAACAATAGACTCACTTCCCGAAAGGAAAAAAGATAAAATTCTCAGTGAGACCATGTACATCTTTATTCCTCTCGCACACAGACTCGGATTGTACCGAATTAAATCTGAAATGGAGAATATCTGGTTAAAGAATAGGGAACCGGAGGCCTTTGAAACGATTTCCCAGAAAATAAACGAATTCGTAGATAAAAAGGGAGAAGATGTTGACCAACTTATAACTGCTCTCACGCAACTCATAATAAACGAGGGTTACGAGAACCCAAAGATCACTCGGAGAACCAAGACCCCCTACTCCGTCTGGCGCAAAATGGAGACTAAAAAATGTACTTTTGAAGAGGTATACGATTTGATTGCCATTAGAATAATATTTGAGCCTCGTCCGAATATTTCGGAGCGTAAACAGTGTTGGGATATATACTCTCTTGTAACTGAGGGAAGAAAGACAAACATCAGCAGACTGCGCGATTGGGTAAGTAACCCCAAATCAAATGGGTACGAATCTCTTCATTGCACAATAATGAGTAATACCGGTAACTGGATAGAGGTTCAGATTAGAAGTGTCAGAATGGACGAGATTGCAGAAAAGGGTGTTGCAGCCCACTGGAGTTATAAAGGAATTAGAAACAGCGAGAGTGAAATGGATAAATGGTTGAATAAAGTTCGTGAAACTCTTGAAAATCCAGATGTGAGTGCCCTCGAATTTCTCGATGAATTCCGCAATGAACTTCTCGCAAATGAAATTTTTGTCTTTACCCCCACAGGTGAATCAAAAAGACTCCCTAACGGAGCTACTGCACTCGATTTAGCTTATGAAATTCACTCGGAAATAGGAAACAAAGCCATTGCAGCTAAGATAAATTTAAAACTTGTACCTCTCTCCAAAACTCTAAAAAATGGGGATCAGGTGGAGATAATTACAGCAGAATCAAACACACCAAAAAGAGAGTGGCTCAATTTCGTAACAACCCAAAAGTCAAAAAGCGCCATATACGAATTTCTTAAGGATGATGTAAAAAATGCAATCTCTCAGGGCCAGATACAATTAGAAAATGAACTCGAAAAAATAGGATTAAAACCGCAGACACGCGTTCTAAAAAAGATTATGACAGCCTTTGCCGTAAACAACAAAGACGAATTATATAGTAAAATAGGAACAGGCCTAATAACTCTCGATAACCTTGAGAAAATTATACGAAAAAATTCCCAACATAAATTTGTAAAGTACTGGAATTTACAATTTTGGCTAAACAAAGATAACGATCTCCATAAGGAGGAGAATAACAGTAATTGTGAAGAGATAATCCAACCTATTCAGCCAGGAAAAAATGCAACGATAGGTAATGTATCTAATATAAAGGTGGATAAAAAAAGGGAATATCTTCTAAAGGAAAATCCGGTAGAAAAATCACTCTCATATAGAGTAGCTGAGTGTTGTAACCCAATTCCTGGCGATGCAGTAATAGGCTTTATAGATGATGATAACCATGTTGTCGTTCATAAAAAGACCTGCCCAGAAGCCATTCAACTCGCCGCTACACATGGAGATAGAATTATCAACGCCCAATGGACGAAACATACGATACTCTCATTTCTTGCTCGAGTTGAGCTTAAAGGAATAGACAGGATGGGTATAATCAACGATATAACCAAATATATAACCTGTGTCCTTAATGTAAATATCAGAAAAATTCATTTTGAGACTCACGATGGAGTATTTGACGGCTACATAGACCTGTATGTTCACAATACCGAGGATCTGGAACTAATGATAAAAAGAATACAAAAGATCAACGGAGTAGATAACGTTATAAGAATGGAGATAAACGAATAATCAACAAGATGAATTTAATAAAAAAAATAATATGGCCTGTGTGCCTCTTTTCACTGTTAGCCCTCTACTCAGTGCATATCAGTTCATGTGCAAACACAAAGGGAGCGCCTACAGGTGGCCCAAAAGATACCATCCCGCCAAAAGTTGTGGCAATTATGCCCGACTCAAATGCCTTGAATGTTCCAAGAATAAAGGCCGAGATCAAAATAACTTTTGATGAATATATACAGTTGAAGGAGGCAAATAAAAATATACTTCTGTCACCTCCACAGAAAAAGAGATTGCTTACAAAACTGAAGGGTAAAAGTCTTATTGTCACATTCCCTGCCAATCTCGACTCCGCTAAATCCTACACAATCTATTTTGGCGAAGCTATAGCAGATAACAATGAGAGTAACCCGATGTCGGGTTACACATATAGCTTTTCTACCGGAAACGTGCTCGACTCTATGATTCTCAGCGGCACAGTAATAGATAACATCACTCTTCTTCCGCTCGATAACATCTCAGTTGCAGCCTACTCAAATCCGACAGACTCCTGTTTAATAACAACTTTGCCCACAGCAATAACACGTACGGACAAATTTGGCTATTTTTGCTTCAGAAACCTCAAACCTATTCCTTATCAATTGTTTGCATTTAAGGATGAAAACAACAATAATCTCTATGACCAGAGCAACGAAAAGGTTGGTTTTGTAGATACTCTTATCACCCCAAGGCTTGCTTTTAAAAAGGATTTGCTCCAAATCACAAGATTTGATATAAAGGATACCTCCGGATTAAGATCACGCCCTACCGAGGCAGATATCTACCTCTTTAAAGAGAAGCCAAGCAAACAATATATCTCCAATAAAGAAAGACTGACTTACCGTAGTGCATTTATTAAATTTAATGCACCCGATGTGCAGATAAAATCGTTCACCATAAATGAGATTCCCCAAGATAAAATCATCAAACAATTTAACGCGACCAACGATTCACTTCTCTTATGGATAAACACACAAAGCAAACCGAAAGATACCCTCGTTGTAAATATCAATTATATGAAGACAGACTCCACTGGACTCCTTTCCCCGTTTTCAGAGGAGGTAAAATTGATTATTCCTTACGATAAAAGCGATAAAAACCGCAACAAAAATAGAGATAAAGAAAAGGAGAGGGATATTAATAAGAAAAACGGGGATACCGACAAAAATAAAGAGAAAGAACAAGTTACAAAGAACAAAAGAGAGGATTTGCTCTCCTTTGAACTGATTTCAAAACCGGATAAAGTTGAACAAGACGGATATATTTTCGAATTCACCGAACCTCTTGTAAAGGCCTCTTTTGATTCATTATCTTTAACTTATTTTACGCCTAAAAAGCTTTCCGGCAATTTACAATATACTGTAAAACAAGATAGTACTGAAATTAGAAGATATATACTAACGCCTAATGAACCATTTAGAATAGGGTATCAATATGAACTTAAAGTGCCTCAAGCAGCATTTAAAGATATAAACGGTTTCACCAACGACTCGCTTGTAAACAATATAGCACTTCCGATTGATGATAAATTAAGTACTCTTACTATAAATGTAATTAATGTTAAATCGAGATATATTATTGAACTGGTAAATGATACGAGATCATCAGTATATCGTAAATATATAATCAACAGCAATTGTTCCCTTCCGTTCAAATATCTTGCACCCGGAAAATATTCAATACGAATCACACAGGATCTTAATTCCAATTTAATACACGATACCGGTTCCCTGATTCCGAGAAAACAGCCCGAAAAGGTAAGATTATATAAACTTCCAAACGGTAATAAAATAATAGAGATAAAGGAGAGAACAGATATCGACCAAACTATCGATATCTCACAACTATTTTAATTAACTTATAAATGTACAAGATAAATTTTACAACTATTATTGCACCCGCACTAATTATACTATCTCTTTCATCACCGACAGTAATGAAAGCACAGAATAATGTAAAAGATAAAAAGGAGAACAAAAAAGAGACTAATGTAGAAAACAAAGAGGAGAAGAAGACCAAGGATATATATAAAGAGTTTGATGAACACTCTTTTGCCAATGCTTCACCTTCGAGAATAGTAGACAGTTCCAAACTTTCAGGTCACCTGATTGGAGTAAAATATGGCTATTCGCTCTCAAACATCTATTTCAACAGACAAATTAACCACAAAGGGATAACAGTACCGGTTGAATTCGGCCTATACTATACATATTATCATTCTCTGTGGAAATCTATGCCCTATTTCGGCATCCAGGTAGGTCTAAAATATTCAGAATCCGGTTATAAACTTGTAAATAATGGGATTATGCCAGATAAAGAGGCACCCTCTACCTCTTATGCAGAGGTTGAAGAGAGATACAAGGTAATTGAACTTCCCCTTATTTCACAATTTAGAATGGAGTTTTGGAAGATGAGAGCAATGCTTAATTTAGGCTTTTACTCAGCTTATAAATTCTCTTCAGACGTTTCGGGCGGATTCCCCAAAAAGAGTAATAGAGCCGAGTGCGGCATTATAGGCGGTGCAGGAGTAGCCTTTATAATGAAACCCGTTGAGTTGCATATAGAGGGAAATTATCAATATGCCTTTTCTCTCTTTTATAAACCGGATGTGTTTGATGCGGAAAATTGGATATACTCTCACGCAAACAGATTTACAATAAGTATGGGACTCTTTTTTAGATTGGATAAAAAAAGAACAAAATAGAGATGAAAAAGCATACAAATCGCGTACAGATTAAAGAGTTATATATTGGAGACGACTCTCCTATTCTTGTTCAAACAATGTGCAACACTCATACACAAGATGTAGAAGCCTCTGTAGCGCAATGTTTAAAAGTAGCCGCAGCCGGAGCGAAATTAATACGCCTCACCACTCAGGGATTAAAAGAGGTTGAGGCCCTGAAAGAGATTAAGAGAAAGTTGCATGAGGCTAACTGTTATGTACCGCTTGTAGCCGATGTGCATTTTACCTCAGAGGTGGCTATTGCTGTGGCAGCAGTAGCAGATAAAGTAAGAATTAATCCAGGTAATTTTGCCAAAGACCACGATGAAGCAAAAATTCGTTTTGCTGAATTTTTAAAGGTATGCAGAGAGCACAATACTGCAGTACGTATTGGACTTAATCATGGTTCACTTGGAGAACGTATCACAACTCTATACGGAAATAGTCCCCTCGGAATGAAGGAGGCTGCAATGGAATGGATCAAAATGGCACTCGATCTTAACTTTAGAAATATTGTAGTCTCTCTAAAGGCGAGCAATACAGTAGTAATGGTCTCTGCTTATCGACTTTTGAATGAGGCAATGAAGAGAGAGAATATAAATTTTCCGATTCATCTTGGTGTTACTGAGGCAGGAAACGGCGATGAGGGAAGAATAAAATCGGCTGTCGGAATAGGAACATTGCTAAATGAAGAGATTGGAGATACTATCAGAGTCTCCCTTACAGAAGAGCCGGTAAATGAGATTATTGCCGGTAATATTATTGCCGATCACTATACCGAAAGAGATGAAGGTAATGGTAATCAATTCAAAATTTCGCAAGCTGCAGAAAACAGAGCTAAGATAGAGACCCAGATTCGACACGGTATTGCTATACCTGAACTTCACTACAATGTTCAATCATGGGAGGAGTTTATAATCAAAGCTTCATGCGATTTCGGACACTACCTGCTCGATAAAATAATTGACGATTTTACGGTCAGTTGTAATCTTAACTCTCCGGAGAGACAAATCAATGATTTTAAAGATAACCTTATGCAAGCGGCAAGAAGAAAATTCACAAAACCAGAATATATTGCCTGCCCCGGTTGCGGCCGCACATTGTATAATTTGGAAGAGACATTCAACGAGGTAAAACGCAAAACAGCAGAGTTGAAAGGAGTAAAAATTGCCGTAATGGGCTGCATTGTTAATGGTCCCGGTGAGATGGCTGACGCCGATTTCGGCTATGTTGGAGAAGGAGTAGGTAAAGTTGCAATCTATAAGGGCAAAGTGGCTCTGCTCCATGGTGTCCCGCAGAATGAAGCAATTGACAAACTAATCGAAATTATAAAAAAAGAGAGTGCGAAATCTATCCGGCAAGAGAAATAAACAGCGTAAGATAGAGCGGCACTGAAAAATCCATCACAATACCATGATATACAGATAGCGGCACATATTTATTACCAACAGTTTTCTGTATAATTGGCAAAGTAACATCCATTGTTGTAGCTCCTCCGGAGGAGATAGGAGCAAATGGACCAAAATATTTGGCCATCAACGGAGCTAACAGTATGGTTATAAGTTCTCTTAAAATATTAGCGGCAAGTGCAATGGTTCCAATCTCTGCACCGCGGGCCTCATTTAAAAAGATGCTCGAAAGAGAATAATAACCATAACCGGAACCAACTGAAAGAATATCGAACAAACCGTAACTATTTGAGGAGTCTCCGGAATAGACAAAGAGATATTTGAGTATAAAAAAGGCTACAACAGCTCCGGTTAAGGTTCCTACCATAGTTGCAAGCGGCAAAGCAAGGAGCCTTACAGGCTGCGCTTTTATAGTAGGTATCAGGGTTTTATCCAAGCCAAGACTTATCCCTACAAGAAACATTAGTAAATAGAGAAGATACTTTGAATATTCTGCAATTTGCTCTATCGGCGGTATAACATTAAAAATAGAGAGTAAAAGACCTGCTACAAAACAGCCCAATATGATAAAACTTCCCTTCATCTCACACCTGTTTTTTCACAATTATTACTCTTCCCCTCTTCAACTCTTGAGAGTGACTTATCTTTAACTTGCAGCCACAAAAGTCTTGCAGCAAAGCAACTGCCGATTACTGCAAAGAGTGAAATTATAAAGGCACTCAATCCTATACCGGCAAATTTGGAGACCAATGCTTCATTAAACCCGAGTTCAATACCGAGAACAGCCAAAAGTAAACAGATTACAATCATTATATAAGGTGACAGAGAAAATTTGACCTTACTGCGCAGACCTCTGCCTATAAAAATTCCAATAAACATTAAAGAAAGTGCTATATACATACCCAATTAAGATTATTTTGCACGAAGATAACTTTTTTAAGCAGACTTACGGATAAAAAGATTAAGTTTGTAAAATAAAATTTAATCTAATACTAACTATGATAATTATCATGACTTTTTTTTTGCAGAAATCGGCCGTTACAAGCCGCAAAAATTGTCAGATGATATATCATTTAACATTTAAATCTATCACAAACTTATGAAACTATTACGAAAAATAAGTGCAATAGCTCTTGCACTGCTATTCGCAGCATCTCTTCAGGCTCAGCCCTTTTCTACGATGCCTTACAACCCTTACGACGAAACCTTCTCGGAAAGTTGCACAACTATCCTTGTTGGAAAGAGAGCAAGTTCGGATGGTTCGGTAATGACAGCACATAGTTGCGACTCAAACTATAGAACATGGCTAACAATGGAGAAGCCCATTCAATACAAGGCTGGAGAGACTGAGCCGATCTTTTGGGGACGTCTCCATACCGACTCTCCAAGTTCAGTAAAAGGAGTTAAAGAAATGGGGCAGATTCCAGCCCCTGAAAAACAAACCTTCAGATTTTTCAATACCGCATATCCGAGCATGAACGAAAAACAGTTGGCTATCGGAGAGGCAACGTTGCAATCAAAGAATGAATTGGTGAACACAAAAGGTCTTTTCCAAATTGAAGAGTTAGAAAGATTGGCACTTCAAAGATGCTCAACAGCTCGCGATGCCATTAAACTAATGGGAGAATTGGCCGAAAAGTACGGATACGGTGATGATGGTGAATGTCTTACAGTAGCGGACAAGAACGAGGCATGGGCCTTTGAGATCTATGGCACAGGAGCAATTAAAGAGGATGGCTCCAACGAGGCTGCTAAACAGGGTAGTCCGGCTGCACAACCTGTAAAAAAGGGTAAAAAGATGAAAGCAGGCAGTATAGACTGGACAGTAGCAGGTGCAATATGGGTAGCAAAGAGAATTCCTGAAGACCATATCTATATAAATGCAAATACCTCAAGAATCTCTACAGTTGATTTCTCCGACAGTCAGAATACACTTTACTCCAAAGATCTTAAGGAACGAATGAAATATTTAGGATTGTGGGACGGTAAAGAGGAGTTTAAACTCTATAAAATGGTCTCCAACCAAAAGTCCTTTGGGACAAGAGAATATTTCCTTATGAATAAACTCGCTCCGTCACTTGGGCTCAAGTTCGACAGCGAGGAGATACCATTCTCTATTAAGCCTGATGTAAAGATGACCCCGGAAATAATGTTCTCCTGCTATCGTGAAACATACGAAGGAACAAATTTTGACCAGACCAAAGAACTTTATGTAGATGTACCAAGAAGAAAAATGGATGAGAATGGTAAATCAATCTCATATACCGAGAAAGTATTTCCTGTCTCCTCATTTATGCCAAGCGACCTAAGGTCCCTTCTCAATAAACTTAAACCGGGTTGTGCTCCAAGAACAAGGACAGTTGCTGTTATACAATGTTCTTACTCACATGTTACACGTCTTAGAAGCTGGATGCCGGATGAAATCGGAGCTGTCTCCTATTTCTCTTTCGACAACCCTGCACAAAGCCCACGCATTCCGATTTACGCAGGTGAGACAAAATTGCCTAAGGGATTCGATCTGTGCGGACAGTGGAAATATAGCAATGATGCGGCTATCTGGGCATATAGAGAGACAAACAGAATTGCGACAATAAATTGGGGAAAAACCAGGAATCTGGTTGAATCCAATGTTGCCAAATATGAGAGCCTTATGATGGAACAGTCTGCACAAATAGAGGCCAAAGCGGCCGAACTTATAAAAGCAGGCAAGAGAGCGGAAGCTGTAGAACTTTTGAATAATTTTACAGAGGAGTTTGCCAATGCAACCTCAAAAGCATGGTTCAATCTGAAAGGCGATTTATGGATCTATTTTGCACGCAGCCTATAGTAAAGAGAGAGAGTAGATATGAGATGAATAAATAATGGAAAATCTATAGTTGTAATTTGTATATAATAACTAAAAGCACTACTTTTGTCTTGTATAAATACGTCTCATCATAACAACTGATATGCAACTTAAAAAATCAAAACTGATACTGGAGAATGGCCTTGAATTTCAAGGCTATTCTTTTGGGTACCCCAATAGTGCCCATGGAGAGGTTGTTTTTAATACGGCCATGGTCGGATACCCTGAGAGTTTGACTGATCCCTCCTACTCAGGTCAGATATTGTGCGTCACTTATCCGATTATCGGAAACTACGGAGTCCCGGCCGATTCAATCGATGAAAACGGAATCTCAAATTTTTATGAATCGGATAAGATACACGCAAGAGCGCTCATCATATCCGATTATTCATTTAAATACAGCCATTGGGATGCTGTTAAAAGTCTCGATAAATGGCTAAATGAGGAGAAAGTTCCTGGAATTTTCGGGATCGACACACGTGAGTTGACTAAGGTTATAAGAGATAACGGGGCCATGTTGGGTAAGATTGTGCCTGAGGGAATGGAGGAAAATTTTGAAGTACCAGATCCCAACAAGGAGAATCAGGTAGATATAGTAAGCTGCAAGGAGGTCGTGACATATGGTAAAAAGGGGGGAAAGAGAGTCGTGCTCGTAGATTGCGGCGTAAAAAACAATATTCTGCGCTGCCTAATAAGACGTAACATAGAACTTGTCAGAGTACCATGGAATTATGATTTCAACAAGATTGATTACTCCGGACTCTTTATCTCAAATGGTCCTGGCAATCCGGATCTTTGCGACACGGCAGTGGATCATCTGCTTACTGCAATGCAAAAAGAGAGACCTATCTTTGGAATCTGCATGGGTAACCAGTTACTTTCAAAGGCGGCCGGAGCAAAGATTTTCAAACTTAAATATGGTCACAGAAGTCATAATCAACCGGTAAGGATGATTGGGACAGAGAGATGTTTTATCACCTCACAAAATCACGGTTTTGCAGTAGATGACAGCAGTTTAGGAAGGGATTGGGAGCCACTATTCGTAAATATGAACGACGGCACAAACGAGGGAATAAGACATAAGACAAAGCCTTTTTTCTCAGCTCAATTCCATCCGGAAGCCTCCAGCGGGCCTACCGATACGGAATTTTTGTTTGATGAATTTATTAAAATGCTGTAATATGGAGAAGATAGAGAAGATCTTATTACTTGGGTCAGGTGCCCTAAAAATTGGCGAAGCAGGAGAATTTGACTATTCAGGTTCACAGGCTCTAAAGGCAATGAAGGAGGAGGGAATAGAGACCATCCTCATCAATCCTAACATTGCAACAGTCCAAACTTCAGAAGGAGTCGCAGATAAAATTTACTTTCTTCCAGTAACAGCCTACTTTGTAGAGAAGGTAATTAAAAAGGAGAAACCTCAGGGTATATTACTGGCCTTTGGCGGACAAACCGCACTCAATTGCGGTGTAGAACTCTATACCAAGGGAATCCTGAAAAAATATAATGTCAAGGTACTCGGAACACCTGTTCAAGCCATAATGGATACCGAGGATAGAGAACTTTTTGTTAAGAAACTCGACGAAATAGAGGTTAAAACCATAAAAAGCCATGCTGTAGAAAATACCCCCAATGCAATAGCTGCCGCAGAATCGCTCGGCTATCCGGTTATTATAAGGGCTGCCTACGCATTAGGAGGACTTGGTAGCGGATTCTGCAACAATGAGGAGGAACTTAGAAAACTTGCAGAAAAGGCCTTCACCTTCTCACCGCAAGTTCTTGTGGAAAAATCGCTTAAAGGTTGGAAAGAGATTGAATATGAGGTTGTACGCGATAAATTCGACAACTGCATAACAGTGTGCAATATGGAGAATTTCGACCCGCTCGGAATACACACCGGAGAGAGTATTGTAGTTGCCCCCTCGCAAACCTTAACCAATAAAGAATATCACTGGCTTAGAGAGATAGCCATAAAAATTGTAAGACACATAGGCATAGTTGGCGAATGTAATGTACAATATGCCTTCGACCCTGAGTCGGAGGATTATAGAGTTATTGAGGTTAATGCCAGACTGAGCCGCTCTTCTGCTCTTGCCTCAAAGGCTACAGGTTACCCACTTGCCTTTGTAGCAGCAAAATTGGGACTCGGATATGGTCTGTTCGACCTTAAAAACTCTGTAACTAAAACCACTCCGGCCTTTTTTGAACCGGCTCTCGACTATATAGTATGTAAAATCCCGAGATGGGATCTTGCTAAATTTCATGGTGTAAGCCGTGAGATTGGTAGTAGTATGAAAAGTGTTGGCGAAGTAATGGCCATAGGACGAACGTTTGAAGAGGCCATCCAAAAGGGGCTCAGAATGATTGGTCAGGGAGCACATGGATTCATAGCTAACAAAGAGATAGTTGTAGAGGATATAGATAAATCGCTTAGAGAACCTACAGACAATAGAATATTTGTAATAGCAAAGGCGTTTGATGCAGGCTACACAGTAAAACAGGTTCATGAACTAACAAAAATCGATAATTGGTTTCTCGATAAACTTTACAATATCTACTCAACGGGAAAAGAGATCTCTATTTTGAATGAACAAAAGGAACTCAATGCAGATCTGCTTAGAAAGGCTAAAAGCAGTGGCTTTTCCGATTTCCAAATAGGTAGATTACTTTTTAAAGAGAAATATGAGACAGAAAAGGCGGTAAATTTAATCAGAGAATATAGAAAATCGTTGGGGATAACCCCGGTAGTAAAGCAAATCGATACTCTTGCAGCTGAATTTCCTGCACAAACCAACTATCTCTATCTTACCTACAATGGTACAGCTAACGACGTCAACTACAAAGGTGACCATAAATCAATAATCGTACTCGGTTCTGGAGCATACAGGATAGGCAGCTCGGTAGAATTCGACTGGTGTAGTGTAAACGCCTTAAACACTATAAAGAAATGTGGATGGAGAGGCGTTATGATCAACTACAACCCCGAAACTGTCTCTACAGATTACGATATGTGCGACAGACTCTATTTCGATGAACTTACCTTTGAAAGAGTAATGGATATCTTTGAACTTGAGAATCCATATGGAATGGTCGTATCAGTCGGTGGTCAGATCCCAAACAACCTTGCAATGAGACTCAATAGTGCCGGGGTAAATCTTATGGGAACAAGCGCCGGTTCTATCGACAGCGCAGAGGACCGGCATAAATTCTCCTCCATTGTAGACAAATTATCAATCGATCAACCAAGATGGAAAGAGCTTACGACAATGGCAGATATTTACAAATTTGTAGATAATGTCGGATTCCCGGTACTTGTCAGGCCATCCTATGTCCTCTCAGGAGCAGCTATGAATGTTTGTTCTAACAATAATGAGCTTGAACAGTTTCTTAAGCTCGCAGCTAATATCTCAAAAAAACATCCTGTTGTAGTAAGTGAATTCATTCAAAATGCAAAAGAGATAGAATTCGATGCTGTAGCCAATAAAGGAGAGGTAATTGCATATGCTATTTCCGAACATATAGAATTTGCCGGAGTGCATTCAGGCGATGCCACAATACAATTTCCTCCACAAAAGTTATATGTTGAAACGGCAAGAAGAATCAAAAAAATTGCCCGTAAAATAGCAGATGAATTGCAGATCTCCGGTCCATTCAATATTCAATTTCTTGCAAAAGAGAACGACATTAAAGTTATTGAATGTAATCTTAGAGCCTCAAGAAGTTTTCCATTTGTTTCAAAAGTTCTAAAAATAAACATGATAGAACTCGCCACCAAGGTTATGATAGGAGAAAAGGTAGAGACTCCGAACAAGAGTGCCTTTGATCTGGATTATGTAGGAATTAAGGCATCGCAATTCTCCTTCTCTCGACTGCAGAAGGCCGATCCTGTTCTCGGAGTAGATATGGCCTCGACAGGAGAAGTCGGCTGTCTTGGCGACGATACCAATGAAGCGATATTAAAATCTATGCTTTCCGTAGGGTATCAGATTCCTAAAAAGAATATTCTTATCTCTTCCGGTAATGCAAAACAGAAGGCCGAACTTCTTGGAGCTTGCAAATTGTTGAGAGATAAAGGTTACAATATTTACGCAACCGACGGTACCTACAGATATTTATCTGAAAACAATCTACCTGCAATAAGAGTTTATTGGCCAAGCGAAGAGGCAAATGAACCGCAGGCGGTAAACTTACTGAGGAAAAAGGAGATAGATATGGTTGTCAATATACCTAAAAACCTTACCCAGGTTGAATTGGAAAACGGCTATAAAGTAAGACGTGCCGCCGTTGATTTTAATATACCGCTAATTACTAATGCAAGACTTGCTGCAGCATTTATAATCGCATTCTGTACACTGCCTTTAGATGAAATTCAGATTAAGTCATGGGATGAATATAAATAGTATTCACTGCCAGCTATAGTAAGTTTTCTCTCTCCTATCTGCGTAATTCTGCAAAATTGTATTATAAGTACTATTTTATGACAGAAACACGCAAATTTCTCAATTCATTATCTATTAATAGAAAATAATACATACATTTGCATAATAGTAAATGGTTATACTATCTAATGCGTTACTATGTATTACCATTTTATTGTACATTGTAGCTGGATTTTAAGCATAACTTTAGTAAGTAGTTGATTATAGGATAGTAAAACATTTTTGTTAAATCAGTTTATCTAAACTAACGGCAATTTTTAGAATTATAACTAAAATGTTACAAAACTATTCAATTAGCACTAATTTATTGAATATAAGATAAATAACTATAACATAATGATTCTTAACAAACAGGTGGGAGTATTTCTAAATCTTGTCCATAATAGATTTAAACAATACATTACTACAATATTTTTAGAACAAGGTTACGATCTCTCTCCGGAGCAATTTCTTGTAATGGATACTCTCTGGGATGAAGGAGTAATATCTCAGCAAAAGATTGCAGATACAATTTTGAAGGATAAGAATTCTGTAGTGAAATTGATTGATGGCCTCGAAAAAAAGAAGCTTGTTAGAAGAGTAGCAGATACGCGGGATAGACGCCAAAACTTAATTGAAATAACACCATATGCATTAAAGATAAAGGAAGAGGTAACTTCACTTGCCATGAAGGCTGTGAATCTTATTATTAAAGATATTCCAAGAGAGGATATGTATAAATTTATCAGAGTACTTTCTAAAATGGCTGAAAACATGAATACAGATATAACCTTACTCAAGCTCGCTCAGGCTAAAAACAGCGAACTTGCTCAAATTAGCGGAAAGGAGAAGGAGAAATAATTATGGGTAAATTATACGATAGATTAGCTCAAGACTATAGAGTCAAAGAGGGACTGAAAGCCTGCATTAATTGTGGAACTTGCACTGCAATATGCCCGGCAGCAGAATTTTATAAATACGACCCTCGTCAAATTGTAGATATAGTCCAATCCAAAGAGGATTCGGAAATTGAAAAATTACTTAAAAGCGAGACAATATGGTATTGTGGCGAATGTATGTCTTGCGTAACAAGATGCCCAAGAAAAAACGCCCCCGGCCTAATTGTTATGGCATTAAGAGGTCTCTCAATGGATATGGGTTATTTTGCCGAATCAGAAAAGGGACGCCAACAATATGCATTATGTAAAGTATTACATAGCAATATATTAAACTACGGTTATTGCGTATATCCAAGAACTTTCAAATACTCCATGCATCCAGAATCAGGCAAGGTTTGGAAATGGGAGGAGGCACATCTCGACGATGTCTTTCAAAGACTCGGAGCAAATCTCGATAAACCTGGCCCCGGAGCACTCAGAAGAGTACCACAGGAGGATAGAGATGAATTAAAAAGAATATTCGACATAACAGGCGCTACAAAAAGATATGAATTAATAGATCAAATTTCTATGGATATAGCAAGGAAAGAGGGTCTTACGGAGGAGGAATATTTTATGAAGGTCTTTACCGAAACCCACATGGACCACCTTAACAATAAATGAATATGATATACGAAGGAAAGAAAAAGATCTGGTCAGAATACCAAAAAGAGATTCCGGACGACCACTACTATTATGTAAGAAGCTGCATAAGGCAGATGTTTTTTCCCGCATCCGAACAGGTATTTTTGGATATCACAAGAAGTAAACTGCAAAAAGATTTCTTTGAGAACGAACATCATACAACATGTGGAGGTATTGCATACCACTCAGATACCATTCCACAGGAGACCATCATGACAATTATAGCAAGGCAATTTGCCTTAATGCAAAAAAATGGTTATGAAAACTACGTCTGCTCCTGTATCACCTCATTCGGAATCTATACAGAAACATTGGAGACATGGCATGAATTTCCTGAACTTGAGGCAAAGATCAAGCAAAATCTTTGGGATGCCTGTAAACTGGAATTTGTTAAACCAAAATATCTTGCGCACGCCTGCGATATCATATATAAATTCAGGAATCAAATTGCCGTTCAGGCAAAATTCAAACTGATCAATCATAAAACAGGCAAACCTTTGAGAGTTGTAGAACATATTGGATGTCACTATGCTAAGATGTTTCCCTCTAAAGGATTCGGAGGAGCGGAATATCCCTATGTCCTTACCGGAATGATTGAGGCATGGGGAGGAGAAATTGTAGATTACCCTGAAAGAAGACATTGCTGCGGATTTGGATTCAGACAGTACCTTATCAAGAGCAACAGAGGATACTCTCTCTCCAATACCCACAAAAAATTTGAATCCATGCAACCATATAACCCCGATATGATTATCACAAATTGTCCGGGTTGCGCCTATTTTATGGATAGATGGCAGTACGTAATATCAGAGACCGAAGGTAAGACCTACAGCGATAATGGTCACGGAATACCTGTATTAACATATGAAGAGGTAGCAGGACTTGTATTAGGATACAATCCGTGGGATCTTGGGCTTCAAACACATCAAGTTAATATTGACCCTTTATTGGATAAAATTGGGATACCGTACGATTCGCAAAGTAAATTTTTAGGAGTAGGTGGCAAAGAGATAGGAATACCCGAACTTCCTACGTGTAAATGTTTATAAAATAATAAACCATAACATAGTATGAATAAAAATGTTATAGTAATAGGTGGAGGACCTGCCGGTTTGGAAGCCTCCAACCAACTGACTCAAATGGGTTATAACGTAATTCTCGTAGAAAAAAAGGAGACATTAGGCGGTCACTTGGCTCAATGGGACAGATTATTTCCTTTGGGCATTAAAGCCAATGAAATATTAGACAAACTAATACGAAAAGATAATGGGACAAAATATTTCCTCTCCACGGAGGTAAACTCCATAAATCTTCTGGATAAAGAGTATAACGTAATCCTTTCTAATGGTATTACAGTACTTGCAAAAGCAGTTCTATTTGCCTCAGGCTTTGATGTATTTCCTGCAGAAAAGAAGGAGGAGTATGGTTATGGAATTTATGACCATGTAATCACCAATGCCGATCTCGAAAAATTTTTCAAAACAGGTAAAGATAAACGCATAGTTGACTCTCCAAAATCAATAGGATTTGTTCATTGCGTAGGTTCAAGAGATGAAAAAGTTGGTAATATGCACTGCTCAAAAGTCTGTTGTGCCACAGCAGTAAAACAGGCTTGTGAAATAAAGGAGAAATACCCCGACACCGACCTCTATTGTTTCTATATGGATCTGAGAATGTTCGGCCGACACTATGAAGATCTCTATCTTAAAGCCCAGAAAGATTGCAGTGTACGCTTTATAAGAGGAAGAGTATCGGAAGTTGCAGAGGGAATAGATAAACGCCTTATTGTAAAGGCAGAAGACACACTTTCCGGAAAACCGATACAGGTAACATTGGATCTGCTTGTGCTTATGTCGGGGATGAAAAATTGTGCCGCAGGAGCAGCTACTGCAAAAATGATTCAACTCGATATAGACAACGATGGCTTCTTTGGAGTTAAAGACTCTCTCTACGCACAACAAGAATCCTCACTGAAAGGAGTATTTTATGCCGGAGCATGCACCGGTCCAAAAACACTACCTGAAACATTCAACGAAGCAAGAGCGGCAGCAATAGCAATAGATAATTACATTAAAACAGCCGAATAGTATGGATTTTGGTTATTCATTAACTCCAAGCTCGAGAATAGACCTCGACAAAGTTGATACAACACTCTTCCATAAGCTTGTGGCAATGGAACCAGATGTTAAGAAATGCATTGCATGCGGCTCATGCACGGCAAGTTGCAGTGCCGGAAAATTTATAAAAACCAGCTTGAGGCAGGCAATCATAAATCTGCAGAACGGAAAAAACAAAGAAGCATTAACTGCAATTGAAAGTTGTATGTTCTGTGGGAAATGCACTATGATTTGTCCGAGAGGCATTAATACCCGTAATCTTATTCTTTCCATAAACAAAATTTACAGTAATAGCGCAATAAAATGAGAGAGAGAATTTTAGGTGGATATGACAGTTTTGTACTTCCCTTTATGATAGGAGTAATATTTATATTAACCTATCTATTTATAGGGATGATAAGAATACTGATACATATTCCAGGAAGAGATAGAAAGAGACTTCTACTATCACTATTCAATCCAAAAATAATCTATAAAAATATAAGGGATATAATCTGTGACTGTCTTATACACGTAAAAATTTTCAAAAGAAAGGCAATTCTTGGATATATGCACGCCAGTATCGCTTTCGGATGGTTCATGCTGATTGTCATAGGTCACATAGAGGTTGCCCTATTTGTACCTCAGAGGAATGGAATACTATACTACCCGGTCTTTTATCGCTATTTCACGGCCGAGATGAACCACACTCTAAGAGGAGCATTCTTCTTTTTCCTCATGGACTTTTTTCTACTAATAGTACTAAGTGGAATAGGTCTGGCAATGTATAAAAGAATCCATTCAATTGCCCTTGGAATGAGAAGGACAACAAGACCGAGTCTTGCAGACAGAGTAGCCCTCTACTGCCTATGGGCTATTTTCCCATTGAGACTTCTTGCCGAAAGTTTTACAGCAGGAATATCAGGCGGAAGTTTTCTAACAAAACCCATGTATCTCCTCTTCAATAACTTTCTTAGTAATAATATGCATATATTGCCTACCTGGTGGGCATATTCAATCGTGCTCGGACTCTTCTTTTTAGCAATGCCTTTCAGCAGATACATGCACATCCCGACAGAGGCCTTCTTAATAGTACTGAGAAATGCAGGACTAAAGGTAACTAAACCGAGAAAGGGGTTTGCTGAGGCTGAAATCTACTCCTGCTCAAGTTGCGGACTCTGCATAGATGCCTGTCCAATGAACGTACAGAAAAAGAATTTAAAATATTCGTCGGTGTACTTCATTAGATTTCTAAGACGCCATAATACCAGAAAAATTAACGAAATAGCAAACAAATGTCTAATGTGCGGGAAATGCGTAGCTATCTGTCCTGTTGGGGTAGATTCATGCGGGATAAGGCTTGCCCAACGTAAAACCGTTACAAACAAATTACCATATAATTACAACCCTATTAAAGCGGATATTCCGGCAAAAAAGGGCAAGGTTATCTATTTTGCAGGTTGCATGACGCATCTTACTCCTGCAATAATAAGCTCAATGAAGACCATATTTAATGCTGCCGGAGAGGAGTATCAATTTGCAGATGAAGGGGGAGGTGTATGCTGTGGTAGGCCGTTGATGCTCGCCGGTAAAACTAATGCGGCACAAGAAATAATTGAAAAGAATAGTAAAATGATTAAAAACTCAGGAGCAGAGACCCTTATACTCTCCTGCCCTATTTGCTATAAAATATTTAAAGAAGAATACAAATTAAAGAATATTACCATATTACACCATACAGAATACATTAAATCTCTACTTAAAAGAGGAAAGATAACTCTTAACAGAAATAATGAAAAATTTGCTTATCACGATCCTTGCGATCTTGGACGCGGTATGGGCATATATGAAGAACCTCGATACATACTCTCCGAAATTGGGGAAGTAGTAAAGGTAGAGAAGGAACGTAAAGAGAGCCTTTGTTGCGGCGGTAGTTTAGGCAGTCTTACGCTAAACAACGATGACAGAACTAAAATAACACAAAAAGCTGTTGCCTCGCTAATTGAAGAGAAACCAGAAAAAATAATTACTGCTTGTCCGCTCTGCATGAAAACCTTCACGCCACACTCTCCAGTACCTGTAGAAGATATAGCCAAAACAGTAGCGGATAACATTCTAAAATAATAAACAGACAATTTGATTAATAACTTGCAATTATAAATGCACATAATTATATAGAGATAAAAGAAGATAAACTATTTAATCTCCTATAACAACAAAGTAAAGTAAAGTAAAACAATAGAATATGAAGATCACTCCCACTCCTTACGCACTTAGAAATATTGCGACCGACAGAATATTTAACGATTCAGGCTGGCTTATGGCGGATCCGGAATACAATGCTCCCTCACTTATAAGAGCTGAATATGAAAGAAAACAAATTACAATTGGAGAAGAGTCGCGTGGAATATACAAATTTGCAGACTGGATGCCAATACATAAAATCCTTAAAGGCTCCTACGCCCCGTTGACCTACAAAAGCGAAGGATTAGCAAAGCATCTTAATCTCAAAAATCTATATATTACCTTCTCTGGATATTGGCCTGAAAGGGGAATAGAGATGAAAACCTGTTCTTTCAAAGAGACAGAGGCCTTCTCTGTATGCGCAAGATTCCCGGATAACGATAAACGTATATTAGTGGTCTCATCAGCAGGTAACACAGCGAGAGCCTTTGCAAGAGTATGTTCCGAAAATGAAATACCGATTGTAATAACAATCCCGGAAGAGAATATGGACGCAATGTGGTTTAAAGAGAAATTAAACGACTGTGTAAAAATAGTCTGCGCTCCACACGGCTCTGATTACTTTGATGCTATACAACTTGGAAACAAACTATGTCAATCGCCCGATTTTGTTGAAGAGGGTGGTGCAAAAAATATTGCCAGAAGAGATGGAATGAGCACAACGGTGCTTTCCGCCACAACATTTATAGGACAAATTCCTGACTCCTATTTTCAAGCAATTGGAAGCGGCACAGGAACTATAGCAGCACACGAAGCTAACCTACGACTTATAGAAGATGGCAGATTTGGTAAAAAAATAACAAAGTTAATCCCTTCACAAAATATCCCTTTCACCCCAATGTACGATGCGTGGATGGCAAAAAGCAGGATACTGCTCCCTTTCGACGAAGAGAGAGGCAGAAAAGATGCACTTCTAATAAAAGCAAAGGTACTTTCTAACAGAAAACCGCCATACTCACTACCTGGAGGTCTATATGACGCTCTAAAAAATAGCAATGGAACGATTGAAAAAGTTACGAACGAAGAGCTTACTGAGGCCTGTTCGATGTTTGAAAAATTGGAGGGAATAGATATCTATTCAGCAGCTGGAGTAGCAGTAAATAGTCTTCAAAAGGCAGTGGAAAAAGGAGTTGTATCACATGAAGAGATAATAATGCTCAATATCACAGGAGGCGGGGAGAAAAGATTCAAGAGAGAAAACAACTACAATCAGGTAAAACCAGATCTCATCTTCCCTAACGATACACCTGCCGATGAGGTAATTAAAAAGGTAAAGGCTCTATTTTAAGCTCTGAAGAACCATTCCTGTAGCTCAAAAATAGCAGGTCAGAGTATTGAAGGAGAAAATAATAGAGCAGAGACAAGGTTCATTTAATTTAATGGACTCCGACAGCTATTTGATACAAATTAATAGGTGTGAGAAGCACCTCTGTTCATCATTTCCTTCTCCCTTTCTATTATAGGAGAGACAATACTCTCTGGAATAAATTTCCAGTTAGGCTCTACTTTATAGGGAAATTTATTGCCTTGCTCAAAGTAGCTATAGATAAACTCTCTTATACCACCGTAACGAGCAATAACAATTTTATCTATGTTTTTGGTAATACCCGCTCCTTGTTTGAGTAAATCGCCACCTCCATTCGCTCTGTAGGAAGAGATAGCAACTTTATAACTCTTATTCAATCTAAACGGTTCGCCATTCTCCATAGAAATAATCCTCACCTTATTGCCAAAAGGTTTAGTTACATCCACTTCATATTTAATCCCTTTTGCTGCATCAAAATTAAATGCAGGATATTTAAATACATATTTATGTAACTCTTTATTATAGATTATATTAAGCAACTCCATATTATCAGATGAGATGGTTTTTATCCATTTTGAATAGGAATATTCAAGATAATTATGAATTTGCTCTCCTGTCATTTCAATTGTATAAAGAAGATTATCATAAGGGTACAGAGTCATCACAGTAATAAAATCTACATTACCCCTCCTAACATAGTCCGAAGCATTAATAGGGGCAGCAAAAGAGAGATCGGCTCCGGTACTCTTCATCATAACATGGTTTATAAAATTAATATATTCAGAAAAACCAAAATAGGCATCATCCATAGCAATATCGTGCTCCAGATAGGATATCCTCTTAGTAGCAAAAGTTTTAACATCGAGGAAATCCTTATGGAAAAATTTATTATAGGAATCGTCCGATGGGATATTCGTAGCGGGCACAAGAGAGCCTCTGATTATTTTACTTACTCTCTTTCCTCCCTTAAAACAGACCTTAATCTTAACTTTAGAGAGGTATTCGGCCTTACACCCTCCATCAATCAATAATATACTATCTTTACCATTAAAGAATTTATTACAAGAGGGAATATGATCATGAGAGGCAAGAACTAAATCCACTCCTTTAGCATGAGTGGCAATATATGAGGCTATATCTCCGCTCTCCTTATTATTTGCCTTCCCAATTCCGCTATGAAGCGCAATGACCACAATATCCGGCTCTTCTCGCTCTCTAATCACCTTTACAAGAGAATCTGTAATATTAACAGGCGGCACAAACTTTATTCCTGAATATAACGACTTATCCAACCACATATCTATGTTATGGGTAATCATACCTATAACGGCTATCTTAAGATGATTTTTGTGAAGAATTGCATACTCATTGAAATAGGGCTTACCGCTCTTTATATCAATTGCATTTGCCGCCAAATAGGGCATTTTGAGCTCTTTAAAGATTCTATCATAAATAGTATGACCGGCTTCAATATCATGATTCCCGGCAACAGAGGCATCATACTTCATATAATTCATTACCCGGCTGAGAAAATGCATAGAATTATTACTGCGTATCTTAACAGTATCGGGCAGATTAAAAAAACAGGCGGCCACATCACCTTGCAACATATCCCCCAAATCTAATAAGGCAACAGAAGAATCACCTATAGTCTCCCTTCTATTATTAATATAAAACGAGATTTTGGAGAGAGAGGTAGCCTTGTTACCGCCAACATAAAGAGAGTCAAAGAACTGAGCATGCACATCATTTGTTGAGTACAATTCAACCTCGTAAACTCCCTCTCTACTATTCACTCCGCAAGAGGAGAAGAGCAGAGCAAAGAGAGAGACGATAGATATAAAATAGGCAAAATATAGCCTATATTTTCTTAAATATAACACCTTAATGATTTCTAAATTAATATATTAAACTTATCTGCATCTCTCCAGGCCTGAAATTTTTCTCTGAAGAGTCTCAATTTATCAACATCTATCTCAACCTTAATAACCTGGTACCCCGACCTCTTATCAGAAGCCTCAATAGCAATCTCCTCTCCAATAAGAGCACCCTTATAATCTACCGCTAATGAACTTGCAGGATAATCTCCATTGAGATCGCTACCGGTCCGATTAACAAACAGACAATAAGCCTGATTCTCAACCGCCCTTGCACGAGAGAGAATATGAGCAGCCTCAATACGTGACCCGGGAAAACTTGCAATATTCAAGAGCACATCATATTCATTATCTATATTTCTGCTCCAAACAGGAAATCTAATATCATAACAAATATTAAGGAGGAAAGTAACTCCTCTGAACTTTGCCGTTACTCTTTTATCTCCTGCCTTATATACTCTATGTTCATCCCCCATAGAGAAGAGATGCCGTTTATCATAATAGACAAACTCCCCCGTAGGATAAGCGAAAATACCCCTATTATATTGTTCTACCGGAACAGATGCATAAATAGCAGCTCCCCTCCTACATGACTCTTTTCGTAACCAATTTACAGAGACCCCCTCCATTGTCTCAATAAGTTGAGTATTCATCGTAAAGCCGGTGGAAAACATCTCCGGAAAGAGAATAACATCGGATTTATACTCCAAATTATTGAGCAAACGGGAATAATTATCCAAATTGACCTGCTTCTCCTCCCAAATTATATTTGCCGAAATCAATGTAATAATCATAATCAACTAAAATTTTCCTCAATAACTTTTTTGAGAGGCCTTCCTCCTATATAATTTATCTACAATCATTGCAATGGCCCCATCTCCGGTAACATTACAGGCTGTACCGAAACTATCCATCGTAATATAGAGAGCAATCATAAGTCCCTGAAGAGTCTCATCAAAACCGAGAATAGATGATAATATTCCCAAGGCTGCCATAATTGCCCCACCCGGAACACCTGGGGCAGCCACCATTGTCACCCCGAGTATGAAAATAAACCCCGAGAAGAGATCTAATCCGCAACTCAATCCATTCATCCACATAATAGCAAAGGCACAGGCAACAATTTTTAAGGTACTGCCGGAGAGATGAATGGTAGCACAAAGAGGAATCACAAAATCCGCCATATCGGCATTTATACCATTCATTTTTGTCTGTTTTAATGTTACCGGAATAGTGGCAGCCGATGATTGAGTACCTAAAGCTGTAGCATAGGCCGGAAGCATTCTGCAAAGAGAGGTAAAGGGATTTTTCTTAGAGATAATTCCGGCAATACAGAATAGTAGTATGAGCCAAACAATATGCATTATACAGATTACTATTATAACCTTAAAGAATAGACCAAGAATAGTACTAACCTGACCTTCAGCCGAAATCTTTAAGAAAATACCAAATATATAGAGTGGAAGCAGAGGTATTATAACCTTGGAGATAACTTTATTGACTACCTCTCTAAACTCATTCAATACATTTTTTAAATAGTCACCCTTAACAGAGGCAAGCCCTAATCCGAGTACAAAAGCGAGAATCAGAGCTGTCATTACCCCCATTACAGGCGGCATATCTAAATTCATATAGGTATTTATAGAATTTGCCGAAATATTATTGATACTGCTGAAACCTGCTGAACGATCCAATATCAACGGATAGGTAATATCACAGGTAAAATAGGAGAAAAAACCGGCAATAACAGTAGATGAATATGCGAGTAAAACAGTTATTCCTAATAATTTACCTGCTCCATTTCCAAGTTCGGCAATTGCAGGAGCAACAAGTCCGAGAATAATTAACGGAATAGCAAATCCTAAAAAATTCCCGAATAACATATTTAGCGTAACGAATACCCTTGTAAGAGGCAAAGGGAAAAAACGTGCGCAGAAAATACCTAATACAATAGCAAAAATTATCTTAACAAGTAAATTTTTTCTAAGACGATTAATCGTGGTAACAATGTAATTCATAATTTCTAATAACCTTTAACCCCTCTCATTTTACGCCATACTACAATTATATACCATAATACGAAAGGAACGGCTATTGAAACATAAGACATTACAGTTAAGGTAAACAAGCTCGATGAACTGTTAGAGAGGGTAAGGGAATCCTGTAACGACACCGTAGAGGGGAAATAGGCGGTATTATTAAATGCAGCACAAATCAATATAGGCCAAACTGCAAGAACCACTCCGGCACCTGTAATATAAAAAGCCTTTCTAACTAACTTGGCATTTTTGCTTAAAAACAAAGAAATTACAATTCCGACAAGAACGAGTACAACCCCTGCAAGCAAAATGATCAAAGGCCATATCAGAGTAAACATATTGAGGAAATATTTATATTTTACAGCCAAAATCAATCCTGTTCCGGCATCAGACTCATACCCGGTAGAGAGAAAAAGGGCAGCAAGAAAGAGAACAAAAAGTACGACAAATGCCGGCCCTGTAATCTTTAGTTGCTGATAAGCTCTCTCAGCCAATGGTCTGTAACCTTCATTAAGCATCTTTTCTTGTGGAACCTCCTTTTCATCTATTGTCCCATAAGTACCAGCAACATACATGAGTCCGAGCGTCCTTGCGGCAAATAAAACAGTAATACCAAGAAGGAGATTAAACGGATTGACTATGGCCTCAAGCCCTCTCCAATCATTGGCCCAATATGAAACCGTCGGGTTACTTATAGAGGTAATATTCATTTTATCCATATAATAGGCTCCGCCTGAGAAGAGAGTACCAACCGCTACACCAAGTAAAATTGTACCTAAAGCTCCATTTAAAAAGAGGAAGAGATCATATATACCTTTACCAAACAAATTACTCTTTTTATCTCTATATTCGTAAGATACAGCCTGAATAACAAAAAGGAAGAGTATTAAAAGCCATAACCAATAAGCACCTCCGAAACTAGTTGAATAGAAGAGAGGAAATGAGGCAAAAGCTGCCCCTCCGAAGGTAACAAGAGTAGTAAATGTTATCTCCCATTTATGACCGAATAGAGAGATCAAAAGCCTCTTTTGAAGTTCATTTTTTGCCGTACCAAACAACAATGTCTGTCCACCCTGCACAAAAAGCAGAAAAACAAGCAACGCTCCCAAAAGAGAAACGAGTGCCCACCAATATAATTGCAGTATATGTAATGTTTCCATATCAGTAATCATTTCTAAATTATAGTTTATTAGATTGTTCAGGACCCTTTCTAATTTGCGAGAACATTATCATAAGCTCCGCAATCAGAAGAGAGGTAAACAAAACAAAGAAAATTATCAAAGTTGTATAGACATTAGATGAGGAGACTCCGGAGACTGAAGCCTGAACCGGTAACAGATTTTGAATTGTCCAAGGCTGACGCCCAACTTCAGCAACAATCCACCCGCATTGAGAACAGATATAGACAAGAGGAACACTAATAATTGCAATCCATAGCCATACCCTTCTCTGCTCAAATGGCTTACCACCACGCTTATCTGCCCTGAGAAGGAGCAGGAAGATTATAAAGAAGAGAATAAAATAGCCTCCGAGCGTAACCATTATCCTAAAAGAATAGTAACAAAGCCCAACATGAGGAACTATTTGCTCAGGTTTATTAAGATATCCGTATCCGAAGTTCTCAAAATTATCCTGGAGAACCTTACCCACGGCGGCAGTTTTTGCGGTATCACCCATCCCCTTGGAGACCTTGTAAAGCTCAAGCGCTTTTATAGCTACCCTACCGTTAATAACTCTCTCCTCAAATGAAAGCGCGGTCTTCTCATTACCGTTAATATCCTTATATTTATACCCACCCTCTATAATATCATAAATACCTGGCACAAAGGAGTCTGATTCTCTATTTGCCATAAGAGATAACATCTTAGGAATCTTAATATTGAAAAGAAACGGATCCTTTGTATCATCAAACTTCTTACTACAATCAAGTAACCCGATAGCCGAAAGAGGAGCACCATTACCTCCTCTGTAGAGACCCTCCATTGCAGCAAGCTTCATAGGTTGAGTCTTAGCAATAGTATATGCAGATTTATCTCCGGAAGAGGCAAGTAAAATTGAGGAGATAAGACCGAAAACTGCGGCCACTTTAATACTCTTTTTAGCAAAATCACCCTCTCTCTTTTTAAGTAAATACCAGCAACTGATACCTATTACCACTACAGAAGCCAACATAAAGGCACTTGTAACAGTATGAGACAACTTACTCATGGCAACAGGAGAGAAAACAATCTGCCAAAAATCAACCATCTCACTGCGAGCGGTCTCCGGGTTGAATCTCATACCAACGGGATGCTGCATCCAGGCATTTGCAGTAAGAATCCATATTGCGGAGACATTGGCTCCTATGGCAGTTAACCAAGTAGCTGCAAGATGAAATTTTTTGCTAACCTTATCCCAGCCGAAATACATTACGGCAAAAAAGGTACTCTCCATGAAGAATGCGAAAATACCCTCAATAGCAAGAGGGGCGCCAAAAATATCCCCTACAAACCACGAATAGTTGCTCCAATTGGTGCCGAACTCAAATTCGAGGATAATACCGGTTGCAACTCCGATAGCAAAATTAATGGCAAAAATTGTACTCCAGAAACGGGCCATGCGTCTCCAGAAGAGAGCTTCAGCCGAGAGCTCCGCACCATCATGTTTTGCAAAACAATAATACTTTGTCTCCATGAAAGCAACGATGAACCCCAAACCAAGTGTAAGAGGCACAAAAATCCAGTGAAACATAGCAGTCAAAGCAAACTGCATTCTGGACGCATCTACCAAGCTAGCAAGTATCATAACTTAAAGGTTTAATTAATAATAGTTTACTTATTTTATTGGAGAGATGAGATTTTCAATCACTCTCTCACTCTTTTCACTCTCTGTCTTGCAGTCTGCCAAATCACTTTTAAAAAAGAACAGCTTCAAGATAAAAAACAAAACGAATAACTTAATTAAAATAATCACCCACAGAGTCTTACCTACGGTCATTCCTTTGAATCCGCTATAATAAAAATTCCATATTTTATAGATAAAACTCACTACATAAATAATTTAAAGGCAAAATACTATATAGAATAACATATTAAATAAATAGAGCTACAATTAATTGAAATTAGACAATAAATGTATAAAAGATCATCTATCAATTAAATAGAAGTAGAATTGATTTATTGATCATTTTTTGTAAATAATAATAATTAAACTTTAGTATTTTATACAAAAATAGCAACTAAAAAATAGATTCAAATATCTAATTAAAAAATAATACAAATTAATCTAATATAGGCAGAGTAGCAGAAGGGAATTCAACTGAACATCTACTATAATAAGGAATAAAAGAGAGAATAGTAAGAAAAAAATAACTAATTTCGCGGTGAATAACAATAAACTATTATGGAACGCAGGAACTTTATAAAAACAGCTCTTTTAGGGTCAATTGCAGCAGCAATGAATATAAAGAGAGAAAAGGCCAATGCAGCAGAGGGTACGTTTAAAGATGAAAAAAACGACCTTGTAGCTGTAATGGGCGGAACTCCCTCAACAATGTACAAAAGAGCCATCACTGAGATGGGAGGCATGCGCAAATACATTAAGAAAGGAGACAAAGTGGTAATCAAACCGAATATCGGATGGGACAAATCACCGGAATTTGCAGCAGACACCAACCCTCAACTTATAGGGGCAATTGTAAGGGACTGTATAGCCGCAGGAGCGGCAGAGGTAATAGTCTTTGACCACACATGCGATTCAGACTGGAAATCGTGCTACAAAAGGAGCGGCATAGAGGATGAAACCATAAAAGCAGGTGGGAAAATGGCCTTTGCAAATGATGAGAAATATTATCGCGATACCGATATCCCTCAGGGAGTAAGATTAAAAAAAGCTAAAATTCACGAGGCTATTCTTGGCTGCGACAAATGGATAAACGTTCCGATTCTCAAAAACCATGGTGGGGCAAAAATGACCGTATCGATGAAAAATTATATGGGAATTGTTTGGGATAGAGAGTATTTTCACTCAAACAATCTACAGCAATGCATTGCCGATATCTGCACATTCAATAAAAGGCCTGTCCTAAACATTGTAGACGGGTACAGAATAATGACACAGAATGGCCCTAAGGGAAAAACAGAGAATGACACTATGCTTGCAAAAGCACTCTTTATCTCCCCTAATATTGTAGCAGTAGATACAGCTGCAATCAAATTCTTCTCTCAATTCAAAGAGATGGATATTTCACGTGTAGGGCACATCGCTTTTGGTGAAGCTCAAAATCTTGGTACTACAGATCTTGATAAACTTAAAATAAAGAGAATCAAAATTTGAGTCTGAGCTAAATTTTATCAATCTTAATAATTTACCTCAAATAATACCTAAATAAAAGACCCTATATAGATGCATAACAATAAATTCCATAATTTGTTATGTTAATAACCCAAAATAAATTAAATGAATAGTAAATATCTTAAAATAATACGAGTAATAGTAGCAGCGGCTGTATTTATACTTATTCTGCTCTCATTTTTAAATTTTTCTGCAACTAACTACGGAACACAATGTATCTTAAAGACACAATTTGTTCCCTCTTTATTGGCTCTCTTTACAGGAGCAGCAGTACCATTTGTAGCTTTATTACTGCTAACACTCATATTCGGAAGAGTTTATTGCTCCTTCCTCTGCCCTACCGGAATATTGCAAGACATTATTATAAGACTCTCCGATTACTCATACAAGCTCCTTCACAAAGGGAAAAAACATCTAAAAAATAAAGGTTATAAAAAACCACATAACAAACTGAGATATATAATTTTAATTATCACAGGTGCATTGTTTGCTCTGGGTATTACGCTGCCGCTTACACTTTTGGATCCCTATTCTGCGTTCGGCAAGATATCTGTACAAATTATCGGAAATTTTGAGATATTTATTACGAATCTCCTTGCTGGAATCTTCCCATCATCAATACCGTATCAAGAATATTTCAGATTTTCGCTCTTTGCATGCCTCTACTCCTCACTCTTTCTACTTGTACTCATACTCTTCAGTGGCTTAAAAGGCAGATTATATTGCAATTCAATCTGTCCGGTTGGAACACTGCTCGGGTTTATAGGGGGTAAATCTCTCTTCAGACCTGTAATTAACAAGAGCAAATGTATTCAATGCAATGCCTGTTCCCTGCATTGCAAAAGCAACTGTATAAACGTTAAAGAGAAGGAGATAGATTCATCCCGTTGCGTAGTCTGTTTTAATTGTATAGGAGCCTGTTCGCAATCGGGCATAAAGTACAAACCACTCTGGTTTACAAGCAGCTCCTCAGAAAAATCTACTGCTACTTCTACCTCAGCAGTAAAGAGAGACGGGAAGAATCAGTGTCAGAATCCGGGACGCCGCAACACTCTAATTGCATTTGGTGCGCTCGGCACTGCCCTTATAGCACGCAAAGCTTTGGGAGAAAAATTAGTACCTAAAACAGATAATCTCCCACTAAGCCGTCTTGGAATAACACCTCCGGGTGCAATAAGCATCAATCACCTGAAACAGAACTGCACTGCTTGCTATGCTTGCGTAGCAGCATGTCCAAATGGTATAATCCATCCGGCTACTTTCGAATATGGATCAGATGGAATAATGTTACCAACCATCAAATACGACCATAAATTTTGCGGATACGAGTGTAATAAATGTACTCAGGTTTGCCCTAATGGTGCTTTACAACCTTTGACAATAGAGCAGAAAAAACTTACTCAGATTGGATATGCAGTCTATTTCCCTAAACGTTGCATAGTATTTACAGATGGGACCGATTGCGGAGCCTGCGATGAACATTGTCCTACAAAGGCAATTACAATGGTACCGGTAGCCGGAGCCGATTTTCTTTATCATCCTAAACTCAATAAAGAGATCTGCATAGGTTGCGGAGGATGCGAATACATCTGCCCTCAAACGCCAAAGGCAATTAAAATTGTCTCCGTGCCTCGTCAAGGTATGGCCAAAAAGCCAAGCGATGACAAGCAAGATGAGAAGATAGTAGAAGATTTCGGATTCTAATAGAGATATACTCTCCTTTTGGATCGATTATTTAACTCTCTGCTCGTAGGAGAGCATAGTATTTGTCATTAATGAGACTATTGTCATGGGACCCACTCCGCCTGGAACTGGGGAGATATAGGAACATTTAGGCTCAACTGAAGCAAACTCAACATCGCCAGATAACCTGAATCCTGATTTCTTTGTCTCATCCTTAACGCGGGTAGTGCCAACATCAATAACTACGGCACCCTCTTTCACCATATCTCCCTTGAGAAATTCCGGCTGTCCCAATGCAGCAATGATAATATCGGCCTCACGAGTAAATTTTGCTATCTCTTTAGTGCGACTGTGACAAACAGTAACAGTACAATCTCCTGGATAAGATTTGCGCATCAAAAGATTAGCAATAGGTCTACCTACAATATTACTACGACCTAAAACAACGCAATATTTACCCTTTGTCTCAATTTTATACTCCTCCAATAGCCTAAGAATACCAAAAGGAGTTGCAGGAAGAAATGTAGGAAGTCCCAACATCATCTTCCCGGTATTTACAGGGTGAAAACCATCTACATCTTTACTTGGGGAGATGGCCTCTATAATCTTGTTTTCGTTAATATGCTTGGGGAGAGGTAACTGGACAATGAGTCCGTCGGTATTTTGATCCTCATTAATCTCCTTTACTACAGAGAGTAACTTTTCCTCAGTTATATCAGATTCGAAACGAAGCACAGTAGAGGTAAAACCTACTGCATTGCAGGAACGTTCCTTATTCCCCACATAGGCTTCACTACCACCATCATGACCAACTAAAATCGCTGTAAGATGTGGAGCACGCTCTCCTTTATCTATATATTCTTTAACCTTAGACGCAATTTGTATCTTGATTTTATCCGATGTCTGTTTTCCATCTAATATTGTTGCCATATCTATAACTTCTCTTTTATCTAATTTATAACTATCTATGCATTCTTTTCATAGCGCCCATAGCACGCATCGCATTCTTTGAACCGTTGCTGCCGGCAAAATTCTTCATTATGCGCCTTGTATCATCGAACTGCTTAAGCAAACGATTAACCTCTACAATGGAGGTCCCGCTTCCCTCGGCAATACGTTTGCGTCTGCTGCCATTAATAATCTCCGGATGCTCTTTCTCGGCCGGGGTCATCGAGAGTATAATAGCCTCAACTCCCTTAAAGGAGTTATTATCTATATCTACATCGCGCAATGCCTTACCCATACCCGGAATCATAGAGGCAAGGTCCTTAATATTACCCATCTTTTTCACCTGCTGAATCTGGTCATAAAAATCAGTAAGTGTAAACTGATCTTTAGCCAATTTCTTATGAAGACGTTTAGCCTCCTCCTCATCAAATTGTTCCTGAGCCTTTTCTACCAGCGAAACAACGTCTCCCATCCCCAAGATTCTATCTGCAATACGTTTTGGATGAAAGACATCCAAAGCGTCCATCTTTTCACCGGCACTGACAAACTTAATTGGCTTATTGACAACGGCCTTAATGGAAAGCGCCGCACCACCTCTCGTATCTCCATCCAACTTTGTAAGCACAACACCATCAAAATTGAGTCTGTCGTTAAAGGCCTTTGCAGTCTCAACAGCATCCTGTCCCGTCATGGAATCAACAACAAATAATGTTTCCGTAGGATTTACAGCCTCTTTAATTGCGGCAATCTCGTTCATCATCTGCTCATCAACCGCAAGTCGACCGGCAGTATCCACAATTACAAGTGAATAGCCCTCTTTTTTTGCCAAAGCAACAGCATTCTTGGCAATCTGAACAGGATTTTGGTTCCCCTCCTCTGAATAAACAGTAACACCTGTTTGCTCTCCGAGCACCTTTAACTGTTCTATAGCGGCAGGACGATAAACATCTCCTGCAACAAGCATAACCTTTAATCCGCGCTTGGTTTTACAATTAAGAGCAAGTTTGCCTGAAAATGTGGTCTTACCGGAACCCTGAAGGCCGGCAACAAGAACAATTCCAGGAGTCCCTTTAACATTAATCTCTACGGCTTCCGACCCCATGAGAGCGGCAAGCTCGTCATGAACAATCTTAACCATCATTTGACCAGGTCGCACAGACTTCAACACATCCTGGCCCATTGCCTTATCCTTAACCGAATCGCAAAAACTCTTTGCCAACTTATAACTAACATCGGCATCAAGCAATGCTTTCCGAACATCCTTAAGGGTTTCGGCAACATTAATCTCTGTTATCTTTCCCTCTCCCTTAAGTAACTTAAAGGAATGCTCCAATTTATCTATCAGATTCTCAAACATATATTATTATCTTTACTTTTACTATTTACTTACATAACTCATCGGAATAGTAAGCCTTTGCAATATCTCGCTGATTATACCCCATTGCCATCACCTGCCCATAAGCACCTGCAGAATGAATAGCAATAAAATCTCCGCGTTTTGTAACAGGTAATTTAATTCCAACCCCAAAAGTATCGCTCGACTCACAAACCGGTCCAACAACGTCATATCTCAAAATTCTCTTAGATTGAGAAGAGATATTCTCAATCGCATGATGAGCCTGATACAGAGCAGGACGTATAAGATCGTTCATACCGGCATCCAAAATAACGAACTTTCTTTTCTGCCCCATTTTTACATATAGTACCCTCGATATAAGATGCCCGCATTGAGCCACCAAAGCTCTACCGGGTTCAAAATGGACTCTTTGATTATGCCCTACTACTAAATTGCGATTAATAATCTCAAAATACCTCTCAAAATCCGCTATCGGGTTACTGTTAGGATTCTCGTAATCTACTCCAAGACCCCCACCTAAATTAATATTGGTAATATTCATCCCATTGGCAATAAACCATGTCTGAATCTCATCTACCTTTTTGCAGAGCAAATTAAAGACATTCATATCGGTTATCTGCGAACCTACATGAAAATGTAACCCAATCAGCTCTACATTTTTACACTCTTCCAGAAGATTCTTTACACTCAAAAACATCCACGGGCTAATGCCAAATTTATCCTCTTTCCTACCGGTACTAATATACTTATGAGTATGCGCATCAATATCAGGATTAATGCGTAAGGCAATTTTAGCAACCTTCCCCATTCCGGCCGCAAGATCATTAATAACTCTTATCTCCGGTAATGACTCACAGTTAAAGCTAAAAATATCGGCCGTTAAAGCTGTTTTAATCTCTTTATCGGATTTTCCTACCCCGGCATACACAATTTTGGCAGGAGGAAAACCGGCTTTAACAGCAAGGGCAACTTCATTTCCGCTCACACAGTCCGCACCAAACCCAGCATCTTTAATTATGGAGAGTAATTTTGGATCTGCATTAGCCTTTAAAGCATAATGAGCCCAATATCCATATTTGTTTAATAACGATGTATAAAGAACTAATGTTTTCTTGAGAATTTCTATATCGTAGTAATAAAACGGCGTATGAATAGTCTCAAAGGAACTAATGGCACTGTCGGTAATCATAATTGGAATCTTTTAATAACATTTTATAATCCTGCAAAAATAATCAATTTTGGCGAATAAATGTTATTTCGATGGCTCATCCGACCTCTAACTCCTTAAAATTTCTTAGAAAACTAATAAAAATTAATAATATCATTAAGAGTTTCAAAAATCATAGAAGAAATAATCATTGAGGCCCGTTTTGTATAAATACTCTTTATACTACTGTATGAGAGAATAGGCAACGACCACTCAAGTAAGGCAAAATAGTATGGAACTATATTCTTCTCTTTACTGTAATAATATGCATATTCCCGCATCTTTACCGTAGCTCTCAATCCATTTTTCAAATAATGAGGCATTTGGCTAAACTCCTCCTGTGCGGCAGAATTTAAATTAATAGTGATTCCCTTATAATTGACCGATATCTCCTCATCTAAAGATTTAGCTCTATATAGTGGAGTGATAATTGAGATAAAATCCAATAATTCCTCTTCGTTTTGCAAATCTGAGAACTCAAAGACAAAGATATCCTCCAGTCTTGCAAAATCGGAGACAATATTTCTCTGTTTTGTCTCTGAAAAATCTATCAGGTAAATATTCTCCTTTTCATCTATAAGAATATTCTGCATATTAAGATCTCCATGACAAATACCAACAATATAGTCCCATTTATCCTCTATATGTTGCGGATAAATATGTTTCAGTAGATAATATGGATTGATTAAATGTTTATAATCATCTATATACTCGTCGTCTGCGGAGATATTAAGCAACTCTTTGGCATTCTGCGGAATATTAGCAAAGAAAGTAAGCATCGGATTATGATCTGAAAAGGGTTTAAGCACCTCTCGCCTACCCTGCCCGTACCAGGGAGACAATATATTTTTAAAGATACGATCGAAGAGTGGAGAAAGAGTATAAAAATCTCTCTCTAAATAGTACTTTGTGAGCCACTGCAACTTTGAACTCTCACCACCTACTCCGACAAAATTATAGCGTAATCCTCCCTTAGTACCTATAAACGATGTACCGAGAATTTTTGCACTATTATTAAAGATATAAGGCTCAGCATACTCTATACATCTTTGAGCTTCTCTGCCAATAATATCAGCATCTGCAATCTTTAAAACCGTCTGGCGCATTTTCCTTCCGTTTTTATCGTAAGAATCAACCTGATACGTCTGTGCACTGAAGCCTCCGGTAAGCTCTTTTATCTCAATTTTAGAGGAGTCCGAATAAAGTTCAGATATCAGATATTCTCTCTCTTTACATAATGGTTCGCCCCTTATTATCTCAATCTTCAACCCCTCGCCCTCTGCACACTCTATGTCTGGTCTATTTTGAAAAATAAAGAGAGTAAATTTATCACCATTATCCTCACACTCCTCTTTAGTTATATCTCTGATCTCATTTATATTGACAAGTTTAAAATTATTCTCCAGCATATTGATAAAATTACCCTTGTTATATTCCAATGTATCGAGACAGATGCATATTCCCTCTCTCTTGTCGATATCCATAAATTTGATGCAATTTTGTTCATCGCATACAACAGCGAGCATACCTATATTATTGATATTCACTTTAGTCTGCAATAATGAGACAATACCCTGCAAAGTAACACTATTAATAGCCCTCTTCTCTATATCGCAGTACCCCGACGGCTGATCATAAACAACACACTCCTTTATGCTCAGTATTAGCTCTTCGGGATTGCCGCTACATCTGAAATCGTTATCGGGAGAGATGGCGGCAAAATGCTTTGTAGCAACGAAGAGTTGTTTTACAGGTGTAAAATTATCCAATAGGCTGTGCATCAACATTGAACATTTATCACAATCATAAAACGTCCCTTCTCCGAAGGCTATACCTACTCTATCGCATCCGCATATCTTATTATTTAGAGACCGAGAAGGGCCTGCATGCAGCGGATGATAAACTATTCCCGTTCCACACTCAATATTAGAGGAAATACACTCTCTCTCATTAATCTCATCCATAGCCCCTTGTATCGTATCAAATGGGTTAAGAATCTGAGTCATACCCGTCATATCTAAGATTTTTTTAACATCAATTGGAACAGTGGTAATAAAGATATCTCCCTCTTTTTTAATCAACTCTTTCTTAGACATAAGGAGCAATCTTATACCTATACTGGAGATATATCTACATTGAGTAAAATCCACTATCAAAAATTTATTATCAGTAAGAGCATGGAGTACAATATTCTCAACATCAGAAACGCTGTTAGCATCTAAACGGGCGGGGAGAGTGACTATTTTTGCCATTACATTAATATTTAGGTTTATAATCAAAGATACAAATAACTTCGCAAAGAGTACATATGAGATTAAACACTTTCCATATTATTTAAAGAATTAGAAACCGAGGTTTTAGAAGAGCTGACAATATGAGTGCATAATATTCCAAACAGATTATTACCTTTGCCACGCATGTTCAAAATTCTTTAATTGTATGAAACGGATTCTTGTTGTAGATGACGAACAGACATTATGCGATGCACTTTCATTCAATCTTGAGGTTGAGGGTTATGCCGTTGATACAGCTCTGAGTGCAGAGGAGGCACTGAAATTACCGCTCAGCGACTATTCATTAATTATTTTGGACGTTATGATGAGTACAATGAGCGGATTCCAAATGGCAAGGCTATTGAAATCGAATCCAAAAACCGCGCATATTCCAATAATTTTTTGCAGCGCAAAGGATTCAGAAGATAATATAGTTGCCGGGCTCAATATTGGAGCAGATGATTATATTACTAAACCATATACAATAAGGACTGTTTTAGCGAGAGTAAAATCTGTACTCAGAAGGGCAGAAAGGCAGATTATGAATAGTGCCGGTGAAATTTCTTACGACAACCTACTTATTAATATTGGAGGAAAAAGTTGCATTATCAGAGGAGAGGAGATACAACTTACAAGGAATGAATTTGAAATCCTTTGGATGCTTATTCAAAATAAAGGTAAAATCTTCTCGAGAGAGGAGATTCTCGGCAAGGTTTGGGACAACGATGTAATAGTTACAGAAAGGACAGTGGATGTAACAATTACAAGACTCAGGAAAAAGATCGGGGAGTATGGAAAGAACATTATCACAAGGCATGGTTATGGGTACGGTTTCCAGGAGTGAGCATAAATATTTACCTCCGTCCGGGCTTTATGCAGGAGTACTACTGTTCATCTGGATTACTGTAGCAGCCTTTGCAATATTTCAATATAGTAGAGAAAAGATCTATAAAGCAGAACTTCTTAATTCAAATTTACAACGGGTAAACGATAGAGTATTTGAAACGATATTGCCATTTCACAATCGACCGGAGAAGATTACTGCTGTGTCGGGATACTATAAAATTCTCTGCAACAAGTATCCGGATATCAGAATTACAATTATAAATCTAACAGGTACTGTCTTATACGATTCGTATGAAAAGAACTCAGTTGCAGGAATGGTTAATCACAGCTCCAGAAAAGAGATTCAAGACGCAATGCGATTCGGATCGGGCTATACAATCCGCAGACATTCGGAAAGTACGGCAAAGGAGTATTTTTATTCGGCAACAAAAAGAGGAAAAATTATTATTAGGTCCGCACTACCCTATTCACTCTCTCTCTCTGAGAAATTAGGAAGTGGCAATTCTTTTCTCTTTTTCATGCTGATAGTGACCGCACTGCTAAGTGTTACATTTATCTATATGTTCAGAAGATTTAGAAATAATGCACTGTTCATAGAGCGTGAACATGAAAAAGCGCTGCACGAACGCGAAGAAAAGGTGAGAATAAAGAAACAACTTACTAATAATATTAACCACGAGTTAAAAACGCCTGTAAGCGGGATAAGTCTCTGCTTGGAGACAATTCTGCGGCATCCCGATATCTCAATAGAGAAGAGAGACGAGTTTATCCAAAAGGCCTATAAAGAGTCATTGCGACTAAATTCTCTACTACAGGATATCTCAATTATTACAAGATTGGATGAGGCCTCTCAGATTATCACAAAAGAGGAGCTCTCTCTTTCGGATCTTATTAATGAAGAGATAGAATCATTTCGCTCAGATAAAGAGCTGTTACCTATAAGATTCCATATAGAAAATATGGAGGGAAAAGAGTTGATTATTAATGGTAATGACCAGCTTCTACGCTCAATTTTTCGTAATATGCTCAACAATGCCGTAGCATATTCCGGCTGTAGAGATATTACAATATGCCTTGTGAAAGAATCTCCCGACAACTATCTATTTACCTTTTCCGATAATGGTATCGGAGTTGAACCTGAACATCTTCAGCACCTTTTTGAAAGGTTTTACAGAGTAGATAAAGGACGTTCGAGAAAGTTAGGCGGTACTGGCTTGGGACTTGCCATAGTCAAAAATGCAGTAATGTTGCATAGCGGTTCCATCTCTGTTGCAAACCAAGATTCAGGCGGTCTAATATTTACCTTTACTCTTGCAAAGCAATAAACGCCAAACTATTGAGAGATAATATTGTATAAATCTCATATCTTACCTGAAATAAACTTTAATAAAGTTTTAATAAAGTTGAAACATAATTGTAATAATTGAACCATTCCTTTGCAAAAAATAATTACAATTATATGAGTCCACTTTACACATTCATAGTAATAACTCTCGGAGTTCTCGCAATATTTGATATAATAGTAGGCGTCTCCAATGATGCTGTCAATTTCTTAAACTCCGCATTCGGCTCTAAAATAACAAAAAGAAAGATAATACTTACGATAGCGGCAGCCGGCGTTTTGATAGGCACATTAACCTCATCGGGTATGATGGAGATAGCCCGCAGTGGTGTCTTTTATCCCGAACAGTTCTCATTCCATGAGATTATGGTTCTATTTTTGGGAATGATAATCGGCGATATTATACTGCTCGATATATTCAATACGCTCGGCCTCCCCACCTCAACAACAGTCTCAATGGTATTTGGGCTACTCGGAGCGGCAGTAGGTATTACAATACATAAAATAAGCACAATAGAAACAATCAGCGCAGGAGACCTTTCTAATTATATAAATTCCGGGAAAGCAATGGCAATAATATCTGCAATACTGCTATCGGTTGTACTTGCCTTTGTTTTCGGTCTGTTGTTTATGTATATTTCGAGATTACTCTTTTCATTCAGATATTCCAAAGCATTCAGCAAAGCGGGAGCAATATGGTGCGGAATCTCAGTTACTGGTATAATCTATTATACAGTATTTAAGGGACTTAAAAGTTCCGGAATCATTCCAACTGGATTCTTTGATTTTATGCACACACACACATTTCTTACTCTATCGACCATTTGGATAATAAGTTCAACTATACTTTTTGTTTTTCAAAAATTGAAGGTGAACATATTGAAAATAACTATCCTAATGGGCACATTTGCTCTCGCTCTTGCTTTTGCCGGAAACGATTTGGTTAATTTTATTGGGGTCTCTCTTGCCGGATTCGATTCTTATAAAATTGCCTCTGAGGCAGGTACTACAGAGATAACAATGGGCGCACTTAATCAACCGGTTAGCGCAAACATATATATCCTTCTCTTAGCAGGTATAGTAATGGTGCTCACATTGTTCTTTAGCAAAAAGGCAATGAAGGTAACTCAAACGGAACTCTCATTATCATCACAGAACGAGGGTGAGGAACATTTTGGCTCATCAAAAATATCAAGGGGGCTCGTACGTGCAGCATTAAATCTTAATCAGTTTTACAAGACGGTATTACCTAAAACATTGAGAGAAAAGATAGAGAGGAGATTCGAACAATTGCCCCCTGAAGAGAGAGGGAACGTAATGTACGATAATATAAGGGCCACAGTAAATCTAACAGCCGCATCAATTCTTATCTCTCTTGCTACTTCTTTAAAACTCCCTTTATCAACAACTTATGTTGTATTCATGGTGGCTATGGGCTCCTCTCTTGCAGATAGAGCATGGGGAAGAGAAAGCGCTGTGTATAGAATTACCGGAGTATTTACAGTAATTGCCGGTTGGTTTATTACAGGTTTTGCTGCCTTTACAATTGCATTGCTAACCACTTCTATAATGATATGGGGGGGTACTGTAGGAATAATTGGAACCGTAGTGCTCTGCACAGCATTGATTATCCATAATTTGATAAAGGCAAGGCACAACGAGACAATGTCTTCGGAGGAGAAACAGAAGGAGATAGAGATAGAAAATTCTACTGATGTAATGTATAATTGCACAGAGGAGGTAATAGGAACAATGGAGAAAATAAACAAAATTTATAATAGAACATTGATAGCGGTTTTCAAAGAAAATAGAAAAGTATTAAAGGAGATGATGGAGGAGTCTAAGGAGATGCTCGATGATGCGCGAACAAGAAAATACGGAATATTTGTCACTCTTGAAAAGCTTAAAAAATATAACATTAACACCGGTCACTTTTTTGTCCAGGTTCAAGATTATCTCTCGGAGGTAACTAAGGCAATGTACCATATTGCAAAGCCGGCCTACGATCACATAGAAAACAACCATGAGGGGCTTTCAAAGGCACAGATAATAGATCTGATGGAGATTAACGATGGAGTGGAGGAGATTTTCAAAAAAATCAATTATATGCTCAAATCAAGAGACTTTTCAGAATTAGATACGATTCTCGGAATGAGAGATAAATTGTTTGATACAATAGCCGAAGCCATTAAAAAACAATTGCAAAGAATAAATGACGAATCGGTACGAACACCTCACAGAGGAACTGTTCTATATCTCGATATGTTATCAGAGACAAAGACAATGATTCTTCAGGCACGTAACCTTATTAAATCTCAAAAATATTTTTTGACCATGAATAATCAGGAGGAAGAGATCAACGATGCATCGGTCTCAATAGATCAAGTACAGTTTTCACAGGATTAAATGTAGAGATAGGTACCTCAACAAATTGACTGTTCCAATTGCTCATTGCGCCATTCCATAAGCCCGGGAGTTCCTGGGCCTTTAATTCTCTTCCTTGCCAACTCTTATGCGATATCAAACCGGTAGAGGGATCAGTAAAGTCCATCAAATTATATCTTTTACCCTTATTGTCTTTTATAATACAGACAAGATCGACGGGATTAAAGTGCGTCGAATTATGCAAAGCAGCCATTGAATCGGCCTCCGCAGAATTAATTTGTGCCTGTTCAAGAATCTGCAATGAAGTACACCCATCATTATCTCTTATGATAAATGGTCCGCCACCCGGTTCTCCCTCATTTTTAACCATCCCGCACAAACGTATAGGTCTGTTAAGTTTTTTAAGAAGTACCTCAATAATGCTCTTTCTATCTACATTATCTGTTGAGATACAAAATTCACTCTCAAGAAAGGCTGCGGCCAATTCAACTGCCTTTTGCGCAGATATATCGGAATTAGTCTTAACAGAGGAGAGATTACTGCTATGAGCCAATTTAATACTTTCAAGAGCAGCAATATGCCTATCGCGTTCCATTTTTAAGGATAAAGCCCTTCCTGCCAAAATTTTTTTCCACCTGACTGTCTCATCAATATGATTTTCTCTTGTAACATTATCGATATTCTTGATAATAATAATATCTGCCTTAATTTCATTTAAATTTTTCAGCAATGCGCCATGTCCTCCTGGTCTAAAAAGGAAGTTGCCTTTATCATCATAAAAGGGATTATTAGAGAGATTGACAGCAATAATATCCGTAGAGGGAGACTGTGTTGTGAAGTTAACTTTATAGGTGCATTTGAATCGTTTTTGATACTTCTCTTTAACTGAGTTGAAATAGGCACGAAAATCACGCAAGTGCTCAGGGGAGACCGTAACAACCATATTTACAATACCCTTATTATTTTTAGCATATAATGCACCCTCCACAAGATGCTCTTCAAAAGCAGTACGGGCGCCATCGGGGTAACTATGAAAAAGAATAAGCCCCTTGGGTAGTGAACCATATCCTAATGCCTTATCATACAAGGTCATTTTAAGAAGATTCAGAGAGTTAAAGAAAGGGAACAATTTAATATTATTCAGAAATTTTGAGGCTGGAGAGTCAGGCGGAAGAGGCTCTCCGTTTAGTAATTTCTCTTCTCCCTCAAAAATATCTTTGAACATTCTGGAAGCCGCTCCAGAGGCAGGAACAAATTTACACACTACACCCTTAAAAGAATCAAAACTTTTAAAGGCCTGGGTTATCTCTTTATTATCCAGAACTTTGATACCTTTAATAGGTGTTGCCGCATTAACAATCTTCAAAAACGGGAAACCCTTTTTAAAATTTTCCATCTCTCTTTCAAAATCGGCAGGAGCTATACCTCTCCTTTTTAATTGTAACAATTCAGACTCCTTTAACATAAAATTCCCTCCTGTAATTATAATTGTTTCTCAACTTCTCAAACTCCTCCGGAGAGGCTTTCAAACTCTCACTTGTCTCCATTAAAGGAAAGAGAGAGAGTAGTTTGGCTGCAACTTGTTCCTCCGAAAGAGAATCAAAATCAAATATATTATTATTCTTTTCCGCTACCGGCACCTCATAAACCTTTAACTTTTCAAATTCACACAAAATATCCTGTTTATTGCTGCCGCCACCGGATTGGCAGAGCAGTATCTCTTTGAGATGATCATTATCACACACATATTTTGCAACAGAGCGTATAGACATTTGTGTCCCGTTAACTTTGCCCTCAAAGGAATAACCTGCAATATGAGGTGTCGCAATAAATGCCCTTTTCAAAAGTTCTCTATTTATGGCAGGTTCATGGTTCCACACATCGCATATTACTGCACTAAAACTGTCGAGATATCTCAATAATGCAGCCTCATCCACAACCTCACCACGGGATGCATTCATAAAAACGGCTCCTGGCTTCATTTTAGCAAAGAACTCTTCTGACGCCATCCCAATAGTCTCCTCTTGTAATGGAACATGCATAGTTACAATATCGGAATTACGTAGAAGATAATCCAGCGAGTAGTAGGTCTTGAACTCATCGAGACGGAGAAATCCCTTATTGAATGAGAGCGTCTGCTCCCGCTCCTTAGGTGGGTCATTCCTCAGAATTTCAAACCCTAGATACTCTCCGAGTGCAGCGATTTTGCCCCCTACATTACCCACTCCGATAATGCCTATTTTTGTAGGATTTGCCTCTTCATGCCCCGATTTTCGTTTATAGGAAAATTGTACTCCCTTTGTGGCGGCATATTTAAAAATAGCTGTATAAAAATATTGAAGTACCCCCCCGGAATTACACCCAGGAGCATTAACAACCTCAATATTATTATCTCTGCAATAATCTGAATCAATATGATCAGTCCCAATAGTGGCAGTAGCAATCAGCTTCACGGAGGAACCTTTCAAAAGCGACTCATTGCATTTTGTCCTGGTCCTGATTATCAGAATATCCGCCTTTTTAATATTTTCCGCTTTAATATCATCCCCTTTAAAGTACTCTACAGATGCAAAGGGTTCAAAAACCCCATTCAAAAAGGGAATATCTATATCTGCTACTATCTTCAACATGACTATTTAACTATTTAACTATTTAACTATTTAACTATTTAACAATTTATCTCTTATTTTCTCCTCCCCTCTTCTCTTCTCAGTTCCAGTAGTTGTTACATAACCTCTTGCTAACAATCTATTTTAAAACAATCTCTGTTATGTATTTAGCATTCAATGCCTTATTAATTTGATCAATAAAATAACGCTTTTGGAAATAGAGTTGAGAACGGACTGCAGAGGAAGAAACAGTACAATAAAGAATACCATTTCTGTAAAATTTAGAAACAGTAGCTTTCGCATAACTCTCTCCTACAACAAGATCCCATGTCTTAAATATTTTTACCCGCATCAATCCCTCCTCAAGTCCTTCACTCTTGACAAAATCAGCAAGTAAATCTGAAATCAATTTTGACCCCTCACGCTTCATTATAAGATCCTCCTTCAACTATAAATGAACGGCTATCGGTCTCCACAGAGTCAAGAATTCTATCCATCCTAACCTTATTGCTGTCTGTGATAAAGATCTGGCCAAAAAGAGAACTCGAAACAATCCCCAATAAAAACTCTACGCGTTTCATATCGAGTTTATCAAAAACATCATCAAGAAGAAGAAGTGGAATTTCTCCGGAATCGTGTCTTATTAGCGCAAACTGAGCAAGTTTTAACGAAATGAGAAAACTTTTTTGTTGCCCCTGTGAACCGATTTTCTTAATAGGATAACCATCAATCATAAAATCAATATCATCCCTTTGAACCCCGACACTCGTGTAATGTAATATTTTATCTCTTTGAACTGCCTCTTGCAACAGTTCGTACATTGGCTTGTGGCTTAAATCGGAGAGATATTTCAACTCTATTCTCTCCCTACCTCCGCTCAGTTTGTTATAATAATCCTCAGCGAAAAGGCTTAACTGAGCCGATAGCTCACCTCTTTTAGAGTAAATATATGCAGCATGGGAAGAGAGCTGCTGCGAAAGAGTATCAAGAAGATCATCGGAGATCTCCTGCATCTTCAACAACTTATTTCTTTGAGCAAGGAGCTGATTGTAACTCTGTATCCTTCTGAGATACTCCCTATCTGTTTGCGAAAGCACGTAATTCATAAATCTACGCCTCTCCTCCCCGGATCCATTTACGAGAACAGTATCGGCAGGAGAGACCATAACTATCGGGATCAATCCAATGTGATCGGAGAGACGTGAATAGGGTTTACCATTGCGTTTTGCACTTTTACCATATCCACCCTGATTTTGCTCCATTAGTTTAATTCCCAAAGAGACGGATTCAATTGATCCGTCATGCATTATATATTCTCCATTTACCCCACAACTTTTCTCGCCAAAATAGAGGAGATAGTTGTCGGAAAGATTAAAAAAGCTCTTAGTCATGGAGAGAAAGTAGACGGCATCGAGCAGATTAGTCTTTCCCTCTCCGTTATTACCGAGAATGCAGTTAATTTTTGGAGAAAAATCCAATTCCGCATCCGCTATATTTTTAAAATTAACTATCCTTAATTTTTTTAGAAACATAATCATCAATCTTAGTCACAAACTTACGGAAAATATAGCTATTTTACGCCTGTTTATGCAAAAATCAAAAGAATAATCTACTATATAAATAACAAAAGTTAATAGAATTGAGCAATATAAAAGCTCTCACTGCGCAATATGGAGTTCAAACAGAACTTTATAACAGAAAGTGCCAAACAGAATTGTATAAAATGTTAACGAAATGGTTACAGTCAGAAATGAGACAAATGGAGATAATTAGATTCTTTTTTTTTGCAGTTAGATAAAATATTGTAATTTTGCAACCTGCATAAAAAATTAGAAAAAACATACTAATATGTCAAATACTAAACAAACAAATGAGTCCGGTGAGAAGGTAGTTGAAGTTCTATCAAAAACCGAGCAATTTTTAGAAAAAAACAAAAAAAGAATATTCTACGGAATGTTGGCTGTAATCATAATTGCGGCTGCCTTTTTCTTGTACCATAGATATATCGCGGTACCTAAGCAGAAAGAGGCTATTGCTCAGACCTTTGTCGCTGAACAAAATTTCAGAAACGACAATTTTGAGGTTGCCCTGAATGGTGATGGCAACAATCTCGGTTTCAAGCAGATTATTAAAGAATACGGCAATAATGCAGGTTCAGCCGTCTATTTCTACGCAGGAGTATGCGAATTGCAATTGGGCAAGTATAAAGAGGCTCTGGATTATCTTAAACAATATTCAGGAAAAGATAAAATAATATCAGCAAGAGCAATTTGCTGTATGGGAGATGCTTATGCCGGACTTGGAGAGAATAAAAAGGCCGTTGAATATTATGAAAAAGCAGCAAATTATGCCGACAATATCTTTACTGCCGGTTATTTGATGAAAGCAGGTATTATGTATGAGGAACTTGGTAATAAAGAGGCGGCTTTGAAGGCATATAATACTATCCAGGATAATTATCCTCAATCACCTGAGGGATATGAGATAGGTAAATATATTTCACGTTTACAAATTAATAAATAATAAAAAAGAGGAATCATAAAGAGATTTTGAGATTATGGGAAGAGCTTTTGAATTTAGAAAAGAGAGAAAATTTAAACGTTGGGGCAATATGGCCCGCACATTTACAAGATTAGGAAAAGAGATAACAATTGCTGCTAAAGCTGGCGGTACAGATCCGGATTCTAACCCTCGTCTACGTTCTCTTATACTAAATGCAAAAAGCGAGAATATGCCTAAAGATAATATCGACAGGGCTATTAAAAGAGCCATTGAAAAGGACCATGCAGATTATAAAGAGGTCGTTTACGAAGGTTACGGCCCTCACGGTATAGCTATCCTGATTGAAACTGCAACAGATAATACTACTCGTACAGTTGCAAACGTCAGAAGTTATTTCAATAAATTCGGAGGCTCTCTCGGGACATCCGGTAGTGTGGATTTTATGTTTGAGCGCAAATGTGTATTTAAAATTAAATCCGAGCAACCTATCGACATGGAGGAGTTAGAGTTGGAACTTATAGATTTTGGTGCAGATGAGGTTTTTAAAGATGATGAAGATGATTCAATAATGATTTATGGAGCTTTTGAATCTTTCGGTACTATTCAAAAGTTTATTGAGGATCATGGATACGAAATTGTATCGGGACAGTTCACCAGAATCCCTACTACCGATCTCAAAAAGTTAACTCCTGAGGAGAAGGCAGATGTTGAGACACTTCTGGAAAAGATAGAGGCTGATGACGATGTTCAGAACGTCTATCATCTTATGGAGACCTCAGAAAACTAATTTCTATTCAGTAAAGAGATACTTCAGATTATTCTGAATCAGATTATACAAAAAGAGTTCGACACACCGAACTCTTTTTTTTTTAATAGTTAAGAACAAAGTATCATTAATATGTTGTGAAATATAACATAAAGGCGCAGCAACGGGGTACAATATTGCAACTACAATAACGGGGAGATAAATAGCCGATTTTACTTATCAGGTGTCATTTTGTTTTCAATAAGGCGATTGACATATTGCTGTATCACAGCCTTGAAGTAGTTATTCTGCTTTTCGAGTAACTCTTTATTGGAGATGCTATTCGATTGCATAATAATGGTTGCATCATCAATTTTGGAAGCATCTATCAGGTTATGTTGTAATAGGGAATCTCTTTTATACAGATAAACTCCGGCGAGTTTGCTATTATCTCGAACAAGCAGTGTATCGCCTCTTACAAGCTGGAATTGATTGGTTCCGTAATTAATTACAAATGGTTGAATCGTATCGCGGTTAAGATCTCTTCCGAACGCAAAATAGGGCTTATTATAGTTGAGCAGGCCGAGCAATGTAGGCATAATATCTATTTGCTGAGCCGGCTGATCATAAATTCCGGGTTTAATATAACCGGGAGCATAAAAGATAATTGGTATCGCAGTACTTCCGAGTGAAGTCTTATATTTTGGGTAAATTCCAAACAAAGTAGCATGATCCGGAGTAATAACAAAAATCGTATTTTTAAACCATGGTTTCTTGCTCACAATTTTAAAGAAATTACGAAGGCACATATCTGTATAGGCGGTAGTCGACTGCAGAGGAGTTTCTCCTTTAGGCAGGAGGTCTTTGTATTGCTCAGGTATCTTGAAGGGGTGGTGAGAAGATAATGTAAAGAGATTAGCCATAAAGGGCTCCTTAAAGGTAGAGATTGTCTGTGCAGCAAAAGGGAGAAAGTATTCATCCCATATTCCCCATGCTCCATCAAATTTAGAATCATCCGCAAACTGATCCTTTCCAAAATAATTATCTATTCCGCACAAACTCGATACTGCTCTAATACCCATAGAGTTGTTTGGCGCACCATGCATAAAGGCGGTGTAATATCCCTCATCGGCGAGTATTTTCGGCAGACCTTCCAACTTATCGGTAGAATAGGGCGTAACAGCAAAAGAGGTTATTAAACTCGGCACAGAGGCAAGAATTGAGGGAACAGCATCAATAGATTTCCTGCCATTTGCAAAGGCCTCTCTGCATAATAGACCCTCCTTACTGAGGGAATCTAAAAAAGGAGTATAATTTTTGTCGAGGTTCTTATTAATAAAGTGCATATTTTCAGCAGCAAAACTCTCAAGAATCAGAATTACTATATTTCTTTTTTTACCAATTTCCGCACCCGGTTCCAGCTGTATAATATCATTGATGTTTTCCAAAGAGGTTCCGGTTGCATTTTTTATAGGAGAGTAAATCTGATTGGCTGTAGCATAATCGGGATAATAATTCTGCTGAGTAAAACGCGCCTTTCCTATTGTCCTTATCAAAGAGAAGGGTGTATTCAGAACAGCCTGAGTATGTATGGCTACATTAACATAATCTCCTGCATTGCTCAGAGTAATTGGACGCATGGTTCTAGTCGCCCCTCCCCTGACTCCTATAATGAAAAGCGGAGCTGTTATGAGAAGTGCAGTGGTCTGCCACAAATAGTAACGATATCCACGATGATTATTTCTATTAACCTTGCCTCGCGATGAGCAGGATGAGGAGCAATTTTTATAAGACCCCGACAGATAGAGAAGAATCAGAAGGAATGCTATACCGATAAGGAATATGTACCAAAAGAGACCGATACTATTGATAAATATTTTGAAAAAGTGCACATCACCAGTAAATTCACTAAAAAAGGTCATACTTGTACGTCTCATTGTAAATCTGAAATAGACAGTATCTGCCAGATTGATGGAGAGAGCCAAAAAGTTGACAATGACATATAACCATTTGAGAATTTTCTGATATGTGTTATTCATTACGAAATGAAGTGGAATGAATGAAAGAAAGAGGTATAAAATATTCGTATAAAGTATGGCTGTATTGTCGAACATTAAACCACCCTTCAGAATCTTGAAAAATTGTGATATATCGAGAGGTTGAAGAATTGAAAAATTATAGAATATAAAGGTTATTCTGCACAATGTATATAAAATATAGGCAATTAATAATCGCCAAATAATAAACAGATAGTAGTTTTTGATTTTAATATTGTACATTTAAAATTTATTTGCTTTAAATAGGTAAAAAAATATGGCACAAATTTATAAATTTATTATTTTTGCAAGATATTTTTATTGATTTTTTATATATTTAAACTACTAAATCATGGAACTAACACATATCGAACACATTGGCATAGCAGTTAAGTCTTTGGAGACTGCTATTCCTTATTATGAACAGAAATTGGGCCTCAAATGCTACTCTATAGAAGAGGTAAAAGACCAGAAGGTTAAAACAGCATTTTTCAAAATAGGTCAGACCAAATTAGAACTCCTCGAAAGTACGGATCCAGAAGGAACAATAGCAAAATTTATTGAGAAACGCGGTGAAGGCGTTCATCATATTGCTTTTGCAACAAACGGTGTACAAAATGCTTTGAACGAACTTGCTTCAAAAGGTGTACAACTTATAGACAAAGCTCCAAGAAAAGGTGCTGAAGGATTGAATATCGGATTCCTTCATCCGAAATCAACCATCGGCGTTCTAACTGAACTTTGCGAGGATCCATCGAAATTAAAATAAACTAAATAAATAAAACAATTAGCAATGAGTCAACAACTCGATCAGGTAAAAGCGCTCATAGCTCTTCGTGAGAAGGCGCGCTTGGGTGGTGGCCAAAAGAGAATAGATTCTCAACACCAGAAAGGTAAATATACAGCACGTGAAAGAATCGCACTGCTTCTCGATGAGGGTAGTTTTGAGGAATTCGACATGTTTGTAACCCACAGATGTACAAACTTCGGAATGGAAAAAACTACATTCCTTGGTGATGGCGTGGTAACAGGTTACGGCACAATAGACGGCAGACTTGTTTATGTGTTTGCTCAGGATTTCACAGTATTCGGAGGTTCTCTTTCAGAGACACTTGCTCTAAAGATTTGTAAAGTTATGGATAAGGCAATGATAATGGGTGCTCCTATTATTGGCCTTAACGACTCAGGCGGAGCACGTATCCAGGAGGGTGTAAATGCTCTCGCAGGTTACGCAGAGATCTTCCAGAGAAATATCCTCGCTTCAGGTGTTGTTCCGCAAATTTCAGCTATTTTCGGTCCGTGTGCAGGTGGTGCAGTTTATTCTCCGGCACTTACAGACTTCAATATTATGACAAAGGGTTCAAGCTATATGTTCCTTACAGGTCCAAAAGTTGTAAAACAGGTACTTGGAGAGAACGTAGATCAGGAACAATTAGGTGGTGCAAGTGTTCATGCTTCTAAGAGTGGTGTAGCACATTTTGCAGTTGATAAAGAGGAAGAGGGTATACAGATTATTAAGGATCTGATAGGTTTCATTCCTCAGAATAACTTGGAGGAGACTCCGGCCCTTCATACCGACGATCCTGCAGAACGCTTGGAGGATGCTCTTAACGAGATTATCCCTGATAGCCCAAATGCTCCGTATGATATGTATGAGGTTATCGGCGCAATTATTGACGACGGCAAATTCCTCGAAATCCATCAAGATTATGCTAAGAACATTATTGTTGGTTTCGCCCGTTTCAACGGACAGTCAGTTGGTATAGTTGCCAACCAACCAAAAATTATGGCAGGTGTTCTCGATAGCAATTCTTCACGCAAAGCAGCTCGTTTCGTACGTTTCTGCGATGCATTCAATATTCCTCTTGTAACACTTGTAGATGTACCTGGATTCCTTCCTGGAACTCAACAGGAGTACGGCGGAGTTATTCTTCACGGTGCAAAATTGCTTTATGCTTATGGCGAGGCAACTGTTCCTAAAGTTACAGTAACATTAAGAAAATCATATGGTGGTTCTCATATCGTTATGAGTTGCAAGCAACTTAGAGGAGATATCAACTATGCTTGGCCATCTGCGAATATTGCAGTAATGGGTGCAGATGGAGCTGTCGAGGTTCTATATTCTAAAGAGATCAGTTCTATTGAGGATCCTGCTAAACAAGCTGCTCTCTCAGAGGAGAAGAAGAAAGAGTATAACGATTTGTTCTGCAACCCTTATAAGGCTGCAAGCTATGGCTATATCGATGATGTAATAGAGCCACGTAATACTCGTTTCCGCGTTATACGCGCTCTTCAGCAATTGTCAACAAAGAAATTGACAAATCCTGCAAAGAAACACGATAACCTTCCTCTTTAATTTAATCAAGGAAAGAAATGAAATATTTAAAACTAATTATATTTTCAGCAATCCTTGCGTGTCCTGTTGCCATTAATGCTCAAAATATGTCCGATATGCGTCTTAACGAGATTCTCGTAAAGAACACAAACGGATATGTAGATGATTATGGCAATAGAAGCGGCTGGATTGAGCTGTTCAACAGTTCTTACGGAACTGTTGATGTAGGAGGATGTTTCCTCACGGATGACCCGACTAATTTAAAAAAATATCCGATTCCGAAGGGTGACATTTTAACTAAGGTTAAACCACGTCAACACGTTCTTTTCTATGCAGATAGTATGGCTACACGTGGTACTTTTCACCTAAATTTCAATCTAAATCATTCTACAGAGGTATTGTTCATAAGCAGCGATGGCAGAACTATTATAGATAGAGTGGATATTCCGCAGAATCTCGCTGAGAATCAATCATATGGTAGAGTTATGGATGGTGAAGGCACACACGAGCCAACCCATTTTATGAAACTTTCATACAACATCAACGTTAAGGAGGCAAAAGTAAAAGGCACTAACGACGGATGGGATGTTCTCACTAAGGTAACACCAAGTACCAACAATGTTACGCTCGATATGGATACAAAGGGACAGAATCTTAAAAAGACAGACCCTTACGGAGTGATTATGTCAATCACTGCAATGTCAGTAGTATTCCTTTCGCTCATACTTCTTTACGTTATTTTTAAACAAATCGGAAATAATGCAATTAAGAAGAGTCGTACAAAGGAGGCATTAACAACAGGTAAGGTATTGTCGGACAATGAAACAACTGTCAAAAATAGTGCCGAGGTATATGCTGCTATAGCTCTATCGTTGCATTTATATATGGAGGGAGAAAATTCTCATGACCTTGAGAATACAATACTGACAATCCATAAAGAATCCAAAACATATTCTCCTTGGAGTTCAAAGATTTACACATTAAGAGAAACTCCGCATTTAAATAGAAGAAAATAATAAAATAATAGATTGTAATGAAAGATTATAAATTAAAAATTAATGGTAACGACTACGCAGTAACCATTAACGATATAGAAGATTCTGTTGCAGAAGTTGAGGTAAATGGGACTCCGTTTAAGGTTGAGTTCGATAAACCTGTAGTAAAAAAGGCCATAATTGCAAAGCCTGCAGTAAAGGCTGTTTCAATAGTTTCTAAACCAACAGCCGCAGTTTCAAAACCGGCCGCATCTGTTCCTGCAGGTGGCGAAAGTATAACTTCTCCGCTTCCAGGCGTAATTTTGGAAGTGTGCTGTAAAGAGGGTGATGTAGTAAAGAAAGGACAAAAATTATTTGTCCTCGAGGCCATGAAGATGGAGAATGCCATCGAGGCTACTACAGATGGTAAAATAGTAAGTATAAAAGTTAATAAGGGAGACTCTATTCTTGAGGGAGCTCTACTTACAATAATAGGATAATTATGATTTTAGAAGCAAACAGTGGTGGTCTTTTCTCCTTACTTGGAGAAAATTTGAACCAGTTTTTTCAATATACGGGTTTTGCCAATGCCTCTATAGGTCATATTATTATGATCCTTATTGGATTGGGATTCATATACCTCGCAATTAAAAAGGAATGGGAACCTATGTTGTTGGTTCCAATCGGATTCGGAATTATTATTGGTAATATTCCGCTCTTTCCGGGCTTAAGTGTGGGTGTTTATGAAGAGGGCTCTGTATTGAATATTCTGTATCAAGGGGTACAGAAGGGGTATTATCCCCCATTGATCTTCTTGGGTATCGGTGCCATGACAGACTTTTCTGCACTGATCTCCAATCCGAAACTTATGCTGATTGGTGCTGCCGCACAGCTGGGTATATTCGGTGCCTATGCAATAGCATTAGCTATAGGATTCTCACCATCTGATGCCGGTGCAATCGGTATAATCGGAGGTGCAGATGGTCCTACAGCAATCTTCCTCTCTTCAAGACTTGCTCCGGATCTTATGGGTGCAATTGCCGTATCTGCTTACTCTTATATGGCGTTGGTTCCTGTAATTCAGCCACCTGTAATGAAGTTATTTACTACTCATAAGGAGAGAATTATAAGAATGAGACCTCCTCGTGCAGTGTCACAGACAGAGAAGAAGATATTCCCTATTATCGGATTCCTGCTTACGGCATTTATTGTACCATCAGGTATTCCGTTGTTGGGTATGCTCTTCTTCGGTAACTTAATTAAAGAGAGCGGTGTTACACGTCGTCTTGCTCAAACTGCAAGCGGTCCGCTGATTGACGTTGTAACAATACTTATTGGTATTACCGTAGGTTGTTCTACCCAGGCAGATAAATTCCTTCAGGCAAGATCTGTATTAATCTTTGCTCTTGGTGCATTGTCATTTATCATTGCAACAGCAGGCGGTGTTCTCTTTGTGAAGTTCTTTAATCTATTCCTGAAAGAGGGTAACAAGATCAATCCTCTTATAGGTAATTCAGGTGTTTCGGCTGTACCGGATTCTGCCCGCGTATCAAACTTGGTAGGATTACAGTACGACAATAAAAACTATTTGCTTATGCATGCTATGGGTCCAAACGTAGCAGGTGTTATTGGTAGCGCAGTAGCAGCCGGTATCCTTCTCGGATTCCTTGCATAACAAATTCTATAATTTTAAAAGAGGATGGCTATACAGTTTTGGCCATCCTTTTTTTATCCCTATCCCTTAATTGTTAATGAGTTTCAAATAAAATAATATCAGTTATCTCATATAATTTGGCAATTGGCCAAAAGTACTGAATCTTTGTCTTTTCACGCATTAACTAAATTGAGAGGTATATTTTTTGCATTTGTTATTGAGATTTAATATTTTTAAAGTTTTAAATCTAATACAAAATTTATATTTTGATTAATTCAATTATAAAGAGTGTGACTATTCATTAAATGGAGGATAAATTATGCAGAACAAATTGCAGGAACTGACTGATAAACTATACAATGAGGGACTCTCCAAAGGCAGACAAGATGCCGAAGAGATGAAATCCAAGGCCAAGACAGAAGCTGCTTCAATAATTAAAGAGGCTAATGCTAAAGCAAAAGAGATTATTGCAAATGCGGAGAAAGAGGCAAAGGAACTGACGCATAAGACAGAAAACGACATTATCATGGCCTCTTCACAGACAATATCCAAAATAAAACAAGAGGTTGAAAATGCCATTGTTTCAGAAGCACTAATAAATGGAGTAAACTCCTCTATTAATGATGTTGAATTCTTAAAATCTATCATATTGGAGATTGTCAAATCATTCAATCCGGCAAATTCAGAACCGGTTGCTCTTGATATTATCCTCCCCGCCTCTATTAAAGCTCAATTGGAAGAATTTATGAAGGATAAAATTGCTGCAATATGCAATAAAGGAATAGAGATACAATTCAGCAACGATCTTGTATCCGGGTTCAAAATTGGGCCTTCCGCCGGTGGGTACAAAATAAGTTTTGCAGGGGATGATTTCCAAAAGATCTTATCTGAGTATTTAAGACCTAAAACCAAGACATTATTATTCGGCAAATAATGGATAATAATTATCATTATATAATATCGGGATTGCCGGATATAATTCTTAATGAAGATAATAAAAACTTTTCATATAGTTCCGTCCGCAATTCTCTCTATTCTCTTCTTTCACCAAAAGACAAAAGGCTTGTTGAATGGCTTGAGTTTGGGTCGAATGAAGAAAATATGAAGCCGATTTTCTATGCAAGAGCCCTTCGACATAAAAACAGTTTTATAAAAAACTATTATCTTCTCGATATAACAATCAGAGAGCAGAAGGTTAAGCATGTAGCTGCAGGTGACAAGTCAAAGATGAAATATTCTATCGGGATACCTGAGAGAGAGGAGACGGAGAGTACTCTTAATGCAGAATTAACCGCTGCAATGAATATTCAAAATTTAATTGAAAGAGAGTTTGAAATAGACAAACTAAGATGGGAAAGATATAATTCCTTCATTACTTTCGATTATTTTAATATAAATGTTATTCTGGCCTTCATAGCAAAGGCAAAGATTCTTGAAAGATGGAGCAAGCTCGATAAAGAGACAGGTGCCGAACTTTTCAGAAAATTTGTTGATGAAGTAAGAGGTACATTTAAAGGATTGGACAGTAAAGAAATAAAATAAATAATATACATATGAAGACCAAAGGAAAAGTCACAGGCATAATTGCCAACCTTGTCACAGTTGAGATTGACGGGCCTGTCGCACAAAATGAGATCTGTTATATTATTCTCGGAGAGACCAAATTAATGGCCGAGGTCATAAAAGTCACAGGTAAACAAGCATTTGTCCAGGTTTATGAAAGCACAAGAGGAGTTAAGGAGAATTGCCAGGTAGAGTTTGAGGGACACATGCTGGAGGTAACTTTGGGACCGGGCCTTTTATCGAGCAACTATGACGGTCTGCAAAATAACCTCGCCACTATGAAGGGTGTATTCCTGGAGAGAGGAGAACATACAAACCCTATAGATCTGGAAAAGGAGTGGAATTTTAAGCCTCTTTTAAAGGAGGGAGATAAAGTCATTGCCGCCGATTGGTTGGGAGAAGTGGAAGAGGGTTGGCTTCCTCATAAGATTATGGTACCTTTTACCCTTAAGGAGTCGTATACTATAAAGAGCATGGCAAAGGCAGGTAAATATAAAGTAACCGATACCATTGCCGTCATCACTGATTCCAAAGGTAAAGAGATCAATGTCAACATGATTCAGAAATGGCCAGTAAAGGTGGCCATCGGAGGTTACAAGGAGAAACCGAGACCTTTCAAAATCATGGAGACGGGAGTAAGATGTATAGATACTTTGAACCCTATTGCTGAGGGTGGTACAGGATTTATTCCGGGCCCTTTCGGATGCGGTAAGACAGTGCTTCAACATGCAATTGCAAAACAGGGAGAGGCAGATGTAATAATTATGGCTGCCTGCGGAGAGCGTGCAAACGAGGTTGTGGAGATATTCACAGAGTTCCCGGAACTTGTTGATGCAAGAACTGGAAGAAAATTGATGGAAAGAACCACTATCATCTGCAACACCTCCAACATGCCTGTTGCAGCACGTGAAGCCTCAGTTTATACCGCAATGACACTGGGTGAATACTATAGAGCGATGGGATTGAAGGTGCTTCTGCTTGCCGACTCTACATCAAGATGGGCTCAGGCCTTAAGGGAGATGAGCAACAGAATGGAAGAGTTGCCTGGAGCCGATGCATTCCCCGTAGACCTTCCGGCAATCATCTCAAATTTCTATGCGAGAGCCGGAATAGTAACTTTGAACAACGGCAAAACGGGCTCTGTAACCTTTATAGGAACCGTATCGCCTGCCGGAGGAAACCTAAAGGAACCTGTAACAGAATCTACAAAGAAGGCGGCAAGATGCTTTTATGCCCTAAGTCAGAACAGAGCAGACAAAAAGAGATATCCTGCAGTGGATCCCATTGATTCCTATTCAAAATATCTGGAATACCCAGAGATTATAGAGTACCTCGACACAAAAGTTAATAATGGTTGGGTAGATAAGGTTAACAAGGCCAAAAATATCATTTTAAGAGGAAAGGAGGCCTATGAACAGATCAACATCCTGGGAGATGATGGTGTACCTATGGAATATCATCTTAGATATTGGAAATCGGAACTTATAGACTTTATTATCCTTCAACAGGATGCCTTTGACAAAATTGACTCCTCCACTCCTATGGAGAGACAAGAGTTCATGCTCGACAAGGTACTTGAAGTTTGCGATGAAAAGGTTGAGTTTGACAACTTCGAGGAGTGTATCACATATTACAAGAATCTGATAAATATAATGCGCCAGATGAACTACTCAGAATTCAAGAGCGAAAATTTCAACAAATATCTTGAGCAATTAAATAAAACAATCAATCATGACAACTAAAGCATTTCAAAGAATATACACCCAACTTGAGGCGATCACCAAGGCGACAGTATCGTTGAAAGCTACAGGAGTATCAAACGATGAGCTTGCTACCGTTGACGGACGTCTTGCTCAAGTAGTTAAAATAAAGGGAGAACTAATCACCCTGCAGGTTTTTGCCGGGACTGAGGGTATCCCCACCAACTCGGAAGTGATGTTTTTCGGCGAACCGCCCGCATTGAACGTAAGCGAACAACTGGCCGGAAGATTTTTTAACGCATACGGCAACCCTATTGATGGTGGCCCTGCTGTTGAGGGAGAAAGAAGATATATTGGAGGACCGAGTGTAAACCCTTATAAGAGAATGATGCCGTCTCAATTAATTCCAACAGGAATAGCCGGTATCGACCTTAACAACACATTGGTATCGGGACAAAAAATTCCATTCTTCGCCAACCCGGATCAGCCATACAACCAGGTAATGGCAAATGTGGCATTAAGAGCCGATGTGGATAAGATCATACTCGGAGGAATGGGACTTACCAATGACGATTATCTCTATTTCAAACAGATGTTCGAAAACGCAGGGGCACTGAACAAAATCATTAGTTTTGTAAACACCACTGAACAGCCTCCTGTAGAGAGACTTCTTATTCCTGATATGGCTCTTACGGCAGCAGAATATTTTGCTGTAGATAAAAATGAGAAAGTACTTGTATTGCTTACCGATATGACCCTATACGCCGATGCGCTCTCTATTGTGAGCAATCGTATGGATCAAATTCCCTCTAAAGACTCAATGCCGGGATCACTCTACTCAGATCTCGCAAAAATTTACGAAAAGGCCGTTCAATTACCTGCCGGAGGCTCAATAACAATTATTGCCGTCACAACATTAAATGATGGCGATATTACACACGCAATACCCGACAATACAGGATATATTACAGAAGGCCAGTTATTCTTACGAACCGATTCCGATACCGGAAAGGTTATTATAGACCCTTTTAGATCTCTTTCACGACTTAAACAGCATGTTATCGGCAGTAAGACAAGAGAGGACCACGGACAGGTTATGAACACAGGCGTAAGACTATATGCAGATGCGGCCAATGCAAAAACAAAATTGGAAAACGGATTTGACCTTAGCGATTACGACCTCAGATGTCTCGACTACGCAAAGGACTACTCAACAAAACTTCTTGCAATTGATGTAAATATAAAGATTGACGATATGCTTGACACTGCCTGGAGTCTCTTTTCAAAATATTTCAAGCCGGAAGAATTGGGTATTAAACAAGCATTGATTGATAAATACTGGAAAGCAGACAAACAATAGAAAAAGATGGCAATTAAATATCAGTTCAATAAAACTTCGCTGAACGATCTTAACAAGCAGCTCAAGGTCAGGACAAATGCGTTGCCTACTCTCAAAAACAAAGAGAGTGCGCTCCGTCTTGAGGTAAAGCGTGCAAAAAAGAGAAGCGAGGATCTTTTGAATAAACTTGATGCCTCTTTAAAATCTTATGAATATCTCGCAGCTCTTTGGAATGAGTTTGAACCAAGTCTGATTTCCGTTAAAGATGTCCGCATTAAAACAGAAAAGATTGCAGGAGTAAAGACACCGGGGCTCGATGAGGTTATTTACGATGTCAAGGAATTTGATCTCTTTAAGAAACCTCTTTGGTACAGCGACGGCGTAACTATACTTCAAAATTTGGCTCAAATTGGTATTGAATCGGAAATATACAAAGAGAAGATGCGCCTACTCGATTTTTCAAGAAAAAAGACAACTCAAAAGGTGAATCTTTATGAGAAGGTGCAGATTCCAGGATATCAAGAGGCAATAAGAAAAATAAAAAGATATATGGAGGATGAGGAGAACCTTTCAAAGGCATCATCCAAAATTGTAAAGACAAGACACGCACAGGAGGAGGAGGCCAACAACAATGATTAAGAAGATGACAAAATATACCTTTGTTGTATTTCATACAGAGGTAAGTGCATTTCTTGAAAGGCTCCAGGGGCTGGGTGTAGTTGACATTACGCGTAGCAACAGAGCTATAGATGAAACCTCGCGCGATAAATTCGGAGAAATAGCTCATTTCGGCAAAGTTATCGGCACATTGAATCAAATAAAAGAATCATCTACCGATAAAGAGTCGAAAATTATTGTTCAAATAGAGCAAAACTCCTTACTGAAGGAGGTAGATTTAAGACTCTCACTAAGAGAGGAGTTGAAACTCTCCATTAATGAGGCAAAGAATGAACTATCATTCGCAGAACCATGGGGTAATTTCAATATAAACGATCTCTCCAAAATTGACGAAACAGGATTTGTACCACACTTTTATATTTGTTCAAAGAAAAGATTTTCAAAGAGTTGGGAGGAAGAATATCCGCTTTTCAAACTCAATGAGAAAAATGATCTCTATTTTGTCGTACTCTCACCAAAAGGAGAACTATTCTCTTTCCCTCTCACAGAAAGTAAATTCCCGGAGAGGACGGCAACTGAGATTGAGGCCGAGATAAAAGAATTGGAGTCACGAAGAGATAAAAATGAAAAGGAGCTTCTCTATTTAACCAAGTTTATTCCTGAGCTTAAAACAGAGAGTAACAAAATAAAGACCGAACTGGAACTGTATCTTGCAAAAAACAGCGGAGAAAGCGGGGCTGAAAATACTATCGCAATATTTGAAGGATTCGCTCCTGTAGAAGAGAATGATAAAATTATCGATGTTGTTGAAAAAGAGGGTATCTACTATATAAAAGAGGAGGCAAAAGCAGAGGATAATCCTCCTATAAAACTGAAAAACAATTTTTTCAGCAAACTGTACGAGCCTATCGGAGAGTTATATATGATGCCAAGATATGGTGAACACGATCTCACCCCCTATTTTGCTCCCTTCTATATGTTGTTTTTCGGCCTTTGTCTCGGAGATATGGGCTACGGAGCTGTATTACTTGCCGCAGGAATAGTAGTCGGATGGAAAGTTCCAAAATATAGTGCATACGGGAAATTAGTGGCATGGCTGGGATTAGGTGCAATCATAATGCCTGCTCTGAACGGGACCTTCTTCGGAGGCAAGATTCAGGAGATAATTCCAATGTCCGATAATATGAAGGGTATGTTCTTCTCAGACCTCAAAATGTTCTGGTTTGCTATCATATTCGGTCTGGTTCAGATTATCTTTGCAAGAATCATAAAGGTAATCTTTACCATAAAGGACAAAGGATTCGGAAATTCTCTTGGTGAGATAGGTTGGATATTGCTTATCACATGGTGTTCAGTAGCTTACGCTGCAGTGGAGGCTAAATTCAGCTATCCTGCATTCTTTACCTATATATTTGCCTATGGAGGTCTGGTCCTCATAATACTCTTCTCCTCCGATTCTAAAAATATCGTTGCGAGAATTGGCAAGGGAGTCGTATCACTTTATGACATTACGGGAGTTTTCGGCGATATGCTCTCCTATATCCGTCTGTTCGGACTTGGAACGGCCGGCGGAATTCTCGGTCTTGTTGTCAATTCTGTAGCAATGCAAATGAGCGGAATACCATATGTAGGATGGGTATTCACTATAATAATGTTACTATTCGGCCATACAGCCGTGCTGTTACTGTCATGTCTCGGAGCATTTGTTCACCCAATGCGTCTTACATTCGTAGAGTTTTACAAAAATGTGGGATTTGAGGGCGGAGGAAGAGAATACAGACCGTTATCTAAAGAACAAAAAGAATAATAATTAAAAAATAATAAAGAAATAAATAAATTAAAAATCAAATCATTATGGAAACATTATCAACACCGATCATTCTTGCATACGTTGGCCTTGCCATTATGCTCGCAGCATCTTGTATAGGAAGTTCCATTGGAGTAACAATGGGAGGAAACGCCACCATAGGTGCCTTGAAGAAGAACCCCGACATATTCGGTAAATCAATGATTTTATGTGCTCTTCCCTCTACTCAGGGACTATATGGTTTTGCCGGCTTTTTCCTTATGCTCGGCAGACTAAAAGGAATGGAGACTATTGCATGGGGACCTGCTCTCGCAGTCTTCGCAGCCGGACTTTCATTAGGTTTTGTTGGATTCTATTCTGCTCTTAAACAGGCCTCTCTTGTCTCAAATGGTATTAATGAGATGGGTAACGGACAAGATGTCTTTGGAAAAACAATGATTCTTGCAGTATTCCCTGAATTATATGCAATTCTCGCCTTTGCAGCAACATTCCTTGCATTGCCGGCAGCAGTATAACAACTATTTTCATCAAAGGGTGTTATAGTATTATGACAACTACGATGAAAAGGTATTTTGCACCTCGGAAGTTTAATCGCTACTTCCGGGGTGCTTTGTATATGAGGTAGTAAAGAATTTAGGAAGATTTTACATTATAAGCTCCATTTAAATTTTCTTTATTGTATCTTTGCTTGAGTATTTTAAGAAGAATAAATTATGACACTAATCAAATCTATTTCAGGAATTAGGGGAACTATCGGAGGTGAAACAGGTAATTCACTTACCCCTATTGATATTGTAAAATTTACCGCTGCTTATGCAGCCGAACTCAGAAGAAGAAGACCGGGTCGGGAATCATATAAAGTAGTAATAGGAAGAGATGCACGCCTCTCCGGAAAGATGGTTGAATCAATAGTAAGCGGCACTTTGGTAGCTTGCGGGATAAATGTGGTTGATGCCGGACTTGCCTCTACTCCTACTACTGAAATGGGTGTTATCTTCGAAAATGCAGACGGGGGAATAATTCTTACCGCTTCACATAATCCTAAAGAGTGGAATGCCCTTAAGTTGCTCAATGAAAAGGGCGAATTTTTAAATGCCGAGGAGGGAGAAGCAATATTGAAAGTTGCAGAGAAAGAGGATTTTAAGTTTTATGAAATTGATGAAATTGGTACTGTATCATATAAAGATTTCACAGAAAGGCATATAGAGGCAGTACTCCAAAATCCTCTTGTAGATAAAACAGCAATATATCGTGCCGGTTTTAAAGTGGTTTTAGATGCAATTAATTCTGTAGGCGGAGTTACAATGCCCAAATTATTAGAACAGTTGGGAGTAGAATGTGTCTGCCTGAATTGCGAGCCCACGGGAAATTTTGCTCACAATCCTGAACCGCTTCCGCAAAACCTGACCACTCTTTCAGAAACCGTAGTTAAGGAGAATGCCGATTTGGGAATCTCAGTAGACCCGGATGTAGACAGACTCGCCTTAATATGCGAAGACGGTTCACCATTCGGAGAGGAGTATACTCTTGTCTCTGTGGCAGATTATGTTCTTGAGAGCAAAAAGGGGCCTACCGTCTCTAACCTCTCCTCAACAAGAGCGTTGAGAGATATTACAGAGGCAAAAGGGTTAAACTATTATACAGCTGCAGTTGGTGAAGTTAATGTAACAACAAAAATGCGAGAAGTGGGCGCCGTTATCGGCGGAGAGGGCAACGGCGGAGTTATCTTCCCGGAGCTCCATTACGGCCGAGACGCCTATATGGGTATAGCTCTATTCTTGAGTAATATGGCAAGAAAAAGGATGAAAGCAACCGAACTGAGAGCCACATATCCTCCATATTATATCTCAAAGAACAGAATTGAACTTTCAGACAAAAATTTGATTGACAAAATTTTCACCTTTGTAAAAAAGAAATATTCCAATGAAAAAATTACGGATATAGATGGTGTAAAAATTGATTTCGATTCAAGACGCAGTTGGGTACATCTTAGAAAATCAAACACGGAACCTATTATCAGAGTCTATTCAGAGGCACCAACAATTGAGCAGGCCGACACTCTTGCAAAGATGATTATCGATGATATCAACAAACAATTATAAGAGGCTGAGTAGATTATTGTCGGGATACTTAAAGAGAGAGAGATTATGTTTTCATTCAGAACAACACCACTTGACCAACAAGAGGATATTGTCTTAACAAAAGGTGGACATATAGGAGTGCTATGCAATCAAACTGCATGGCACCCGGAATTTGGAGAATACCTTTTTGAATATTACGCCAAAAAGGGAGGTTTAAAAAGAGTCTTTATGCCGGAGCACGGACTATTTGGAGAGTTGCAGGATCAGGAGAAATTAGATAGTACCGATTGCTATAAGAATCTTTTCCGGAGGGAAGAGAGGGCAAAGAGCGGTAAATTAGAGAGAAGCGGAGCAAAAGATATTGAGTTTGTCTCGCTTTATGGTACTTCTGAGAACTCTCTGAATATAGACCCTGCCAAATTGACAGACCTTGATGCCTTAATAATAGAGCTTCAAGATGTAGGATGCAGGTATTATACCTATATCAGCACAATTAATAATCTATTTAGAACTCTTAAAAACAACGATATAGATCTTGCCATATATATAGTTGACAGAGCAAATCCGGCAGGAAGACAGGTCGAAGGCACCTTATTGCGAGCCGGATACCGCTCATTTATAGGTATTGAGGGATTGCCTCACAGGCATGGACTTACAATTGGAGAGCTCGCCTATTTCCTCTATGAGGAGATGCACGCCAAATTTCCACTTCATATTATTTCTTATATGGCATCACCTGTCAATAAAGAACTTATGCCATGGAGTATTCCTCCTTCTCCAAACTTTCCGGGGTTGTTCACAGCCCATTTTTATTCAGGACAATGCCTGTGGGAGGGAACAAATATAAGCGAGGGAAGAGGCACAACAAGGCCTTTTGAACTATTTGGAGCGCCCTTTATGGAGCCGCTACAAGGGTATAACAGTTATAGCAACTATTCAAATTGGAACGATAAAGAGAATCCCATATATGATCCGGGCGTCTATATCAGATGGTTAAAATTTATCCCGGCATTTCATAAATATGCCAATGAATGCTGTTTCGGCTTCCATCTCATGCTCAACGCAAATATGCAATATCACTCATTGTCACATAATCTTAGAATAATTCGATTTTTGCACGATAATTGCGATGGATTTAAATTCAGAGAGGGAAAATATGAGGCGGGGAATGAAAAAACTGCCATAGAATTACTTCTCGGCGATAAGGATCTTATAGATTATGTAAAGGGAGAGGGGTTATGGAGCGATATTAAAGAACATATAAAGGTAGAGGAGCAGAAATGGATTAAAAAGGCTAAGAAGGCCGTTTTGTACCCCGATAGTCAGCTGTTCAGAATAAAATAACTGATGGCAGATAAACAGATAAATTGATTAATAAATAAGTTCATTTTTAACTAAATAAAATAATATGAATCCGGTATTCAGTGAAAAGATTTTAAAAAACCAGGCTGTTGCAGGTGCACAGGATGGTACTATGACAGTAAGAGGAACCATTACAAAAACATTTTTGCTTTTGCTAATGACCATGGCAGGAGCAGCATATACATGGAAAATATATTTTGAAGCTACTAATCCTCTCTCTATTAAAGGATGGATGATGGGCGGATTGATTGTTGGATTTATTCTTGCAATGATTATAAGTTTTGTACCCAAAATGGCGCAGTTCCTCTCTCCAATTTACGCAGCTGCAGAAGGGCTTGCAATCGGAGGGCTTTCAGCAATGTATAACGATATATTCGCCAAAACGGCTCCAAATATTGTTATGAATGCAGTGGGGATTACGCTCCTCTGCACACTTGTAATGCTATTTGTGTATAGATCAAGAATGATTCAGGTAAACGGTAAATTCACAAGAATAATGATGATAGGATTTATCACAATAGCTATATACTATCTCGGTATGATGGTCTTATCTTTATTCGGAGTTAATATGTCGCTTTTAACCGGAAGCAGTCCGCTAAGCATAGGTATAAGTATTATTATTGTTGGATTTGCAGCATTCAGTTTACTGATGGATTTCAACTTTATTGAACAAGCCTCTGCTGCTGGTGCACCAAAATATATGGAATGGTACGGCGCTTTTGGAATTATGGTAACTTTAATATGGCTCTATATTGAGATACTTCAGCTTCTTGCGAAAGTAGCAGGTAGTAGAAATTAATTTTGTTTTAAAGAAAATAATTACTACTTTTGCAGCCCGTAACTGAAAAGTTACCTGCAATAGAAAAGATTTATAAATAACAAAATCAATATTTAGAAGTATGAAAAAAGGTATTCATCCCGAAAACTACCGTCCTGTAGCTTTCAAGGATATGTCTAATGAGACTGTATTTATCACTCGTTCATGTGCTAATACAAAAGAGACAATAGAGATAAACGGCGTAACTTATCCGGTTGTTAAACTTGAGATTTCAAGTGCATCCCATCCTTTCTATACAGGTAAGATGAAACTTGTAGATACCGCAGGTAGAGTTGATAAGTTCTACAGCAGATATAAAAAGAAATAATTTTCAACTTATTATTAGCAATCTAATATTAAGTTATTTAATATTGTTAGAACCGTATGAGTTTTCTCATACGGTTTTTTTATTGAGATAATTCTCCTCCTATCACAAGTAAATTGATAGATTCTTTAATTCACTTTATTAACTTTGCAAATTGAGAGGAGAACATTTATATATGTCAACCAAATTACAAACAAAATTAAGAGAGAAGAGCTCTCCCTTAGCCGATATAGAAGCTGCGCCCAATACTAACAAGGCTCAAATTATCTCATCATTAGCTGAGGAGTATAATAAAGAGTGCTATTTTTTGGGAGACCCTATTATATTTCCTAAACATTTTGCTCTATTAATGAATAATCGCAACACCCCTTTCTGCAATAGAGCCGGAGAGGACTCCTCTTCCGAAACTTTTCCAGAAAAGGTATGCGGAGCGGGAAGTTGCATAGTATCCGGATATAAGCCTCAACTTAAAGATGTTGAGATAGCTGGACTTATTGCCGCACATCTCGCCTGGGGAAGGAGAGAGATGATCATTAGAGATTGTATCAGAGCATTTAATGAGATGAAGTGGCAACCTCTCCAATATGTTATGAAGGGAAAATACAGAGATGATGATAAGAGTCTTCATAGAACAATCAAGTGGAGCGAATTTGCCGGCATCTGTAAAAATATGAGGGATTTTTACAGTAATAATGAGAGTGTCGAAATTCTTCCTCCCGACCAGATAAGAGTTCTAATTTACGGACAGGAGAGTAATCCAAAGATGGCCAACAAAAAGATACACATGTTCAGAAGATGGATGACAAGAGATGATAATATTGTAGATCTTGGCCTATGGAAAAACACCTCACCCGCCGATCTTATAATACCGCTCGATACACATGTACATAATAGCGCATTGAAGCTCGGAATAACTAAGAGAAAATCTACCGACTTCACAACAGCAAAAGAGATAACGGACTATCTAAAGAGCCTATTCCCGTGTGATCCGTGCATTGGAGATTTTGCACTCTTCGCCTATGCCGCTACTCAACGCGAAATCGGGGAGAAAAAGAATAAAGAAAAAAAGAAAAAAGAAAAAGAATAAACTATGATTAAATTTATACTCTTGACTCTCTTCCTTTCAGCTTCCGCTTTAGCCTCGGCAGAGACAAAATATTCTGGCCACTACGATGCAGGTTCTGCAGATTACTCTATAATAGAGAGTTCAGATACGGTTAAGTGCATAGTAGACTCCTCTTACTTAAAGAGATTGCAAAGGAAAGTCTTCGAAGCCGGAGGTATTAGATTTGAGTGGAATTTTGAAGGAGGTTCACTTGATTCAGTTGCTGTAACGCAGGCGGATACATTATTTACCTGCCTCGATTCAAATTTTGTAAAGGGTAAAATGATAAAAGATTCGGTTATAGTTATCTCGAGAGATACAATACTGATAGAGGGAAAAAGATTTGAAGCAATGGCTTATAAACAAGCACTCCCCGACAGTCTTATGAATTATTTGAGCTTGAATATTATCTCCCGCTTTGATCCTCTCAACCCGGCAGACACTCTACTTAAACCGAGCGGACGATGGTACTATTTTAAGATGTCGGGAGTAAAAGAGAAGCCTCTGATTCTCAATATATATAATTCTGAGGCAAAAAGGCCTTTTTATAGCTACGATAATGTTAATTTCCATAGATTCAGTAAAGAAGAAGCGCCTGACTCAAAAAGAGTGATAAAGAAATTTGATCAAGAGAGTGTTTACATCGCCTATTTTATTCCATATACCAATGAAAGGCTGCAATTTAAAATAGATGAATGGAGCAAAAAGCCCTTCGTGACTCTCAGTTCAATAGGTAAAACGACAGAGGGAAGAGAGATGCCTATGCTTACAGTCTCGGAGAATAAAAACTCTGAGGAGGAAGAGAAACTAAAGGTCTATATCCACGGCAGAATACATACAAGTGAGGCACCGGCAAGCTGGCACTTAGAAAAGATGATAGATATTATAACAGATACAACAGATTATTCAAAGGCGTTGAGAAAGAGAATAGAGTTTTATATTTTACCCTTTGCAAACCCGGACGGAGTTGCCAACGGCCTCTCCCGCTCCAACTTACAGGGGATAAATTTGGAGGTAGATCACGCCATGCCCGATTCATTAACTGCCCCGGAGGTTAAAAATATAAGAGCCTTTTTGCTCGGAAAGGCAACAGAGGCCGGACCTTTCGATCTCTTTTTAAATATGCATTCGCAAATCTCAGACTTTGTAACCTACTGGATACATACGAAAAAGAGCACATCAGAGAGTTTCTTTGCCAATCTAATGAAGCTTTGCAACCTTACAACGGATAAGAATAACTATTTCGGGAGGGAAAATTATTGTTACTCAAGCATGAACTCCAAATATTTGGAGGGATGGTTCTGGGATAATTACAAAGATAGTACTCTCGCAATTACATTTGAGACCCCTTACTCATTTTACAACTACACCCCCGATAGCACCGCTGTAACTATCGAAAATTTACAGGAACTCGCTGCAAACAATGTAAGAGCAATAGGCGATTATTTTCAGGTAAGTAGTAATGAGAGACTATTTCTAAATGAAGAGATGGAGGATTCTAATAGTATAAGAGTTAATGATAATAAATATCTCTTCTTTGGTAAAAGTTTCATAAAAGCCAAAATTGCCGGAGCAAAGGTAAAATACAGAAGCAGAAGAGTTAACAAAGGAGAATATGATCTATATATTTGGAAGGTAGGTAAGGCAACAGAGACAGAGAATAATGAGTTAAACAGCTGGATACAAGTAGACAGCATAGTTCAGGAAAATAAGGGTAAATTCCTCTATATTTACGAATGTAAAAATAAGGGAGAGATGGTAGATAATATGATGTTAATTAAGAAGAAGTAAGATGACACAATATCAAGAGTATCTTAGTCTGTTTGGTGTAACACCTCAAGATTTGCAGAAGTTGCTTTCAATCGCCCTCTCAAGAGGAGGAGATTACGCAGATCTTTACTTCGAGGATTCTGTATCAGACAATATCACACTACTCGATGCTAAAGTCAGTTCGGCAGGTCACCATATTGATTATGGGGTGGGTATCAGGGTTCTGTCGGGCGAAAGAACAGGATACGCCTACTCTGAAACAACCGAATTGTCCGCCATGGAGAGAGCTGCAAGAACAGCGGCTATGATTGCCTCCGATAATGAAACGATAAAATCACCTGAGGGGAGTGTCGGGATACTCGATACAAAAAGACACTACTCCATCTCAACAAAAGAGGCAGAAAATTCCATAGAAAAGAAAATAGCCCTCCTTTACGAATTGGATGAGATTACAAAACAGGCCGATAAGAGAGTCAATAAAGTTATAGCATTAATTGCAAATTCCGTATCGAGAATACTCTTTATAAACTCACTTGGAGAGAGTTATGTTGATGAAAGGCCGATGACAACATTATCGGCAAACTGTGTTATGGAGGAGAAAGGAGTAAGCGAGAGCGGAGGATGCTCCAGAAGTTTTAGGAAAGGGGTAGAAATGTTGAATAGCACTCTTGTAGCAGAGGTCTCGTCTGAGATGATCTCCAGAACCTCATTCCTTTTTAAAGCAAGACAGCCTAAAGGAGGTGTCATGCCTGTAATTATGGGAGCAGGAGCCTCAGGAATACTTCTGCACGAGGCAATGGGGCATGCTTTTGAAGCAGATTTCAATAGAAAAGGTATCTCGATATTCAGCGACAGAATGGGCAAGCAGATCTGTAACAAAGAGATCAACATCATAGATGACGGAACAGTGGATTTTAACAGAGGAGCTGTCAATTTTGATGATGAGGGGATACCGGGACAAAAAACATATATGGTAAGGGAGGGAAGACTTAATTCCTACCTGCACGACCGTATAAGCGCCAGGTTTTACGGAGTTGCACCTACAGGAAACGGGCGAAGAGAATCGTTCAGATATATTCCAATACCAAGAATGCGGCTAACTTATATGGAGAAGGGCAATAACAATGAGGAGGCGTTAATTAAATCGGTAAAAAAAGGAATCTACTGCGATAATTTTACCAATGGACAGGTTAACATTGGAGCAGGCGATTTCACCTTCTATGTAAAAAGCGGCTATTTGATAGAAAACGGAAAACTTACACTCCCAATAAAAGATACTAACATAATAGGAAACGGGCCACAGACTCTGGCTGATATAACTGCCGTAGCCAATAATCTAAAGATAGATAACTCAAAATGGGTATGTGGTAAGGAACAGTATTGCCCTGTATCATGCGGAATGCCGACAGTACTTGTAAAAAGTCTTACCGTAGGAGGTAATATTTAAACTATTGAATATGAAGATCAATTATAATAACGAGAAAGAGGTCGCTTCAAAGGCAATTGAGATAGCGAGAAGGATTGGTGCAAATGCCGTGAGGGCACAACTGGAAATCTCTACTAATAATATGTATTCTGTAGCTAACAGAGAGCTTGAGCGGCTGCAGAGAGCAGACGACAGATCACTCTATATACATATTTTCCATAAAGGAAGATATGGCTTCTTCTCTACTAACCGTCTCGATATAACTTCTATTGAGCAATTTGTAAAGGATTCAGTAAAAATGACCGAATTTCTTGCACAAGATAGTTGCAGAACACTACCGAATCCCGACTATTACTACAAGGGAAGCGCTAAAGATTTGGGACAGTTCGACCCCTACATATTTGAACTGCCGGACACAAAGAGGAGAGAGATTGCATTTGATTGCTATAATGAAATAGCAGATAAAGATAAAAAACTTATCTACGCAAACTCAAAATACGAGGATAGTGTTGAATATCAGTATATGGTAGACTCACAAGGGTTCGAGGGAGAATCTATACAATCTTTCTATACAATTCTCATGGAGTGTTCAATTGAGGGAGAGAATGGTATGAAACCGGAATCATACTGGTACGAAAGCGCAATGAATTATAAAGATTTTAACCCTAAAGGATGCGCAACATTGGCACTGCAGAGAGCAAAGAATAAATTGGGAGAGAAAAAGATAAAGGGGGGTAGATACAATGTCATATTCGACAACACCTGTTCTTCGAGAGTCGTTGGGCCGATACTCAATGCTTTAGAGGGACTATCCATACAGCAGCAGAAATCATTTCTTAAAGACCTTAAGGACAAAAAAGTATTCACAGATAAACTTACAATTGAAGATAATCCTCATCTTTACGGAATGAGCGGGTCGAGGTACTTCGATAGTGAAGGAATTGCTACAAAACCTATTAATGTAATTGATAGCGGAGTAGTAACAGATTATTATATAAATACTTACGTGTCAAATAAAATAAATATGCCCATTACGGTAGATGGTCCCTCCTCCCCTACGATCTCCACAAATTCCTTCTCTGATGAGATAAAAAACCTTAACTCTTTCTCCATGATTGATAAAATCGGTACGGGAATATTAATTACAGGAATAAACGGAGGCAATTGTAACGATGTCACAGGCGATTTCTCCTTTGGAATAGAGGGCCGTTACTTTAAAAACGGTACTCTTCAACACCCTATAAGAGAGATGAATATTACAGGAAATATTATCTCTCTATGGGATGGATTCATTATACCCGGAAATGACGCACTCAGATGTTCCAACTGGCAAATTCCCTCACTTGCATTTGAAAACTTAACCATTCTTTAACTCTCAAAATAGTGACCAAATGAAAAAACCATCACTCCTTCTTTCATTATTTCCTGTCATAATTCTTATAGTAATTATTGTCTCCGGAGTAAAATTATTCGGAGACGAATTAACCTCCGGCCCCTCACAAGTGGCACTTATGACAGCTACCACAATAGGAGCCTTAATTGCAATATATTACCTTAAAGTACCATGGGAAAAATTGGAGGAGGGAATAGTAGATAACCTTGGTAAAACCGGTAATGCAATCTTTATTCTATTAATGATAGGAGCACTCACGGCATCATGGATACAATGCGGCGTAGTTCCGGCAATGATATATTACGGGTTAAAAATCATTAATCCCTCCCTATTCCTTTTGGTTGTATTTCTATTTACAGGGATTATCTCCCTTGTAATAGGCAGCTCGTGGACAACCGTTGGAACAATCGGAGTCGCCATGCTCGGAATAGGCCAGGTGCTCGGGTTTCATTCAGGATGGATGGCCGGAGCTATTCTCTCCGGAGCCTATTTCGGAGACAAGATATCACCTTTGTCAGATACAACAAATCTTGCTGCAAGCATTACAGGAACAAAACTTTATGATCATGTAAGATACATGCTCGTCACAAACATTCCCGCATTCATAATCAGTGGGATAGTCTTTGCAATAGTTGGGGTTTCGGTCTCTGTAAGCTCAAGTCTGAACGTAGAGGAACAATGTACTCAAATCGCCGGTGCTTATAATATCTCACCATGGCTACTGATTATACCCTGTATTACTCTCTTTATGATCTACAAAAAGATCTCTCCTTTCCTCACACTTTTCATCTCTTCAATCATCGGAGTAATACTTGCAATGATAGTTCAGCCGCAAATAATCGCTCAAATTTCCCCTTACGGAGACTCAATCTCATCTTATTTTTATACGCCGATTAAAATTCTCTCCTCCCCTATAAACATAGAGACAGGTAATACAATGTTGAATGGTATTGTATGCAGCAAAGGTATGAGCGGCATGCTAAATACAATTTGGTTAATACTGTGCGTAATAGCCTTTGGAGGAGTGATGGAGGCATCGGGTTACATAGAGTCAATAACTCTAAAGATGTCCAAGTTGATTAAGGGAACCGCAAGCCTTGTCGGCTCCACCATAGGAACATGCATATTCTGCAATCTCACTCTCTCTGACCAATATATGTCCATTATAATTCCAGGTAAAATGTTCTCAAAGGCCTATAAAGAGGGTGGTTACGAATCGAAACTATTAAGCCGCTCGCTAGAGGATTCGGCAACGGTAACCTCAGTCCTCATTCCATGGAACACATGCGGAGTAGTACAGTCGAGTGTTTTAGGTATCCCGACACTTGTCTATGCTCCTTACTGTATATTTAACATTCTCTCACCAATAATATCAATCATCTGCGCCGTAATCGGATATAAAATCTACAGGTTCGGTAGGCCTTTGTGGAAACATTAACTATTATTTGCGTGATTAAAAAATTTGCACCACTTTTGCAAAGCATTTGCATATATTATTATATCATTATACAAACACAAATAAAGTTATGGAAATTAATCAGAACAAAGTAGTTTCACTTTCTTATACATTAGTCGTTGAGGGAGAGACAATTGAGACAGTTACAGACGATAAGCCACTAAAATTTATATTCGGTTCCGGATATCTTCTGCCAAAATTCGAAGATAATGTATTAGGCAAAAAGGTAGGAGACGAATTTAGTTTTAAATTGAGTGCTAAAGAGGCATACGGCGAGATAAATAAAGATGCTATTGTCGAGATTCCTAAAAGTGCATTCGAGGTTGAGGGAAAAATTGAGGAGGGAATTCTCGAATTAGGAAAAGTACTTCCTATGATGGATTCGGAGGGCAACAGACTTAATGGTAAAATAGATGAAATTAAGGAGACTGTTGTAGTTATGAATTTTAACCACCCACTTGCCGGAGCTGAATTAAATTTTAAAGGTAAAGTTGTTGAGGTTCGTGAAGCAACAGAACAGGAGATTACAAACGGGCTATATAATGAGAAGGCTCATTCATGCGGAGACAGTTGTAGTTCAGACTGTTCCTCATGTAACTGCGGATGTCACTAATTAGCTTGTGTCTCTCTAATTATCTCTTCGGCAGCATTAATACCATCTATAGCAGAGGAAATTATGCCTCCGGAGTATCCGGCACCCTCTCCACATGGATAAATTCCGGGCAATGAGAGACATTGCAAGGTTTTAGGATCTCTAATAATTCTAACCGGAGATGAGGTGCGAGATTCTACACCAAGAAGTAAAGCTTGCGGGGTTCTATAGCCCCGCATTTTTTTATCAAATTCAATAAAGGCCTTTTTAAGAGCCGATACTATAAAACCGGGGAGCAATTCATGTAGCGGAGCAGAGACCACTCCCGGCATATATGATGTCTCCGGCATTATTTTGGAGATTTTACCCTGAATAAAGTCCTCCATATTTTGAGCAGGAGCCTTAATCAGATCTATTTGAGATCTCGACAAACTCTTTACATAATCGAACATCCTTCTCTCAACCGATTCCTGAAATTTAAGTAACTTCAGTGGATCCGTACCTTCTATATCATCGGGTTCTACCTGCACAACTACTCCTGCATTCGCCCATTTGGAATTTCTATGCGAATTACTCATACCGTTGGTTACAATCTCCTGATTTGTAGTCATCGATGGTACTAATATACCTCCTGGACACATACAAAAAGAGAAGACTCCACGCCCATCTACCTGACAGACTTGAGAATATTCCGCGGCAGGTAAATAAGAGCTGTACAGACCATGATAACGCACACTATTTACAAACGACTGCTTATGCTCAACTCTTACCCCTAAAGCAAATCCCTTTGCCTCCAGTGGCCAGCCATTTTTATAAAAGAGTTCATATATCTCCTTTGAGGAGTGACCGGCGGCAAGAATAATATATTTGGAGATAAAACTCACCTCATCGCACTGCACCCTCCAATTCTCCCCCTCTCTTGTGAAAGTTCTCATAGCAGTATTAAAATAGAACTCTCCCCCCTGTTCAATTATGCAATTTCTCATGCGCTCAATAATTGAGGGCAATTTATCTGAGCCAATGTGAGGGTGGGCATCTATCATTATACTGCTGCTCGCCCCAAAATAGATAAACTGCGACAACACAGCTCCCACATCACCGCGCTTAGTAGATCTTGTATAAAGTTTCCCGTCGGAAAAAGTTCCTGCCCCTCCCTCTCCAAAACAGTAGTTGGAATCGGGATTGACAACACCACTTCTGTATAGTTCGGAGATCTCTTTTTTTCTCTTATGGACATCGGAGCCACGTTCAATAATAATGGGCTTAACGCCCCCCTCAATAAGTTTTAAAGCAGCAAACAACCCGGCCGGACCGGCACCGACAACAATTGCTGATGTAGTGGCTTCATGAACATTTTTATAGATAGGAGTCTTATATCTTGGCAATAATGTCTCCCCATCTACCGCTATTCGTACAAGATATCTGTAGATGATTCTGCCTCCTCGCGCATCAATGGAGCGCCGAAGGATCTCAGCTCCGGTAATAAATTTTGCAGGGATCTTCAGACGTGAGGCAGCCTTTTTTATCAATTCGCTCTCCGTAGGAACCTGACCCGGTTCAAAAGGCAATTCAACCTCTTTCATTGTAGATATATTAAAATGTAAAACTATCGCATATCTGCCGCTCTCGATACAGGCGCAATATTCAGAGAGGAAACAAGTCCCTTTCTATATTTGAAAAGCCCTGTAACAGCAATCATGGCAGCATTATCTGTAGTGAATTTAAATTCAGGGATATATGTAGTCCAACCCCTATTGATACCCTCCTGAGCAACCCTATTCCTTAATCCGGAATTTGCAGAGACACCGCCGCCCATTGCAATCTGTGTTATCCCTGTCTGCTTAACAGCCTTAATTAGCTTATCCATAAGAATATCTATAAGATCCTTTTGAAAAGAGGCACAGATATCGGCCTTGTTATTTTCTATAAAATTAGGATCTTCCTTAATTTGATCGCGTAAAAAATAGAGTAAGGAGGTTTTGATTCCGCTGAAACTATAGTTAAGCGCATCAATATGTGGCTTAGCAAATCTGAATCTCTTCTCATCTCCCTCCTTGGCAAGTTTATCTATAATAGGACCACCTGGATAGCCAAGTCCCATCATCTTTGAGCATTTATCAAAAGCCTCCCCTACAGCATCATCAATAGTATGCCCCAAAATCTCAAAATTCAGATAATCCGTAGCCTTTACAATTTGAGTGTGACCACCGGAGGTTAGAAGGGCAAGAAATGGAAATTCAGGAGCTCTGTTCTCCTTTCCCTCCTGTTTTATAAAATGAGATAAAATATGACCTTGCAAATGATTCACCTCAACGAGAGGCTTGCCGAGAGCAAGTGAAACTCCTTTAGCAAAGGAGGTCCCCACCAAAAGCGAACCCAAAAGGCCCGGTCCACGCGTAAACGCAATGGCGTCTATCTGCTCCATTGTTACTCCTGCCTGCTTTAAAGCCTGATCAACAACCGGTACAATATTCAACTGATGAGCCCTTGAAGCAAGTTCAGGGATAACTCCGCCGTATTTTCTATGCACTTCCTGACTCGCCATTACATTTGAGAGCAGAAATTCATCTCTCAACACCGCAGCAGAGGTATCATCACAAGAAGATTCAATTCCTAATATTAAATAACTCATATAAAAATTTTGTGCAAATTTAGTTAGTTTTTGATTAAATTTGCTAATTATTTAACTGCCGGCAACATTAAGACAATTAAGAAAATATTGACTATTCTTATTCTATCACTTGTAACAATACAAGTGATCTGTTATGTGGCTCTGCAGATGCCATGTATACAGACATGGATAACTCACAAAACTATTGCCGTACTCTCAAAACAAATCAATGGGGAGATCAGTATAGGCAAAGTTTATATAATCTTCTTCAATCAGGTTATTTTTAAAGAGGTCTCTATTGTCTCCAACAATAAAAGTGAAGAGCTCGCAAAATTAAAAAAAGAGTATAATCACTCCGATACTCTTCTTAAAGCAAAAAATATATCTATCTCTATTTCAGCATCAGAACTCTTTAAAAAGAGGCTAAAGATAAATAAACTCTATATTAGCGACGGCGAGTTCAATCTTCAGAGCGAAACTGACAGTACCACAAATCTCGATAGAATATTCAAACTTAATGAAACATCACAGGAGACAAGTACAAAAGAGTCGAACTTTAAAACTTCAGCCGGTAGTTTTAAACTAAGAAATTTTAGATTCAGATTAAACAATCCTTTTAGATCTCTCCCTGAAGAGGAGGGAATTATTAATTTTTCCGATCTCGATGTAAGAGGCATTAATATCGATGCGAGGAGAATCAACTTTGCAAATGGTATATTGAACACAGAGGTGAAACAGATAACAGCCACTGATAAAAGCGGATACGGGATAAAACAGTTGAATTGTCATTTAAGAGTGGGTAAAGGGTTGGTTGAGTTGAAGGAGTTACACGTACAGGATAATTTCTCCACTATCAATGCAAATTACTATCGAATGGCCTACAAAAGTGCCAAGGATTTTTCCAATTTTACAAGAGAGATTATTTTAAGCGCAGATTTTAAGAATACCTATTTTAATTTCGCCACCGTGGGAAAGATAACAAGTTCAATGAGCGATAACAGATTTGGACTTTATCTTAATGGGAAGATCAAGGGAACTATTTCCGATATGGAGTCCAAGTTGCTGTCGGTAACCAGCGAGTCGGGTAAAACCTTTACGGAGATAGCATTTAGAATTAAAGGATTGCCTAATGCCTCCAATACAGTAATAAAGGGCGTACTTAATAATTGCGTAACTACACCCGATGATCTCTCCTATATTATTGCACAATTTAGCGGTTCTCCTAAGAAAAATGCTCTTGAACCTATTTCACCATTCACTAAAATAAGTTTAAATGGTGAGATATCGGGGTACTTTAACAATCTGAATATATTGGCCAATATAACCTCCTCTGCAGGTAATGCAAAAGCAAATATTAACCTAAATAATAGCACAAAAAAGAGAGCTTTTATAATTTCAGGAAAGGTAAAAACTAATCAGTTGAATCTTAATTCTCTGTTGAGTCTTAAAAATACAGGCAATTTAACAGCAGAGGGAGATTTAAGCATGACTTTTCCTAAAAGAAACTCAGGCGGGATGATTGTCAATATAGATAATTTCAAGATAAATCAGGTTACATTCAATTCCTATAATTATTCCAATATTTATATTACAGGCAAATACTCGCCAAATGAGATAATAGGATCTGTTATTTGCAATGATAAAAATTTGATTTTATCTGTAAGCGGCAGTTATAGAAAAATGTCAGACGGAAAGACGGAATATGATCTCAACTCACTCTCTGTGCCTAAAGCAAATATTACAGCATTGAATCTCTATAAAAATGATACGATTTCCAATTTTACAATTATGATGGCAGGAAAGTTCACTATAGATAAGGAACATTACCTTAACGGAAGTGCTAAAATCGGAGATATCAGTTTTAAAAACAAAAATGGTGAGCGTAATATTGGCGACATTGCTGTTATTGCTGAACAGGAAGATGGTAATTGTAAAATAACCTTGAACTCCGATTTTGCCGATGTTACATATTTCGGAACCAATCCTGCAGACGTATTTATAAATAAGTTCCTCTCAAATTGCTCCTATAACCACTTAGAGCGTTATTTGCACGAAGGTAAAACACCAGATATAATTAATGAGGGAGAGCATTATAGGGTTACTCTTTTGACTCACGATACGAGAAATATTTTTGAACTTTTCTCCCCGGGCCTCTATATTCATCCGGAGACAAAGTTGAGAGTTATTATGAACAATACCGACAAAATCAAAATGAGCCTCAAATCGGGAAGGATTGCATACGGGAAAAATTATATGAAAAGTGTGGATATACGGGGTGAAAGCAGAGATTCTACCACAAAGTTAGAGATACTCTCAGAGTCCACATTGGTTGCAGGTATAAAATTAGATAGTACAAGTTTCTCAGTGAAAGGGATTAACAACGTCTTTAATACTTCATTCTTTTTCCAAAACGATTCACTCGGAAATAACAAGGCAAATATAAATACTCAGTTAGTGCTCAACAAGATTATTGACGGCACCAACAAAAACGGGAAAGACAATAGTAAATGGAGTACAGTTCTGAAAATTAACTACTCAGACATTACTTTAGCAGGAGAAAAATGGCAATTTCAACCCTCCTCTTTTATGATTGCCGACAGCACAATCTGGATAAACAATCTTAAACTCTATAACAAATCACAAAGTCTTAGTATAGATGGGTTAGTCTCTAAAAGGATAAAAGATTCTATATCGGTAAATTTAAAGAATTTCAATATATCAGTCTTTAATATGCTGCTCGACAAGCCGTTCAACATAAAAGGGCATTTTTCGGGAGATGCAAAGGTTTCATCATTAAAGAAAAATCCTTATGTCTTTATAAATATTACTGGAGATTCTGTAAGTGTATATAATAACTTAGTTGGAACCATGAGAGTTTTGAGCCGCTGGAATCAGCAGCAAAAACATTTCAATCTTCTGGTAAATTCGAGGCTCGAAGGAAAATCTATCATGAATATAACGGGATTCTACAGGCCGGAAGATACATATGTAGATGTAACTGCTTCTCTTAGTGATTTTTCCATTGCTTATTTTGAGCCACTCCTTTCCGATATAATCTCTAAAACAAATGGCACGCTCTCTGGAAGACTCAGACTATTCGGAACACCTGATAAGCTGAAGCTTACGGGAGAAGATTGTAATTTTAATAATTTCGGGTTCATGGTAAATTTCACAGGCGTACCTTATGTGCTTAATGGGCCAATCACGGTTACAGAAAACGGTATATTTTTTAAGAATCTCGATATTGCCGACCAATTCGGTTCACACGGAAGGGTGAATGGAGGGGTTAAGTATCACTACTTTAAAGATGTATTATTGGATACAAAAGTCTCTTTCAATGAGTTCCAATGTCTTAGTACCTCAGATAATGAAGATCAGGCCTTTTACGGAAACGCCTTTGCGTCTGGCTCTATAGAGATAAATGGTCCGATATCTAAAATAAATTTGGGTATAAAAATCTCTACAGGGGATAAAACAGACATTCATATTCCTATTAGCAATTCCGGAAGTTCCAGACAGGCAGATCTTCTTACTTTCCTTAAGAAACCCGAGAAAGTAATCATAGATCCGTTTGATACTCTTCTATTTAATAAGAGCAAAGTTAAAAAATCGTCTGAACTTGCAGTGGATTTTACGGCCAAAATCAATCCCGATGCAACCATCTTTCTTGAGATTAACAAGGAGGTTGGGGATATTCTTAAAGTGAACGGAAGTGGAAATATTACCATGAACATAAAACCGTCTAAACAGATTTTTAATATTATGGGCGATTACGTGGTAACCGACGGTACCTATAAATTTGTTCTCGGGGGAATTTTGAACAGAGATTTCACTATTAAACAGGGAGGAAAGATTAATTTCAACGGAGATATAGATAATACAACTCTCGATCTCACAGCAATTTATAAAATAAAAACTGCAATAAACACCCTGATTAGCGATACAAGTTCCGTTAGTACAAGAAGAAATGTAAATTGCGAACTTGGTCTCTCCGGTAACATGACCAATCCAAAGTTAAAATTCAATATTACTATTCCGGATCTCGACCCCACAACAAAGCTAAAGGTAGAGAGTGCACTCAATACAGAGGGAAAAATACAAAAACAATTTGCTGCACTGCTTGTATACGGCGGTTTTGTGGAGAGTGATGCAGGAGGAATAGGCGGCAACGGATCCCTCTTTACAAATGTTTCTGAAATACTTAGCGGACAACTTAATAATATTTTACAACAATTAGGTATCCCAATCGATCTGGGAGTAAATTACCAGCAGAATAAAAAAGGAGAGAATATATTTGATTTTGCAGTATCTACACAACTATTTAATAATAGGGTAGTTATTAATGGAAACATTGGCAATTCGCCCTACTCTACCTCAACAAATACCAATGTTATAGGTAATATAGATGTTGAGATTAAACTCGACAAAAATGGAAGATTGAGAATGAATCTCTTCTCGCATGCCCCTGATCAGTACACAAACTATCTCGACAATAGCCAGAGAAGCGGTGCCGGTATTGTATATCAACAGGAATTCAATAGTTTTAAAGATTTATTTAAAAAGAAATCCAAGGAGCAGAAGGAGTATGAAAAGCAACAAAAGGCAAAAAAACGTGCCGCAAGAAAAGCCTCCAAAATTAAAAAAGAGACTCCGCAAAAGAGATAGTCACATAATCTAAGCAAAACTTACACAATATAATGTTACTCAGAGTATAACCTCAACAATCTTACCTATAGATTTTTTATCAAACGGCCGCTCCACTCTTATATAATTTCCAGTATAACCGAACATCATTCCTCCCTTTTGCGTAGACTCAAAAAGGACAAGTTGCTTTGTACCGGCAAATCTATTGCAATAACTCTCATGAAGTTGTGAAGAAAGTTCATTAAGAGCCTCAAGACGTCTTGTCTTTATTATCTCTTTAACCTGATCCGGCATTGCCGCTGCCGGAGTATTAGGCCTTACCGAATAGGGAAATAGGTGAATAAAGGCAGGTCTGACAGAATCTTTAATAAAATTATAGGTCTGGATAAAATCCTCCTCGCTCTCACCAGGGAACCCGACAATCACATCAATCCCAAAGAAAACATCACCCATAATATGCCTTATCATCTCAATTTTTTGCTCAAACATAGAGGTATTGTATCTTCTCCTCATTGCAGCAAGAATTTTATCGCAGCCGCTTTGTAACGGAATATGAAAATGATTTTGGAACTTGGTTCCGGATGCAATCCAGGTAATAATCTTTTCATGAAGTAGATTGGGCTCGATAGATGAGATCCTAAACCGTTCTATACCCTCCACCTCGTTCAGTTTTTTAAGAAGGTCTAAAAAATTTTCTCCTGTTGTCTTACCAAAATCACCTGTATTAACTCCGGTAAGCACAACCTCTTTAATGCCGCAGGCTGCTATCTTTTCTGCCTCTTTTACAAGCAATTCTATAGAGATATTTCTACTTTTCCCACGCGCAAGAGGAATAGTACAATACGAACAATTATAACTACATCCGTCTTGAATCTTAAGAAAAGAGCGTGTACGTTCATTTTCGGAAAAAGCAGGAAAAATATTCTCAATTTTATCGGGATCGCAGGAATAATATACTCCCCTCTCTCTTTTAATTATCAATTGATCGGCCAATGTAAACAAGTTACCCTTCTCGTTTGCCCCTACAACCAAGTCGACCCCTTTTATATCGAGTATCTCTTCCGGTTTAAGTTGAGCATAACATCCTGTAACAATTATAAAGGCATCAGGATTCTGTTTTTGCAGTTTTCTTATTGTTTGACGGCATTTCTTATCGGCATGCTCAGTTACCGAACATGTATTAATTACATAAATATCAGCTGGTTTAGAAGCAGCTATCTTCTCATATCCTGATTCTACAAACTGCCTCGAAATGGCTGAGGTTTCGGAAAAGTTAAGCTTGCAACCAAGAGTTACAAATGCAACAGTCTTTCTCCCGGAAAGAGGAACATATGAATATTCTCTATTACTCATCTATCATACCTCTCTTATAGCTCCATAATAACTTTAGAGGCCCCGACTTGTCCACCCAATGGTGGATTAAGTTTCGCAATAGAAACAACACCCCCGGATATCTCCGGGAAGGTCAACTTAATACTCTTACATATTCTTCCGGCTATATGTTCAAGTAACCTCGATGGGACACTCATCTCCTCTTTTACTACATTATATAACTCCTGGTAGTTAAGAGCATCAGCAAGATTATCACTTTGAGAGGCCGGCCTCATATTATACTCCACACTAACATTTACAATAAATCTGTTTCCAATTTTTCTCTCCTCATCAAAACAACCATGATGAGCAAAGAATTCCATATTTTCCAATTCTACTTTCATACAATCAAATATTTGAACATGAAGTTATAAAAATTTCATCTGCAAACTATCTGCCTAATTGCCTGCCAAGTAGGACAAAAACGCAAGGTCTTTTTCCTATCTGCGGTATCGCTTTTTTCCATTCCGATACTGTTTTTGTAACAATAAATTGTTCAGGCATAGAAATATCTGCAGCTATACATATCCTTGTTGCAGGAGAACAGACCGCAATCATATCGGCAAATAGTTGATCATTCCTATATGGCGTTTCTATAACTATCTGACTTTGGTTAAATTGCACAGAGAGATGTTCTATCTCCCTGATTCTACTCTTTCTCTCTTGCTGTTTTACAGGAAGATATCCAGTAAAGGCGAAACACTGACCGTTCATTCCGCTCGCCATAAGAGCCATCATAAGAGAGGAAGGACCAATCATAGGCACAACCTTAATACCATTATTCTGAGCAAGTTCAACTAAATAAGCACCTGGATCGGCAACAGCAGGCAACCCTGCCTCTGAGATAAGTCCCATATCGTTACCATTGGTCAAAATACTCAAATAACCTTGAATAGTCTCAGGCGATGTATGCTCGTTCAGTTCATACAGATGCAATTCTTCTATCATTCCCTTTAATCCGCACTTAGAGAGATAGCGCCTGACCGTTCGCAATTCTTCAACTGCAAAATAGCTGAGAGTCCTTACCGTTTTAAGTGTAGACTCCGGAATAACTTCAGCCGGATCATTCTCCCCAATGGGAGAAGGTATAAGATATAAAACACCACTCTTCATTGGGCACAAAGGTAGGCATTTTTGCATATCTTTGCACTATGGGTAAAATAACATTTTTAGGTACAGGGACATCTCAAGGCATACCTATGATAGGTTGCAACTGCAATGTATGCAAATCGCCTGATTCAAAGGATAACAGACTAAGAAGTTCAGCATTAGTAGAATATGAGGGACTTAGTCTGCTGATAGATTGCGGGCCAGATTTTAGGCAGCAAATGCTACGTGAAAATATTCAGGATATTGACGCTGTTCTTCTGACACATCAACACAAAGATCACACGGGAGGACTCGACGATATTCGCGCCTTTAACTACTTCAGACGCGGAGCTTTTCCAATTTATGCAGAAAAAAGAGTGCAGGATTCCTTAAAAATGGAATATTCATATGCTTTTGCAGAGAATAAATATCCGGGAGTTCCAGAGTACGAACTACACACAATAGATGTCAATCCATTTAGCATCTGTAAAAATGGTAAAAGTGTTAAGATAATACCTGTCAGGTTACTCCATTACAAATTACCTGTATTGGGCTTCAGAATAGGAGATCTCGGCTATGTTACAGATGGCAGTTCAATTGAAGAGAACGAAATAGCAAAACTTCGCGGTGTAAATGTATTTGTAATTAATACAATTAGACGGGAGAGACATATCTCTCATTTTAGTCTGCAGGAGGCCCTAAATGTAGCCTCAAAAGTCGGGGCTCCAATGACCTATCTTACTCACTTATCACACCAGATAGGCACACACAGAGAGTTAATACTCTCACTGCCTCCCAACGTGCGCCCGGCCTACGACGGCTTAAAAGTAAATTTCTAAAATATAAAAAGCAGGGCGGTTTTTAACCGCCCTGCTCAACTATTAACCTTCAAAGGTTAGTTAGTTAGTTAGTAAAACAACTATAAAAATTAATCTTGAGTTGAATCCCACCAAACATTAATTGTCCAAACATCATCTGCATTATTCCATTGATCAAGAGATGTATTAGCACCCGGAACTTGTTCTCCAATAGCTTTAAGATTCTTGGAGTTATAGTTAAGCTCATGTGAGCACTGGCGCCAACGACGATACTGTTTACCCTCAGGGATACCCTTAATAGCAGAGGCACTCTTAGAATGGTAAGCAGGAATACCCCAGTTCAAGAATAATGAAGGATCAAAATCGTATCTACGCATATCATTCCAGATTTCAACTGAGAAATGTAATGCTATACGTTTTTGAGTCAATATCTTACCAAGTGTGATATCACCAGCTGTACCGATACCTTTAGCAAGGAAATTATCCATATCTGCCTGAGAAATAGGTGTAAATGAAGGACAGTCCTTAAGCGAAGGATCACCTGAACACCATGAGTTCAAAGAGACATTCATCTGCTCCATACTGGCCTTGATACCCTCTTTATATGCTGTATAAGCATCAGCCTTTTTACCTTGATTAAATAGAACTTCGGCCTTGATAAAGCAAGCCTCTGAGTATGTACCAAGATATGTAGGGGATGAAACCCTTGAATAGAAAGAACCTGATTCCTTAGAGATATCAACATTGGATTGTTTTCTGTATAAAAGATCTACATTAGCAGCAAAACCCTTTGATGAACTTGTACAATCAACATAAATTGTATCACCTAAACGTGCATCATTATCAGAAGCTATCCACCAATGGTTACCGCTGTTTGGATATTTGGCATTAGAACCGAAATTAGAGACAAGCGGACCACCTACAAGGTTAGGAGCGTTGTTTGATACCATATCAACTCCAATAGAACGTCTCCACTTGCCACTCCACTTAACGGAGGCAGGAGTGTTAGCTGATTTTGCTGAATATGCCCAAGGAATAATCTTGTCAGCACGAGGATCTTCAACATTAGAACCGGCAAAATTGGTTAGGTTATCATAAAGTGTTTTTGTAACCATATAACCTGCATTCATACCGCATACGGAGTATAGAGGCGAATAATCTACAGGCTCATCCCATCCTAAAACATCATGAGTAGTACTGTTATCATCGGTATGGAAGATAATAGTATTATCTGCATTACTTTGAGGTCCTTTTGAAAGTGCATCAAGAATTGTTGCAGCATCATATTTACCCTCAAGATAATTACCTGCAGCCTTCTTACTTAGTTTGACACAATAACGAGCCTTAAGAAGGTTAGCAAATTTTATCCATTTAGCTACATTACCGTCATTCCAATAATCACCCTCTGAAAGAGTCGGCAGAGTAGTAGACTGAGTCTTCTGTAATAAAGCCAAACCTTCGTCGAGCTCCTTAAGACAGCCTAAATAAATAGTTTTACCATTATCATATGTAGGGGTTGCATTCTCGCCTACAGCATCGGTATATGGCATTTCACCATAAATATCGGTCATAAGCATAAAACCATATGCACGAATCACCTTTGCAACTCCCGCATAATGCCAAGCCTCTGCAGAGATAGCCTTGTTATACATATCGTCGATATTAGATGCTGCACCAACAAACCACCACTGATATGGTGTTGTAACTGCTCCTGTCTGAGGATCCCAATACGACATCTTCCAATAGGTTCCGCCATTGTAATTTCGTGTCCAGTCTCCCATAGACATACTTGAACGCCAAGCAGCGAACTGAGTTGCGCTGTTTGTATAAAACTCTATGTGCGCCAAACGTGACTGATATGTTGCACTGACTGATGATGGATTCTCAGGGTCGGTGTTAACATCAAGCCAATCGCTGCATGAAACCAAAGATAGGGTCATCACACAAACTCCGCACAATATAATTGATTTAATATATTTCATACTTTTTAAAAATTTAATCGGTGTATGATTGTTCACATGACTCTCCAATAATGGGTACCCATCATTGAGTAAGGAACCCTCTGTTTTAATCATGTTAGATTTCATATCTTCCCATTTATTAATGTACATTAGAAAGTCAAATTAATACCGAATGTCATACCGGATGTAGCTGGTACACCGCAATAATCAAATCCGACTGATGATGAACCACCAACACCGGCACCCGATGCAGCAACCTCAGGATCACCTTTATAATTTGTAATTAAGAGGAGATTGTTAGCTGATGCAGAAACAGAGGCACGTTTAATAAATCCAATCTTTTTAAGAATATTCTTTGGAAGATCGTATGACAGTGATAATGAACGGAGTCTTAATAAATTTACTTTAGTAATATAATTAGCAGTCTCTTTAGGATAGTAAGTAGTATAATAATCCTTAATTATATTATATCCGCTGGTCTCAATACCATTGAAAACGTATGTGCTATTAGCATCCCACGAGTTTGTAACGGCATTACCATCGCCATCAACACCTGAAACTGTAAGAGTTCTGTTACGAATATCACCAGAGAATTTGCTGACGCCAGCAATATCCATAGCATACTGTGTACCATTAATAACATCACCACCAACTCGGAACTCCCAAAGCATATTGAATGTAAGGTTTTTCCAGGTAAGTGTATTATTTAAACCACCTGAGAACTTAGGCTCACGATTACCAACAGCTGCAAGAGTAGAGCTATAGGTAGGCATACCATTCTTATCCAATATTACATTACCTTTATCGTCTCTCTTCCAAGTTGTTCCTGCTATAGCCATGAAATTACCTCCGTTAAATGAGGCAGCTTGTGCTCCAGCATATTGAACATCTGTTACATACATAACATCCATACCTTCAGGTAGACCATCAAGTGTACCACGGTTGCCGGCAACATTAAATCCAACATCCCATCTGAAATCTTTACTTTCATAAGGAGTACCGGAAATACTCAACTCCATACCTTTATTATAGACATTACCTGCATTGATTGAGCAGAAAATGTAACCGGTAGATTGAGGGCCACGAGGGCTAAGTATCTGGTTATATGAATCATTTGTATAGTATGCATAATCAAAATGCAAACGATTGTTAAAGAAGCTCAACTCTAATCCCAACTCGGTAGATTTTGTCATCTCCGGTTTCAAATAAGGATTACCGCGGGTCCATGAGTTTCCTACTCCAACTTTACCTCCTATATAAGTACCTACAGGCCAAAGAGAGGTGTTCGTTTCGTAAGCACCGGTATCTTTACCTACTTTAGCCCAAGAGACGCGAATCTTACCGAAATTAAGAATATCTTTAGATATCCAACCTAACTTTTGCAAAAGTTCGGTGAAAACGAATGAACCGCTGACAGAGGGATAGAAGTAAGAACGGTTCTCAACAGGAAGTGTAGAGGTCCAGTCGTTACGTCCGGTTACTGTTGCATAAATCATATTTTTCCAAGATGCACGGAATTCGCCAAAAACACCAACAAGTCTCTTTTGAGATGCACTGTGAGCGAATTGCTTATTTTCTGTAGTAGCATTGGCATAAGAGAAGAAATCAGGAACTGAAAAATTATATGCCATCATATATTTACTGTCAGTCTTAGTATCATCTATAGCAGTACCCAACATAAGGTTAAGGTCAAAATCACCGAACTGTTTTGTCATATTGGAGATGATATTGTGCGAAACGTATTTGAAGCGCATTGTATTATCGCTCATCATACCCTTCTGCCAAACTTGCTTGATAGCACCGTTTGCAGCTATTCTCTTGGAATCATCCAAAGTATATGTATCTATACCGAGTCTATATGAGATGAACCACCATTTAGCAATATCAGCTCTAACACTAATATTCCCGGTAAAACGGTCATTATCATCATATATTTTATTTTTATTTATAATCCAATAAGGATTATCACGCTCATCCCAAGGATCGAGTCTTGTACCGAACATTCTGTAACGTGAACCATCCTCGTTTAAATAATTTTTCATATTATCAAAAGGAGACCAGTTATATGCACCGTACAAAGTACCTGTACCTGATGAATTATAAAGACCTGTACCTGTAAGTGTCTTATCTGTATGAGCCTGAGAATAAGCTGCATTTGCACTGAAGGTGAAGAGAGAAACTCTCTGCTCACCGTTAAAACGGAAGGTATATTTGTTATATCCGGTATTAGGTACTAAACCTTTTTGATCATAGTAAGATCCTGAAAGATAATAGTTACTATTCTTTGTACCTCCGGCAACACTAACACTCTCATCAAACACATAACCACCCTGGAAGAAATCATTAAGATTATTATAGGTCTGAGCATTTGATTTCTCACCCCATGAATTATATGAAAAATCATTAAAACTTGTTCCGGTATAGTGTTTATTTGAGTCATATTGATCCTCCATATATCCTCTGGTATACTCAGTTTGATATTTAGGAAGACTCTTTGCCCATGATGTAGAGAATTTTGAATTAACATTAATCTCCATAACACCCTCTTTACCTTTTTTGGTAGTAATAAGGACAACACCATTTGCTGCACGTGAACCATAAAGTGCAGAGGCAGCAGGACCTTTCAATACCGACATATCTTCTATATCCTCGGGGTTGATATCCATGATACGGTTAGAAGTTGTAGTTGCAGATTTGTATGAACCATCAAAAGCCGAATTACCAACAAGAGTAGAAGAGTTATCATAAATAACACCATCTACAACAAACAAAGGTTGGTTATCTTTTCCCTCAGAACCAGATGTACCACCACGTAATATGATCTGTGCACCAGAACCGGCAGCACCAGAAGATTGAGTGATATTTACACCGGCAATCTTACCTGAAAGTGATGAAATAGGGTTGGCTGTTTTGTTTTTCATAAGTTCATCGGCCTTAAGATCAGAAACCGCATATCCTAACGATTTTCTCTCTTTCTTAATACCGAATGCAGTAACAACAACGTCGCCTAATTGAACTGCATTATCCTGCAATACAACATCGATTACAGAACGATTGTTAATAAGAACTGTTAAATCCGTAAAACCCATAGAAGTGAAAACGAGGGAACCCTTTGCAGGTGCACTGATAGAATACTTTCCATCAACATCAGTAGTTGCACCGTTCGTAGTCCCCTGGACGAGGACATAAACTCCCACAAGCGGTTCTCCGGCCTTATCGGTAACCTTACCGGTAACCTTTAAGTTCTGGGCCCACATTGCACCAATAGACAAAGTCAGTGATGCAATAGTCATCAATACATAACGTAAAGATCGACCTGAAAATTTGTGAATGAACATAAAATTTTTTTTAGGTAATTAAAAATAGTTGTTGGTTTGATTTTAGATATTTATGCTTTTTTCATACTATTAAATGATGTATAAAAAAAACGTCGGTTTTATTTATACGCAAAGATACTACTATTTAGCAAAAATATGCAGAATACAGAGATTTTTTTATATAGAATCTTAAATATAGCAAAATAAAATAGTAAAAACTATCAAAGTGATTAAAAAATTTGTTTTAGGATAAATAAAAGCGACATATATTATGTTCTTTATATAATAATAAGTATATTTGCGGAATTAAAATAACCGACGTTATATAGATACTGGTATCAGATACCAACACCAATACCAATACCTAAACAAACTAAACCAACCTATTAACTATTTTATTAACCTAATTACATTTTTATGTTCATTCACAAGTATTTAAACCGTTCATTGCGCTATGCATTAATGGTTATTGCATCAATGACATTATCATTCGGTGC
>CAYLGW010000001.1:129378-140337 GCA_964383385.1 uncultured Muribaculaceae bacterium
GGAGAAGTTGGTTCAGATCCTATTATCAGAATTCGTGGACAGGTAGGTTCCGCACAAGGTAGTGCAAGTCCGCTTATTTTGTTGGATAACGTTGAAATTCCTTCTATTCAGATGGTAAATCCAGATGACCTTGAATCCATCTCTGTTTTGAAAGATGCAGCTTCATCCTCTATTTACGGAGCAAAAGCAGCATTTGGTGTAATCTTATTGCAATCTAAAAAGGGTGCTAAATCAGAAAAAATATCTGCTACTTATTCTGCAAACATCGCATTTCAAAATATGGCTAAGAAATATGAAATGGGTGGAGTAGATGCATTACATTATACTGTAGAGGCTGCCGAACGTCTTGGTACTACTACTCCTGTAGGAGCATTCTGGCTAATTGACCGCGCAGGATACAATGCAGCAGTTGCATGGGATAAAAAATATGGTGGAAAATTGGATAAAAACGATCCTATGACCTATGGACGTGACTGGTATGTTGATGGTTCCAATAGAAAAATCGGAGTACGTACATATAATCCATACGATTACTTGATTAAGAATTGGGCTCCTACACAAAGCCATAACCTTACAGTATCAGGAACTACTGGTAAAGTTAACTTCAACTTAGGATTGGGTTATTTGGATCAGAGCGGTATGATGGCTACTACAAGTTTTGATGATTTCAAACGTTGGAATGCCAACCTGAGACTCAACACTCAAGTTAATAAGTTCATCAATATCCACGCCGGTATAATGTACTCTAAGACTCAAAAGAGATGGGCTTACGCCACCTCTTCTACCACAGCGGATATATGGTATTATATGTATCGCTGGGGACCTACATATCCTATGGTACAAAAAGATGAATACGGTAATGATATACGTAATGCAACATATGAGACTTCTACAGCAAATGCTGCAAACGATACAAGATCCTATACAAGTGTAAATTTAGGAGCTACTATTACCCCAATCAAAAATTGGAATATTGATTTCGATTACACATACGCAAATAACCAAAACACCTCATGGAGACCTGGAACAAGTTTCTATGCAGGTAATGCATGGGGATCTGCTGTAAATGTAGCTGGTGCTGCTAATATTTCAAACGAATGGGATAAATACAACCAGCTTGGTGCTACACTTGTACCTAAAGTACTTGATGTTACACGCTATACAGCAAGCGGTTCTAATCCTGACCACGTATACAGAGATTCTTACACATCTCAGCAACAGACTTTAAACATTACCACTTACTACGATATGCAGTTCGGCGACCATAAGATTAAACCTATGTTTGGTATGAACGGCGTTGATTATGAAAACGAAGGTAACTGGTCACAAATCACTAAACTGATGGATTATACAAATCCACAATTCGCACTTGCAACAGGTACTCAAACAGCAGGTGGTGGTTTTGCATGGAATTCCACATTGGGATTTTTCGGACGTTTGAACTACAGCTATAAAGATAAATATCTACTCGAAGCTAACGGAAGATACGATGGTACTTCAAAATTCCCTTCAGATCTTCAATGGAGATGGTTCTATTCATTCTCAGGTGGTTGGAGAGTTACAGAAGAGCCATGGATGAAAGATTTAAAAAGCATTGTCAATTCATTAAAGATTAGAGCATCTTGGGGTAAAATCGGTGACCAGTCCGTAGCAAGTTCTCTTTATATTCCTTTAATGAATAGATATACCTCAGCATGGATACATGATGGAGCAAAAGATTTCTACTATAGTACACCTGATGCAGTTGCAGCAGGCATAACATGGCAGGATATCCAAACTCTCGACATAGGTTTCGATGCAAGAATTTATAATGATTTTGGTATTACTTTCGATTGGTACAGAAGGGATACTAAAAACATGATTGTTCCTGCAGAGGGCATAGGTTATGGATTTGGAACAAGTGCTCCGAAAGGAAACTATGGTAACTTGAGAACAAACGGATATGAAATCCAGATTGATTACGGTCATATCTTCAGTAATGGTTTAAGTGTTAGTTTCACAGGTACATTAGCCGACGCAAAAACAAAGATCACCAAATATGGTACAGGCCGTATAACAGGTAACTGGTATAATGGTAAGACCTATGGAGAGATTTGGGGTTATAAGGTCGACAGACTCTTCCAAAATGAGGATTTTGAAAGAGATGCTAATGGAAAACTTATAAAAGTAACCTCTAAAGATGGTTATACAGTCTATAAGTTTACTGATCCGAATATGGCTACACAGGGTAAATTAAACAGTGGTTCATTAATATTCGGGCCTGGTGATGTTAAATACAAGGATCTTAATGGTGATGGAGTACTCAACAATGGTAGCAATACAGTTGAAGACCATGGCGATTTAACAGTAATCGGAAATACCACACCAAGATATGAATACAGTTTCAGATTCGATTTCGGTTATAAAGGTTGGGATCTCTCTATGTTCTGGCAAGGTATAGGCAAACGCGATATGTGGGGATCAAGCCCATTGACTCTCGCCGGTTACAACTCATCAGATGGTGCTATGGCTCAAGCAATAGCAGGTGATTTCTGGTATGAGACAGTAGAAAACGGACAGGTTGTAGATGCAAATTACAATGCATTCTATCCACGTGCTGCTAACACAGGTGGTGGTTCTACCTTCAATATGCAGGTCAGCGATAAATACTTACTGAACATGGCCTATTTGAGATTGAAGAATTTGACTCTCGGATACACACTTCCCGACAGACTTACCAAGAAAGCATATATTAATAAATTACGTGTTTATATCTCTCTTGAGAACTTCTTAACATTTGACCATTTACATGGAATTCCTGTTGATCCCGAAGAGATTTCAGGTTACTCCTCATTCAATTCAAGTAACTACAACTCAAGCCGTACAGGTGTAGGTGTTCCTGCATTTAAGTCAGCTTCATTCGGCGTTCAATTAACATTCTAATAAAAAACAGTATGAAAAAATTTAATTATATTTTGATATTGGTTGCCGCCATAGTTTTAGCGGGATGCAGCGATTATCTTGATCGCCCTTCTAAAACAGATATGGATGATAGCAACTACTGGACATCCGAACAAAACCTTAGATTGTTTGTTAATGGTGGATATACTAATTATTTCGTCGGATATAATTCAGGTTGGGCACAGCAATACGCACCAGGCGTTTATTCAAGTGGTGAATTTAGCGATGATGGAAGTACTTCAAATAAGCAAGCAAGCGGATTGAACGCAATTCCAAGTGATAACTGGTACAGAGCAGAGGGAGTTTATTGGCTTTACAGAACCGGAGCAGGCCCTTGGAATTTCGGTTGGGTACGTAAATGGAACCTTATGTTGGAGAGACTTGAGACAATGAAGAAAGGCGGTATTCTTACAGATGAAGCTTACAATCACTGGAAAGGTGTTGCAAGATTTTTTAGAGGTTATGAATATAGCAGAATTGTTGAATCTTTCGGAGATGCTCCTTATTATGATCATGTAGTATCATCAGTCAATATTGACGAACAATATAAGGATAGAGATCCAAGAACAATGGTTATGACTAAAGCTATGGAGGATTTCGATTTTGCTGTGGCAAATATTCGTGCAAACGATGGTAACAATTATCTCAACAAATATATTGCTGCTGCTTTCGCTTCCCGCTTAATGCTTTTTGAAGGCACATGGTACAAATACCACCCAGGTAGCGGTACAGATGCATTGGCAAAACAATTTTTGGAAAAAGCTGTTTCATACTCTGAAACCGTAATGAATTCAGGTAAATATAAATTCAATGCAGACTTCCGTTCGTTATTCGGATCAGAAACACAAGTTGGCAATGAAGCTATTATGTTTAGAAGCTATAGCGCGGACTTATCTGTTACACATTGTATTGCATCTTATAGCAATCTCGATGAGGGACAGGCAAGATCTGCAAACCTTGCATACATAAAATCATTTATTTGCAACGATGGAAAACCTTACTCAAGCAGTAAAGTTGACAACGCAGGCAGTTGGGATCTTTCAGATATGGTAAAGACACGTGACCCACGTTTCGAAGCTACTTTCTGGGATGAGCCTACATCAAGTGCTACAGGTATTTATTGCGTTAAGTTTATTGATCGTGAAGGTCCTAAATATGCATACAACGGCATTACTCGTCCTCCAAAATATGGATCAATGACCAACACCAACGGATATCCCGTAATAAGATTGGCTGAAGTTGTATTAAACTGGATTGAAGCAAAACGTGAATTACAACTCTCCTATTCAGGGCCTGCTGTTACACAGGATGATATAGACAAATCTATCAACGCAATCAGAGATAGACCTTTGGATGCTGAAGCAATAGAAAAAGGGGTGAAAAAGACTGCACACTTGATGTTGACAGCTCTTCCTGATGATCCATTGCGTACATCTGCTCCGGAGGTTAACACTTTAGCCGGAGTTGTTAAAGATCCTTTACTTTGGGAGATCCGCAGAGAGCGCCGTATGGAGTTCTTTATGGAGCAATTCAGAGTGCTTGATATACGTCGTTGGGGTAAATTGGAATTAATGCAAGGTTCTAACAATCCTGATATACTTGTAGGAGCATGGGGTGATTTGTCTAAGACAAGTAAATGTAAGAAATCATTCGACCTATTAACAAAGAGCAATATAGGCAAGATCTCAGTTATGAAGCTCGACGGCTCAATAGTAACTTACGATGGAACAAATGCTGATAAGATGGTAGGATTTAAGATTCCTGTATCTATAGCAGACAGAGATCCGCTCAAAGTAAGAAACTATCTTGAACCAATTTGTACAGATGTAATTAACCAATATAAAGATAAAGGTTACACTATTACTCAGAATCCGGGCTGGACTGAATAATAAGTTATTTGATAATGAAATAGGCTGCCATTTGGCAGCCTATTTTTTTTATTCCTGATCATAGAATTTACCTCAATCACACATAAAAGAATCTCCCCACCCCCATCGCATAGCAATACTCCTATTACTATTATTTCTTTAAAGTACTTAAGGCTTTCTGATATGCTTTAGCATTAAGGCTATGCTCTCTGAAGGTTGTAGCAAATTTGTGACGTCCGTCAAATTGTGGAGAGGCACAAAAATACATATAGCCTACTTTAGAGCTATTCAGAACAGCATCTATTCCTGCTATACTTGGTATTGTAATAGGGCCGGGAGGTAATCCTGCATATTTATAGGTATTATAAGGAGAATCTATTGAAAGATGAGTATATAAAATTCTTTTGATAGACGGGTCATTGAGGGCAAATTTAACAGTAGGATCAGCTCCTAATTTCATTCCGGTTTTAAGCCTATTTATATAGACACCGGCAATCATAGGAAGCTCAGGCTTATAATTACTCTCTTCACATACTATTGAGGCTAAAGTGGAGATCTGCTCCTTTGAGAAATTAAGCGCTTTTGCTTTGCTTAAACGATCCGGGGTCCAAAACCTATCATTCTCTCTCTTCATCCTCTCAACAAACTCTTCGGGAGTTATAGTCCAATAAACCTCATAAGTATTAGGAATAAAGAGAGAGAGAAATGTTTCAGCCTTATAGCCATATTTATTCCAGGTCATAGTATCATTAAAACAGTTTGCAAAGGCGGAGGAGTCGTACGCCATTTTAGCACCCAATATAGAGGCTAATCTACCTGTAGAACGAATATTTCCGGAAATTACCAATTTATAGGGTGTTTGATTACCTGAGATAATTCTTTTAATCATCACCCTATTATTTGTTCCCTTTTCAAAAACATATCTTCCGGGTCTGAATTTTTCTTTAAACTTAGTGGCCGAAGAGGCACGTTTAAATGAGTTGAAATCTATAACCTTTAACTTAATAGAATCCATAAGCATCTCGTAGCTCATATTCGGATAGACACAAACAACTATCTTCTCTGGGGCATTACTCTTAAATCCGGAAAAAAAGGGCCTTAAAAAGGAAAAGTAACCAATAATTAAGAATAGTACAAAAAAGGAGATAAATGCAATAATAATCCCTTTATATTTAAGGTAAAAGCTATTTAAGTTCATATAATTTAAAATTAAGCTCAATTAAACAATGTTAAAATATGCGTAGGTAAATAATTAATTTTGAATATATAAAAAACTTTCGGAGCAAATTGGTAATTGCGATTGAGGCAAAACCCTCATTATTAATACCTGTTGTAAAATGAATCACTCGACTTTGCCCTTAATTTTGCTGCCTTTTTAGCCTCTTTTTTTCTTGCCTTTTCTAATTTGCGTTCTAAACGAGCAGCCTTTTTTTGAAGTTTCTCCCTCTGGCGCTCAATCTTTCTCTGCTCACGCTCTGTCAACTGGGTTGATTGCTTTGAATCAAGATCAGTTATCTCAGATTGAATATTCTTCACGTCCCGTTCAAGAGAATTAGATGCAAGCTCATTGCCGGTATCATAAAGATAGAGTTGAAAGGCTTCAATAATATCTATCAATCGCTGAGCATATTGAGGGTTGGTAGCATACCCGGAGGCCTTAAGTCCATAGGCCCAACTTTTATAATCTTTTGTACCCAAATTAAAAAGAGAGTGATATCTTGGCCTTGTCTTAAGAAATTCTGAATGGTCTCTGAAAGAGTCCTCCGGATTTGAATATTTTCTAAAACATTCATTTTTCTGATCATCGTCATGATAGATAGTAGCTCCATTCCATTCATGACATTTAATCCCAAAATGGTTATTTGCCTGTATGGCAAGAGTGGAATTACCATCGCCGGATTCGAGACAAGCCTGGGCAAGAATAATACTTGCAGGGATTCCATAAGACTTCATCTGATTGATTGCTATATCTTTATACTTTTCAATATAATCTTTACGGGTAATTCTCTGGGCATTCGCAGATATAGAAAATAAAGAGAACGCGACGGCCGTATATATAATCTTTCTCAAAAAAATCATCTCAGTTTTATTTATAACTACAAAAATAGTAATTTTGCACAAATAGAGGTCCGAAAAGAGAACAGTATTATATGCAAAATAGAGAAATTACAATAAAATACAAAATATACGACTCTTCTGAAGAGTTGGAAAAACAGGAGAGAGAATTGCTTGAACAAGCTATAAAGGCTACGGAAGGTTCTTATGCACCCTACTCCGGGTTCAATGTAGGCGCAGCTGTAATTATGGACAATGGAGCAATATTATCAGCGGCAAATCAGGAAAATGCAGCATACCCATCAGGATTATGCGCAGAGCGAGCTACTATTTTTTACGCCCATTCGCAGTACCCCGATAATTATATAAAAGCCATTGCAATTGCGGCAAAGCATAATGGTAAACTTACAGCAAGCCCAACCTACCCGTGCGGCTCATGCAGGCAGGTTCTTAGTGAATCGCAAATGAGAAGCGGAATGCCTATAAAAGTAATTTTAGGGAGTGCCGGCAGAATTTTACTAATTAATTCAATTGACGACCTCCTCCCATTTGCCTTTGATAATTTACCAGAGAAATAGTACTAACTGTAAGCAATTATAACAATCAAATAATATTAGGGAAAAGGCACAATGCCTTTAAAAATTGGAGACTAAATATTTTTGGGAGAATAAAAAAAGGGTAAGCTTAATATATCGCACCGCTTCAACCACATACCCTTGCTGCCTTCCGGCCCTGGGGGAATTCTGTAGGAGCTGGTCGTATATGACTTACCCAAGTGCAAATGTATGGATTATTCCTGACTAATCAAAAAATAATGTCAAAAGCAGAAGAGATCATAAAGGAGTTGAAAAGAGAAGGCTCAGCGCAAAAAGCAGCTGTACTGCAAAGATTTTTTAAAACTGGCCAAGGAGAGTATGGAGAAGGAGACCTGTTTTTAGGAGTCAAGGTACCTGAAATCAGAGAGGTAGTAAAACATTTTTTTGCAAGATTAAGGAGCGAAGAGATAACTATAAACTCAAATAAGATAACCGGCAATAGCCCAAATGAGCTTAGCGCTCTATCTTACTATAAAACCGATAATACTAATCAAACAGCAGAGTATTTAGATATAATTGAACTCCTTCTGAAATCAAAATACCATGAAGTTCGGATGGCTTCACTATTTCTCTTACTGGAGGCCTTTAAAAAGGAGAAAAATAACCCGGAAAAACAGGAGCAATATGTAAAATTATATCTCTCCCACACAGAATATATAAATAATTGGGATCTTGTAGATTTATCCTGCCCTAAAATCCTTGGTCCATGGTTTGAGAACCGCGACAGAAAAATTTTATATCTATTTGCAGAGAGCGGAGAACTTTGGAAGGAGAGAATAGCGATGGTCACTTGTCTGTATTTTATTAAAAAGGGCGATTTTACTGAATGCAAAGCATTTGCCGAGCGATTTATGAATCACAAGCATGATCTTATGCACAAGGCAGCTGGCTGGATGCTTAGAGAGATGGGAAAGAAGGAGTCAAAAGCTCTTACCGATTTTCTACAAACGAGATATAAGAGAATGCCTCGCACAATGTTAAGATATGCAATAGAAAAATTCAGTGAACAAGAGAGGAGGAGATATTTAAAGGGAATAGAGTAAATTTGTATTTTCAATATTCATGATGCTATAATAGTACTGAGATAATAGAAGTGGGATATAATATGTAGTTATAAATTGAGAGAAATTTGATTAATAATGGAGACAGATAAGAACGAAAATAGAAAGATAAAGGTCGCTGTAGGATTGTCGGGAGGAGTAGATTCAAGCGTTGCAGCGCTCCTGTTAAAAGAACAGGGCTATGACGTATTTGCAATCTTTATGCAAAATTGGCACGATACAGAGGGAACATTGCATGGCGACTGCGAATGGGAGGAGGAGAAGAGTGTTGCAGAAATGGTAGCAAAAAAGATTGGAATACCCTTCTTCTTTGTAGATCTGAGCGATATATACAGACAAAGAGTAGTAGATTATATGTTCAACGAATATGAACATGGAAGAACTCCTAATCCTGATATACTGTGTAACAGAGAGATAAAGTTTGATGCCTTTCTCAATAAGGCCATTGAACTTGGGGCAGATTATGTTGCAACAGGACACTATTGCATTAAAGAAGAGAGTAATAATATGATTGCTCTTTCTGAAAACCAGCAAAATAACAATCTCAATTTGACTATGAATGAAGAGAGAGAGGAAAAAAGAAGAGGAAATAAGAGTTATAAATTGATTGCAGGAGCCGATAAAAATAAAGACCAGAGTTATTTTCTTTGTCAACTTTCGCAGGCACAGCTCGCGCGCGCACTCTTTCCAATCGGGCATCTTCAGAAGGCGGAAGTCAGAACTATCGCAAAAGAGGCCGGCCTGCCAAGCGCTGAGAAAAAGGATTCCCAAGGAATATGCTTTGTAGGAAAGGTGAATTTACCACTGTTTTTACAACAAAAACTCAAACCTAAAGAGGGTAATGTAGTAGAGATATTCGCCTCAGATTATAAAAAAATTGCCACAAATGAGAATAATAGAGCGAACTATATAGAGGGGATAAGCATAACAGAAAGGCTCGACATAGAAAAAATGGGGATTATTACAGCCGACGGGCCACAGAGAAGAAAACTTACAGATCCCTACCCTACTCTGCCGGCTGAATACGGAGAGGTTAATATCGGGATACTTAAAAAACTTTCAACACCCGTAAAATACTCACCATCAGACGGGAAAATTATAGGAATTCATCAAGGAGCCCAGTTTTACACTATAGGACAGCGACGCGGACTCGACATAGGCGGTCATAAGGAATCTCTCTTCATTATTGCCATAGATATTGAAGAGAACACTATATATGTTGGTGAGGGACACAGCCATCCGGGACTATATAGAAAAGCGCTCGAAATAGATGCCAAAGAGATTCATTGGATACGTCCCGACCTACAGATGCAACCCGGAGAAGAGAGAGACTACATGGTCAGAATACGATATAGACAGCCTCTGCAAAGGGCAAGACTCTATATGGAGACTGAGGGCCTATATCTTCTCTTTGAAAAACCTCAAAGAGGGGTTACACCGGGACAGTTTGCTGCATGGTATAACCCTGAAACGGAAGAACTTATAGGAAGCGGAATCATTTAACAACACTCTCATGATCTTATATATACTGATATTTAAGTTTTTGATGTTGAGCCTGATTGGCCAACAGGAGAAAGAATCGCTCTACTCTAACCCACAATACTGGTACTTCACCAGCACACCATCTGAAAAGGAGAAGTCCAGCTTTTCAAAGCTGCAAAAATATGGTACAGATCTCTTCTATATAGCTCCAACCTGCGTCTGGGACTGGAAAGATTCAACCGGCACAATAATGCACTACTCCTCGAGGCTCAAAGCCGACCACAGAGCAGCACTTGAACCCTCATTGCAACTTGCAAAAGAGATTTTCGGAGACAGTTGCAACTTCTACTCTCCATACTACAGACAAATTACCCTCGAATCATGGAGAGAAAATGAGAGCATAATAGAATCGCGTTTCGCTCTCAGTATGAAAGATGTGCAGGAGTCATTCGACTATTATATGGAGAATTTTAATAATGGCCGCCCCTTTATAATTGCCGGTTTTAGTCAGGGAGGAAAATGTGTTGTGGAACTTCTAAAGAGCCTGAATAATAAGATAAAGGAGAGAATGATAGCAGCCTACGTAATAGGCTATCGGGTTACCGAAGAGGAGCTGATGGAGTACCCCAACATTGTTCCGGCAAAAGACTCAATAGATACTGGAGTTACAATTTGCTATAATTCGGCAGAAACACCGGATAAACTACTCAAAAGTGTTACACACAGTGCAATATGCATAAACCCTGTAAACTGGCACAGAGATTCCAAACCGGCATACCTAAAAATAGACGAAAATGCCGTAAGGCCGGCCGATAGACCAAAAGTGATAGAGAGTGCTAAAATTGCAGTAGACACACTCTCACATACACTGATTGTTTCAGGAATAGAGAGCTCAAACTACTTCTTCCCTCAACTTGCAAGTTTCTTTCCAAGAGGAAATTATCATTTGCAGGAGCT
>CAYLGW010000002.1:0-1302 GCA_964383385.1 uncultured Muribaculaceae bacterium
TGTCTGTTTTTGTTCAGACCTTTCAGCGGAGAGAGAGGGATTCGAACCCCCGGAGCCTCGCAGCTCAACGGTTTTCAAGACCGCCGCAATCGACCACTCTGCCATCTCTCCTTCATTTAGGCCATAACGGCCTCAACGCCCTTACATTTGTATTGCTTTTTGGGATTGCAAATGTAGACAATTTTTTTTATTTAAAAAATTTTCTTTGAAAAAGTAATAAATAAATAACACCTACGGAGACACACGAGTCGGCAAAATTAAAAATAGGCCGGAAAAATACTACATTGTCTCCACCCCAAATGGGAACCCAATCCGGTAATACAGTATCAATTATCGGAAAATAAAACATATCTACAACCTGACCGAATAATAAAGGTGCATAGCCACCTCCAATCGGGAAAAGAACCGCTTTCTGCACAGCATCCGAAGCACTGAAAATCAATCCGTAAAATAGGCTATCGAACATATTGCCAACAGCACCTACCAGTACAAGTGCAAGCCCTATCAGAACTCCCGCAGGTACTTTCGAGGGTTTTACGGTTTCTGACGAATTGCCCTTTACATGCGCGGCTGAAGCAGAGACAGAAGCATTTGCTTCCAGGCCAGGCATTGAGTAGGCGGCATTATCTCTTTTTATAAGTTTACGCAGATACCAAATAAGTAACCCGATAAGTCCCAGGCGGAGCAGACTCAGCAGTAGTTTTCCAAAGATCCCCGTTCCGAATTGCATTCCAAAGGCCATTCCGCGATTCTCTATAAAAAGAATCTGAAACCAATCTCCGAACACATGAATACTCTCCCCAATAGTCATGTTAAGTTTTACCGTCACTTTAATTAACTGATCTATAAGGAGAAGTAAAATTATAAAAATTGTAACCTTTTGGCCAGTAGAGAATTTCATATATAAAACTCTTATCTTTTATTCTTTGCCTCAACACTTAAAGTAGCATGAGGAACTAACATAAGACGCTCTTTAGGAATAAGTTTACCGGTTTCGCGGCATATTCCGTAAGTTTTATTTTCTATACGAATTAAAGCAGCCTCGAGCGACTGAATGAACTTATATTGTCTTGCAGCAAGTTGGCCTGACTCCTCCTTTGATAGAGAAGAGGCACCCTCCTCAAGAACCTTAAAAGTAGGTGAAGTATCCTCGACATCGTTGCTCGTGCTATGGGTAATAGCTGCTTTCAACTGATCATAATCTTCTCTTGCACTCTCCAATTTCTGAAGAATCAACTCTTTAAACATTTGCAACTCCTCATCGCTATATCTAACCTTCTCTAAAACAGGCTTCGCCGGCTT
>CAYLGW010000002.1:1402-126117 GCA_964383385.1 uncultured Muribaculaceae bacterium
GTCTTAGCAGCAGTTTTGACAGATTTAGCTCCTTTATTTACAACAGGCTTTACAGCATGTTTAGCTGATGATGCACTTTTTGGGGCAGAAGATTTTGAAGCAGCTTTGGCCCCTTTAACAGCAGGCTTAGCCGCATGAACTGGCTTTTTCCCCAAACTTACCACAGGTTTTTTCTCCTCTTTTTTCTCCGCTTTTACGGCCTTTTCAGCCTTGACAGCAGTAACTGATTTTGCAGAAACCGCTTTTTTTGTAGTCTTGGCCTGTTTTACTGTCTTAGTTGCCATAATATTTAAGTATTAATGTATAAAGATAACAATAATCCCTATACCTCATTATAATTTTTCTATTTTAAGTTTCAAAACCTCATCACTGCCCCACTCAACATCCACAGCATCATTAAGATTATCAACAATGTTTATCTTTGCACATAAAGTTTGGGCACAAATATAATCTTTAAAATCGGGAAGAGCCTCAACAATATCGGCACGTCGCCCAACCTCCACACTTATTTTATCTGTAACGTCGAAATTCTTCTCCTTTCTCAAATTTTGAACACGATTTACAAGCTCCCTCGCAACGCCCTCCTTTCTAAGAGCATCACTCACTGTAATATCCAAAGCAACCGTGAGCTTACCCTCCGTAGCAACCAACCAACCAGGCATATCCTCAGAAATAATCTCGTAATCGGCAGGTTCAAGAGCCACAGAACCGGATGCAAGATTAAGAAGATAAGGCGCACTCTCTACAATAGAACCAGCCTGGCAAAGAAGCCCGGCACGCTCTATCTCTGCAATCTCCTTCTGATCCATTGAGGCAAAAGCTGCGGCAATCTCTTTCATCTGTTTGCCGTATCTCTTACCTAAAGTCTTAAAATTAGGTTTTATCTTCTTGGTAATTAGCCCTTCAGTATCATGAATAAACTCCGCCTCCTTAACATTTACCTCATTAAGAACAAGCTTCTGGATCATCTCAAACTGCCCCTTTAACTTATCGTCGAGGACAGGAATAATAATCTTTGCAAGAGGCTGGCGAACCTTAATATTCACTTTACGTCTTAAAGCAAGTATCATAGAAGAACTTAACTGAGCAAGGTCCATTCTCTCCTCCAAATCCTTATCTATCAAATTAATATCAGGCTCGGGCATCATAACCATGTGTACCGAACTCTGTTGATGCTTATGAGATACGTTATTCAAATCGGTAAAAAGATTCTCCATATAGAATGGAGCAATAGGAGCTGCAAGAACAGCCACAGTCTCAAGAGACAAATACAGAGTCTGATAGGCAGCAATCTTATCCTCATCCATACTACCGCCCCAGAAACGCTTTCTATTCAGACGAACATACCAATTGCTCAAATGATCACAAACAAAATCCTGAATCTTTCTTCCGGCATCCGTCACATTATAATCCTCATAACACTCCCTTACCTCCTTAATCAAACTATTTAAAAGAGAGATTATCCAGCGATCAATCTCCGGTCTCTTTGCAACAGGTACCTCGACAGCAGAACAATCAAACTTATCAACATTAGCATAGAGCGCAAAGAACGAATAAGTATTGTAAAGCGTACCGAAAAATTTTCTTCTTATTTCATCTACCCCCGCAAAATCGAACTTCAAATTATCCCAAGGCTGAGCATTTGTAAGCATATACCACCTGAGGGCATCGGCACCATACTCATCCAAAGCCTTGAACGGCTCAACCGCATTTCCGAGCCTCTTACTCATCTTGTTACCCTCTTTATCCAGAACAAGGCCATTCGAAACCACATTCTTATAGGCAACGGAGCCACTTATCATAGAATGAATTGCATGCAAAGTAAAAAACCAGCCGCGTGTCTGATCTACACCCTCGGCAATAAAATCGGCAGTCTGCCCAAACTCCGGTCTCCCACTCTTTGCAAGCCCCTCCTGAGCATATGGCATAGCACCCGAATCAAACCAAACATCAATAAGATCGGGTTCACGCTTCATAGGAATACCCTTATCAGAAACAAGCACATAATCATCTACATAAGGCCTGTGAAGATCAACTTTATCATAATTCTCCTTACCGGTATCACCAGGAACAAAGCCCTCATCCTTAAGCGGATTAGATTTCATAACACCCGCTTTAACAGCCTTCTCTATCTCACTATATAACTCATTTACAGAACCTATACACTTCTCCTCCGTCCCATCTTCCGTTCTCCATATAGGAAGAGGAGTACCCCAAAAACGGCTTCTCGAAAGGTTCCAATCTTGGAGATTCTCAAGCCATTTGCCAAATCTTCCGCTTCCGGTGGATTCCGGCTTCCACTTAATTGTTTTGTTAAGAGCTATCAATTGATCCTGAACAGCGGTCGTTTTAATAAACCAAGAATCAAGCGGATAATAAAGCACCGGTTTATCCGTTCTCCAACAATGAGGATAGGAGTGAACATGCTTCTCTATCTTAAATGCCTTTCCCTTCTGCTTCAAATCCATACAAATATCAATATCCAAAGAGGGAGCATCTGGAGCCAATGTATCATCATAGGCATTTTTTACATATCTGCCGGCATATTGAGCATACTCATCTATATTAACTCTCTCTTTTACAAAGTACCCCGACAAATCCTCTATACGGTACATTCTCCCCGTTCTATCTACCATAGCCTGATTAACATCATCGCGGTCCGTAACCATAAACGGAGGAATCTTGTTAATTTTAGAGACCTTATCGTCGTCCGCACCGAATGTAGGCGCAATATGAACAATACCCGTACCATCTGAAGTTGTAACAAAATCTCCCGTCACAACCTGCATCATACCTGGTTCAGGCCTCATCCACTGAATAAGCTGCTCATATCTTATCCCCTTTAGAGAACTGCCTTTGAAAGGCTCCCCGATAACCTTAAATGGAATCAGTTTATCGCCCTTCTTATAGTCTGAAAGGGCAATACCCTCCGCATTCTTATTAAAATGATTATAAAGCAACTCTTTTGCCAGAATATAATAGGCTTTGCAACCGGAATAGGGATTAAACGACTCCACCATTATATACTCTATCTGCGGACCCACACAAAGAGCCACGTTACTCGGTAACGTCCAAGGTGTTGTTGTCCATGCTATAAAAAAGAGTTCCCCCTCCCCTGCCGAGCAGCCCGCTCTTCTGAAGAGCTCATCTGAAAGGCCATCTCTAATAATCATGAATTGAACCACTGCGGTCGTATCCTTTACATCTCTGTAACAGCCCGGCTGATTAAGCTCATGCGAACTCAACCCCGTTCCTGCCGCAGGAGAAAAAGGCTGTATAGTATAACCCTTATAAAGCAGCCCCTTATCATAAATCTGCTTTAGGAGAGACCATAAAGTCTCCATATACCTGTTATCGTAGGTAATATAAGGATTATCCATATCTACCCAATAACCTATCTTCTCTGTAAGAGCGACCCATTCTCTGGTATATTTCATCACCTCCTTGCGGCATGCCGCATTATAATCCTTTATGCTTATGGTCTTCCCTATATCTTCCTTTGTAATGCCAAGCATCTTCTCCACACCAAGCTCCACAGGCAACCCATGAGTATCCCACCCGGCTTTGCGCGGAACATAGTAGCCGGTCTGTGTCTTATATCTGCAGAATACATCCTTAATAGCCCTGGCCATAACATGGTGTATGCCGGGCATACCATTTGCCGAAGGGGGTCCCTCAAAGAATATAAACTTTTTCTCACCCTCTCTAGATTTTAAAGTTTTTTCAAAGCATTTTTCTGCTTTCCATTTCTCTAACACCTTGTTGTTTATCTCAACTAAATCTAATTTTTTGTACTCTGCGAAACTCATTATAACATATTTTGAATTTGCAAAGATAAGATAATTACCTATTTTTGAAAAAAAATTAAACGTTTAAAATACGCTGGTAATGGATTTGAATATCATAGATATAGTAATCTTAATAGTAGTACTTGCAACAGCCGTATGGGGAGGATTTAAAGGATTTGTAGCACAAATTGCAGGCATTTTGGCTCTCATAGTAGGAGTTTGGTGCGCCTTCAAATTGTCGGGATACTTTGCACAGGAAATAAAGGAGCTGTTTTCGCTCTCAATGGCAGTAATTTCTATTAAGGTAATACTCTTTATTATCTTTCTCATTATAGCTATATTCCTTGGGAAAATACTTGGCGAAGGCATAGAGGGGCTGGTAAAGATAACTATGATGGATTGGCTCAACAGATTGCTGGGTGTTATATTTGCCGCACTACAAGTTATAATGGTATTGAGTATTTTTGTCTATCTGCTCGATAATATAAATGATAGTTGGCAGATATTTTCAAGGGATACTCTCAATAAATCACAATCTTACCAGTTTTTACATCATTTTGCAACCAAAATATTCCCCTACCTGAAAGGAATGTTTTAAGGGGCCAAATGAGAAATATAATACACCTTAACAGTTCAGCGGTCTAAAGAGATAATCTATTAAAGCATTAACGGCCTTTTCTGACTAATAAAACTCATGAAAACTATACAATTAAATTATCAAACGTTTAACCCCATGTTTATACTATGAGTATTCACTATTTAAAAGACAATTGCGGCAAAGTTCCTTTTTTAACAATTATAGTTGCCGTTTCTCTGCTACTTGCAGCCTGCTCTAAAGATGATCCCGAAACAAAACCAGACCCCGGAATAGTAGATCCGCCAACTCCGGAGGTACCGGCAACCGAGGTACCCGGACGGGCAGTCGTAGCATATGTTACATACTACGGATCGGATATTCCGAATACTACCTACTTAACCCATATTTGCTACGCTTTTGCAGAGTTATATGTAACGGGGGGCGTCTATAAAGGATTTAAGATTCAAGGTTCAGAGCAACGCTTTCAGAGCATTGTTGACCTTAAAAAGAATAAACCGGGGTTGAAAATTTTACTCTCATTTACTCATATTGTAAGCAATAGCGATAATTCTCAGGGAGGAGGTTTTTCCGCTCTCGCAAAAAATAGCGAATACAGAGAGAAATTTGCCGAAGATTGCCTCTCTTTTATTAAGAAATGGGGTATAGATGGTATAGACCTCGATTGGGAATTTCCGGGAATATCATGGAGCGGACACGCCTCAGATCCTGCCGTAGATGTACAGAATCATATTCTGCTTATGAAGGAGCTGAGAGAGACTCTCGGTTCATCCTACACTCTTACCTACGCCGGATATGTAAAAGATAAACAGACCACCTCAACAGGGAGTAAATATATAGATATATCGGCGGTAGACAAGTATATAGATTTTGTGAATATAATGACCTACGATATGGACGAAGCCCCTAAAGCCCACTCCGCACTCAGCGACAGTAGAGCCTATTGCGACTGCGAAAGGGCTGTTAATGCCTACACAAACGCAGGTATTTCACCCCAAAAGCTCGTACTCGGCGTACCATTCTACGGAAGACACGCATTCTCAGGTACATCTGCCTCTATATCGTACAAATCGATCATAACATTAGGTGGGGAGTATAAAATTGATAACTGGGATAGCATTGCCAGCGTTCCCTACGTTACCAAAAACGGAACCTACTTTTGCAGTTACGACAATGCAAAAAGTATTGGTATTAAGGCCAACTGGCTCAATTCCAAAAATATGAAGGGTATGATGTATTGGAATTCAGGAGAGGATGACTCAAACAGAACTCTTGCGAAAGCCGTATGGAATAGCACAATGAAAAAGTAGTCGAACAACCACTACCAAAAAGCTATAATCTGCTGTAAATAAGCAGCAAATAATTACACAATTAAATTATAAAATTATAATTCAGGGTAAAACCAATAATTTTTACCCAATTGCTTGACATTGCTCCTTCTCAAGCTCATATTTGCATCAAATTTATTTAAGAATAAACGGAGGGCAAAAAAATGAGCAGCACAGATCATCTTCTAAATCAAAAGCAAAATCAAAGTAAAAATGCTTTTTCACGTAATCAAAATTTCAGGTGTAATAATCATTCAATAATTTCAGGCAACTCTTTTGACTGGCTGCTCGTTTCTTTGTCTAAACGTTTTACACCTCTCTTTGTTATTGCAATCATTGCAGTAGCCATTGTATGCTGCGCCTCCTTATTAGTCATACAATCATGGAAAATAACAGGTTGATAGAGATAAGTTAGGGCGCCCTTTGATAGAGAAGGTCTTTATTGAGGCAAGAGGCCTGAGGGTTGGATGGTGAGGGCGCCTTTTTATTAAAATTATAGAATATCTGCATTATAAAGAGCATGAAACGGGTAATAAAAATAAGGCAACAGGATAGTTACGATTGCGGAGCGGCAACTCTTTGTGCTGTTGCGGCATGGTATGGTGCCAATTATTCACTTGCCGAGGTTAGAAAAGCATGCGGCTGCTCACAAGATGGCATCTCTCTAAAGGGGCTGATTCAAGGAGCAGAATCACTCGGTCTATCAGGTAAAGCCTACTCATCGGAGAGCAAAGATCTCTCCCCTCTAATTGAAATTCATTCCCCTATTATTGCCCACATTACCACTGAAGAGGGCATGTACCACTTTGTTGTAATATGTCGGGTTACTGCAAAACAGGTGGAAATAATGGATCCCGCCTTCGGAGATTATAAAAAATTACCTTACGATAAATTCGTTTCGCAATGGAACGGACATATTATATTGATTGTTCCCGGGACCGGTTTTGTAAAGAGAAATGAAAAGGTTAGTAGTATAAGAATATTTACGAAGTTGGCGAAGTTAAACGGGAACGATCTCGCACTTGCATTTGCAGGTTCTGCGGCACTTGTTGTTGCAGGAGTAAGCAACTCACTGTTCCTTCAACAAATAATTGACCACTCGCTTCCGGAAGGGGACAGCGAGTTGCTTTTGTTTATCGCATTTGCGGTCTTCCTGCTACTTGTGTTATCGGCCTATATCGGCTACGCACGCACTCTGTTCCTTGTGAGAAGCGGTATTAAAATAGACGGCAGGCTTATTACGGGCTATATAAAAAAAATCTTTGCCATGCCGGCCTCCTTCTTTTCACAATATTCATGCGGAGATATTAATGCGAGAATAGAGGATGCCTTTAAGATAAGAACATTTGTAACTGAAGGCATTATCTCTGTTTTCATCAGTATTATGACACTATTTGCAGTCTTTGTCTTGATGTTCACCTACTATTCCAAACTGGCCTCTATGCTACTGCTGTATATTCCTATCTATCTTGCACTTTACTATATCTGCAACAAGATGAACAAAAAATACAGTCGAGAGCTGGCAGTGACCGGAGCAAAATTCGAATCAAGAACAATAGATTCAATTCAGGGAGCGATGGCCGTAAAACATTTCGGCGCGGAAAAACTTACACTGAATAAGATTGAGGAATCATATGTAGATATGGCCCGGAAAATACATTCTGCAGGGAGAGCGGTTTCGTATATCTCCTCAGCCTCCGACACCCTCTCCGGGGCACTGCTCGCAACAGTTCTTATCTCAGGAGCCTTTGCGGTGTTCGGTAAGAATCTAACTACGGGAGAGCTCGTCTCATTTTATACATTATGCTCGCTCTTTACCTCCCCGCTCAACAGCCTCATGACCTTAAACAGTATAGTTACCTCAGCGACGGTCTCTGCGGAAAGACTGTTCGAAATAATGAGACTTAATACAGAGGAGGAGGAACAGGGTAATCTTGCAGTGAAATCTCCTGCTTTGCTCTCCGAACCACAAGATATTGAGGTTAAAAACCTCTCATTTTCATATATCGGCAGAATGGAACTATTCAGCAATATAAATCTCACAATACCAAAGGGAAAAATTACCGCAATAACAGGAAGCAGCGGCTGTGGAAAAAGCACATTGGCAGCACTCTTCATGAGAGACTATTTGCCCGGCAAAGGCTCCATAGAGATAGGCGGAATAAATATAAGATATTTGCAACTGAAAGAGTGGAGAGATTATATCTCAATAGTCACGCAAAAATGCTCGCTCTTTAACGGCACCATTCTGGATAATATTACCTGCGGAGAGGAGTACCCCGACATGGAATTGGTCTCCTCCATAATAGGTGAAACCGGTCTCGACCAGATGGTAAGGCGGTTACCGATGGGCATTCTAACAAATACGGGCGACGGCGGCGCTGCCCTTTCAGGTGGTGAATTACAGAAAATATCGGTAGCCAGAGTGCTCTACAAAAGACCCGAAATAGTAATATTTGATGAATCGACCTCCTCAATGGATGAAAATTCCGAAAAAATGATACTACGTGCAATGCTCAAATTAAGGGAAAAGAAAAAAAGCGTAATAATGATAACTCATAAAGTTAAAAATACCGATTATGCAGATATGTCAATAGATCTTGATCAAATAAAATGTGTACACAAGGCGGAGGCTTACGCGTCTTTTCAGTAGGCAAAATTAAACTAATTGTTATGATGGAGAATATGTTAAGAGAGAGAGGCTTTGTCCTAACGGACGAAACCGGATTACAAGTGAGAGGAGGAGTCTCATTTAGATCAATTAGAAATGCTATTAAAAAGGCATTGGCAAAGATAGCGGATTATCTTCCCGACATTATTAAAGGATTCAATGCAGGTTGGGAGGGCAGATAATGAGGAATTTCATAGAATTAACCGATAATAAGTGCGCTTTGATCTACGGAGGTAGAGACGAAACCACTGCAAAAGTTGTAAGAGAAATTGCTCGAATAATAGGTACGCTTGCTAAGGCAATATATAATATCAGACAATTCCTAAAGGCTTGTCCGATATAGAAAATACCATGAATTACAACCAATAGTAATGTATCTATAAATTTGAATAATAAACCGCATAAAGGCAATAGATTTTTTCTCTCTTTTATGCGGTTTTTGACTATTTTTTGTAGCTTTGTTTTTTATTATATCAATAATACCCAAATGAGAAAGAAGATCGAATTAACGTTTTTAATACTATTTCTCTGTAGCTTAGTCTACGGACAGGAAAAAAATGTTTGGTCACTCGAAAAGTGCATTAATTACGCAATTGAAAACAACCTGCAGATAAAGCAACAAGAAAATGCGGTACAGCAGGCTAAAAATAATATTACACAGGCTCAATTATCATTTCTACCAACTTTAAGTGGATCTATGAGCCACGGAATGAATTGGGGACGATCTGTTAACCTTCAGGATCTTGAGATTGTTAAGAACAAATTGAGTCAAAGCACTTCTGCAAATCTGTCGGCCTCCTTAAATATATTTGAGGGTTTTTCTAAGCATAATAATCTTAAAAGTGTGAAAAAAAGCCTCGATATTACAATACAGAATGTTGAGAAACAGAAGAACGATATCTCTATCTCTATAGCTCAGGCCTATTTGCAAATTCTCCTTTCGGAAAAAATACGTCAGGCAGCAGATGAAAGTTATAAAAGTATAGAGTCGCAGGTGGAACGCACAAAAAAACTTGTAGATGCCGGAAGCCAAGCATATAGTACTCTTTTGGAGATACAGGCACAACTCGGCTCAGAAAAGGTACAACTTGTTGCAGCTGAAAACGATGTGAGAACAAATTACCTTGCTCTAAAGCAGCTTTTAGATCTTCAGAACGACGAGGTATTCAATATAATAATCCCGGATATCTCTAACCTCATCTCCTTTTTTGACGGAAGAGAGATAGAGGATATTTATCATAGATCTCTTGGCCTTCCTCAAATAAAGGCGGCGGAGATCTCGCTCGAAAAAAGCAGGATAGATTATAAAATTCAGAGAGGAAGGGCTTATCCCTCAATCAGTTTGAATGCTGGGTACGGAACATATTACAGCGACAACTCTAAAACTGCATTTTTTAAACAGTTCAACGATAACAAGAATCCCTCTGTAAGTTTCGGGTTAAGTATTCCTATCTTCAATGGTTGGCAGAACAACACAGCAATCAGGAATGCAAGATTGGAGATCAAAAACTCGGAAATAGATCTAAAATTGAAGCATCAAACACTTTATAAAGAGATACAACAGGCCTTTAATAATGCGCTCTCTGCCTTTGAGAAGATGAGAGCCTCGGAACAAACAATGAAATCCACTCAGGAGTCGTTCGATTACGTGGAGAAAAAATTCAGTGTCGGGTTACTAAATGGCACAGATTACACTGTTTCCAAAGCAAACTTATTTAAGGCTAAATCGGATTATTATCAATCGGTATACCAGTATATTTTCCAGACTAAGATCCTCGATTTTTATACGGGCACCCCATTGCAATTATAAGTTTGTAAGAGGTTTACCTGTTTAAAAAGGTAAACAACTTTTCTAAACGAAGAAAAGAGATTAGATTTAATAAACCGAGTATAAAACAGAACATGAAATTTTAACAGTTATGAAAAAAGGTGGCAAAAAAAAGTTGTATATATTGCTCGCTGCAGCAGTTATTATTGCGGTATTGATTGTTATTGGTCAAATGAAAAAGAATAAGGGAGTGGGCATAATCGTAGGGTATCCGGAGAGTAAGTCCATTGAAGAGGTAATACCTGCAAGCGGAAAAATTCAGCCTGTTCTGGAGGTAAAGATAAGTCCCGATGTCTCCGGTGAAATTATTGAACTCAATTGTAAAGAGGGTGACCAGGTAAAAAGGGGAGACCTGCTTATAAAGATAAAACAGGATGTTTATATCTCGGCCGTTGATCGCGCAGAGGCCTCATTAAATGCAATAAAGGCACAATATTCTGAACAGAAGGTTCAGCGAACAAAAATTGAACTTTCCTTTAAACGTAATCAGTCTCTTTTTGAGCAAAAGGCTATCTCACAACAGGATTACGAGACTGCTCGTGCAGAATATGACGTTTCTCAAGAGCAATTAAAAGCTGCCGAATACAATATCAAGAGCGCCGAGGCTGCTCTCAAGGAGGCTAAAGAGAACCTAATTAAGACCACAATCTACGCACCTATGTCCGGAACCATCTCTAAATTGAATGTGGAACTTGGTGAAAGAGTTGTAGGTACAAGTCAGATGGCCGGAACCGAGATGCTGAGAATTGCCAATCTGGATGATATGGAGGTTCTTGTAAATGTAAACGAGAATGATATCATTAAAATCAAGCAAAACGATACTTCACAAATTGAGGTTGATGCCTATCCGAACAGAAAATTCAAAGGCCTTGTAACACAGATTGCAAACTCTTCGAAAAACTCAGGAAGCACAACCACTTCAAGCGTAGATCAGGTTACCAATTTTGAAGTAAAAATTAGAATCATACCCGATTCATACAATGATCTGTTGGCAAAATCAATGATACCTTTCAGGCCAGGAATGTCGGCCTCCGTCTCAATAATAACAGAAAAACATAACAATGCACTCACCATACCATTACAAGCCATCACAACAAGATCCGGACTGATTGACTCTCTAAAAAACAATCAGGGAATTAAAGAGCAGGTATTTATATATAACAGCAAGACACAAACCATAACCCCTGTTTTAATAAAGACAGGTATACAGGATATGGAAAGCATAGAGGTTATAGAGGGATTAACTCCGGATTCTCAGATTGTTACAGGTCCATATGATGCAATCAGTAAAAATTTGGATAGTAATAGTAAGATTTATGTCATAGAGCAGCAAAATAAGAGCAAGGAGAAAAAAATAGATGATAAAAAGGGGAAAAAATAGTTTAATCCTTTCATTGGAGACAGCAACCGAATCATGTTCAGTAGCCTTGTCGATAGATCAAGAACTAATTGCCGAAAAATATATTAATGAGCCAAAAGCCCACGCAACTATTCTTGCACCATTTATTGAAGAGATTTTAAAAGAAAACAATCTTACAATTAGAGATTTAAGTGCAGTGGCCGTTAGCGAAGGACCCGGCTCCTACACCGGCTTGCGCGTAGGGGTATCTGTTGCAAAAGGAATTTGCTACGCCTCAAAAAAACCGCTTATTGCAGTCAATACTCTTGCCGTTATTGCTCAATGTGCCATAGACAATATTAAAGATGGCCATCTTATAACTGAACCATGCCCCCTTCCTGAATCAGGTATCACGACAATTGTTCCAATGATAGACGCAAGGAGGATGGAGGTCTATACAGCCGTTTTCAATTCAGAGGGAGAGCAACTAACCGCTACAGAGGCTAAAGTTCTGAACGAGGAGAGTTTTTCCAGAGAGCTTGCCGAGGGTGCAGTCTTGTTTACAGGAAATGGCGCCGCAAAGTTTATTGAGTTACTTGCCAATGCACGCATAGGAGGTAAAAAAATTCCTTACTATAACAACATCTATTGTGCTGAGCAATTGCCACACGCCTCCGGAATGAGAATAAAAGCCAACGAAGCATTTTTAAAACAAGAGTTTAAGGATTGTGCCTATTTTGAACCCTTTTATCTGAAAGATTTTGTAGCGGGAAAACCCAAAAAGTTGCTGTAATTTTTCTATTGCGCACATACACAGCAAGTAGAGCGTTGATAAACGATATTGCAATAATAAAGTTGTCCGGCAAATCTCCTTTACAAGAGAGGGACCGGACAACTTATTTTCGCCGGTAACCACGGCTCGACATTTTACAAACGGTTACACAAACATTTATATATAACTTAAAAAAGTTATCACCTCTTCCACCAGCCATAGAGTCTGTAGAGAGAATATGGCCAAGGATTCAGAAGGAATTCAGGCTAAATAACAGGAATGAGACAACTGAAAAAGCCGCCTCTTCGCCTTAATCCCGAAGCATAATACAATACGGAGACCGTATATAAACGGTAGGTCTTCTGGCTTGCCTCCGCCGAATGCCTTCCCATATTACACATACAGTGGCATAAAGAATTCGGCGCCTTTATGAGGCTTACAGCTGCGGGTACAGCTCCGACTTTTCATCGGATTCCCTTAACCGTTGCGACAAATATAGAGACAAAAAAGCTATTTTACAATAGAAGATAAAACTGCCTCGAGTTTCGCCTTCATAAAAAGATCCTTCCCTTTTATATTGCCCTCTTTATCAAAGAGAATCATAGTGGGCAATTTTGAAAGATTATAAGTTGCTATTGCCGGAGAGTTCAGCCCAAGGCCATCACATACGTTAATCCATGGCAACTTCTGCTCCCTGACAGTTGAGGCCCACTGAGATTTGTCAGTACCAATGCAGACAGAATATACCTCCAACCCGGATTTATGATATTTATTGTACACCTCTAAAAGATCGAGATTGAATACCTTTTGATCCAAATTCTCGGAGGTCCAGAACAAAAGGATAAATGGCCTTCCCAAAAGTGAGTTAAGGCTACACTGTTTGGAATTCATATCGGGAAGCACCATATTTGGGAATGCGGTTTCGGGTGCCGTAGCCAGTCTATCTGTGAATACCTGAGAATTAGAGAATTGAGAAATTTCGTTTTCCAGTACTCTGATATATGCCGATTGAGGATACAGTGGCTTAAGAGAATCGTGAACACGTTGAAAAATTAGAACATCGTTCGCATCTGCAAAGACCGGAAGCATATTAGTGAACTGCTGGTAAAGAAGAGAGATATTTGTAAATGAGTATGGATGCTCCATAATGCTTTTTATAGAACTTCTTTTTTGTTTCACATATAAAGCTCCCAATGCATATCTTATTTTTTCTGCGTTCTCTTTCTCTCCCGACTGAAGATAATCTGTCAAAACAGTTGTAAGCGAATCAAACTGATTTACTGAATTTGAAAACTCTTTATCCAACTTACCTAAAAGTAAAGACTCCTCCGATCCCCTTATCTCCAATCCGTTCCCGAGAGTATCGGCAACTACCGTAACTCTATCGCCCGGTTTAAGAATCAACGAAGCAACTCTTTTACGATTATACGAAAGGTAGTAGTAGTTAGGCGACTTGTCTGCAATCTCAAATTTAAAAGAGGCCTTGCCGGATTTATCTGTCTTCATTGTATCTATAACTTCGATCTTATCCACTTTCAACTGTGAAAATAAAATCTCTTTTGAATCTGCCCCTTTAATCTCAATCTTAATTACGGCATTCTTTTTCCCGCACGAAACGCAAATCATCGCAACGGAAAGAATCAGGAAAAGTTTCTTCATATTTGATCTTTATTGATAGTAAACAACTATTGTTGGTTCTGCCTATAGACGGCAGCAATTTTGTCGGCGATAGCCCTAAACTCATCGGCCGAAAGAGAAAGTTTTGTTCTCTTAAAATTGAGGTCTCCCTCAGAATTTAATGGTACAAGATGGATATGCACATGCGGCACCTCCATCCCTAAAACGGCAACACCCACACGTTTGCATGGTATAGCGCTCTCGACGGCGGCAGCAACCTTGCGCGCGAAGAGCCATAATCCCTCATACTCCTCTTTACTTAAAGCAAAAAGATAATCGGTCTCCCTTTTTGGTATTACCAAAGTATGGCCTTTAACCAGAGGATTAATATCCAAAAAGGCATAATAGTTTTCATCCTCAGCCACCTTGTAAGAGGGAATTTCTCCCTTTACTATTTTTGTAAAAATAGAGGGCATAATTTTTATTTTTAAATTGAAATATCTATAATCTCAAACTTGATCATACCACCCGGAGCCTGGACTTCAACAATTTCACCCTTCTTTCTCCCAATAAGGGCTTTGCCTATAGGTGTGGCAGCAGCCAGCCTCCCTTCATTAATGTTAGCCTCGCTCTCGCCGACAAGTGTAAACTCCATAACTGCTTTAGTAGCAAGGTTTTTTATTTTAACCTTATTAAGCATTTGTATATGGTCCGTATTAATCTTAGACTCATCTATTACACGCGCATTTGCGACAAGATTCTGCATTTGAGAAATTTTAAGCTCTAACATACCCTGAGCTTCACGGGCAGCATCATATTCAGCATTTTCAGATAAATCTCCTTTATCTCTCGCCTCTCCTATCTGTTTAGATATGGCAGGCCTTTCCACCGAGATCATATGGGCGAGTTCCGCCTTAATCTTTTCTAAACCTTCCGCTGTTAAATAGTGTACTTTTGACATAACTAAAAAAAATTAAAAAGAATCTCGATATGTTCGAGACCCTTCTCTTTGATGCAAAGATAATATTTTATTATTACAAAATCAAAATTCCCTAAACTTCGGAGTCATTATCTCTGAAAAGATTATAATATCTTTAGGATTCTCCTTTATGCGCCTTTTTAGACCACTACATTCCTCTCTCCCGTTGGCTTGGGCAGCAGGTTTTTCCTCTTTTTTCTTTGCATTCTGCTCCGAAACAGTCATGCTTATTCCCTCCGGCGGCAGAGATGTTACAAAGGAGCCCTGGCGGCTACGCGCAACAGCCTCTCTGAAATCATTTGTCTCACCTGCGCTCCCCTCTCTATACACCTCAGACCTCTGTATCTTGCTCTCTTTAGCCCTCTTTACAGCCCTGTTCCAAAAGGCCTCCTCATCTTCCTCCTCCTCAATCTCCTCAATCTCCTCATTACTCTTATTATCACCATTGTCTTTTATGCTCTTTCTCACCTCATTTACAACAAAAAACATCTTATCTGTGAAGCTTTTTATCTTTGTATCAGGGTTCTTTGCCTCTTTTTTCATCTTTTCCACAGCACTTATCATACCGATTATCGCTAAAATAAGAAACAAGACCACGCTTATAGCACCGGATTCTAAAAAAAGTTTCATATCTCTTTATTAAATTGTTTCAGTTCAATTGAAGGCAAGTTGAGCCATATCTCCTCTAACTCATTAATTATAACAGGCTTGATACTATATTACCGCCCTTCAAATAGTGCCCCGAATATTTTAAGGCAAATTCCCTATCGCGCTCCAACTGCTCCACAAGATCCTCCCTGGATGGAAATTTTTGCTCTTCCCGTATTTTGTATAGAAACCTTACAGTCATATCAAGCCCATAGATATCCTCATCAAAATCAAGAATATGAGTTTCTATACTTATTTTATTGTCATTACTTACTGTAGGTCTTATGCCTATATTGCATATCCCCGTATAGCTGCTGCCCAATACCTCAACCCCGACAGCATATACACCACGTCCGGGTACCATCTTCAACGGATTATATAGTTGCATATTGGCAGTAGGAAATCCTAATTTACGCCCTATCTTCTCGCCGGCCACAATAACCCCGCTTATAGAATAGTTATAGCCGAGATAGTCGTTCGCCTCCTTTATATAACCTTCACCGAGCAGATTACGTATTTTAGTAGAACTGATAACTTTACCTCCTATAAGGTATTCATCTACCTTTACCGTCTTTATTCCTGCAAGTGATGCCATCTGTATCATCTCGTCCTGCCCAAGATTGGTATCATGGCCAAGCCTGTGATCATATCCAATAATGAGATCGCTAACTTCGTATTTTTCTGCAAGATACTCTTTAAGAAAATCGGCTGTTGAAAGATTGCTGAACTCCTTTGTAAAGGGGATCACAATAACTTTATTTACTCCCACTCCCTTTATTAATGCTTTTTTCTCCTCTAAAGTGGTTAGAAGACGTAACGCATAAGCATCTTGCTGCAAAACACTTCTCGGATGCGGCCAAAACGTTATGACCGCACTTTTTTTGTTCTCGCTGTGCGCAAGAGCGCACAACTGTTCCAAAACCTTTCTGTGCCCCGTATGAACACCATCAAAAAAACCAGTAGCCGCTACAACCATTTTACCAATTCAAAATCTTGTCTATGAGGGAGCAAGCTATTTTTTGCATAAAGCCTACCCGCAATTCTGTAATTACCCGTCATATCAGGTACTATTTTGCAAATATAAGAAGCTTTCCCCTCTTTATACTCCTTTAAATTAAATTCGAATACCTCTTTTATTAACATTCTCCCATCGTTACCCTGACTGGCCAGCAAAACCTCAATTCCTATCTCTTTAGGATCAATGTCGCCAAGTTGCAAATCTACTTGTGCATGGTATTCATTGCCAAGTAATAACGTTGCAGAAAGAGAGCTTAATGTATTATTTGTAACCTCTATCGAAGGCCACATACGTCTCATCCTCTTTTTCCAGAAAGCAATCTGCTTTGCATAACTGAAGTCATCGGCCGCCAACTTAAGAGTGCGGGTGGAGAGAGGAAGATAATATTTCCTCATATAATCCTCCATCATCCTGTTAGTAGTGAAATTGGAGGCTACATCGGAGATACAATTCTTAATAATATTAATCCAGTCAGGAGATATCCCCTTCTTATCCGTATCATAATAGATTGCAGATATCTCCGACTCTATTATATTGTAAATTGTCGCTGCATCTAATTCATCCTGAAAATCCTGATTATCATAGGTTTTCTCCATCTGAAGAGCCCATCCTGCTCCCTCTTTATACCCCTCAACCCACCAGCCATCGAGCACAGAAAAGTGCATTACTCCGTTCATTACCGCCTTTTCACCACTTGTTCCGGAGGCTTCGAGAGGTCTTGTAGGAGTATTCATCCAAACATCAACTCCTTGAACAAGATATTTTGCAAGGGTAATATCGTAGTTTGGAACAAAAACTATCTTTCCAATAAACTGAGGCATCTTTGAGATATCGACAATTCTCTTTATGAGATCTTGACCTGCCTTGTCGGCAGGGTGCGCCTTACCTGCAAAGAGGAACTGTACCGGTTTGTCGGGGTTATTTACAATTTTGGAGAGTCTGTCGAGGTCTCTGAAGAGAAGATGAGCTCGTTTATATGTAGCAAATCTCCTTGCAAAGCCAATAGTAAGAAGATCTTCCCGAAGAGTTTTACATATCTGCACAATCTGCTGCGGAGAGTAGTAATTTGCTGCCGCATTTGCAGATAGTGTTGTCTTTACTTTTTCTATCAATCTGGCTTTAAGTGTTGTACGCACCCGCCATATCTCCTCCGAACTTAATTTACGTATTCCCGCAAAGCAACTTCTGTCGTAATGATGAGAGGCAAATTCATCTCCGAAAACTCGCAATTGTAAGGCCTTCCATTCAGGTGCTGCCCAGGTGGAATAGTGCACACCATTGGTAACATAACCAACATGCATCTCTTCTGGCAGATATCCGGGCCACAACGGAGCAAATATTTCTCTACTCACTTTACCGTGAAGCCAACTGACTCCGTTCACCTCCTGAGAAAGGTTGGCTGCCAGATTACTCATAGAGAACTTCTCTCCATTATTATATGGGTCAATCTTTCCTAAAGCCATCATTGCCGTCCAATCCATCTTTAACTTCTCCGGTAGATGAGAAAGATATTTTCTGAGCATATCCTCAGAAAAGGCATCATGACCGGCCGGAACAGGAGTATGTGTAGTAAAGAGAGAAGAGGATCTAACCATCTCGAGGGCCTCATTAGAGGAAAGGTTATCATTTAAAACATACTCACGCATCCTTTCCAAGCCTGTAAAGGCCGCATGTCCCTCGTTGCAATGGTAGACACTGCTCTCAATTCCCAATATTCTCAATGCCCTTATTCCGCCCAGACCGAGTAAGAGTTCCTGCTTCAACCGATTTTCCCAATCTCCACCATAAAGCTGATGAGTAATTGTTCTATCCTCCGGAGAGTTCTCCTCTATATCTGTATCAAGCAGATAGAGTTCTATCCTTCCTACATCCACTTTCCATATCTTGGCATAGACATTTCTTCCGGGAAAGGCAATGGAGGTTGTCAGCCACTTACCATCATCCCCTATAACCGGTTGAGCCGGAGTTTTTGAGAAATCCTGAGGATCGTAAACCGCCACCTGATCTCCCTGAGCAGAAAGCTTTTGCGTAAAATAGCCATATTTATACAGTAACCCGACAGCTGTCATCTTTACATTCATATCGCTCGCCTCTTTAAGATAATCGCCGGCAAGAATACCCAAGCCTCCCGAATAGATTTTTAAAGAGGTATCGAGCCCGTATTCCATACAGAAATAGGAGATAGAGGGCTCTTTTGCATGGTTTTTATCCTCCATATAGGATTTGAAGATTGAATATACGCCATCCATTTTTGCCGTAAATTCATCGCTCGCCGCAAGTTCCTTATATTTTTTGAGACTTATCATATCGAGCATGGCAATCGGATTACCTCCCGATAATTCCCATAACTCTGGATTAATGGATCTGAATAGCTCTATAGCCTCCTGATTCCAACACCACCAAAGATTTTTAGATAATGTGTCGAGGTACTTTAATCTTTCAGGTAATTTCTTGTCGATCAACAAATTTCTCCACACAGGGGTATTAATGCTGAAATGTTTGTACGGCTGCTCCTTCTCCTCCGAAAATTCAGGGAAGGCACCCTTCCTCAACACCACCTTCTGGAGACAACGCCTGTACGCATCGGCATAGTATTGTATATTGTTCTCCCATAATGCAATCTTAGAGATATCCGCAGCGCTGGCGCTATATTCTGCCCGTTGAGAATCATCGAGACGCGTAATTTCTCCTATTTTTGCCACAACTCCCTCTACAACTGCGTTATAATTAGTGTCATTTCTTTCAAGTATCTCAATACCCTTATGTTCTGCTTTATAGTGGCTATTTACCCATAGCCCGAATCCCGCAAGCGAAGTGGTTATAGTAGGTACCTTAAAGGCAAGACTCTCCAGCGGTGTGTAACCCCATGGCTCATAATAGGAGGGAAATACAGTAAGATCCATTCCGACAAGCAGATCATAATAGGTTGTATTAAAGAGGCCGTCATTGCCATTCAGATAAGAGGGAACATAGACTATATTTATATCATCACTTTTACGGAATGGTCCGGCACTATTGATTTTACCTAAAATTGCATCATATTCAGGTTCAGCAAGAATATGAGTGGAGACAAATGTATGATTGGGCTGCTCTTTAGAACCGAGTGCAGCAACAAGCTCCTTATCAGGACCATTATTGGCAGCAGGAATCATAAGATACGCCAGAATTTTTCTGCCCTTATACCCATCGTTTTTTATCTGCAAAAGAGCATCGAGGAAGAGATCTATTCCCTTATTTTTAAATTCATATCTTCCGCTTATCCCCACAAGTATAGTCTCTTTAGGATATTCAACTCCATGCATCACAGAGGCCACTCTAATAAGTTGTTCTCTCGCCCTGCTCCTGTAGGCCGCATACTCCTCCTCTTTTGGGGTAAAACTGTTTTCAAAACCATTAGGAGTAATTATATCAGGAGTCCTGCCTAAAAAGGCGATGCACTCCTTTGCCGTAATATCGCTCACGGTTGTAAAGAGATCTGATTGAATAGCCGAGGTCTTTTCGAGAGAATGTTTAGCCATTACATTAAACTGGTGCGCCTTCTCATCTGCATTATATTTTGTGAGAGAGTCGTACAGAGGCAGATTATTGCCTGAAATACATCGTCCTACAACAGTTGCATGGGTTGTGAAGACCGTACCTATAGATAAATTCTGCTCCTTCAGGTATAGAAGTCCGGCTCCTGTCATCCATTCATGAAACTGCGCCACAATCTTATGGTATGGCTGGAGATTGTGTTTTGTAAAACTTTCAATTACTTTGCCTGTTGCATATCCGAAGAGCGCAGACTCTACATAGTCCCACCCCCCGCTGATTGAATCGAGTCCGAATTTTGTCCATAAATCTGCAAATATCTCATCTTTTTTTGCAATGAAGGAGGTATAATCCACAAGCAATGCAATAGGCTTTCCGGCAACATTCCAATATCCTGCTCTAACTCTCAAACCCTCTTCGGCGGCTTTACTTCTCCACCTTTCAAACAATGCCGGATCCTCTGTAAATTCGGGATTCTTTGCCGTATCCATCCACACCTCCGGTCCCACAAGGATATGGTTATGGCCATATTCCTGATTCATATTAAGGGCCTTTGTCGCTATTACTGTATGAATACCCCCAACTTTATTACATACTTCCCAACTAACCTCGAACAAATAGTCCGGTCTTTTTATCTTTGTTTCTGACATCTTAAATATTTTTAATTTACATCCGGCTTTGAATTCTTATATTGTTCTTTCACAGTTCTCAAAGGTTTAAATTATATTAATACAAGTTCAAAGTAATTCCTCTATTTTTATTATTTTCTCTTTTTTACAACTGTAGCTTTACTCAATTTGCCCGCTTTATTAGAAGGGCTGCCTGCTCTCTTTGCATTATTAGCAACTTTGGTTGCCGGCCTCTTTGTAACCGATTCTTTTACGCTGTTTTCGGTCTTTTGTGCAGGTTGTGCTTTTGCCGTACTTTTTTTCACTCTTATTTGAAAGTCACTTATAACATTCATATAATTGATAAAGGCTTCATAAGGAGTATCATACGGATTGAAGTATTTATGAACTGCTCCGTCCGAGAAGAATTTGGTGCACATATAATAAAAGTGGTCGCTCTCTTGCAGTTTCATAAAATCTCTTATCAGTCCCGCGTTTTCACTCCGCATAACCTCCTCCTCAAGAGCGTATAATTTATGAAAGGCCTCATTCTGCAATTCATTTCCGAGCCATGCGCTTGTATCCCTCTCTTCGTCGGCCCATGAGATTGCAAAGGGAACATGAAGCGGAGCTACCGGCTGATGAATAGAGACGGCCTCGGAAGGGGTGCGGAATACAAGGGAGGTCTCTTTAAATACAGCATTGGGCAAAGACCTCATAAACTCTAAAATACCCGATGATTGAGACTGGTGTTCACCAAAGGTTTCATAATCCATAAATAGATTTATGATGTCGGAATCCTTTACACTTTCTCTGAGCCAAACGGCATATTTTTCACTGGTGATAGGCCAATTGGGATTACCTCTGTCGGAGAATCTGAAAGCGATATCGTCGCTCAAATTAAAATTCTTTAGAAGTAGCCTCAGCCTTGGATTGGCCGCATTTGTATAGACAAAATTGGGACTTTTCCAGCCGAGTATGTGTTTTGCTCCCTCTGTCAGCATAGTAGTGTAACCCATAGCGGCTACAGTGATACCAATTTGATCTGAATAGATCAGTTCGGTGTTTCTAAAGGCTGTAGGCTCCACACCGAAATATTTTTTAATCGCATCTGAATGCTCTTTCACCTGTCTTATGAACTCCTTCTCGGAGATGAGAGAGGAGAGGGAATGAGAGTATGTCTCAGCAAGAAACTCCACGCAATTGGTCCTGGCCAGTTCGCGAAAACTCGTCATCACCTCCGGTACGTATTCATTGAACTGATCAAGCGCAACTCCGGAGATGGAAAAACAGACCTTAAATTTCCCCTTATATCTCCTTATCAGATCTAATAATATTGCATTCATCGGAAGATAGCATCTTTCCGCCACCCTTCTAAGAATAGTTCTATTGGCAAATTCATCAAAATAGTCAGAACTGCTCCCAATATCAAAGAAGCGATACAATCTTAACCTGTCCGGCTGATGCACCTGAAAATACAAGCATAACGATTTTTCCATATTTATCCGATATTAATTTCTTTTTGTTACTTCTTTATAAACCTTATTAAGTATTTTGGCTGCATTCTCCCATTTGAGAGAATTTACCTCATCCATGCCGCAACGTACAGTCATCTGAGACAGAGCCGGATAAGATAGTAGAGCATAAATTGCATCTGCCATTGCGTCAATATCCCAAAAGTCTATCTTGATAGCATATTTTAGTACCTCCGCAACTCCGGACTGCTTGGAGATAATTGTAGGCACATTAGATTTCATAGCCTCAAGCGGCGATATTCCGAACGGCTCAGAGACAGAGGGCATAACATATACATCGGAGTAGGCGAACATTCTTTTCACCTCATCTCCTTTAAGAAACCCGGTAAAGTGGAAACGGTCTGCAATACCGAGTTTTGCGACTCGCCTTATTGAACGGTTCAGCAAATCACCATTACCAGCCATTACGAATCTAACGTCGGGGGACTTTGCAAGTACCTTGTTAGCAGCCTCAATAAAATATTCCGGCCCTTTTTGGAAGGTTATTCTGCCAAGAAAAGTCACAATCTTCTCTTTCACTCCACGCCTCACGTCCATTTGCTTGAATTCGTTAAAATCCACGGCATTATGTAGAGTAAATACTTTTGCCGGATCTATTCCGTATTTATTTATTACAATATTTCTTGTAAGGTTGCTTACGGTTATAACCCTGTCTGCATGCTCCATTCCCATCTTCTCAATATTATAAACCTCGCTGTTTATGTTCTCTCCGCTTCTGTCGAACTCGGTTGCATGAACATGAATAACCAAAGGTTTGCCGGAGACTCTTTTAGCGGCAATTCCTGCTGCGTACGTAAGCCAATCATGAGCATGAATTATATCGAAATCGTTATTGGAAGCGATAGTGGCCGCAACCATTGCATATCTCGACACCTCCTCCATAAGAGAAGTTCCATACCTTCCGGAGAACTTATATTTACTCCCGTATTTAATTCTAAACTCTTCGTACTCCTTTTTTCTTAAGGAGTCCGACACTACCTCTCCCCACACATTAGGGTCTATATATGGGACAAGATCAGATGACACCTTTATAAAACTTACTTTACTGAAAAAGTCTTTTACTCCTGTCCAACTCTGCATAATAGGTACATCGCTTGCATTGAGTATCTTAACAGCAGACTGATCTTCATCGCCGGTTGCCGAGGGCATAACAAACAGCACCTCTACCCCTTGTTTATATAGACCTTTTGTAAGGCCGTAACAAGCGGTTCCGAGACCTCCGGCAATATGCGGAGGAAATTCCCAGCCGAACATCAATACTTTCATCTTTTTGACTTTATTTTATTCAATATATTTTTCATCCTTATTATCTCGGATACACTTACCGCAAAAGAGATACAACCGTGAGGTTTATATGAAGGATCACCGTCGTATAATTCAGCTACTGAGCCTATTCCATGAATAGAAATATCCTCTTCAAAGGCATTTAAGAGTGCCAGGCCCTTCTCCTTATACGATCTCCCGACAAGCCTCAACTGAGCCTCTATGTATAGTCCAAGCAAAAAAGGAAAGGCACAACCATTATGATGAGCGTTGTCGCGAGCCTTTTGATCCCCCTCATATACTCCTTTGTAAAGAGGATTTTTTGGGGAAAGAGTCCTGATACCGCGAATAGTAAGCAACTCCTTTTTTATTCCGGACAAAATAAGCATTTTATGCTCATCGTCAATCGGAGAAAAATCGAGACAGCAGGCCACTATCTGGTTCGGCCGCATAAAGATATTCTTTCCTTTTTCATCTATATAATCGGCAAGATGGTTCCTTTCCGGCACCCAGAAAGCGTTTAAAAAGTTATTCTCTATTTTTGTAATATTATCTCTCCACTTTTGCAGATTCTCATCTCTCTTTGTCATCTTCACTGCAAAGCAAAGGGCATTGTACCATAGAGCATTCATCTCAACCTGATAACCTGCACGTTCCGTTACAGGTCTACCTTCGCTGTAGGCATTCATCCAGGAGAGAGCGCTCCCCTTCTTATTCGCCCATAAAAACCCGTTCTCATGTAATATAACACTATTTATCTCCCCGTACAGGTACCTCCTTAAAAGCTCCTTCACTACTTTCCCGTACCGTTTCCATACACTCTCCTCGGAGGCTCCGTATGCTATGTATTGCTGAAGCGAACGTACAAACCAAAGAGATACATCGGGCTTCTCTCCCTCAGCTATTACCTTATCGAGTTTTGTAATTGCAGTATCAATTACATTTTTGAACTTTTGCTCGTCATCGGCACTGTACAAGGTCAGGCCCGCCGCAGCTATAAATGTATGGCGCAAATCTTCGTAATCCCATGTATAGCCTGAGCAGATGCTGTAGTTGTCGTTTTCCTTAATAACAAACTGTTTGGCTGCAAGTTTAAGACATGCATCGTAACTGCTTCTACTGCCATCTTTTTTAGCCATCTCATCATCGAATCTCTCTTTAAGTTCCTTGTAATCTATCTGTTCAGTAGAGGCAGATAAGATTATACTCTCTCCTCTCTTTATCGGCATCTCAAAATATCCCGGTACGAAAAGATCCTCCTTGTCCGCAAAACCACGACGACTCTCCTCTTTATAGGTTACTCCGTAATACCAATCAGGGCAAGCGATCCAATCCGCCTTTTTGCTTGTCTGCATATTCAACATAGGAAAACCTTTGTACATCCTAAAAGCAACACCGCCCTCAATTTTTGTATATTTTGTACAAGCATCTGAGTTTGCGTTGGTAAGGGCATGTATATTTCTAAAGGCCAGGAAGGGTTTAATTCTCAATTTTGTAGGCGAATGAGCCTCCAAAAGAGTATATTTTACAAGCAACTCCTCCGTTGAACGGGCAAAAAACAAAGTTTTACTTAATTTCATCCCTCCAACTTGATATGTTATTGTAGAGGCATAATCCATTTCAAAATCGACAATATACTTATGACCTTTGGGGTCATAGACCTTACCATAAGAATTGATTCCGAGATTAAAACTCTTCTCATGCTGTATAAGGGATTCGTGCAGAGTAGAGAGCAAAATATGTTTTTCTCCATCGAAATGGTTAATCGGGACAACAAGCAGACCATGATATTTTCTTGTATTACAGCCAACTATGGTTGTGTTGACATATCCGCCTGCCCTGTTGCACAAAAGTATCTCTCTCTCAAGAGAATATTCCAGGTTTACCAACTCCTGTTTATTGAACTTTAGATAGGACATATTATTAAATATTAACTTTCAAAATTAATCATTTTTATCTTTTGTTAGCACTATTGCCGTTTTAGCTGGCAAATAAAGGGATAGAAAGGAGGAATTTTGCTTACAATTCGTAAAATGTTTTAAATTTCTGTCATTCCTGCCAAAGCCTCCGAACTCTTCCCAATCGGTATCTAAAACCACCTTGTAGGCCCCTTCTTCCGCACTAAATTCATATCCTTGATAAGAATTTGCCGTACTGAAATTAAAGGCAAAAAGGTAATTTCTTCTCTTTATAACCATCACTTGTGCCGAATTATCATTATAAATAGAAATGGGCGGCTCATCAAGAATGGCGTTCTCCTCAAATAGGGAGATCATTGAGGCGTCGAAATTCATAAGATCCCCGTATCTTAATTGAGAATTTTTACAAAGCGACCACTGCCTTCTCGCATAGAAAAAGGACCAGTTGTTCCCCTCTCTCGGAAAATCTATCCATTCCGGATGGCCAAACTCATTCCCCATAAAGTTGAGATACCCGTTGCCCGCCGTAGCTATTGTCGCCAATCTTATCATCTTATGAAGGGCTACTCCTCTCTCTATTACAGGGTCAGAGCTATTACGGCTCATCTGTGTATACATTTTGGCATCAAGCAGTCTAAATATTATTGTTTTATCTCCAACAAGGGCCTGGTCGTGACATTCTGCATAACTTATTGTTCTCTCATCGGCTCTCTTATTGGTGAGTTCCCCATATATCTCACTCATATTCCACTGTTCGTCTCTCAACTCCTTTATCCATTTAATCCAGTGATCGGCTACTCCCATACTCATTCTATAACTGAAACCATTGCCGTAGAGGTTAAGCGGTGCAGCCAAACCAGGCATTCCGCTCATCTCCTCTGCTATAGTAATTGCAGAGGGATTAATCTCTCTTACAAGCATATTGGCAAGCCCAAGGTAAACAAGAGCCTCCTCGTCTGTATTCCCGGAGAAATAGTCTTCATAAGAGGTGAATGCGCGCCCCAGCCCATGGTCATGGTAGAGCATACTGGTAACCCCATCAAATCTAAAGCCGTCCAAATGATACTCCTCCATCCAGAATTTGCAATTTGAGAGCAGAAAATAGATTACCTCATCCTTACCATAGTTAAAACAATAGGTTCCCCATGCCGGATGCAACCCTTTGTCACCTTCGTGGAAATATTGCGACTGAAGCCCGCACAAATTGCCAATACCTTCGGCCTCATTTTTACCGGCATGAGAGTGTACTATATCCATAATAACCGCAAGGCCGAGAGAGTGAGCCTCATCAACAAGTGCCTTGAATTCGTCGGGGGTACCGAATCTGGAGCTTAAGGCAAAAAAGTTAGAAACCTGATATCCGAATGATCCGTAATAGGGATGTTCTTGCAAAGCCATTATTTGCACCGTGTTGTAGCCCAAAGAGGCAATGTGAGGCAAAACATTTTTTCTAAAATAGGTGAAATCTGCCACCTCTTCCCTCTCCGAAGACATCCCAATATGAGCCTCATATATTAGAGGACTCCCTGTAAGCCCTTTGAATTTATGCCTCCATTTATACTGTTTAACGGGGTCCTGTATCTCGGCAGCAAATAGTTTTGTTGTTTTATCCTGAACACAACGAGTAGCATAGGCAGGCAATCTCTCCCCGGCACCACCATTCCACTCTACATACCACTTAAAAAGTTCGCCCGGTATAATCATTTTCTCAGGAAGACGCAGCTCCCAATTACCGTTTCCAATGTTATGCATCATATATTCCGGCCTCCGTTCCCATGCATTGAAATCTCCCGTCACATAGATTGCAGTAGCATTTGGAGCCCATTCACGGAGACACCACTCTCCTCTTTGGAGATGCACACCATAAAAAAGATGATTATTGAGCGCAGCAGAGAGAGTCCCTCCGTAGCCGGCAATCTCCTCTCTCTTCAGAATCAACCTATGATAACGGTCGGTTATTACCTTACGGTACGGCAAAAGATATGTATCACTCTCAAATATCATATAATTACTCCTTTACGAGTTTATTAAAGTCCTTTTCGTAACCATTTAACTCCTCTTTACAAATCTTTATAAGATCGATTGCTTTTTTTACCTCATCCTCTACCTCAGAGAGAGGAAGATCCGGGTTCTCAATCTTTTCCAGGACCAACTCCAATTTCTTTACGGCTTCTGCGTAAGTGATTTTTTTCCCCTTTTCCATAATAAAATAATTTTCAGAAGAACTTGCCTCCGCATAGTTTTACGGAAGATGTTACCTCCTGCAGGTTTTACACTCTTTTATGTCTCTTTATGTTCAACGCTTTAAAACTGACACTTCCATCCTTCATAAGAATCTCTACGTTATCTCCCTCCCCTATTTCCGAGGCAAGTTTTACCCTTTTCTCATTTACATATATGACCCCGAACCCCTTTGAGATAATCTCTTGCGGGAGTGCGGATTTAAGTCTAATCTCAAATCCATCCAACTTATTACGTTCCATTAAAATACGGTTTCCCAATGTATTAGCTATACGGTCGCCGGCTCTCATAAGCATAGCCTGCTGCTCTTTAATTTTCCCGGAAAGGGCAAGCGCCAATCTTGCAGAAAGAGAGCCAATATAGGCCGCCTCCCTCTGAAATATCTCGATAATATAATCCGCCACAGCAGTAGGTGTTTTAAGCCATTTATTGGCAACCATATCGCACACATGAAAATCTATATCGTGGCCAACTCCTGTAATTACCGGGATAGGGAATTGTGCAATATTAACAGCTAAATTGTAATCATCAAAGCAGGAGAGATCCATTGAGGCACCTCCGCCTCTGACCAATACAACCGCATCATACTCCGCCTCATTCTGCGCCAATTCACCGGCTATTGCATCTAAAGCTTTGATTATGCCGGCCGGGGCCTCCTCTCCCTGCATAGGAGCAGGGAATAGTTTCATGTAAAAGCAAAAACCCTCCTCATTTTGCATCAGATGCTTGGTGAAATCGATATATCCCGCCGCAGTTCTGGATGAAATTATCGCGAATTTTCTTGGCAACAGGGGCATTTCAAGAGTGGAATTCATATCAAACATCCCCTCCTGTTTAAGCCTTGCAATAGTCTTTTGTTTGAGCAGTTCCAACTCCCCTACAGTAAAGGAGGGATCAATGTCGTTAACTATAAGATTCAAACCATAGAGATTGGAGTATTGCACTTGTACTCTCATCAGCAAATGCATTCCTTCCTGTAAAGGAGAGCCTGTGGATGTACTGAAAAAAGGCTTTAGAATTTTGTACGAAGAGCTCCATATTACGGCTCTTGCCTTTGCCAAAACGCCATTCCCGTCAGGAGAATAATCTATAAGATCCAGATAACAATGACCATTCGGATGCTCCTTTATCTCCCCAAGTTCCGCCGTAATCCAGACATAGTCCGGTATTGCTTTGCCTATGGCATTTCCTATTCTCTCCTGCAACTCGGAAAGCGTTATTTTTTCCATCTTTTATTTCCATTATACGAGGGTTCAATATACAAATCTTTAGCCAAATCCCCAAGTTTTTTTATTAAATTATCTTCATTTTTTAGTTAATTCCATCATGCTTTTGTAACTTTGCAAAAAATAGATTATGCAAATTGAAAAAGCAATATTTAAACAGAGTTGCCAATTTTTAAAAGACAAGCCGGCTGAAAAATTGCCCGAATTTGCATTCATCGGGAGATCGAATGTGGGGAAATCGTCGCTAATAAATATGTTATGTAATAACAGTAAACTTGCGCACACTTCATCTACCCCGGGAAAGACCATACTTATCAATCATTTTCTGATAAACGACTCTTTCTATTTTGTAGACCTTCCGGGATACGGATATGCTAAACTCTCAAAAACAGAGAAGGCACGCATCTCTAAGATGAATACCGATTATGTGTCGGGGTCTAAAGAGATGGAGTTAATCTTTGTCTTGATTGATTCGAGACACGATATTCAGAACATCGACATGGAGTTCCTCTTTAATCTTGGAAATGCGGGACTGCCATTTGCCATTATTTTCACAAAGGCCGATAAACTTGGTAAGAACAAGATGGCAAGCCAGCTTGCAAGCAACAAGAGGCTGATATTAGAACATTGGGAGACCCTTCCTCCTTTATTTATAAGCAGCTCCGAAAGCAAGGAGGGTAGAGAGGAGATTTTAAATTATATCGGGGAGGTTCTAAAGATAATAAGAGAACAATAACTTAATATATATAGACTTATGGAGCATACTCACACAATAAAAATCTTTTCATGCAGGGGGTCCAAGTATCTCGCTGAAAAGATTGCAAAATCACTTAAAATGGACCTTGGCAAATCTGTCGTTACAGTCTTCAGCGACGGAGAATTCCAGCCTGCATTTGATGAGAGCGTTAGGGGCGCAACAATTTTCATAGTTCAATCTACCTTTCCACCTGTTGAGAATCTATTTGAACTTCTACTAATGATAGATGCAGCAAAAAGGGCCTCCGCATATAAGGTCATTGCAGTAATGCCCTATTTTGGATGGGCACGCCAAGACAGAAAAGACAGACCGAGAGTCTCCATAGGGGCAAAAATGGTAGCGAATCTCCTTGCAGCATCCGGATGCGACAGAGTAATGACTTGTGACCTTCATGCCGATCAAATTCAGGGTTTCTTCGATTTTCCAGTCGACCACATTTATGCAAGTTCTATCTTCCTTCCATATGTCAGAAATCTCAAACTTTCTAATCTTTCTATTGCAGCTCCCGATATGGGAGGAGCAAAAAGGGCCAACGCCTATTCACGAATACTCAGTTGCCCGCTCATTATTTGCCATAAATCGAGAGAAAAACCAAATGTAGTAGGATCCATGACAGCTATCGGAGATGTTGAGGGTAGAGATATTGTCATTGTAGACGACATGGTAGATACTGCAGGCACTCTCTGCAAAGCTGCAAACATGTTGATAGAAAAGGGCGCATCGAGCGTAAGGGCAATGGCTACCCACGCTGTACTTTCAGGTGCGGCTTATAGTAACATAGCTAACTCACAACTTACGGAACTTGTTGTCTCTGATACTATTCCGTTAAGATGTGCTCAAGGAACAGACACCTCAAAGATAAAAGTTCTCTCTGTTGCAGAGATATTCGGAGATGTTATCAATAAGGTTTACAACTATCAATCTATCAGCGACAGTTTTGTCTTTTAAATAATCACTATGGTACCCGAAAAAATAAATATTGCCACAGTACACGACCGCCTGATTGAAGGAATAAAGAATTTCTTTGATCAATGCGGAACTGAAAAAGCCATTATCGGCCTCTCAGGAGGCATCGACTCAGCTGTCGTTGCCTCCCTGGCCGTAGAGGCACTGGGCAATACAAACGTTCACGGCTTTATGATGCCGAGCGAGTTCTCTACTCTGCACTCTATCCAGGATGCTGTTGATCTTGCTGAAAACCTCAACATTAAATACAATGTTGTCCCTATCGGAGAATTATATGATAAATTTATGAGGGAACTCTCTCCTGTATTCGGATCAGAGAATAAATGGAGTGTAGCGGAGGAAAATCTCCAGGCCAGAATAAGAGGAACATTATTAATGGCCTACGCCAATAAGTTTAATGCACTTCTCTTAAACACATCAAACAAAAGCGAACTATGTATGGGCTACGGAACATTGTACGGAGATTTGTCGGGAGCCGCAATGGTAATCGCAGACCTCTATAAAACAGAAGTTTACCAGCTCGCAGAATATATAAATAGATTAAGTACCACGATACCGGTTTCCACTATGACCAAAGCCCCTTCGGCTGAATTACATATAGGGCAAAAAGATAGTGATTCTCTTCCGGAATATCCAATTCTTGATAACATTCTGTATATGCTGAGAGAGAGAAAGATGAGTCATGAGCAACTCCTTGCAACAGGGGTAGACCCCGCTCTTCTAAATAAAGTGGTACGACTTATGCAGAACTCATCATTCAAAGCTCATCAGATACCGCCTTTGTTTAACATAAGCGATTGTCCTGTAGCATACAAGGAAAAATGGCTCCTGTAAAGGTCACAATATAAAGAGAAAAACCGATGAAACTGATTCTGCTAACAATTGTTTTAATTGCATTCTGCCTATTAGGCCTCTCTTTTAATATTATATTTAGGAAGAATGGCAAATTCCCCGATGGTGAAATAGGTCATAACAAGGCTCTTCGCAAAGAGGGTATAAATTGCATGAAGACGGAGGAGCAAAAATTATGGGGAAAGAACGGCAGTATGACAAAAGGCAGTAAAGAGGCCATAGATGATGGCGAATGTGACACATGCGGAGAAATCGGCTGTATAATAAAAAGCCTCAAAGAGGAGAAGAAGAAAAAAGAATCTGCAAAAGAATAACAATTATGGGAATATTGGCAATAGTAGGAAGACCCAATGTGGGCAAATCAACACTTTTCAACAGATTGGTGGGAACGAGACAGGCAATAGTTGATGAAACAGCCGGTGTAACAAGAGACAGACACTATGGAAAGGGTGAGTGGTGCGGAACTGAATTTTCCGTTATCGACACCGGAGGATATACCACCAACTCCGAGGATGTATTTGAAGAGGAGATTAAGAAACAGGTTATGCTTGCAATTGATGAGGCGGATGTAATCCTCTTCCTTTGCGAAGTAGAGACCGGAATAACAGATTATGACTCCGATATCGCAAAATTATTAAGAGGCAGCAAAAAACCTGTGGTTCTTGCTGTTAACAAGGTAGATACAGGAGAAAAAATGTACGGAGCCTACGAGTTTAACAAGTTGGGACTTGGGAATCCATTCAGCATTGCTGCCGCAGACGGCAGCGGGACAGGCGATCTTCTCGATAAAATATGCTCTCTTTTCCCTGCAGATAAAAAGGCCGACCAAGAGAAGGAGGGGCTACCTAAAATCACCATTGTAGGCAAACCGAATGTCGGCAAATCCTCATTAACAAATGCGCTGCTTGGTGAGGAGCGGAATATTGTCACCCCGGTTGCCGGCACCACAAGAGACTCAATCTCTACCTATTACAATAAATTCGGATATGAGTTCATACTCATCGATACTGCCGGTCTGAGAAAAAAGAATAAAGTGCAGGAGGATCTGGAATTTTATTCCACTATGCGCGCGATAAGATCTATTGAGGCCTCTGATATCTGTATTCTTATGCTGGATGCAGAAAAGGGAGTAGAGATGCAGGATATGGCTATATATAATCTTATCTCCAAAAATAAAAAAGGAGTGGTTATAGTGGTCAACAAATGGGATATGATTACTAAAGATAACAATACCATGAAGGAGTTTACCGAACAGATAAAAAAACGTATCGCTCCTTTCAATGATGTTCCGATAATCTTTACCTCGGTTATTAACAAACAAAGAATTCACGATGTAGTAAAGGCGGCAAATGAAGTTTACCAAAACTTTACTCAAAAAATTCCTACCTCAAAGATAAATGAGGCAATGCTCCCGGAGATTGAAAACTACCCGCCACCTGCAACCAAAGGTAAATACATAAAGATAAAATATATTACGCAACTGCCCACAAACAGCCCTGCATTTGCCTTTTTCTGCAACCTCCCACAATATATTAAGGATCCATATAAACGTTTCCTTGAGAATAGATTGCGTGAGCATTTCAAATTGACCGGATGCCCGGTTCAAATAATTCTACGCCAGAAATAATTATAGAAGAGAACTATAAGGTACCGCGACACAGATTTTTCAGGCAGCACCGGAAAAGAGTACAATTTTAATAGCATTAGTAAATAGGAAGGGTAAACCAGAAATTAGCTCCTCCCAAAAGTTCCGATGTACTGTATCCTATCTGTCCGCCGCTCTGCTCAATGATATTGCGGCTTATGGCGAGTCCGAGTCCCGTTCCACTACTCTTAGTGGTAAAATTAGGTTTAAAGAGTTTATTAACATCCTCCTCCTTTACTCCATTGCCACTATCTTCGAACGATACTTTGTAATAACCTCCATCATTAATAAGGGAGATGCGTACATAGCCGTGCCCTATCTCCTCCATAGCCTGAATTGCATTAGAAAGCAGGTTTACAATAACTCTTATTATTTGTCCCTTACGAACAACCACCATACAATCGTTCGAATCCGAATCATACAATATTTTAATATCCTCGCGGGTATCAAATAAAATCTTCTGCTCGGTAATCAGTTCATGAAGGTTTACTATCTGATTCTCCTCAAAATAGAATTTTGCGAAACTTGAGAACTCCGATGCCGTATTCGAAAGAATATCTATCTGTTCAAGAATAGAATTGGCTACATCCTCAAACTTTTGATCCCAGCCCTCTACACCCTGTTTCTTAAGTCTTATAAGATGCTGAATGCTGAGCCGCATAGGGGTAAGAGGATTTTTGATTTCATGAGCAATCTGACGTGCCATCTCACTCCACGCATGTTCTCGCTCAGTTTGAGCCAACTTGGCCGTACTCTCCTCCAAATCATCAACCATTTTATTGTAGGCATGCACAAGTACACCCAATTCATCTCTATTCTTATAGTTTATATGTTCGGCATGTTTTGAAACATCTATAAGATTCATCTTTCTACTGATCTCGGCAAGAGGCCGCGATATTGAATTAGAGAGCAAAGTACCACCGAGAGCCGCTGCAAGAATCAACAATATATAAATATTGATGATTGTTGCCACTACAGAAGAGACATCTCCGCGTAGATCGGAGTTTTTAGAGAAATAGGGTATATTGGCAATTGCAATAAGTTTACCCTCATTATTAAAGATCGGCGCATAAAGCGCATAGTATGAGAGTTCGCCAATTTTCTCATTATTAATCACCTGCCTCTTATTCTCGGTAATCATCTGATAGTAAGCATCCGAATTCATTCTGGAAGGAAGAATACATTTTTCAAAAAGCTCCGGCCTGGTAGAACGTATCAATCTCCCGTGCGGATCATACAAATTGATATCGACCTGAGTATTATTGGCAGTCTTATCCATTGCCTGAAAAAGATCCGGAGTATTAATGTCGTTGTACTGCTCCGCATACTTACAAAAATCCGACAGGGTTGCCTGCACCGACTGCAATTTTTCCTCCATATTAAGGCGATTCGACTCCTTATAATAGTTGATACTGAACCACACACTACCCAAACCCATACAGATTAGCGAACTCACAAGAGATGTTGTAAGAAGATAGGTGATCTTTCGTCTAAATGAGTTCTTAGGAAGTTTTATCCTTACCGCGTGTTTCCTTATGCGTCTTATTCTTAGAAACAAGAACAGAAATGCCGAGTAAAAGAGAATGAGATAAGAAAAGGAGACAAGGTAGGGATAGATATCCCTTTGAGGCCTGCTTATTACTACCACTGCCTCTTCGGAGAGCTTGTTGACAAAATGCCTATATCCGTCGCGTTTTGTGATAGAAAAACCGCTATGATAATCTCTCTTTACAAGAGAAGTTGGATAATTATACCTGCCTCTGAATATTACTAATCTATCATCCACATATTTAGCATACGAGTAGTAGGTCGGCATATTAAAATTGTCGGCCTGTTTATAATTGAGCAACAAAGCAGGATAGCCTATCACATCCTTCGTATATCTCGAGTCGAGTTGAATATATAAATTAACGGGACCGCTTGCCGTAAGATACCTGAATACCCCCAGATAACTCACCTTACCATTATAATTATTAAGGAAAAAGAAATTTGATTTGTCGGAGAGCGGTGAGCCATATTTAATTATTGCACTATCGTAAAATGAATTGCAATCTACAAGACGTTGGCCTCTATTATCGAGAAGGGCATCATTCGGACGGCAAATCGTAAGATTTATCTCATAGCGCTGCCCGACTCTCTGGAAATAGAGCTCGTCGAGCCTGCTTTGAAGAAGATTGGTTATCCTTTCGGGCATCTCAAGAATCACCTTCATAACAGGGTCATTGGCAAGTTTATGCTCAATTGAAAGCAACTTGATCTCTATGTCGAGATCTCTCTCTACCGAAAGTTTGTTAGACCAGACACGACATTTATCCTGTTCCTTCTGAAATGAGAGGTAGCTCACTACAGATTGAGAAAAGAGAGCTATTATGAATATGTATATTACTGTAGCCTTGATACTTAATAAAACATTACTCTTCACTCTCGTAACAACGGGGAGAGTAAACTGCAGCATAAGCAGTAAGCCAATAAACAACAGCGCATATGAGACATAAGTGAGAATGGAATATGTGCTCAGCTCCTCGAGTTTATAAAGTTCAAGAGTAATTGACGAGTTGGTTATAATTGATCTGAGAGTATAGCTTATATAGGCTACAATCATCAGAATAAAGAGAGACAGCATTGTAATAATAACTCTTTTACTCCTTCTGCTTCTCTTTTTATAATATAAAATAAAGTTCTTGCGAAGCATATACAAAGCAAGAAGAACAAAAAAGACATAAAGATTATTTAGCAGAAAGTTGCCGAAAGAGGAGAAGAGACCGGTATCGGCATAAAGATTAGGAGAGAAGTATTTGGAATTGAAACTCGCCAACTCACCCAACTTATAACAATATAATCTGATTAGTGTCAGTAAGCACACATAAATGCAGAAAACCTTAAAGGTTCTCTCTCTGTAATAGAAGGAAAAGAGAGCTATCAGCGCAAACAAGACTGCCATCCACCGTAAAACAATAACTCCGTACTCCCTATCTGAATTTAACTCTTTTATTACGGAGAAAAGAGGCTCTCCCTCCTTGCCATGCACAATATAACCATCATCAAAAAAGTTCGGTGTAAGTGTAAGAGGCTGCTTTATATTAAATTTAGGATTAATCTTATTGGGCAAAACGGTATTATTGCTCGGATAGTCGGTCTGAATAAGAAGCCCGGCAATAACCTTTTCTCTCTCCTTTGTATAGGCCTTTACTACATACCAAGCCGACCCAAGATTAACATATTGCTCCTTCTCGCTCACATAAGCTAATGGGTTATTATAAAGGCTGTTCGTGCTTAAATAATGCATTTTGTACCAAAGAGGAAGGATATCCACCTCGTCGTTCCCAATAGGGAACTCATTTAACCACGATTGTATAGTATCTGCATTATATTTGTAGATAACCATATCCCCCGGAAAACCCACAAGTTTGAGCCACTCATCAACAGGATAATTTAAGGCCTGTTGCGCATAATCCTCCAGTATCTTTTGCCTTACCTGAATTCTGTGCTCCAACTTCTCAACATCCCGCTCAAAAAAATGCCCACGCGGCTGCAAAAAAAAGGAAAGAAATATGAACAGAGCAGCAAAAAAAAGCAATATCCCTCTTCTGTAACGCAGAAGAAGAGTAAATGCAATATTCACCTTAGCAAATAAGATAGTGATAATTTTTTTCACATGCCCGCCGTAATCATTTATGGTGGTACGGCTCCCCCTTTATTATTGTAAAAGCGCGGTATAATTGTTCCATAAAGATAACTCTTATTATCTGGTGAGAGAATGTCATCTCTGAGAGCGAAAGCATCTCATCTGCTCTATCGTAAATTTTCTGAGAAAACCCGTATGCGCCCCCTATTACAAAGACAATATCTTTATTACTGTAAACTATCCTCCTTTCCAAATGGTGTGCCCAATTCTCGGACCCAAACTTTTTACCTCTCTCATCGAGCAGTGTCACATAATCTCCCTCTTTTATCTTTTTGAATATCAGCTCTCCCTCCTTCTCCTTAATCTGCTCCATGGAAAGAGAGGCTGCTCCCTTTAGTTCAGGAATCTCGACAATATTGAAATTCACGTAATGCTCTATCCTTTTGGAATAAACAGATATTCCTTCATTAAGATATGAAAAAGCGGTTTTACCTACAGTCAATAAGGTGAGTTTCATGAGACAAAAATAGCATTATCAATTGAAATTATCAAATCACACCTTCCGGGCGGTCACTACAACAATATTGGTAACTTATTGGCTTGATTTTTGCAAAATCAAAAGGTCCAATCAATTAATTTGAAATAATAACGTAATGAGCAGATTGCTTACTATACTATTGCTTTTTGCAGGGACCTATTCTCAGCCGGGTACTGCACAAAATTTTATGTACCAGGCAAAAAGTATTCAGCAAATGGTAAGTTCATCGCACGATGTCTTCGTTCCTATCTCCAAATACCTGAGGCAGGGTAATACCGAAAAACTTTCTGCATGGTTCGCAAAAAATCTCGAACTCGATATTCTCGGTAACTCCAACGATTGCAGCAAAGTACAAGCTACTCAGATTATTAAGGAATTTTTTACAACCTATCCGCCTAAAAATTTTGTCATAATTCATAAAAGCGGTCAAGCTCCGCTGAAGTATGCAATAGGTACACTTAATGCCGGTGATGAAAAGTTTAGAGTTACCTTGTTCGTAAAGACTCAATCTTCCGGAAATCTTATACAACAATTGAGGATAGAGAAGGGCGGCGACTGATGCCGTAAAATTTATCTGGATGAGGCGTAAGCCGCAACATCTTCTCTTGTAATCATATCCCCGCACAGAATAATCAGACGCTCAATAACGTTTCTCAGTTCCCTGATATTTCCCGTCCATGGTAATTTTACCAACTCATCCATCGCCTCAGGGCTGATAGTACGCTGTTGCATACCTGATTCCGCGCAGACCTGCTCCATAAAATAGGTTGCAAGAAGCGGAATATCGTCTCTTCTCTCGCACAACGGCGGAACATGCATGACTATCACACTCAATCTATGATAGAGATCCTCCCTGAAATTTCCCTTCGAAATCTCCTCCATCAGATTTTTATTTGTAGCAGCCACAACCCTCACATTCACGTTTATATCTTTATCGCTACCCACGCGTGTGAGTTTGTTTTCCTGCAAAACCCTCAAGACCTTCGCCTGGGCGGCAAGGCTCATATCACCTATCTCGTCGAGAAAGAGAGTTCCTCCGTCGGCCTGTTCAAATTTTCCTTTATGCTGCTTGATGGCAGAGGTAAAGGCGCCCTTTTCATGTCCGAAAAGTTCGCTCTCTATAAGTTCTCCCGGAATAGCGGCACAGTTAACCTCTATAAACGGCATCGTATTCCTATGACTTTCCTGATGTAACCATCTCGCAACAAGTTCTTTACCTGTACCATTGGATCCGGTAATAAGAACACGCGCATCCGTGGCGGCAACTCTGTTAATCATCTCCTTAATCTTCTTTATAGGTTCCGATTCTCCTATAATCTCCTGTACTCCGGATACTTTCTTCTTTAAGATCTTTGTCTCCTTAACAAGAGTCGTCTTCTCTGTCGCATTCTTTAGCGTAATGAGTATACGGTTAAGATCAAGAGGTTTTTGAATAAAATCAAAAGCGCCCTTTTTTATACATTCCACGGCAGTATCAACAGAACCGTGTCCGGTTATCATCACTACAGAGGCATCGTTTCCACTCTCTATCAGTTTGTCAAGTACCTCAATTCCATCCATACCGGGCATCTTGATATCACAAAAGATAACATCAAAGTTTGTTACAGAAGCAGCATCGAGCCCCTCTTTACCATCGGCAGCAAGACTTATTTCATGCCCTTCAAATTCCAATATCTCCTTGAGAGTGTTCCTGATGCTCCTCTCGTCATCTATAATAAGTACCTTCATCTATTTAATAATTTATAATATCTCTTTTGATCTCTTACCAACCTGATTTTTATTATTTATCCCCTCTTTTCCACCTTATAAACTCCTCATGCATCGCCCCCTCTTTTAATGAATAGGAGGATTGCCATATCCTTCTTATTCCGGCTCTCTCTAAAACAATAGAGGTAAAGAGAGAGGCTAAAACTATATAATCCACTCTTATAGTAGACATTCCATTCATTGCAAGCCTTTCGTCCGCAGTGGATTTCAGTAACAGCCGCCCCAACTCCGTGAGCTTATCATATGGAAGCTCGGCCGATGGAAGGTCGCGGTAGTTGCAATTGAATATCAAATCTCTAAATGTATCAAATGACCCCGACGAGCCAATTAGTAAAGAGGGCCGGTATTCATCAATAGCACTCCATAAAGGCTTTAACACCTCCATAGTAAACTCTTTAAATTCTATTAAAGTCTCTTCGGGAAGAGGATCAGTATAGCTGAATCTTTCCCTCATCCTCGCCATGCCTATCGGAAAACTCATTTTCCAGAGAATCTTAGCCCCGTCAGTAATGATAAACTCATTGCTCCCTCCTCCTATATCCAACATCAACGCATTACCTCCATTAAAAATGCTACTTGAAAGAGTTAAAAGTATACCGCCAAAAATAAGTTCCGCCTCACGCTCTCCCGGTATTACTCGAATTGACATACCATAACGATTGTTGAAATAGTCAACAAAATCAATACCATTTTTTGCCTCCCTTATAGCGGAAGTAGCATACGGAATAACAAAATCTGCCCCGCCACACTCCTCTATCACCTTGAATATCTCCAAAAAGGCCTTGTCGGAGGTAGCAAAAGCTCGCTCAGAGATTAAACCTCCGTGCAATCCTCCCGCTCCAATATATCCCGGGTATTTGAACTCCTTAATATATCTTATTCCATCCGCAGAAAACTCCGCAAGAAGCAGATTAAACACATTTGTCCCAAGATCCAAAACCGCAATGCGTTTACCTTTTAATATTTTATCACCAGATTCTAACACCGCTATATTCTCATTTTATGAGGTACAAAGTTAATCTTTTTATTATGTAATAATTCGGAATCTATTTTTCCAATGGATTTTTTCTAACTTTGCGCCCATGGAAAACAAAAAAATAATTATTGCAATCGACGGATATTCCTCTACGGGTAAGAGCAGTTTTGCCAAAGTGATAGCGCAACGTCTTGGATATATTTATGTCGATACCGGGGCTTTGTACAGAGCCGTCACCTACTTTGCATATACAAATGGATTCATAGATAAAAGAAACAAAATAGATACGAACAGTCTTTGCAATTTACTGCCGAAAATAAGTTTAGATTTCATACAAACCGGTAAGGCCGGTAAATCTGAGACCTATCTAAACGGGTACTGTATAGAGCAGCAAATAAGGACATTGGAGATCTCAAACAAGGTGAGTTACATCTCTAAAACAGGTTGTGTAAGAGAGTATGTAGATTCTATCCTTCATAAATTGGGGGAGAAAAAAGGGGTAGTAATGGACGGCAGAGATATTGGAACAGCTGTTTTTCCTAATGCAGAGCTGAAGATCTTTATGACCGCCACTCCAGAAATAAGAGCTCAGAGAAGATTTTCCGAACTCCAGGAAGAGGGTAAAAAGGAGAAATACAGCGATGTTCTCAAAAATCTTAAGGAGAGAGATTTTATTGACGAGCACCGCGACATTGCACCTTTATCAAAGGCCGCAGATGCAATAGTATTGGACAACAGTAATATGACCATCCCCGACCAATTCGTATGGCTTAATAAAATTTTGCTCGACAAATTCAATATTGAGATGAGATGAACCTCTCGATAGAAATAGATCCTGAGTCGGGATTCTGCTACGGAGTAATTAGAGCAGTTGAAACCGCAGAAAATAATCTCAAAAAGGGCAGTCTGCACTCCCTTGGCTCAATTGTGCACAATAATTCCGAATTAGACAGGCTAAAAAAGAAGGGACTTTCCATAATCGGAATTGAGGAGATGAAGCAATTGAAAAACACAACCGTACTTATTCGAGCTCACGGAGAACCACCGGAAACATATAAAATTGCAGAAAAAAGAGGAATTAAGTTGGTGGATTGCACCTGTCCCGTTGTACTCAAACTTCAAGAAAATATAAGGAAAACCTACTCCGATATCGCTTCAAAAGGGGGACAAATAGTAATATTCGGCAAAAACGGACATGCAGAGGTAAATGGTCTTGTAGGCCAGGTCGATGGTAATGCGGCGATTGTGGATACCCATATGACCGGGCAAGGGTATGTGGAGGTAGTAGGGCTCGATAAGATAGACTTTTCACGCCCCATACATATCTTTTCCCAAACAACAAAGGATCCAAGAGAGTATGATTTTCTCTGCTCTCTTATTAAGGAGAAGCAGGTAAAATACTCTCTCGAACCAAAAATTCATAACTCTATCTGCCGAAGAGTTGCTCTGAGGCATAATAATCTCAAAAGTTTTGCAAAAACACATTCCGTAATTCTCTTTGTAAGCGGCCGGGAAAGTTCCAACGGAAAGGTCCTTTACGATCTTTGCAAAAGTATGAACAGCCGATCGCATCTTATTCAGGATACTAATCAGATAAAAAAGGAGTGGTTCCGCAACGGGGATAATATTGGAATATGCGGTGCAACGTCTACTCCCAAATGGCAATTGGAGACAGTTGCAAATTATTTGCAATTACTTACTTGAAAATTACTATCTTTGCGATAAAATTACACTAATTATATATGGCAACTACAGCAGATTTCAAGAACGGTGCGTTCTTCCTTTTTAACGAACATCCTTGTCAGCTAATTTATTTTCAGCATGTTAAACCGGGCAAGGGAAATACTATAGTAAGAACGAAATTTAAAGACCTTACAAACGGCAAGATTCTGGAGCACACATATGGCGCCGGAGAGAGAATAGATTTTATAACTGTTGAAAGAAGACCTTACCAGTATCTTTATAAAGACGATATGGGCTACAATTTCATGCATAGCGAAACATTCGAGCAAATTTGTCTCGAAACTTATATGGTTCCGAATGCAGATCTTATGAAAGAGGGGCAGGGAGTTGAGATGATGTTTTATGTAGGAAAGGATGAAGAAAAATGTCTCTCCTGTGAGCTTCCTTCTTTTGTGGAACTTGAGATTACCTACACAGAACCGGCTGTTAAAGGCGATACAGCCTCTACTAATGCCCTTAAAGAGGCTACATTAGAGACCGGAGCAAAGGTTATGGTTCCGCTCTTTATCAATCAAGGGGAAAAGATCAAAGTTAAAACAGAGGACCACTCATACGGAGAACGCGCGTAATTCGTATTGGGGTACTCCACTTATATTTTCACAATGGCACTAAAGTCAAATATTATTTTATTGTCCGTTCTCGTTTTTTGCGGGTGCGGACAATTTTCATCTGTAGGTAACCAAGAAGATAATACAGAGGCTCTCATCAAAAATGGCGATTTTGCCATGGCTACAAAAGTACTTAAAACAAGAATTGCCACAGACTCATTGAGCCCGGCAGAACTGTACGATTTGGACTTCCAAATTGAAAAGATGGAGAGAATTAAAGAGGATTTTGGAACAAATAGAGAAGAGGCAGTTGCCTACATTCGCAAATATTACCCGGAGGTAACAGATGCGGAGATAGAAAAATGGGAAAAATCAGGAGCTTTGGAGTGTATGACTATCGACGGCAAAAAGAGCTATTTTTATAACGCTCCTCGCAACTTGTTCAGAATAAGCAAAGAGGCTCAGAAGCATTGGGAGAGTGCCAATGGAAGACAATCGAATGAGCTTGATACCTTCCTCACCTCTTATATTCCTACGGCAGTCTCTAAAGATGCAATAAAAAAAGAGAATCATATTGCAAACCAATCGGTATTTTGCCACTATACCGCACCGGTAAAGATGCATATAAAGTACACTATAACAATAGATCCGGGAGAGGTTCCGGCAGGTGAGATGATAAGAGTATGGATGCCTTATCCGAGAAGTAAGGAGAGATATAAGGAGATTAAACTGCTTGCGGTTTCGCAGCCGGATTACCTTATTTCACCCGATTCATACCTGCACAAGAGTCTCTATATGGAGCAGATTGCCAAGGCGGATAAGCCTACGGTCTTCTCCTATGAATTAAGTTTCACCTCCTATAATAAATGGTTTGATTTTAAGCCACAGGAGGTAAAACCGTACAACAAGCAGAGTCAATTGTATAAAGAGTTTACTAAGGAGAGAAAGAGCCATGTTATCTTTTCTAAAGAGATTAAACGCATAACAGACAGCGTAGTAGGCAATGAACAAAATCCTTATTTAAAGGCTAAAAAAATATTCTGCTATATAGCCGACAATTACCCGTGGGCAAGCGCAAGAGAATACTCCACAATAGATAACATTCCTCAATACGTAATTGATAGTCACCACGGAGATTGCGGACAAGTTAGTCTATTGTTTATTACAATGGCCCGCTATGCAGGTATTCCGGCAAAATGGCAAAGCGGATGGATGCTCCATCCGGGCCAGGTAAATCTTCACGATTGGGCTGAGGCCTACTTTGAGGGCATAGGATGGGTACCGGTAGATCAATCTTTCGGTTATGTTAACAACAACGATCCTGAGATTCGTCTCTTCTTCTCTAAAGGTTTGGATGCTTACCGCTATATTGTAAATGAAGACTTTTCGCAAAATCTATTCCCTGCCAAAATATATCCTCGAAGCGAAACTGTTGATTTCCAGCGCGGAGAAGTTGAATGGAGAGGAGAAAATCTCTATTTCGGCAGATGGCATTACAATATGGAGATAAAATATGAATAAAGATTATATCTCCGACTATTCATCACAACCGGACGATATAATGCAGTGGCTGCAAAAACAGACCAATCTGCGAACTAACCATGCAAGAATGTTGTGCGGAGCGGTTGAGGGCAAACTTCTGGAGTTTATCTCCGGAATGATTGCTCCGAAACACATACTTGAGATTGGCACCTTTACAGGATATTCCGCAATCTCTCTTGCAAGAGGATTAGGTGAAGGAGGCATGCTCGATGCTATTGAACTAAACGATGAGCTTGAGGATCTTATCAGAAAGGCCTTTGCCAGAGCAGGGGTCGAAAAAAAGATAAATCTCATCATAGGCAATGCAATTGAGATAATTCCAAAGCTAAATAAGGTGTATGATCTTGTCTTTATAGATGCCAATAAACGCGAATACGTGCAGTACTATAATGCGGTTATAGAGAAGGTAAGGGAGGGAGGATATATTATTGCAGATAATGTGCTCTGGAACGGGAAGGTTGAGACAGAGGCACACGATAGCCAAACACTGGGTATACAATCTTTTAATAGTATTGTTGCGCAAGACGGGCGCGTCGAAAATGTTATTCTCCCGCTAAGAGACGGAATTAATCTTATCAGGGTACGTAAAAGGAGAGAATCTTATTTCATGAAGGCTTCAATAAAGGAGATCCCCCTTATTCAACATTTGGCGGATGTTTCTTTTACAGCTACTTATAAAGAGATACTCTCAGCAAAACAGCTCTCTTGGATGCTTAACTGGATGTACTCCACAGAGAGTTTGAGATTTCAGATGGAGCATAACCATACATTTTTTATAATGTATTGCGATAAAAAACTTTTCAAAACAGCCGCACCGACAGCGGAACCTCTACACTTTGTTAATCGACCGATTTGCAATCCGGAGGCAGCAATAGGTATAGCAGCCCCCGAGAACTCAGGCAGGAAGAAAAGAGACGATAGTGCTATTGAGCCCGATTATCTTCCATGCGGCTATATCTCTATAGAGAGAGAGGAGAAAAAGCTTTTCCATCTGCAGAAAATCTACCTGATTCCCGAGGTACAGGGTAAAGGGCTCGGAAGAACTCTTATTGAGTACGGGCTTAATTTTATACGCTCCTTTGAACTTAAAAGTTGTCGTGTTGAACTAAACGTCAACCGCAAAAATAAAGCTGTAGGATTCTATAAAAAAATGGGATTCGAAATTACAAAAAGCGGCGATTTTGAAATTGGTGACGGTCTCTATATGAATGATTATATCATGTCTATGGAGATCAATCATTACCGGTAAATTAAGACTGAAAGCCCCTCCCAAGGAAGAATTTCAGCAGCAACAGATTGAAGATCCTCGGCCGTAATAGCTTCAATTTTAGCCATCGTAACCTCCAATGGTTCAACATTACCATACACCATCAGCGATTTACCCATGGAGAGGCATTGCGCCTCAGAGTTATCTGATGCAATAGCAAGCTGGCCAAGCAACTGCTTTTTCGCATTAGCGAGTTCACGTCCGGTAAGTTTCACCTCTATTATCTTGTCGATCTCCTTATGTACAAGGTTCATACATTTATCAATCAACGGTTTATCACAACCAAAATAGATTGTAAATGCGCCGGTGTCGAAATAGGGATTATAAGCCGCCTCAACAGAATAAACCAACGCATGCTTCTCCCTGAGAACCATATTTAAACGTGCATTCGTAGCCGGCCCGCCAAGAATATTTGCTACCACCGCTAACGCAAGCCTTTTGCGCTCATCATAAAAGGAGTAGGCTGTAGTGCCTATTACACAATGTGCCTGATGATTCTTTTTTTGTATTTCCTTAGAAAACCTCCTTCCCATAAACCGCTCCCGTCTCTCTGTGTCGGGGTACTTAACCTGCTCAATATTAAGATTATTTGAACATTCAACCCCGGTACGGTAGTGTCTCATACAAGAATTTACCATCTTCACAACCTCTGCTTCGGATATGTCAGCTACAATGGTAATGGCCATGTTTTGAGGAGTAAAGTACCTCGACAAATACTCCTTAAGAACATCTGCAGTAATTTTGCCCAAACTTTTTCTTGAGCCCAATATCTGATACTGCAAGGGATGTCCCTCAAAAAGCAAAGCCTCAAAATCTTCGTAGATAGAGTCCGAAGGAGAATCTTTATATGAAATAATCTCCTCATAAACAACCTCTTTCTCCTTTATAAGTTCCTTTTGAGGATATATGGAGGTAAAGGCGAGTTCAAAGAGAAGATCCACTGCCTTCCTCAAATCCCCCTTAAGAACAGTAGCATGAATAACTGTCTCCTCCTTTGTTGTATATGCATTAAGTTCACCTCCGACATTTTCAAGTATATTATTAATGCCGGTTGAACCTCTCTTCTGAGTCCCCTTAAAGAGCATATGCTCATTAAGATGTGCAAGGCCGCCGAACTGCGGCTCCTCATCCCTTGTTCCAACCTTAGCACTTAACGCACAACAGGCTACGGGAGAGTTTACCCGCTTAAAAGCAAATTTTATTCTATCCATTTTAAATCCTTCACACGAATACCGTATTGTAACTTTTATTTGGTTCAAAAAAATCAAATCAACACCTAAGAGTCTGCAAAATTAGAAAATATTCTTACTTTTGTACTATATGGAAAAATTCATTGTTTCTGCAAGAAAATACAGGCCTACCGATTTTACATTACTCGTAGGGCAAGATAGTATAGCACGTACTCTCAAGAACTCAATTCAAAGAGGACAATTAGCTCATGCCTATCTGTTTTGCGGACCGCGAGGAGTAGGGAAAACAAGTACCGCAAGAATATTTGCTAAGACCATTAATTGCATGAATCCCTCTCCGGACCTTGAGCCATGCGGTGAATGTGAGTCTTGTAAATCTTTTTCTGAAGGCATCTCTTATTGCATTCATGAACTCGATGCCGCTTCAAATAACTCTGTGGAAGATATAAGAGCTCTGATAGAGAAGGTACGAATACCTCCACAAGTGGGCAAATATAGTGTCTATATTATAGACGAGGTCCATATGCTTTCGACAGCCGCCTTCAATGCCTTTTTAAAAACTTTGGAGGAGCCACCCGCTTATGCCATTTTCATTCTTGCCACAACAGAAAAGCACAAGATTATCCCTACGGTTTTGAGCCGCTGCCAGACCTACGATTTTAACCGCATCACGGTAAGTGATATTGTAAAACAACTTACAGGAATAGCCGAGAAAGAGGGAGTAACAGCAGACCAAGACGCTCTTCACATAATAGCACAGAAGGCAGATGGAGCAATGAGAGATGCGCTCACCCTGTTTGACCAGGCAGTTGCTTTTTGCGGCAATAATATAGATTACAATTCCGTTATAAAGAACCTTAATGTACTTGATAGTGAGTACTATTTTAACATTACCGAGTGCTTCATTAGCGGTAACCATGCAAGAGCTTTGCTCATATTCGATGAGATTCTCTCCAAAGGATTCAACGCTCTATACTTTATTGGCGGACTGAGTTCTCATCTGCGTAATTTATTAGTCTGCAAGGATAATATCTCAATGGAACTTATTGAGACCTCCCCAGCTCTTATAGAAAAATATAAAGCACAAAGCCTTAAATGCAGTTTCAATTTACTCTTCAAACTTCTTGGAGAGACAGTTAAATGCGAATCGGAATACAGATTGAGCTCCAATCAGAGATTGCTTGTGGAATTTATGCTTGTTAAGGCAAGCAGTCTGAACGAAGAACTTTTAAATACTTCTCAGAGCTCCAAGAATGAAATTCAACAGGTATCGCCACAGGTCGTTCAACCGGTAAAAGAGAGAGAGCAAAATACTATCCCGATAACTCCGCAGCAGACAGAGGAGACTCAAAAGCAACCAAAAAGAGTAAATGAGGCTGAACCTATTGAACAACCAAAAGAGAGTATTGAGCCGGAAAATAAGACAACAGAAGGCGGAGAACTCTCAATAAAGAATCTTATAAAAAACGCTAAAAGTTCAAATAAAAAAGAGGTAACGGCAATTACGGAGACCAAAGAGGTAACTATTGAATCACTAAACAAAGCGTGGGACAAAATGGGTAAAAGCCAGAAATCCTATCCGAGACTCGGTACCGCAATCTCACAAACCACCCCTAAACTTATGGAGGATAATCTAACTATTATCTTTACCGTAAGCAACAGTGCACAACAATCTTGGATAGAGAAGAATTCCCAAATAGAACTTACGGATTTTCTTAAAAAAGAACTTTCCAACAATAATATTAAATTGGTAATTGAAGTCAAAAAGTCGGGGAAGAGCGACAATAATCTCTATATGCCACAACAGCAGGCTGAATTTCTCATAAACAATAATGAGGAGTTACGCGAACTGAAAAAGGACCTCGACCTCGAAGTGAAATAGTGCCAAAGAGTTAAAAAATTATAAATATGCGTCTTTATTGCACCAATCTTATAAAAAAATACGGAAAAAGAACCGTTGTAAAAGGAGTCTCCATTGAAGTTGAACAGGGTGAGATTGTGGGCCTTTTGGGTCCTAACGGAGCCGGTAAAACTACAAGTTTCTATATGATTACAGGACTTATTAAGCCCGACGGCGGCAGAATATATCTCGACAATGAGGATATTACAGCTCTCCCTATGTATAAAAGGGCACAGAAAGGGTTGGGATATCTTGCACAGGAGGCCTCCGTATTTAGAAAACTATCGGTAGAGGATAACCTGATGGCTGTAATGGAACTTTCAGAGATGACAAAAGAGGAGCGCCAAGAAAGACTCGAAACACTAATAAACGAATTCAGCCTGCAAAAAGTAAGACAGAGCTATGGAATTCAACTTTCGGGAGGAGAAAGAAGAAGGTGCGAAATTGCAAGAGCATTGGCAATAGACCCTAAATTTATTCTTCTCGATGAACCATTTGCCGGAGTAGATCCCATTGCTGTTGAGGATATACAACATATTATTGCTAAACTAAAGACGAAAAATATTGGAGTAATTATTACAGACCATAATGTACATGAGACACTTGCCATAACAGACAGGGCCTATCTTCTTTACGAGGGTAGTATCCTTGAGAGTGGTACGGCAGAGGATCTCGCCAATAACCCCGATGTGCGTAAAAAATATCTCGGACAGAATTTCGAACTTCGCAAAGCTGTTCTACATCCGCGAGAAGAGGATAATAACTAAAACCTCATTCAAAAGAGGATTATCTCATACAGAATTAAATTAACTTATTTAGGAGAGGCTTTTTAAACAGAAGCTCTCTTTCGGCAACGCACGTTATAGAATTTAATTATTTGACACTACTACACCCGAATCCTTCGGCTGCGATGGAGAGAGACCTTTTAACAATCTATCCACATACTTCATTGTCTTCAGACTATCTATTGTTGCACGATAAGTATCTATCTGATTCTTGAAAAGCTCACGATTTGCCTTTGAGATTGGCTCGGCCGAAGGGCTCTCCATCTTTAGAGGATCTATGGGCTTATTATTTTTATAAACTCTGAAATCGAGATGAGGGCCGGTTGAAAGACCGGTACTTCCAACGTAGCCTATTATCTCTCCTTGAGCTACTCTTCCACCCTGCCTCAAACTCTTTGAATAACCGCTTAAATGCATATAAGAGGTGGTATAGGAGGAATTATGCTTTATCTTGATTGTATTTCCTCCACCGCCCGACCATCCTTTGTATATAACAGTCCCTGCTCCGATGGCCATTACCGGAGTCCCTTTAGGGGCTGCATAATCTACACCGGTATGAGGTCTGACTATCTTGAGAACAGGATGTCTACGCGCATAGGTAAATCTCGATGTTATTCTGAAAAAATTAAGCGGTGCCTTCAGAAAAGCTTTTTTAAGACTCTCCCCCTGTTCATTCCAATATTTATTACTATTCAATCCATCCGTAAAACGCACCGCATAGTAGGATTTATTTTTATGAACAAATTCCACATAATACACATCGTTTATATCTACAATGTCTCCCTCATACGAAAGCTCCTCATAAAGGACCTTAAAGTAATCGCCTTGCTGAAGTCCAAAAAAATCTACTGTCCATGCATAAATATCTGAGAGTTGGAGAGCAATAAGCGGGCTTACTCCGGCCTCCTTAATATCTTGCCACAAAGAGCTTTTAATTTTTACCTCCGAGAACTTTAAAGAGGCACTAACTTCATCCTCAATTATCTTTACGGAAACAGGCTCTGCAAGAGAGAAAACTATATGAGTATGAGGGTCTCTGTTATATATAAAATAGGCAAGATCTCCCTTTACAGTATGTTTTCTGTTCTCCTTCTTCTCAAATTTAATGGTTGCAATAACCGGATTATCCTCTACTATCTTTTTTTCATACAAAGCCTCATATTGATTTCCGAACTTCATCTTTTTAACATCAAAATCGCTGCCGGCAGCAGCAATCAATTTAAGAACCTGCTCATTTGTCGCACCCAATTTAACCAATAAGGGAGCAAAAAAATCTCCTCTTCCTATTACCCCAGACTGAGAGTAATATTTTTCCAACTCCACCCCATACTTAATATTCCCCAAATCAGTTCCGGTTATCTCTTCCTCCTCCTTGTTATTACTACAAGATAATAAGCAACATATAGCGGTTATAAATACAGTATTTCTTAAAAAACTCTTCATTATTATTGATTTTACACCATAAAGTTAAAACTAAATTTTTCATTGTTGATAAGTTTTGTGGAAAATAATGGAAAAATTTGGAAAATAATGGAAAAGATTATATAAATTTGCATCGGACCATAACAGTATAACTGTGTAAATTAAAATGGCTAAATTTATTGGAGAATATGGAGTTAAGATAGACGACAAGGGGAGAATAATTTTTCCTTCCCAGTTGAAGAGTGTTTTTCCGCAGGGAGAGGCATTGAAATTTGTCGTAAAAAAGGATCTCTTTGAGGATTGCCTTCAGATGTTTACCTACCAAGAGTGGGAAAAAGAGTCTGAAAAGGTTAAGGAGAGATTGAATTTCTTTAACAGGAAACATGCTGAATTTTGGAGAGAATATATGAGGGATAGAAGCATTGTGGAACCCGATGAAAAATTGGGAAGAATATCATTACCAAAAAAATTACTGGCACAGATAGGAGCAGATAAAGAGGTTGTATTTTCCGGCAATGACCATTTAATTGAGATCTGGAGTAAAGAGAAGTTTGAGGCGAGAAAGATGTCACAATCGGAATTTGTATCACTTGCAGAAGAATTGCTAGGTTAAACATATCAATATGTCGGAATATCACATACCGGTATTGCTTAATGAAAGCATAGCCGCGCTAAAGATAAAAGAGAGCGGCACATATATCGACGCAACATTCGGTGGTGGTGGACATAGTAGAGAGATTCTTAAGCGATTGGGGAGGAAAGGAAGATTAATAGCGTTCGATCGGGATCAGGACGCAATGGCTAATGCTCCGGAAGACAAAAGGTTCACACTGATTCATAATAATTTTAGATTCATCTCCAATTTTATAAAATACCTCGACATCAATAGTGTAGATGGTATTCTTGCAGATTTAGGAGTATCATCACATCAGTTCGACACCTCTGAAAGAGGCTTTTCGTTCAGATTCGATACAGAGTTGGATATGAGGATGAACAAACTTATTGGAAGAGGCGCTAAAGAGGTGATAAACAGCAGTTCTCAAAGAGAGTTGTTTAAAATATTTGAAGTATACGGAGAGCTCCCAAATGCATGGAAGGCCTCACAACTTATCTGTTCAGCAAGAGAGAAGGCCGAAATAGGTACGACGGGCGACCTTAACAGAGTTGTAGAAAAACTATACAACCCCAACACTGAACATAAGTTTCTGGCACAGCTCTACCAGGCTTTACGTATCGAGGTGAATTCAGAGATGCGTGCCCTTGAGGACTTTCTCACAGGCACTATTTCCATTCTCAACGAAGGAGGAAGATTAAGCGTTATTACCTATCATTCTCTCGAGGATAGAATGGTTAAAAACTTTATGAGGTCCGGCAACATAAGCGGGAAGAGAGAGAAAGATCTGTACGGACGCGTACAAAGTTGCTTTAATGTTATTACTACTAAACCCATAATACCGCAGGAAGAGGAGATAAAGGGAAATACAAGAAGTAGAAGCGCAAAGTTGAGAATTGCAGAGAAAGTAAAACAGACATTATAGTTATGGCTGAAAACAAAGGTACACAAGAGAAGACAAAAGCTGCAAAAGAAGGGAAATTCAGCATAATAAGGGATTTCTTTGGGGGACAATTTCTCAATAACAGCAAAATAACCTCTCAATGGCCCTTCATACTCTATGTTTTTCTACTGATTATGATTTACATCAGTATTAATATGGGTGTAGAGAGAACACAGATAAAGCAGTTGAGAAATCAGCGAGAACTTATAAACCTTAAAGCGGAGTATACCGGCAAACAGGCTAAATTGCAATATATGAGCAAGAGAGGCGAGATTTCGACACGATTAGAAGAGATTGGGTCGACAGTCAAAAATCCGGAATATCCGGCAAGGGTGCTTATTTTGGATAACGAATAGGAAAAGCAGAGGTTATGGATATAATATTCAGAAGAGTTGCATTCATTTACAAGCTGTTCATCCTCATAACACTATGTGTAGTGGGGAAAATAATTTATATCCAATTTATAAACCCCACAAAGGTAACGGACGACGATATAGCATACAAGATTGAGACCACACAGCCAAACAGAGGGGATATTCTCGCAAGCGATGGACGTGCACTTGCCAGCTCAATTCCTTACTATAAAATTGCAATCGACTGTTCCATCTGCAACAAGGATACATTTAATAAGAATGTAGATGCACTGTCTAAAAAATTGTCGGAGTTCTTTAATGACAAAAGCTCTCAACAATATAAAGATGAATTGATAAAGGCAAGAAGGGCGGGAAAGAGATATAAAGTATTAGGCAACAGGCTTGTAGACTATTCCGAAATGGAAACAATACGTACTTTCCCTATTCTTAAGCTGGGGCAGAGAAAGGGTGGTTTCACAATGGAGGAGATTTATAAAAGAAATACTCCGTACGGAAGATTAGGGCGCGTTACAATAGGGTTCATCAACTACTCCGGGGTCGGCATAGGCATAGAGGGGAGTTTTGATTACTATCTGAAGGGGACACCGGGTAAGAGAATTTTACAAAGGATGCCTCGCAGCGAGTTTAGACCTATTAACAGCGACGAGACAATTGAGCCAATAAATGGTTATGACATTCAAACTACTATAGATGTGGATCTTCAGGAGGCTGCGGAGAAGGCTATGCGAAACAGGATTACAGACTCCGATATAGAGGGAGCAACAGCTATTGTAATGGAGGTTAAGACAGGAGCGATAAGAGCGATAGTTAACTTAAAGAATAGAGGCGACGGTGTATATGATGAAAGTTATAATTACGCAGTACGCGAAGCCACAGAACCGGGCTCCACTTTTAAGGTAATCACTTTAACCTCACTGCTGGAGGATGGTTATGTGACTCTTGATACCCCGATAGATGGTACGGGCGGAAGGTGGACCTACTACAAACAGACCTTTTCGGATTCGCGAAGCGGAGGATACGGACTTATGACAGTAAAGAGTGCTTTGGAACACTCCTCCAACGTAGCCTACGCAAAACTTGCGGTTCAGTATTATGAAAATAACCCTAAAAAGTATGTCGACAGGGTTCAGAGTATGAGAGTAGGAGAAAAATTCAATCTCGATATTAAAGGAGAAGGTATTGCGGTAATTCACGCACCTGGAGAGAAAATATGGGGTGTCCAATCTCTTCCCTCAATGGCAATCGGTTATTCGGTGCTGCTAACCCCGCTGCATACTCTCACCTTTTATAACGCAATTGCCAACGACGGCAAGATGATGAAGCCCTATTTTGTAGAGAATTACCAGAGAGACGGGCAGGTGAAGGTACAGTTTAAACCTCAGGAGATAAGTGGGGCAATTTGCTCAAAAAAGACAGCAAGATTAGTAAAGGAGGCGCTGCGTGGTGTTGTAGAAGAGGGTACCGGAAGAATGATGAAAAATGAGAAATTCAATATATCCGGGAAAACGGGAACAGCCAGAATGGCATTTGCCGGAGGAGGTTATGAAGAGGGTGGATTGAGAAGATACCAGGCCTCATTTGCGGGTTTTTTCCCCTCTGAAAACCCGAAATATAGCGCTATCGTGGTACTATATTCAAAAAAGACTGCAGGAAACTTTTACGGCGCAACATGGGCGGGACCGGTATTTAAAGAGATTGCATTTCATGTTTACGCAAATAATCCGGACTGGAATTCGCCTATTGGGAGTAAACAAGAGGGCAGAACAATAGCGGAGATGAGAGAAAAGGGCAAAGAGGCAAGAAAAAATGTTAAAGAGTTGATGATGGAGAGAGATTCTCTCGTAAGTGTAGTGAATATGGGATTAAAGGATGCCGTATGTTTGCTTGAAAATCAAGGATATAAAGTTAGCTTCAGCGGGTTTGGCAAAGTTGTGGAGCAGATTCCGGCCGCCGGAAGCAAAATAGATAAATCCACAAAAATAATTTTAAGATTGTCAGAAAATGAAACTAAATGAATTACTCTCCGGGATTGAGGTCGTCAGTATTATCGGCGGCAATATGGAGCGCAATATAGGCTCTGTCTGCACGGATTCGAGAAGATGCTCCGACGGAGCTCTGTTCGTTGCAATAAAGGGAGTCGATACAGATGGACATGATTATATCGACTCTGCAATAGAAAAGGGAGCGACAACCATAGTGTGTGAACACATGCCGGAAAAGAGAGATAATATCTGTTATGTTCTCATTAACGGAGGAAGAAAAGGAGTTGCTCATATTGCTGCTAATTTCTACGGACAACCCTCAAAACTTCTCAACCTTATTGGCGTAACCGGCACAAACGGGAAGACCTCTATTGCCACTTTGCTGTACAATATGTTTACCAAATTGGGGTATAGTTGCGGACTTATCTCAACTATCGCCAATTACGTGGGAGAGACTATGTACCCGACAATAAATACCACCCCCGGACCGCTTGAATTGAACGAACTGATACGGGAGATGACCGACAAGGGTTGCGAGTACTGTTTTATGGAGGTAAGTTCCCATGCTATTGACCAGGATAGAATAGAGGGACTACATTTCCGCGGCGGTATCTTCACAAACCTCACACATGATCATCTGGATTATCATAAGACCTTTGCTAACTACCTCAACTGCAAAAAGAGATTTTTTGACTCTCTACCCTCAACTGCCTTTGCCCTGACAAATAATGACGACAAGAACGGAAAGGTAATGGTACAGAACACTAAAGCAGCCGTAAGCACCTATTCCTGCCATGGTATAGCTGATTTCAAGACAAAAGTCATGGAGATGAATATCGATGGTATGCAATTGAATATTAACGGTACTGAGGTATGGTGCAGACTAATCGGAATGCATAACGCCGCCAATCTCACAGCTATTTATGCCACAGCACTACTTCTCGGAGCGAATAAAGATGAGGTTGTAAGAATTATGAGCGATCTTAAGTCGGTTGCCGGAAGATTGGAATATTTTAAGGGGAAAAACAATGTAGTTGCAGCAGTAGATTATGCTCACACACCTGATGCTCTTGAGAATGTATTGATTACACTCGAAGAGCTAAAACCTCAGGGAGACCTTATATGCGTCTTCGGGTGCGGAGGTAACCGCGACAAATCCAAACGTCCAGAGATGGGAGCCATAGCAGGAAAATATGCTACAAGAATTATTGTAACATCTGATAATCCGAGATTTGAGAAACCAGAGGAGATAATAGAGGAGATAAAGGCCGGGATGGATAGCCCTACAAGATCCAAATCTCTCTTTATTACAGATAGGACAGAGGCAATAAGAACAGCCATATTAACAGCCAAATCCGACTCAATAATTTTAATAGCCGGAAAGGGACACGAAGATTATCAGATAATCAACGGAGTAAAACACCATTTAGACGACAGAGAGATAGTAAAAGAGACCTTCTCATTACAATAACAAACTAAAAGATCTATATTATTATGCTATACCACTTGTTTGAATATCTGCAGAAAATAGGATGCGATTTCCCCGGAATCGGACTTATGAGGTTTATCACCTTCAGAGCCATGATCGCAATTATAACATCGCTTCTTATCGCCCTGTATCTCGGCCCGAGAATAATCCGCAAACTGCAGAAAAAGCAGATCGGAGAAGAGATTAGAGATCTGGGACTTGAGGGACAAATGTCAAAGACAGGTACCCCTACAATGGGCGGAATAATAATATTGCTCTCTATCTTAATTCCCGTTATCCTATTCGGTAACTTAACTAATGTCTATGTCATACTACTTATAGTTACAACAGTATGGCTCGGCTATATTGGATTTAAAGATGATTCTATCAAGGTTTTTCAAAAACACAAAGAGGGACTCAAGGGTAAATATAAGATAATAGGACAGGTTATTCTTGGTCTTATTGTAGGAGTGATTCTGTGTTTCAGCAAACAAGTAACAGTAAGAGAGAAAGCTAATCCCGGAGAGAAGAGCACAAGGGTTGAAGTAATTGATAATAGCTCACATACAATAAACTATTACAAAGAGGGAAAGAGTACCACTACAACTATACCGTTCGTAAAGAATAATCAGTTCGATTACAGTTGGCTCTCCCCGTTAAATGGGCACGTTGGCGATGTAGCTACCTGGATAATCTACATAATTGTAATAATCTTTATAGTAACCGCAGTTTCAAACGGAACTAATCTTACAGATGGGCTCGACGGGCTTAATACGGGAATATCGGCGATTGTTGGTACTACTATTGCCATACTTGCCTATCTTTCCGGTAATGCGATATATGCTTCATACCTGAATATCATGTATATACCATATACAGGCGAAGTTGTAATATTCATGGCTGCCTTTGTAGGAGCTCTTATCGGATTTCTATGGTATAACACCTTCCCTGCCCAGGTATTTATGGGAGATACGGGGAGTCTTGCATTAGGAGGAATTATAGCTGTTGCCGCAATCATCATTAAAAAGGAGCTCCTTATTCCTATTCTTTGCGGAATTTTCTTTGTAGAAAGCCTTTCGGTTATAATACAAAGAGGTTATTTCAAATACACTAAAAAAAGATACGGAGAGGGACGCAGAGTATTTAAGATGACACCTCTGCATCATCATTTCCAGAAAGAGGGAATGCCGGCAATAATACAGTTCCCAAAACACGCAATTCCGGAGGCAAAAATTGTTGTACGCTTTTGGATTATTGCCATTATTTTGTGCGTTTTAACAATAATAACATTAAAAATCAGATAACTATGCAAAAGATTGTAGTACTTGGAGGTGGCGAAAGCGGCGTCGGTTCGGCGATATTAGCAAAGGATAAAGGATTTGAAGTATTTTTAAGCGATAATGGCACAATTACCGTCGAGTTTAAAGATATGCTCTTAAAATATCATATAAATTTTGAGGAGGGAGGACACACTTTTGATAAAATTCTCCAAGCTGATGAGATAATAAAGAGTCCGGGAATCCCCGACACTGCACCTATTATTAAAGCCGCAAGAGAGAGGAAGATTCACATAATCTCTGAGATTGAGTTTGCCGGAAGATACGACAATGCTAAAAAAATCTGTATAACAGGCAGCAACGGAAAGACTACGACAACCTCCATAATCTATTTCATGCTTAAGAACGCAGGCCTCAATGTTGGTCTTGCAGGTAATATAGGACAAAGTTACGCATTCCAGGTTGCTACAGAGAGGTACGATTATTATGTGCTTGAACTCAGCAGTTTTCAATTAGACGGGATGTACGATTTTAAAGCTGATATAGCAATTTTGATGAACATTACCCCCGATCATCTCGATCGCTACGATTATAAGATGCAAAATTATATCAACTCTAAATTCCGTATTACACAAAATATGAAGGAGGAGGATTGCTTTATCTTCTGCGCCGACGATCCAGTAACGGTAACAGAACTCGAAAAGATAGTTCTTCAGGCAAAATTGCTTCCGTTTTCTCAGGAGAAGAGAGTAGAGCAAGGTGCTTGCGTGGAGGGAGATAAACTCCTTGTCAAATATGGCCCGGAGGAGTATATAATGTATTTAAGCGAACTTGCTTTACAGGGGCGCCATAATTTATACAATTCAATGGCAGCAGCCATTGCCGGTAAAGCCGTTAAAATTGATAATAGCGTGATACGCAAAAGTCTTATGACTTTTCAAGGAATCGAACACCGCATGGAGAAGATTCTAAAGATAAAGGATGTAATGTATGTAAATGACTCAAAAGCTACAAATGTAAATTCCGTATGGTATGCTCTTGAGTGCATGACAACCCCGGTTGTTTGGATAGCCGGAGGAAAGGATAAAGGCAATGACTACTCCCCTCTTTACGATTTTGTAAAGGATAAGGTTAGGGTACTCATCTGCATGGGGCTCCATAACGAGAAACTACACGAATGTTTTTCCGACAAGGTAGATATAATTGTAGATACACAGTCGGCAGAGGAGGCCGTACAACTTGCTTATAAATATGCAAAACCGGGTGAAACAGTATTGCTCTCTCCGGCCTGCGCAAGTTTCGACCTTTTTAAAAGTTATGAAGATAGGGGCAGACAATTCAAAGAGGCAGTTAGAAAATTATAATTGATAACCAAATGGGTGCAAAGAACAGATTTGAATCGGATGAACTTATAAACCGCCTGCACGGTGACAAGGTTATATGGATAATCTTCTTTTTATTGGGATTATTCTCCATAGCACTTGTCTATTCTGCAAGCAGTTCGCTGGCTTTTAAGGCAAAGACAACCAACTTTCCGTATCTGATAAGGCAGCTAAAGTTTATAATAATGGGGCTTGTAGTACTCTACACCTGTTATAGAATTCCGATTGGCTGGTATAGACTACTCTCTGTACCGGCTCTGTTCTTATGCATCGGGTTATTGTTGATAATTGCACTGAAGGGGAAAGAGGTGAACGGAGCAAAAAGATGGATAGAGGTTGGAGGATCACAATCGTTTCAGCCAACTGAAATTGCAAAAATCGCGGTAGTACTGTATCTGGCAAGGATACTGGAGATAAGTAAACTCGACACCTTCAGGGAATACCTAATAAGGATACTTCTTCCAATAGGGCTTGTGTGTGTTCTTCTTATGGTAGGAAGTGTCTCTACAGCTCTCTTTATTGGTCTGGTAAGTTTCTTTATTCTCTTTATTGCCGGAGTAAAATGGTCGTACCTCTTGAAATCGGCCGGATTAGCGATAGTAGGAGGTATAGTACTGATAATTATACATGCGTCATTCGGAGTATTCCCGCGTATGGATACCGCTACAAACCGAATCAAAAAGTTCTTTGTAAAAGAGGAGGTTTCCAAGGAGATGACAGCGGAGGAGAAGCAGGAGACCGCAGATAAAACCTTCCAGGCCGATATGGCAAAGATTGCTATCTCCTCTGTCGGGATACTTGGAAAAGGACCGGGCAATAGTACTCAGCGCTACGTTCTACCTCACGCCTACTCCGATTATATCTACACAATTATTATTGAAGAGTACGGATTGGTAGGGGCGTTATTTGTTTTGATGCTATATATATGGCTTCTATACCGATGTGTTATTTTGGTAAAGAACTGCAAAAAGGTCTTTACAGCCGTAGTTGTGGGAGGATTCGGCCTACTTATTACTACTCAGGCACTAATTCACATTCTCGTAAATGTGGGAATCTTTCCGGTAACCGGACACACGTTACCTCTGATAAGCTCCGGCGGCTCCTCTATTATGATTGTATGCTGTGCCTTTGGAATAATACTTTCAGTAAGCCGCACGATAGATATGGCCACTAATAAAAAAGCTGTAGAAATATCTACGGAGAAGAGCGATACCTATGAGGAGAAGGAGAGCCCGAACGAAGAGGAGGAGATAATAGATAAGGAGGAGATATAATAAAAGAGAGGATGAAAGAGCTTATTGTAAATTTAGATGATATATTAAACAATAAATAGTTATGTACAACAAAATTAGGATAATTATTAGTGGAGGAGGAACCGGAGGTCATATATTTCCGGCAATCTCCATTGCAAATGCAATAAAGGAGAGTAGTCCAGAATCCACTATCCTGTTTGTTGGAGCATCGGGAAGAATGGAGATGGAAAAGGTTCCTGCAGCAGGTTACGATATTAAAGGTATTCCGGCACGGGGGCTTAAGCGCCCCTTATACTCTCTCTCCAACATAGGAGTAGCAAGAGACTATTTTAAGTGCAAATCGCTTGCGGCAAAAATAATTAAAGAGTTCAGACCCGATGTGGTTGTAGGTGTCGGAGGATATGCGAGCGCGGCAATTGTAAGCGTTGCGGCTAAAAATAAAATTCCAATTCTGCTTCAAGAGCAGAACTCCTACGCGGGTATTGTAAACCGCAGAAACGGCTCCTCTGCAGATACTATATGCGTTGCTTATGATGGTATGGAGAGATTCTTCAATAAAGAAAAGATAATCATAACAGGAAATCCAATTAGAAAAGATATTATCTTTTGCACACCGGAGATGAAGGCTATCGGGCGGGAATTTTACAAACTCGACCCTAATAAAAAAACCATATTTGTTGTAGGAGGCAGTTTGGGGTGCAGAACTCTCAATAACTGCATGAAGAGGGAGATAGCAGATGGGTCGCTATTTAAAGAGGAGTGTCAACTTATTTGGCAGTGCGGAAATAACTATAGAGGAGAGATAGACCTGTTTATGAATGAGCGCGAACAGAAAAATATATTCTACTCTAATTTTATTCAGAGAATGGATTTGGCTTACGCCGCAGCAGATATTGTTGTCAGCCGGGCAGGAGCAGGCACTATCTCTGAACTTTGCGTGGCAGGAAAATGTACCATCTTCGTACCCTCTCCTGTCGTAGCGGAGGATCATCAAACCCATAATGCTATGGCTCTCGTAAATAAAGAGGCAGCCTTAATGGTAAAGGACTCCGATGCAGAAAAGGAGCTCATCTCCAAAATAAGAGAACTTATTGCAGATGAGCAGAAGAGAGTCACTCTTGAGAGCAATATTGCAAAACTTGCAAAAAAAGAGGCCGCAAAGGTGATAGCGAAAGAATGTTTTAAATTAGCAAAAGACAAGATAATATAATAGAGTATGAAAAACGTATATTTCATAGGAATAGGCGGAATAGGAATGAGTGCTATTGCCAGATACTACAAACACGAAGGCAAAGTAGTATCGGGATACGATAGAACACCCTCAAAGCTCACAAGAGAGTTAGAAGAAGAGGGTATTGCCATACACTATACCGATGATATCTCCTTTATTCCAAAGGATAAAGAGGAGACACTTGTAATCTACACCCCGGCGGTTCCAAAAGAGATGAACGAACTTGTCTACGTAGAAGAACATAACTACAGAACAATAAAACGGTCGAGAGCACTTGGCGAAATTGCAAAGGACAAAAAGTGCCTTGCAATTGCCGGCACACATGGTAAAACAACCACCAGCACACTTCTCAGCCATATATATACCTCTTCCGGAATAGGGTGTTCCGCTTTTCTGGGAGGTATCTCTAAGAATTACCACTCCAACTTGATTCTTGCCAAAAGCGACTATCTGGTTGCTGAGGCGGATGAGTTCGACAGGTCATTCCTTCAACTATTTCCGCAAACGGCTGTCATAACAGCCACAGACCCGGATCATCTCGATATTTACGGTACGGTAGAGAATATGAGAGCAGCTTTTGCAGACTTTGCAAAACAGATAGAGATGTCGGGATACTTGATAATAAAAAAGGGAGCTCCAATGGATCTGAGCAACGTAAAAGCCAAAATATATACCTACTCATACACCCAAAAGGCCGATTTTTGCCCGCAGAATATTGAACAGATAGAGGGAGGACATTTCAAGTTCGATCTTCTCTGCCCCGACAGAGTAATAAAGGAGTGCACCGTGGGAATACCAGGATGGCTCAATGTAGAAAACGCAATTGCTGCCTCCGCCGTAGCACTATTGAACGGAGTTCCGGAAGAGGAGATAAAAAAGGCCCTTGCGAGCTTTTCAGGAGCGGAAAGAAGGCTCGATATACATATAAATACACCTAAAGTTGCCTATATAGATGATTATGCACATCATCCTAAAGAGCTAAGTTCATCAATCGCCTCAATAAGAGAGATCTTTGAAGGAAGAAAAGTTTGCGGAATATTTCAACCTCATCTCTACACGAGGACAAGAGATCTCGCACCTGATTTTGCAAAGAGTCTCAGTGCACTGGACGAACTGATTCTATTAGACATTTATCCGGCAAGAGAATTACCAATTGAGGGGGTAAGTTCCAAACTTATCTACGATATGGTTAATCTAAAGGAGAAAAGAATGATCAAAAAGGAGGAACTGCTTAACTATATTAAGAGAAGAGAGTTTGATGTTTTAGCAACTTTCGGGGCGGGAGATATAGATAGATTTATTATTCCGATAACCGAACTATTAAAAGAGCGCGTTTAGGATATGATTAAAAAAATTCTTATATTTATCAGTTACACTTTGCTTCTGGCACTGGTAGGAGGATACTTCTACTTTGCCAACATTCTCTATAGAAGAGGAGCAGAGAAGCTGCTATGCAAGAATATTTCGATTACTATACTCGACAGCTCCCAAAACAGGTTCGTCTCCAAAAACGAGATAAAAGAGATTATCTCAACATTCAGCGGCTCCCCTATCGGACAAAAAATAGGTAAACTTAATCTCTACTCTATGGAGAATCTATTAAATAGAAGGAGTGCAATAAAATGTACACAGGTAAGTATTGCCATAGATGGGAGATTAAATATAGATATTACACAGAGAAAACCGGTAGTAAGAATAGAGACTTCCAACGGAGGTTTTTACGTAGACGATACAGAGTTTCTCTTCCCTCTTGAGTACAGATTCAGCTCCTATGTCCCGATAGTATCGGGGTACATACCATTTGCAATTGAACAGGGACACAGGGGAAAACTTGCAAAAAACGCAGGATTATGGATACATAGAATAACAAAAATTGGTAAGTACCTCGATAATAATGAGTTTTGGAACAACCAGATAGAACAAATATACGTAAGCGAAGAGGGCGAAATCGCTCTATATCCGAGACAGGGCCCGGAGAAGATAATCTTTGGAGATATGTACAATATAGAGATAAAATTCAAAGAGCTCTACGCCTTTTATAAAGATATAGTGCCTGTTTACGGATGGGACAGATATAATACCATTAACCTGAAATTTAAGAACCAGATAGTATGTACAAAAAATAAAATAAAAAAATAATATAATAATTAGCCATGAAAAAACTGATCGCAGCAATTGATCTCGGTACTACAAAAATAGTATGTATTGTAGGCGAGAAGACTCCACAGGGAACTAAAATAATTGGTGTAAAACAAGTGCCCTCCAAAGGTATACTCAGGGGTGAGGTCATTAATATCCAGCAAGTTCTCAATACTATGGTACCTGCCATACAGGATGTTGAAAAAGCAATAGGACACACCATCAAGGAGGTCTTTGTAGGAATAGCAGGACAAAATATCAGATGTGAGACCAAATCGAGCCAGGCCAACAGAAAGGACTCAAATGAACTTATCACAAAAGAGGAGATAGACAATATGACTACCGAAATGTACGGCACCTTCGTACAGAGCGGCGAAAAGGTTCTCCATGTTATTCCACAATCATACAACATAGATGATTTTATGGGCATTACAGAACCTATCGGAATGATTGGAAGAGAGATAAGTGCAAACTTCAAACTCTTCATAGGAAGGAGTAATTCAGCCCAATATAGTAACAATGTAATCTCGAGATCCGGGCTTAAACTCAAAGAGCTTATCCTTGAACCGCTTGCCTCCGCAAAGGCAATCTTAGGAGAGGAGGAGATGGAGGTAGGTGTCGCTATGGTAGATATCGGCGGAGGTACAACAGACCTGCTTGTAATGGAGAACAATATAATTCGTCATGCCGCCGTAATACCTTTCGGAGGCAACTCAATTACAGAAGATATAAGAATAGGATGCGGTATCTCTACAAAGCAGGCAGAAGAGCTTAAGATAAATCATGGTTCATGCTACAGCGCCTATGTTCCTGCAAACAAGAGTGTGATTATCCCGGGGCTTTCCGGAAGAGAATCTAAGGAGATTTCATTAAAATTTCTCTCCAAAATAATTGAAGCAAGAGTAACCGAGATACTCGAGGCTGTTGATTACGAAATTGAACGTTCGGGTTACAAGAGAATGTTAAAGGCAGGTATAGTACTTACCGGAGGAACAGCTAAAATACTTCATCTTTCTGCAAGAAGTAATCTTGTCACAGGTTTAGAGACAAGAACAGCACTGCCGGATACCTCCATTACAGAGGATTCCATGCAGGAGGCACGTACTCCGGAACTCTCTACAGCTGTAGGTCTGGTTCTAAAAGGTTTTGAAAAGATGGAAAACGAGGGAGTTACTTATGAGACAACCTCTCCTATTAATTACAAACAGGACCTATTCACCAAAGAAAAACTTGCCGAAGAGGGTAGCGAGACAGTTAGCGTAGAAGTAACTGAGACGGAAACCCCGGAAAAGGGTGAAGAGCACAAAAAGAAGAAGGGATTATTCAATATTAAAAAGATAATCTCATCACTAAATTCAGATAATATATTCAAACAAGATAATCAGGCATAATTATGGAAGATTTCGGAAACATGATAATTCCTGAAGGATGGTCTGTCAGTCAAGCAATTATCAAGGTTATAGGTGTAGGTGGCGGTGGATGTAATGCCGTCAGTGAGATGTACCGACAAGGTATAAGGGATGTAGATTTCCTTATCTGCAACACCGATGTTCAATCTCTGAGAATAAGTGATGTTCCGGATAAGATTAGACTCGGCAATAATGTAACTCAAGGGCTGGGAGCTGGATTTACTCCGGAAAAGGGAGAGCACGCAGCAAACGAATCAATTGATGAGATAAGAAAGGCACTCTCCGGAAATACAAAAATGGTATTTATTACTGCAGGAATGGGAGGCGGTACCGGTACAGGAGCAACACCTGTTATCGCCAGACTCGCAAAAGAGATGAAACTCTTAACTGTAGGCGTTGTTACATTACCCTTTAGAGACGAAGGAAGAGAATTTCTCAGAAGAGCACTTAAAGGAATAAAAGAGCTTCAAAAGTATGTCGACAGTTTGTTGATTGTAGATAACCAGAAAATATATCAGCTCTACAGTGGGCTCAACGTGGATGAGGCTTTTCATAAGGTTAACTACGTTCTCAGCACTGCAATCAGAAGTATTACAGAGTTTATTAACATACCGGGACTGATGAATGTAGATTTCGCAGACGTAAGGAAGATTATGGAGAATGGTGGAATGGCGATGATGGGAATAGGAACTGCAGAGGGACCGGATAGAGCCTCAAAGGCAGTTGAACAGGCATTCCTCTCTCCGCTATTGAACGATTGTGATTTAAGAACAGCAAAAGGCGTTGTTGTAAATATCACCTCCGGTAAAGAGGACGGAGGACTTACCGTAACAGAATTACAGCAAATTATGGACTACGTGAACAACTATACCGGTGAGCCTGATAAGTTCAAGAGAGGTCTCGTTGTTAATGAAAAGATGGGTAAAAAGATAAGTGTCACCATAATAGCAACAGGATTCGATACCGACGCACTGCCGGAGATTGAGGACGAAGACTCCTTCAGCAACGAGATGAAAGTGGTTGACCCGGGAAGAAGTGATCAGGAGGAGATGACGGAATTGGCTCCATCCTACGTGAAGCCGATGGGAAAACCGGTAATGATAGAGGGAAATATTGCAGAACTTGAACGGGAGCCTGCATACATAAGAAGAAGCAAGGAGCTTGCCAAACAGAGGCAAAAATCTGAACAACAGACTATGAGCCAATTCAAAATTGATGACAAAGAGGGCAAACCAACACTGTCGGAAGAGAACTCTTTCATACATAAAACACAGGATTAAAGGCACATTTACTATATTTGCACCTCAAAACCAAATAACATGAGCGATAAAAAAACACGAGTACGCTTTGCGCCAAGTCCTACAGGCCCTCTTCACATGGGCGGAGTAAGGACAGCATTATATAACTATTTATATGCCAAACAAAATGGAGGTGATTTTATCCTCCGTATAGAAGACACCGATTCGCAAAGATTTGTACCGGGTGCTGAGGAGTATATCATAGAATCGCTCAAGTGGTGCGGCATCTACCCCGACGAAGGGGTAGACAAAGAGGGGAATATTGTTAAAAAGGCCACCGATAAAGATCCTTATGCTCCCTACAGACAATCCGAAAGAAAACCAATTTACAGAAAATACGCAGAAGAACTTGTCAACAAAGGCTTTGCCTATTATGCGTTCGACTCCTCAGAAGAACTTAACGCAAAAAGAGCAGCTGCAGAGGCTAACAAGTCCACCTTCATCTATAATTACATTACAAGAAAGGAGTTGAAAAACTCTCTTACTCTCGGGATGGAAGAGGTCAATCATCTGCTCAATAGTACAAATAATTGGACAATAAGGTTTAAAACTCCAGAAAACAGAATCGTAAAGATGGAGGACCTTATCAGAGGGCATATAGAGATAAATACCAATACAATAGATGACAAGGTGCTTTGGAAAGCAGCAGATGAACTGCCAACATATCATCTGGCAAATATTGTGGATGATCATCTTATGGAGATAACCGAGGTTATTCGCGGAGAGGAATGGCTACCTTCACTACCACTCCACTATCTTCTATATGAAGCATTTGGATGGCAAGAGACTCAACCACGATTCGCTCACCTCTCACTCCTTCTTAAACCGGATGGGAAAGGAAAATTAAGCAAGAGAGATGGAGACAGACTTGGATTCCCCGTATTCCCACTAAAATGGATAAACCAAGAGGGTGAAATCTCAAGAGGATACAGAGAGGACGGATACTACCCGGAGGCCTTCATAAATATGCTTGCTCTGCTTGGATGGAATCCCGGTACCGAACAGGAGTTATTTACACTCGATGAGCTTGTAAAGAGTTTCTCATTGGAAAGAGTTGTTAAATCGGGCGCAAAATTCAATCCAGAAAAGGCTAAATGGTTCAACGAACAATACCTCCGCAAAAAAAATAATGAGGAACTTGCTAAAGAGTATCTGAAATATATAGAGATAGAGAACAAGAACGGATCGCTCAATATCTCTACCGATGAGATTACCAATAAACTTTTTAACTGCACCTCAACCGATAATACCCCGAATAACGAGATAGAGCTAAAAGATAAAAATACCATATTGTATTTCACATCGTTATGCGCGCTGATTAAAGAGCGGGCACACTTTGTAAAAGACTTTTGGGAAATAAGCCATTATTTCTTCGTCGCACCAACTGAGTATAACGATAAGGATGTAAAGAAGTTCTGCGTACCTGAAGTTGAGCCGGCAATGAAATGTGTTGCAGGAGTTCTTCAGAATCTCAAATTCAACTCTCTTGCAGATTTAATTTCAGCCGGACTGACTGGCGACACATTGAACTCTACAAGTAAAGATAATTTGGAGAGGATAGAGAATGCCCTTACCGGACTTATTCAGGAGCAAGGCTGGAAGATGGGAGCGATAATGAATACCTTAAGATTGTTCTTTGTAGGTGAGGCAAAAGGATTGGGAATTGCCGATATAATATTCTACATTGGCAAAACAGAGACAATCGCACGTATCAATAAGGGAATAGAAAAATTATTTTAATAATTGTTGCTGCCATTTCCACGCAGAAGCGAGGACCTCTCCTATTGGAGTATCCGATCTCCATCCTAATACGCTGTTTGCTTTAGCGGGATTCGCCCATACCTGCTCAACATCTCCCGCTCTCCGGCCGACTATTTTGTAATTTAGTTTTACCCCTGTAGCCTCTATAAAGGCATTAATTAGTTCCAAGACAGAGAGACCCTTTCCTGTTCCCAAATTAAAAATCTCCAAACGTTCCCCTTTTTGCAGTAACCTGTCGATAGCTTTTACATGTGCCTTAGCCAAATCAACGACATAAATATAATCTCTAATACAGGAACCGTCAGGAGTATTATAGTCATCTCCAAAGACATTTAAACAGTCGCGAATCCCTGCTGCAGTCTGGGTAATAAAGGGAATAAGGTTCTGCGGAACACCATTCGGCAACTCACCTATATAGGCGGTAGGATGAGCTCCAATCGGATTAAAATATCTCAACAAAGTAACATTAAGTTTCGGATATGCCTTTACACAATCCCCCAAAATATCCTCCGCCATCTGCTTTGTCCGGCCGTAAGGCGATGTTGCAGGCTGCAGCGGCGCATCCTCAGAGATAGGAAGGTCTTCCCTGGAGGGCTGTCCGTAAACCGTACAAGAGGATGAAAAGACAATATTGGCTGCCTTTCCTCTCTCCATCATAAGCCCTATAAGGTTCAAAAGACTTTTGAGATTATTGTTAAAATAGATTAGCGGTTTTGCCACGCTCTCTCCGACAGCCTTGGAGGCAGCAAAATGTATTACCCCCTCTATGTCGGGATAGTTCTCAAAAACTTTAGAGAAAGCCTCCATGTTGGCACAATCCACCTCCATAAAGTCTATACTCTTACCTGATATCTTCTCTATCCCCTTTAAAACATTTTTATTTGAATTGGAAAAATTATCTACACCAATTACCTCATAGCCCGCATTCAATAATTCTACTATTGTATGGGAACCAATATAACCGGTCGCTCCGGTAATCAAAATACGCCGACTCATAAACTTAAATTTTTAAATTAACTTATTATACTAAATATAGGTAATCTGAACCAGAATTTAGACCCCTTGCCCACTTCCGAATCAACACCTATCTCTCCACCCAACATCTCAATTATACTTTTGGAGATAGCCAAACCTATCCCGGAACCCTGCGCGAAGGCATCGAGCTTTACAAAGCGCTGAAAAATATTATTTATTTCACTTTCCGGTACGCCTTTACCCGTATCAACAACAGAGACCTCGACAGTCAACTCATCATAACGGGCAGTAGAGAGAATAACTCTCCCTTGCTTGGTAAACTTGAGCGCATTATTCATAAAATTTGTTATTACCTGCGAGATTCGTTCTGCATCTGTATTAACTATACAATTAAACGAGGCCTCCAAAAATACCTCCACATTCCCATCTGCCTCCCTACCACAACAAACAGAGGCATAAACATTATTACATATCTCCTTTATCGACACCCTTCCTAAATTCAAAGCCAAAGTCCCGGATTCAATCTTCGAAAGGTCCAAAATATCATTGACAAGTTTAAGCAACATCTTGCTGTTTAACTTAATTATCTCCTTATATGTAAGAAAATCCTCCTTCAAGCACTCATCCCCACATATAAGAGTGGAAAAACCAACAACTGCATTTAGAGGTGTCCTTATCTCGTGGCTCATATTGGCAAGAAAGGCACTTTTCAGTCTGTCGCTCTCCTCTGCCTTCACTTTTGCATTTTTTAACTCCTTTATAAGCACTAACTGCTCCTCGTTTTTCCTTCTTAATTTCGCTGTCGCATTTCTTACTCTGTTCCTTAACAATAAGATAAAAAGCAGACTTAAAATTACGATAAAAACTATAATCCCTACAATAATCTTAAGATACAAAGGCATTACACTCTTCTCATATATTCCAAACCACTTATAATAGATTCTGTCGTACTCACCATCTATCTTCATCTGCTGCATACCCAAATTAAGAAGGTACAACAAGTCCTCATTATCCGTATTTACTGCAAATGAATACCTCTCCTCGGGAATATCGAGCTTGTGAAGAGTCAGATTCTCAAGATGCAACTGCTTAATATAATATAAAGCTGTAATATCAAATGAGAGAAAAGCATCTCCAACACCCGAACTTAAAAGATTAAGCCCTTCGGCAATACTTTTACTCTGAATAATATCACTTGTAAGATGATGCTCAATAACATAATCATAACTTCTATCGTTTTTCTGAACAATAATCTTTTTCCCTTTTAGTTTTCCAAGGTTTAAAAACTCATGGTCGTTTCTCGATACCACACAATAGCTTATCATACTATGAGGTATACCGAAACTAACACTCTTCGCTCTATAGTTAGAGTAAAGCATTCCTATCACCATATCTATCTTCTTGGAGGATAGCTCCTTTTGGACCTTGTCCCAGTCATCGAGCTTCAGGGTGTACTTAAACCCAAGCCTCTTCATCAGAGTCTTAAAAAGTTCTACATTAAAACCATCCGGTTCTCCCCTATCATTTACATACTCAAACGGGACAAACTGATCATCTCCCTTAACAACAATAACCCTATCTACACTTGTCTGCAGCTCCTTTGCCACACTGCGCGGATTTATCCCATCGCTCTTAAATAAAAACAACGATAATAGTAGAAGAGTATAGGCTACTGGACCCCTCATTTCATAAAAGTTTATAGTTATATGATGCTTTTGATTTTTATAAAAGTAAGCTACATACTTTACACCTACAGTGAGAAAAGAGTTGACAAAGATAAATAACCAAAAACAGATCTAATACAAATGTAATAATTATTACTTAAAATGTTCAACTTACAAAGAGAGAAATTACTGCGCAATGAATCTATAGACAATTGAACCTATTTGCTTTGGCTGGGCTGTGGAGGAGGCTGTAAAACGAGAACGTTTTGCTGCATCAATTGCATAGCGGCAAATACAGGGATCATTCGCCGAAGCAGATTTTATAACTTGGGCATCAACAACATAACCCTTTCTATCGACAGTTATTTTCACACTTACATCACCGCCACCCACACATTTATAAACCGGAACGGGCAGATAAAGACCTTTTCGTCCGTCCAATGAATAGGAAAGAACCGAAGGACCTTTGTAGGCTCGCTCAGCCGTATTCTCCTTTGCCTCTCCAGATTTTACCTCATCTATCCCCTCCGTCCCGATATTTTCGGCAGATCTCTTTGAGGCATCCAATTTATTCTGAAGCTCACGAGCCTCATCAAAAATCTTGTCGTGCCCCCTATTCTTATCATTTCTAATCTCCCTGCCTCCGCTTCTGTCCACCGCAATATTTCTTGCTGCCGATGCCCGATTATCACCGGAGAGCATCTGTTCAATCTCCTGAGCCGCCTGTTCTTTGGCTTGCTCCTGCTTCTGCATGGCTTCATATTGCTCCTGTCCGGAAAAATCGAGAACAAAGGTATTATCCGAACTCACAACATTATGTATCTTAACAACCAGAAAGATTATTAAAGCAACAAGATGGAATATCACAGTAGTGTATATTCCTATTTTTTTCTCCTTTGTGAGCATTACTTATCCCCGGTATTCTTTAATGCCTTCTCTATAGTGGCAAACAATATATCTATCGCCACTTGGTTATGACCACCTTGAGGGATAATAATATCGGCATAACGCTTGCTCGGCTCAATGAATTGTAAGTGCATCGGTTTTACCGTACACTCATATCGTTCAAGCACCTGATTTACATCTTTTCCACGTTCGTTAGTATCCCGATAAATAACTCTGGCAAGCCTGTCATCAGCATCAGCATCTACATAGACCATAATATCGAGCATTTTTCTGAGCCTCTCACAAGTAAAAATAAGAATTCCCTCCACAATTATTATATGAGCAGGATTAACATGAACAGTTTCTGTCTTCGAACGGGAACAAGTAATATACGAATAAACCGGCTGTTCAACGGCTTTCCCCCTCTTTAGTTCAGAAAGTTGCTTAATAAGAAGATCGAAATCTATTGAGTCGGGGTGGTCAAAATTGTGCCTTAATTTCTCCTCCGGAGATAAATGACTACTATCTTTATAGTAGGAATCCTGAGGAATGACAACCAAATCCTCCTTTTTCAATAGAGCCACAAGTTTATTTACAACAGTAGTTTTGCCGGAACCTGTTCCGCCTGCAATACCGATAATGAGCATATATATATTAATTTACTAAAATTCAGCTGTCTTTGGAGTACGCGGGAACGGAATAACATCTCTAATATTCGCCATACCGGTGACAAACAGAAGAAGACGTTCAAAGCCAAGTCCGAAACCGCTATGAGGAGCTGAACCAAATCTCCTTGTGTCAAGATACCACCAAAGCCCCGTAGTATCCATATTCAACTCCGCAATTCTTGCCTGCAACTTTTCGAGACTCTCCTCACGTTGCGATCCGCCAATAATCTCACCGATTTTTGGGAAAAGCACATCCATACCTCTGACTGTCTTTCCGTCTGCATTCTGCTTCATATAAAAGGCCTTAATCTCCTTAGGATAATCGGTAAGGATGACAGGTTTTTTAAAATGCTTCTCCACAAGATACCTCTCATGTTCGCTCTGAAGATCCACGCCCCATGAGACAGGATACTCAAATTTTGCACCACTATTTACCAGAATATTTACACCCTCAGTATATGTTAGCCTTTGGAAACTTGTATTTATAACTCCCTGCAAGCGGGCAATAAGCTCCTTGTCGAACATATCGTTAAGGAACTTGAGATCATCCATATTATTATCGAGCGCATACTGTACAAGATACTTAATAAAATCCTCTGCAAGATCCATATTATCTTCTATCTCATAAAAAGCCATCTCCGGTTCTATCATCCAGAACTCTGCAAGGTGACGAGGGGTATTGGAATTTTCTGCTCTGAAGGTCGGACCGAAAGTATATATCTTTCCAAGAGCCATAGCACCAAGTTCACCCTCCAGCTGACCGCTCACTGTAAGAGAAGTTTGTCGGCCGAAGAAATCCTGAGAATAATCTATCTTTCCCTCCTTTGTTCTCGGCATATTATTCACATCCAATGTTGTAACCTGAAACATCTCGCCTGCACCTTCACAATCGGAGGCAGTAACGATAGGAGTATTTAGATAGAAGAAACCTCTGTCGTTAAAATATTTATGAATAGCAAAAGCCATGGCATGTCTTAACCTAAGAACACAACCAAAGGTATTTGTCCTCGGCCTCAGATGCGCAATCTCTCTCAAAAACTCCATGCTATGCCCCTTTTTCTGCAAGGGATAACTCTCCGGATCTGCACTCCCGTAAACTAAAATTTCAGTAGCCTGCACCTCTACAGACTGTCCCTTTCCCATAGAACTCACAAGATTTCCCTTAACGCAAAGACAAGATCCCGTAGTAACATTCTTTAAAAGTTCATCTGAAAAATTAGCGGTTTCACAAACAATTTGCATATTATTAACAGTAGAACCATCATTGAGGGCAATAAAATTTACATTGTTGTTACCCCTTTTTGTTCTTACCCATCCCTTTACAATTACCTCTTGTCCAGGCGTTTCCTTCAGAAGCGCGGCAATGGACCTCCTTTTAAACTCGCTCATTTCAATAAAAAATTACTAATTTAACTTTCAAAGTTACAAATTATTTCACATACTTCATTAGCGCATCCCTCCAAATATCATAACCGGCAGGTATAAGATGTAACCCATCTCTTGTTAGAGAGGGATTAAGTACCCCGACATTATTTAAAGAGGCGCCGGATTCGTCTGTACAAACTATATTTGAAGAACCTGAGGTGCTCCTCACAGTAAAAAGAGGAAATAAATCTATACACTTTAAACCCCTCTCGCTCGCCACTCTTTTAATTCCTGCATTGACCTCACTTACAACAGCACTCTTACCATTAAGATTCTTATAACGCTTAAAACTCTCATTTATGGGCAATAAAGTCTGTAGATAAAGTACTGTCTCCGGAGAATCGGTTCTAATCTTATCCACAACTTTTGCAATGGCTCTTACCACACTATCTGCCGTAAGATTATGACTTATATCATTTACACCAACAAGAAGAAAGATCTTTTTTGGGTGTGCCGGCAATATCTGATAAAGTCTGTCGTAAATTCCAGGAGCATCATCACCAATAATACCGCGATTAGCAATGCGACCACCCCTTTTCTGCAACCTACTTTGACTCTTAGCAAACAAATTTTCCCAATCTCCACCCTCGGTCAAACTATTACCAAGAAACACTATATCCTTGCTGCACAAAGGTTTCTCACTGTCAAAAAGAGCAACTCGCTCATCATAATGCTTTGTATGCTGAGCCATTGCAGACAAAACAGAAACCATAATGGCAATAAACACAAAAACCCGCTTCATATCCTTAAAAAATTAAATCAATATTCCACAATCTCAGAAGGAGCACTTTCATTCCAACACCTATCGAGAGCCGTAACAACATATCTTTCACCTGAATTACGATGACGATGCCCCTTAGCCGGGAGGTAAAATTTATTCTCCGTAACAGCAACAAGGTAGTCACTATTCTCAATATTAATCTCTACCCCTAACGGGAAACAATAAACAGCATAAAACAGAGCCTTTTGCATAGGATCCTGCTCTTGTTGAGCGCAGGTCTTCCACACAACTTCCCGACCCTTTCTCTGAATCTGTTCAACCGGCATCGGAGGGATGGAGTCTAACTCCTTATAGGCAGGAATAAGAGCTATCTTACTTTGATATTTAGTTATCAGACTATCCGCAAAACCAAAAGGATTTTTCGGAATTGTCCAGCCAGGCCACCAAATATTACCATCGATATTTGGGAGAGTCCTCTCGAGCCTCATCTTTTCCGCCATTTGTGTTGTATTAGGATTCTTTATCTCCTTTTCATTAAAGGTACTAATACTCTGGCCTATATATAGCTGTCCTTTATAATTTCTGCTACTCCACCAATTGATAAGTATCTCATAATCGGCAACAGGATGCCCAATTTTCCAATAAAGTTGCGGCGCAATATAATCAATATAACCCTTCTCTGCCCATGCAGGAACATCTGCAAATAACTCCTCATAATTGGAAAGCCCATTTGTATCACTTCCACTGCCATCGGGTGTACTTCTTTTGTTCCTATGTATTCCAAAGGGACTTATACCAAACCTAACCCAGGGCTTGATAGATTTAATTGTATCGTTGACCGCCTTAATCAGCATCTCTACATTATGCCTTCTCCAATCCCCCAGCCGACTTCTGTCGAACCCCTGAGATTTAGCATACTTTGCAAAGGAATTATCATCAGGAAACTTCTTGTTTTTAATAGGATACGGATAAAAATAATCATCAAAATGAATCGCATCCACATCGTATCGCGATACTATATCTGCAATAACCCTAACTGTATGCTTTATTGACTCCGGCTCTCCCGGATCGAAATAAAGTTGCTTGCCATATCTCACAAAAATTGAAGGATTCTTATAATAAAGATGTTCCTTGGACAATATATCCTTATCGTTAGAGGTTACTCTATAGGGATTACACCAGGCATGAAGTTCCATACCCCTTTTATGCGCCTCTTCTATCATAAATTCTAACGGATCCCAAAATGGCTCCGGAGCTTTACCCTGAACCCCTGTAAGATACCTGCTCCATGGTTCCAGATCGGATTTATAAAAGGCATCGGCTTGCGGACGTATCTGAAAAATTACCGCATTACAACCTGTTAATTTAAGTGAATCAAGCGTACTCTCAAAGAGTTTCTTTACTTGATCCATCTTAAGAGTACGTATTGTAGTATTACCCACAATATGAAGCCAAGCACCTCTAAATTCGCGCTTCCGTTGATCTTGCGCCCCAATACGAGAGGAAACACAAGAAAAAGAGATTGCCGACAAGATAGTTATGACAAGCAGCAATCTCGATTTTAAGGAGCAATTCATTATAATATCTCTCTTTATTTTATTCTTTAGTATAAATTAGAACTTAATACCCATTGCCTTGCAAACCTTCTTAGGAATATCGGTATTATCTTGTCTACCTGCAAACTGCTCACTTCCTACTCCTACAGCAAAAACAGGTACAGCTCCACCCGTATGAGAGGTAGTAGTCCAACCTATCTGAGTCTTCTTGGAGATTGAATCAGCAGGCACAACCTTCATATAATCCTCTGGATTTGTACCAATGTTAGACATTGTGGCGTGATTCTTTACAATACTGCTTAAATCAAAAACATAACCACTCTTTCGACCTAAAGAGACACCACCAGTTTCATGATCTGCAGTTACAATAATGAGTGTCTCGTCGGGATGCTTTAAATAAAATTTATAAGCCTCCTCTATTGCGTTCGACATATCTATTGTCTCATAAATTGTATTGGCCACATCATTTGAATGAGCAGCCCAATCTATTTTGCCACCCTCGGCCATAATAAAGAATCCTTTACCTTTATCAAGAAAATCTATGGCGGATTTTAAGACCTCAGTAAGAGTAAGATCTCCCTCCTTTCTAAACAAGGCATAAGGAAGAATCCCATTCGCCTTCTCCTTCTGTTGGAACAGAATCATTTTTTTAGCTCCTGCCTTTTTGGCATTATACTCTTTAACCCCATAAGCTACCTTATAACCCTCTTTTGAAGCAAGAGCAAGCAGCTCATTATTCAACTCAGTGCCTGTCTTAACAGAGTTCTTTGCAGGAGTAGCCCCCTGAAATCCTCCACCACCGAAAAACTCAAAACCAGATTCCGGCAATTGACGTGCAACAGTATAATAATCATTTCTATCTGCAGAATGAGCGTAAAAAGCACCCGGAGTCGCATGATCTATTGTGACTGTTGTCATAATACCTACAGGAATCCCCTTTGCATGTATTTTATAAGAGATACTTGTAAGATTGCTCGTATCAGGTGTAACTCCCAACATATGGTTTTTTGTCTTGAATCCGGTAGATAATGCAGTACCTGCAGCAGAGGAACAAGTTATAGGATTACTTGCAGAATAGGTTGTAGCCATTCCCATCACAGGAAATTTGGTAAATGAAAGCGCCTCGCTCCCTATGACTCCCTTCTGTGCGGCAAGATAAGCCTCTGTAAGTGAGATGTGAGAAAAACCCATACCGTCACCTATAAAAAAGAAGACGTACTTAGCTTTTTTCTGAGCATCCGCACTACTCAAAGACCCTAACACAAAGAGCATTGTTAGAATCAATGTGATAATTTTTGTACTTAATCTCTTCATATATGTAATTATTAAAATTTTATTAATTCAAAACCGCTCAAAGTTACAAAAAAAGCTGAGAAAAAATGGTAATATAACCTCTCCTATCCTTACTTTTTTAAAGCGATTTATAGTACCTATGATAGGTCCCGATTAGACAGGTAATAGCGGTTAAAAATTAGACCAAAAAGTTCAAAGACAAAGCGCTCATACACCTGCTTTCAGATTATCGGCGCAAAAAAAAGGCGACCAATTGGCCGCCTTTTTTAAAAAATATCGCTGATTTAGTTATTCCCCGCAAGCTGTTTTGCACGAGCAGAATACATAATCTTAAGAGCTGAACAACGTCTAAGTTGTTGCTTAATATCTGTAATAATACCCATACGAACAGATTCATCAGCCTTGATAGAAGTCGTCATAAAAGAACGATCTTCCTCACTTCTAACTTCTCTTTCTGATGCAATAAAATCCCTGATATCCTGGACAGACTTGAACGCATCATTCAATTGAATACGGGAATCTGTTCCGTATTTACCTTGATACGCTAATGAAGGAGTTCCAACATATATATATGATGCCAAATCCTTTCTGTCAAGTTTTGCTACCTGAGATGCCTCAGGAAGTTTTACCATCACCATTGTTTCTGTTTCACGCAATTGTGTCGTTACCATAAAGAAGAACAACAACATGAAGATAACATCCGGTAGAGAAGATGTATTGATCTTAGGCATATCGCCCTTACCTTTTCTTGCAAATATTGCCATGTCTGTTACCTCCTATTTTTTATTAACGTCTTTAGGTTCGGCCTCAGAAATTGTTTGAGGAATAGCATCCCTAACAATTTTCTGTTTTTGATCATCCAAAGATGCGTATTTCTTGCCGAAATTTTTCATTGCAAAAGCATCGCGGACCTCATCATAAGCTCTGATGATCTCGTTCTGCACCTGTATGTATGCATTATAGCTCGTTCCACGGTCATTTTGCAAAGAAACAACACCTTGGGAAACCGGATATTGACCGAATCCTGCAACCTCAGTCATTACTTTTTCAGGTAATGACTCGTTGTTTGTCGGGTTGAGGATAAATTCAACAACCTTATCCCTAACCTGACTGATATCTACGGCTTGCGAACCCGCAAAAATTCTATCGCTCTTACTGATCTTAACCTGTAAAATATTTCGGCGGTTGACTTTTACGTCAGACTGCTGTTCTTTTTCATTAGGCATAGGGGGCAACTGACGACGAATACCTTTATCTGCATCCATCGTAGTTGTTGTCAACCAGAATATGAGCAACAAGAAAGAGATATCAGCCATTGATCCGGCATTGATTTCCTGTACTTCTCTTTTTGCCATAATTAAATTATTTTCTGAACAAGTTTATAATACCTCTAGAAAAGATCGATACGAATGCAACTACTCCGAGTATGCAACTCAAAATCAATCCTGCATCGACAAATTTTAAAGTTGATTCCGTAGGAATAGGAGTACCTGCTGCAAGAGCAATAGGGCTTCCCGATGCCAATATATACGAAATCAAACATAATACTGCGGCAATACCCACCTTTATATAGGCTCCCTTCTTGCTCTTTCCGTTAGAATAGAACAAAGGCATTATAAGTGTACATATTAAGCAGATGAAGAAGAGGATATACGACCAGTTAAGGAGTGTATAAACCATCGACTCGCTTGAAGTATTAAAGAAAAATATGACACCGATAATGATAGATATACCGAATAATATGTATAAAAAATATTTATTTAATTTAGACATACTTATTTCTTATTATTATAGTTAACTAACATATCCACAAGTGAGATAGATGCATCTTCCATAGAAACAACAACTGAATCGATCTTAGAAACGATATAGTTGTAGAACAACTGAAGAATGATAGCTACAACCAAACCACCTACTGTAGTGATCAACGCAACCTTCATACCACCTGCAACAACGTTAGGAGAAATATCACCGGCAACCTGAATAGCATCAAATGCCTGGATCATACCTATAACTGTTCCCAAGAATCCCAACATAGGAGACAAAGTAATAAACAATTGAATCCAAGAAAGGCCATTCTCCAAAAGGCTCATCTGAACACCGCCATAAGAGACAACTGATTTCTCAACAACCTCAATGCCCTCGTTCATACGGCTCAATCCCTGATAGAATATACTTGCAATAGGGCCTCTGGTATTACGGCAAACCTCTTTAGCTGCCTCAACACCACCATTCTTAAGGGCTTCATCAACTTTGCTCAACAATTTTTGTGTATTGGTAGTAGCAAGGTTTAGATAAATAATTCTTTCAATAGCCAAAGCTAAACCAAAAATAAGACAGAGGATGATTGTAGCCATAAAGCCAGGACCACCTTCAATGAATTTGATTTTGATTTGCTGGTACACAGGAGTGTCATTCTGAACTGTCATAGAACTTGCAGCCGCATCATTTGCCGGCGCAGCGCTCTGAGCAGCTGCATACTGAGCAGAGATGGCAATGAAGCCAATAACTGCCAAAAACATGAAAAATTTTTTCATAAATTTTTGAGTAATTAAAATATTAAACAATGTATTAAATAGTTATAGTTTCAATCTAAAAACTTAGCGTTTGTGTTTCCGTTTTCAAATTATCGCGCAATTTAAGCAAAAATTTTAATTCCACATAATTTATAATGAAATTTCACCTCTCAAATTCTTTCGCAACAAAACCTTAACTTTTTCATTCTCCTTATGTTGTCCTAATAGAAAAAATAATTTTGTCATTGCTGCCTCAGTAGTTGAATCATACGCACTTATAACACCTATCTTTTTTAAGGCAATACCTGTAGCATAGGCATCCATATTAACGCTGCCAGCCATACACTGAGAAACATTAAGAAGTATAAGTCCCTTATTATAAGCTCTTTTAATACAATTTAAAAACCATTCTCTTGTAGGGGCATTGCCGGATCCATAAGTCTCCAAAACAATGGCCCGAAGCCCTTCAATATCAATTACAGCATCAACAACACTTTTTTCTATACCGGGATATATCTTAAGTATCGCGACATTAGTATCCAGATTCGTATGAACTTTTAGCTGCATATCTCTACGTTTGGGATATATTATCGCATCCTCTTTATATTTTATATGTATACCCGTCTCGGCCAAAATACTATAATTGGCAGAACGGAAGGCTCTAAAATTCTCCGCATTATACTTTGTCGTACGATTACCTCTATATAATTGATTATCAAAATAGATGCAAACCTCCGGCACCATCGGTCTTCCCTCCGAATTGACGGCTGCCGCAATCTCTATAGAGGAGATAAGATTCTCCTTACCATCGGTCCTTAGCATCCCTATCGGAAGCTGACTGCCGGTAAATACCACAGGCTTTGCCAAATTCTCAAGCATGAAGCTCAAAGCAGAAGCGGTATAAGACATAGTATCCGTACCATGCAAAACAACAAAGCCATCATACTCAACATAATTATTCTTAATTATTTCTGCAATATCGAGCCAAAACTCCGGCTGTGCATCGGATGAATCAATAAGAGGATTAAATGAGATTGTATCTATTGAGTATCCGAACTTCTTAAGTTCCGGCACCTCCTTTAATATTTGCTTGAAATTAAAGGGTTTGAGAGTGAAGTCGTCGGGATCCTGCTTCATCCCGATTGTTCCGCCGGTATAAATAAGCAATAATGATCGTTTCATATTATTATAATTGATATGTCATATGATAGCTCGGATGATAAAATGTCTAAAAATGTCCTGCCTTACGTTCCGGATTTATCTCCTAAATTTTTTTAAACAATCTCATTGATTATTTTTCAAAGTAATCATGCCCGATCTCATATTCATAAGTTAATTGGTAACAAAAATAGAAAAAATAGGCCATAGTCAATCAATGTTTAAGAAATATTGAATAGTTTTTGCGCATTCTCGGTAGTAATGTTTGCGACCTCTTCAGGAGAGCTATTTTTAATGGAGGCAACCTTTTGCGCAATATATGAGAGATATGAACTCTCATTTCGCTTTCCCCTGAAAGGAACCGGAGTGAGCCATGGAGAGTCAGTCTCCAGAAGAATATGCTCCATATCTATATTTTCCAGCGCCTTGGCTACACCGGCATTTTTATATGTAACCACCCCTCCTATACCCACTCTAAAATCGCCATAGGAACTCAAGCGCTCAAATGTCTCTATACTACCTGAATAGGCATGAAATACCCCTTTCAGCCGAGTCTCTCCGGCATGAAGTCCGGCCTCGGTTTTAAATTTGTCAAGCACATCGAAAATCTCAGCAGTAGCCTCCCTGACATGAATTATAACGGGCAGCGAGAGGTCATAAGCATACAATAACTGTTTTAAGAAGACCTCTTTCTGAAGCTCAATAAACTCCTTGCTCCAATAACAATCCAAACCTATCTCCCCCACAGCATAATATCTTCTCTCCCCACCATAAAGTTTATCCCTCACAAATAGAAGTTCCTCTTTCCAGTTAGTTGAAACAGAGGTGGGATGAAGCCCCATTGCCTCATACGCGAAACCTACGTTGCAATCTGCAAATTGAGTTTGCCTCTCATAATAGGTTGAATCAATTGCCGGAAGGAGGCATTTCCAAACACCGGCAGCTTTAATACGCTCAATAACAACCTCCCTATCGGGATCAAAAGCCTCATCATATAAATGGACATGAGTATCTATATACCTCAACATATTCTCTTTTCTCACAAAGATACAAATCATTTTGCAACTCGTTTAATTCTATATCCGCGCAGTCCCACATTTTCTATATATCCCTCAATCTCAAGCTCAAGCAAAGCAGAGGCCGCCTGCGAAAACTCTATGTCGGCCTCCTCGCAAAGTTGCCCCGCATCCAGACAACCTCTCCTCTTTATAATAGCAATCACCTTCTTCAAAAGAATAGAATCGGAGGCAAAAAGAGCTGGTTGTTGAAGATAAACATCTATTTCATCTCTCCAGCCGAGAAGTTCCGGAATTGTATCCGCACTATTTAATATATGGGCCATATTTTTTGATATAAGGTAATTGCAACCGTATGAGTTCGCCTCGAGTACATGACCCGGTAACGCGAAAACCTCTTTATTATAGGAATTTGCAAACTCAACGGTACTCATTGCACCGCCTTTAATTCTCGTCTCTATTACCACGACAGCATCTGCCATTCCGGCAATAATTCTGTTACGTTTAATAAAATTAATCTTATAGGGCTCAATCCCTCGAGGAAACTCTGTAATCAAACCTCCCTTTGAAACCATCCTGCACGCATCCTCACGATGCTTGGCGGGATAGATCATATCGAGCCCGTTAGGCAGAACAGCCACTGTCTCCAATCCCTCATCAAGTGCAGACCTCTGCGCACAAATATCCACACCATAAGCCAATCCACTAACAATCAGAGGATCATAACCTCCTGCCGCTAATTTTTTAACTATCATTGAGCAGCACTCTCTTCCATAGGAGGAGACAAGCCTTGTCCCGATGATCGAAATAACTTTTGGAGGATTAAGATCTGCACTCCCTTTATAATAAAGGACAACAGGAGCATCTTCACACTCTCTCATCTTGTCGGGATACTCCTTATCCATTATAGATAAAATCTTTATCCCCTTGCTATTGCACCACTCAGCCTCTGAAGAGGCCTCCTCAATAAATTCAGAGTCAAATAGTCCCTGTTTGATCTCATATTCTATCTCCTGATCTCCATAATTAAAAGCCATATAGCCGGAGTCAATCAGAAACCTTCTCCCTTCCGCAGGTCTGAAAAGAAATCTACGCGACACTGCACACAAAAAAACACCCCTTCTGCACCTCATTACTTTATCACTTAAAATCTACAAAACATAAAGACAATAATAAGGTTAAATAGATAAAAAAAGTAACCCGGAGTAAAAAAAAAGTTTTTACGCCGGGCTAACCCTAATATTTTTTTAAAAAAAATTATATAATCAGCATTGAATCGCCATAGGTGCCGAATTTATAATCCTCCTTAATAGCAACTTTGTATGCATTCATAACATGCTCAAACCCGCCAAAAGCAGCAACCGACATAAGCATAGTAGAGAGAGGTAAATGGAAATTGGTTACAAAAGCATCCGGAATAGAGAAAGCATAGGGAGGAAAGATGAACTTGTTGGTCCAACCGCTATATGGCTTTATCTCCGCCTGAGTAGTTACAGGTGTTTCCAATGCCCTCATTACTGTAATTCCTACTGCGAAAACCTTATGATTCCCCTGCTTTGCACTATTAATCCGCTCTGCAGTCTCCTCAGAAATATACATCTGCTCCGAGTCCATCTTATGCTTGGAAAGGTCCTCTACATCTACCGTTCTGAAGTGTCCGAGCCCCATATGAAGAGTCAAGAAGGTAGTATCCACACCCTTTATCTCCATCCTTTTAAAAAGTTCGCGACTAAAATGAAGTCCGGCTGCAGGAGTTGCAACCGCACCCTCATTCTTAGCATAAATGGTCTGAAAGCGCTCAAAATCTACCGGTTCCGGTTCAGCTCTTATCCATTTGGGAACAGGGATATGGCCCACACCGAACAGAGCACGCTTGAACTCGTCATAAGGACCATCGTATAAAAAGCGCAATGTTCTTCCGCGTGAAGTGGTATTATCTATTACTTCGGCCACAAGCGAATCATTATCTCCAAAGTAGAGTTTATTACCTATTCTAATCTTTCTTGCAGGATCAACCAACACATCCCACAATCTTTGCTCCCCATTCAACTCCCTTAATAAAAAGACCTCTATATCGGCTCCCGTCTTCTCCTTGTTGCCATGAAGTCTTGCCGGAAAGACCTTTGTATCGTTCAATACAAAGACATCACCCTCCTGCGCATAATTAATGATCTCCTTAAAAAGCTTATGTTCTATCTCGCCCGTCTCTTTATGGAGAACCATAAGTTTGCACTCGTCTCTGTATTTAGAGGGGTACTTTGCAATATTATCCTGTGTAAGTGAAAAATTAAATTGTGATAGTTTCATTCGATTATTATTTATTATGAGCGATTGAGATAATGTAAATCATAGGTAAATCATAGCTATTTATTATCGAGCTCATATATTCTTATTAAATCCTTTAAATCATCTCTCCGATTATCGATGTTTATTAAAAACATGCTCGGTATCATATGATTGCAATTATTATAAAAAAATGTCATCCGCATATCAGCTTTTTTTATAAAAAAACTTACTCTTTTAGCGAAAATCAAAGTAATGTTTATACGATAAATAAAAATAAAAGTTTCATTTTTTTTAATAAAAAAACATTATTTATACTATTTCGTACTTCGCCTAAAAATAAATCAGATATTATAAGGAGATTCTCAAGCCTCAAGCACCTCAACAAAATCAAGAAGAGGGGCGGCATTTTCTAAAGTGAAATTTCCGGATTTTGTCCGTATTAGATTGGTCAAATGAGCTCCGGACGAGAGTTCAGCACCTAAATCTCTTGCAAAAGAGCGAATATATGTACCCTTACCACAATTGATTTTTACTGTAATGGAGGGCAGCCTATACTCCAGCACCTCAATCAAATCAATTCGTATTTTTGAAGGCCGCATCTCAACCTCCTCCCCGGCCCTTGCCATCTCGTATGCCCTTACGCCTCCTATCATTTTTGCGGAAAATTTAGGCGGTATCTGTTCCTGCTCACCAATAAATTTATTTAAAGCAGCATTCAGACTCTCCTGAGTAATATGCTCAAAGGGATAGCGATTATCTATCTCCTTTTCGAGGTCAAAAGAGGGGGTCGTTGCGCCAAATTCAATCTCTGCAATATATTCTTTATCACCACACTGGAGTAACTCCGCTTTTTTTGTCGCATTCCCAATACAAAGTATAAGGAGACCGGTGGCCAAAGGATCCAAAGTTCCTGCGTGACCAATTTTAACCCACTTTTTATGAAAAAACCTCTGAGACAGAAATTTTACCTTTCTGACAGCATCTGCCGACGTCCATTTGTATGGCTTATCTATAAGTACTATTATGCCATTAGGATATAGTTCGAGATTGTTTTTGAGCTCACAGATATTGCTCTTATCAAAAACAGGTATTCCTTCAACTAACATTTGCAAGCAATCTTGTCTATTCTTCTTTGATGTCTTCCTCCCTCAAAATCTGCATTTATATAGGCCTTTACAATCTTTTCTGCCTCATCTAAAGAGATAAATCTGGCCGGAAGTGAGATAATGTTGGCATTATTATGTTGCTTTGCTAAAGTGCCGAGTTCCGGATTCCAACAGAGAGCCGCCCTGACACCCTGATGCTTATTGACAGTCATGGAGATTCCGTTACCGGAACCGCAAATTGCAACTCCAAAGAGTACTTCACCATTTTCAACTGCATTTGCCAAAGGATGAGCAACATCCGGATAATCCATACTCTCTTCCGAATGAGTTCCGAAATCTTTAATCTCATAGCCCATCTCCTCAAGCATAGGCTTTAACTCCTCTTTCAGAAGATAACCGGCGTGATCCGCCGCCATTCCTATAATTTGTTTCATTATTTCTTTCTATTTAATGATAATATTTCCAAAGTTTTATGTATTAGGTTATCGGTCTTGAGAATGTAGGGGTAAAATGCATCATCATCAAAAGTGGTATATCTCCCTACAAGCCCCTCTAACTGCGTAATGATTATCTCCCTGGAAGCCTTCCAATCCTCAATTTTTGCTATAACTCCGTTTTCCTTCGCAAAAGCAAGGAAATTAGCCTCTAACTTCATAGAGGACAAAAGGGCATCGAGTTGTTTTAATGTCTTAATAGTCCTGAGCTGCACACGATATTTATCAGCTATGTTATTGCTGAATTTTATCTGAAGACTCTTCTTATTACACTCTATAAGGAAATTTGTTATTCCAATAGTATCCAAAGGGACAAAAACATCCGGAATAATTCCACCTCCACCATACACAACCTTGCCTTTTGGCGTTTTGAACTTTAATTTTACATCCTTCTTTATACTATCGGCGACAGTCATCTCTCCATGCTTATATCTCTCAAAGAGATCATATTGGTAATCCTCAGAATAGGGCTTTTGAATAGACCTTCCCGTAGGAGTATAATACCTTGCGACCGTAAGCCTAATACCGGATTTGTCTGAAAAATAGATAGGTTCCTGTACCAACCCCTTTCCATACGATCTGCGGCCAAGAATCAAAGCTCTATCGTTATCCTGCATTGCCCCTGTAAATATTTCTGAGGAAGAGGCCGTATTCTCGTTTATTAAAACATAAAGAATTGTCCCCTTATATTTCCCGGTACCATCCGCATAAAAATCTTGGCGGCTACGGTGCACTCCTTTCAAATAGACAACAAGTGCTCCCTTAGGTAAAAATTCGTTGGAAATAAGAAGTGCCTGGTCTAAATAACCGCCTGTATTATCACGCAAATCAAATATAAGCTCCTTCATACCTGCCTTTTGCAACTTTTGAGCAGCCTTATCGAATTCGGCATGAGTGGTTTTTGAAAATTTCGATAACTTAATATATCCTACCCCCTCTTTAAGCATAAAGGCCGCATCTAAACTCTTCAACGGAATCTTATCTCTCTTAATCTTAAATTGTAAAAGTTCAGAAACACCAGGCCTACGCATACCCACCTCCACATAGGTTCCTATAGGGCCTTTAAGTAACTTGACAAGAGAATCCTGGTTAAATTTTACACCGCCAACTCTCTTCCCGTTAACGTTCATTATTCGATCCCCCGATAAAATACCTACCTTTTCGGAGGGGCCTCCCTGTATTACATTAATTATTATTGCCGTATCATTAGGAACATTAAATTGAACTCCTATGCCGCTGAAATTTCCCTCAAGCGACTCCTCGGCGTCCTCAAGCTCCTTAGGGGGTAAATAGGTGGAGTGAGGGTCGAGATTTTGCATTATAGCAGGAATAGATGACTCAACAAACTTCTTATAATCAATAGTATCAACATAATTCTTCTCTATCTCGTCCAAAATAAGAAGTAACTTGTCCCACTTGTGATCCCCTACAGCGAGTTCTCTCCTACCGGAACAATTGTTTATAAGATTAGAAACAACAACAATCAGCAAAGCCAAGATTATTGCCACAAACCAATTAATGCCTTTCAGCTTTTCTAAAAATTTTCCCATTTTCATTAATTTAATCTCCCGACATAGCTATACAAATATCTGTACTACCTCTATTCCGGCTCTTTCGAGCAGATCTATTCCATCTGTAAGTCTGTAACTGTCTATATAAACAACTCTTTTTATCCCGGACTGAATAATTAACTTTGAGCACTCGAGGCATGGTGCGGCAGTAACATATAAAGTAGCACCATCGCTGGAATTGTTTGATTTTGCAACTTTAGTAATAGCATTAGCTTCTGCATGAAGTACATACGGCTTAGTCATACCCTCCTCATCTTCACAAACATTCTCGAATCCCGATGGGGTTCCGTTGTAACCATCGGAGATAATCATCTTGTTCTTTACGATAAGAGCACCAACCTGTCTCCTCTCACAATACGAATTTTTAGCCCATATTTTGGCCATCTCGAGGTAACTTTTATCGAACTTCAACTGCTTGCTGTCCATAATTCAATTAATTTACACAAAATTAGCCCACATAATCATTCTGATACATATATCTCTTAATACTCCTCTTAGGAGTCTTTTCAAACTCCTCAGGCATAATCTTTATCCCTGAGATCTGTGAATAAGCAGGCAATTCCGTATTGAGTAAAACGATATTTTCGTCGAGGCGCGCCTTAAGTGTGGCATGATTCATATTATCCTTTGCTGCAAGTTCCATATCGGGGTATATCAGAGCAATGAGCTTACTGTCATCATCTATAACAAGAGACTCCAATACATACGGCATACTGTTCACCATGCTCTCTATCTCCTCCGGATAAATATTCTGGCCGGAAGGTCCGAGAATCATATTTTTGCAGCGTCCTTTTATAAAGAGATAACCGTCATTGTCAATTATACCCATATCTCCCGTTTTGAACCAACCATCCCCGGTAAATGAGGCGGCGGAAGCCTCGGGGTTCTTGTAATAGCCGAGCATTACATTATCTCCCTTCACCTGTATTTCTCCAGCTATATTATGTTCGTCTGAGGAATCTATCCTTATCTGCATCCTCGGTGCAGCTTTACCGCATGAGAAAAGTTTAGTCTTTTCGCATGGGGCATAGGTAATAATTGGAGCACACTCTGTCATCCCGTATCCTACTGTATATGGGAACTTTATCCTCTTGAAAAACTCGTCGGCCTCCTTATTGAAGGCAGCCCCGCCAACAATAACCTCTTTAAAACTACCTCCGAAGGCCTTAACTAAATCATCTTTAATTCTCGCCTCTATCTTCTGGTCTATCACCGGAAGTTTAAGGAGGACCTTCACATCTGTCCTATTAATGACCGGCAGTAATTTCTGGCGGTAAATCTTTTCAATTATAAGAGGAACAGATATAATTATGTTTGGCTTAATAGATTCAAATGCCTCAACAATAATACGGGGACTCGGTATTCTGGTAAGAAAATGCACATGGGCACCAACCATCATCTCAAAAAGAAACTCAAACATAAATCCGTACATATGAGCTGTAGGTAGCATGGAAACCACATTTGATTGATTATTCATATGCGGCTCAACTTCTATGGCAAAAAGAGCATTGGAGAGCAAAGCTCTGTAGGGAATCATCACTCCTTTGGAGAATCCGGAGGTACCGGAGGTATAGTTGATCATTGCCAACTGGTCTGGAGACTCTTCATAATAGTACTTAACATCATCGGGAGAAAAACTCCTCGGATACTTCTGCCCGAAAAACTCATTAAGGTGCTCTCTTGCATGGATTATCTCACCCTTATTCGCATAAAGCAGAGAAAAATCGGTAATCTGAATCACAGCCTCGAGATTTGGCATTTCACTCTGTGAAAGATTCTCCCACATTACATCACCGGCAAACAATATACGGCTCTCCGAGTGGTTAACCAAGTAGTGAATATTGCCGGGCTTGAATTCATGAAGAAGCGGTACAGGAACTGCTCCATAAGTAAGACACGACATAAAAACTACACCCCAGTTAGCCTGGTTCTTTGAACAAATGGCAACTTTATCGCCTTTTTTCAATCCACACATGCTAAATATGATATGTAATTTTTCTATTCTTCTGGCTACGTCGCGGTAGTGAAGCGTAATTCCTTTATAGTCGGAGAGAGCCGGACAATCCCAATTCTTCTTCACACTCTCCTCAAACATTTTATTCAATGATATTTCCATAAAATATAATATTATCTAACTAAATTGCTGTAATTTGCACAAATGAGAATAAACACCGCCTTTGGCAATCAATTGATCGTGCTTACCACGCTCAACAATGGTACCTCCCTGTAAAACAACTATCTCATCGGCAAATTGAATTGTCGAGAGCCTGTGAGCTATAACAATTGAGGTTCTATTCTTCATTAAATTGGTAAGTGCCTCTTGAACAAGACGTTCACTCTCTGTATCAAGAGCAGACGTTGCCTCGTCGAGAATAAGTATAGGGGGATTCTTTAAGACCGCTCTCGCAATGGCAATTCTCTGACGCTGCCCTCCGGAAAGTTTCGCCCCTCTGTCTCCAATATTCGTATTATACCCCTCAGACATCTCCCTTATGAACTCATCCGCATTTGCAATCTTTGCGGCCGTATATACTTGACTCTCGGTAACATTATCCATCCCAAAAGCAATATTATTATATACAGTATCGTTAAAAAGTATAGCCTCTTGAGTCACTATGCCCATTTGAGAGACCAGATCATCTATTTTGTACTCCTTTATATTTTTCCCATCTAATCTTATTTCCCCCTCTATCACATCATAAAACCGAGGAAGAAGATCGGCCATAGTAGATTTACCTCCTCCTGACGGGCCAACAATAGCAACCATCTTGCCCTTAGGCACAACAAGATTAATCTCCCTAAGAACAGGCCTGTCGGGATTATAACTAAAGTTTACATTACGAAACTCTATCGATTTTTCAAAACTCATAAGCGGCACGGCATCGCTTTTCTCAACTATAGGATTCTTGACATCCAAAATAGCGAAGAGTCTGTTGCCCGATACCAAGCCTCTCTGAATACTTGCATAAGCACTCGAAATAGCTTTTGCAGGTTCAAGCACTCTCCAATAAAAACCTATATAGACCACAAATGCAGGCATCGACATTCCCAACTGACCATGGATTTTTAACCATCCCCCATAAAATAAAACTGCCGCTGCAACAGAGATACCAAGGAACTCCGAGAGCGGTGATGCCATCTCCTGCCTATTAAACATGGAGCGGCTGCTCAATTTATGCTGGTTATTAGTCTTTTCAAAATTACCATTAACATATTTACCGGCATTGAAGGCCTTGATTATCCTGATTCCTGAGATTGCCTCTTCAAAATGACTTACAATCTTGCCCATAAGGGACTGAGTAGTGATAGCACCTCGCTTGAGTTTCCTGCTTATGTTCCCTATTATGATTGCGGAAAACGGCAAAGTTAGAAGAGTAACTATTGTGAGTTTGGGAGACATATAAAATAGGCCTGCAAGAAATCCTATAATCAGCAGTGGTTCACGAAAAAGTACGTGAAAACTATTGGCAACTCCATTCTGAACCTCTGTCACATCACTTGAAATGCAAGAGAGAATATCTCCTTTTTTCTGATTATTAAAATAACCTACATTAAGAGTGCTTATTTTGCGAAAAAGATCTCTGCGTATATTCTGCATTATATAAGTTCGCATATTCACAAGAATACGCTGAGATAAATATCTTGCCAAGTTAGAAATCAAAGATGCTATTATAATTATTAGGCAAACGAAGAGCAAACCGTAAAGTATTCCACTTGCTGTCATAACCTTTGTAAGATAGTATTGAAATACCTCCTTAAAATATTGAATATCTATAGCAAAAGAGGGCAATACATGCTGGGCCTTGAGAGTTTCCGGTTGAAACAAGACAGTTAATAAGGGTTCAATTAGTGCATAATTAGCTACACTGAATAAGACTGAAACTATTGATAACACCAAGTAGCCAGGCCAAAATCTTTTATAAGGCTTTGCATAAGCCAGAAGTCTTTTGAATGAATTCATAATTATATCAGTTATTCTTCTCCTCTTCGAAATCTATATACTCGCCCATCTCCTTCTCAATCACCTTCTCCTTCTCCTCTATCTTGGAAACCGTAACATCTCCCTCTCTGCCAACAGGCTCCTCCGCTCTACCTCCGGTAAATCCACGAGTACCTGTACTATTCGCACCAAACTTCCTCCCGATATACCACACAAGTAATCTGGGCAAAAACTTCCCGAGCAACCAGAAAACAACTATGAAGATTATTATAAGTGTTAGAAAAAATTCCATTATTTACCTCTTTTTTTTGAACTCCGAACTTTTGAGATTGAGTATGTATTCCTTTCCATCTACACATTTTACGCCAACCTCATCTGTTCCTATATATTTAAATCTGCTCGCAGTATCTATCTCTCTGCGCCTCTTCTTGCCTGTAATTTCAACTCCGTTGAAATTATATATTCTTGTTTGTTCAGTTGTTCTGACTATCCAAAACCTCTTTGACCCGATTGTCAATAATTCCGGCAACTTACAAACCTGTTCATCGGGTTCTATATCCCTCCACCCTGCAGGTTTCCCTCCTCTGATATTATAGACAGATATGCTGTTATCAGAATTAATAACCGATACAAGGTAACTATTATTATTATCAGGATCATATAGGCACGGACCGTAAACAGCTTTCTTCTGCAATGAGACAGGATATCCCTCTACAAAACGTCCTAACCTATCCAAAGCATATAATTTATTCCCTGAGACAAATATCATCTGCAACTTCTTGTTTTTATAAAGATCCGCCTGCACCACCTTGCCTGCCAACTTTGACGGGAATGCTATTGTCCAATTAGTTTTACCGCCGGCAAGAGTATATGCCAAACTATTATCTTGGTTTTGAGTAAGCGTACAATTCCCCCCATTCACAAAATCCTTAAGGAGATAGGGGCCTACATGAGGTTTAAACTTAATCTCCTCTACATACTCATTTCCGGATTTTTTCCTTTTCTGAGTGCGAATTCTCGCAATATTCTTAGCCTCCTCCACAAGTAAAGAGATCTCACCTCCGGGTCCTGATTCTCCATTTGTAATATTGGCTGTAAGCAACACGACATTATTTTTATCGAAAGTCTTGTTAGATAAGGTAGTACCTATATATGGCAAGATATTCTTCGCTATGGAATCTCTGTTGTCGGAGATATTAATCAACACTTTGGCCACACTCTCTCGGCTTAAAAAATCAGAGGCATTGGTCTGTGAAAGATACTCCTTAAGCGGTACATAGAGATACTCTTCTGAACTTATTTTACTGAGCAGTGCACGCGGGCCAATTATTATCCAAGAATCCCTCTTTATAAAACTCTCCTCATTACAGTTATCGAACAGACCCCCGAAAAGAGAGGCTACATAATGTTTATATGGGTAATATTCTATGATACCACTCGCCCCCATCAGTTTTTTAGCATAAGAGGAGGAGGTTCTCAGCGCCGTTATCCATTTATATTGTCCGTCGTCGAGGCATAGCGCACTCACTACTTCCTGAATTTTAATAGTATCCGCCCACTCTACAGGAGTAAGAAGGCCCTTCTTTGAGACACTTTCAATCTTTGAAAGATATCCCTGTAATCTTTTATTAGCCTCCAGAAATCTCATATAGCTCTTTCTATAACTTTTAATATCGGAGATTGAGATGCTTGTAACAAAAACAGCATTACATGGTAATATCTCCCCGTATCCACTTGCCGCAGGTTTTTGCCCAGAAAAGACATAGGATTGGCTTGCATCGCTATCGGTATTGAGAAACGACCCGGTAAGAGTTATAGCTTTTGATGACTCCGACACTCCATATATACTCCACGACGCGAATTTTTGGAAAAAGTCTGCATACTTCCAAGCACCTCTGCCTATTACACCGGAAAAGATTTTACCTGCCTGACTGTTCCTAAGATAGAGGGTATTGTCGGCATCACTCATTGTAATAACTCTCCTGAACTCCGGATTATCTAATATGGAGGTTCCGTTGTCGAGGTGCCTGATGGAACTCTCCAGAACATAGGCTGAACTGCTCAGCAACAATTTATGTTTATATATGGAGAGATTTATGGAGTCCGGCGTAGAGTAAATTACGGCATCTATATAGGCTCTGCTCGAACACTCTTTTTTCCTGATAATATCTGAAACTTTATCGAGTAAGGCATCCGGAAGATCGGCTATCTGTAGAAATGATATTTTATTCTTTGAGGAATAGTGAAGAGAGTAGATGACGCCGCTGTCGGAGAAGAGATCACTCTCTACCATTTTCTTCTGAAGAGAGAACATACCATTGATACTTCCGTTAAAGATAACTCCAATAGAGGAGGTATCGCCGATAGCATTGATAAAATCGCCAAAAGATCTGAAATCACACACCATTATGGCATCGCTCGGTACAGCCTTGAAAAGTTCCATGTTCCCCTCTTTCCTTATTTGATCAGGGACTTTTTTAATAGGAAAAAGATGAAGCAACAAAACTACTATTGCAGCAATCAATACTATAGCGGCAACTGAGCCGTACACAAAGATCTTTCGATTTCTCATTAATTAAGGAAGTTCCAATAAATATATTCCTATTATCTTGCAAAAATAGTAAAAAGAGTAAGATTTGGAAAAAAAATATGGGGTGACCTTATTGCCACCCCATTATAATTCCTATAGAGAGAATCTTATTATTTAACCTGTGCAGGAGCCGCTGCAGCTGCAGAAGTCATATCCTTATACACTTTAATAAGCTCTACCTTAAAAATCAAAGTTGAATAACCGGGAAGATTAGGTCCCATTTGTCTTGGGCCATAACCCAACTGGAACGGAATCCACATTGTCATCTCGCCACCTTCGCCAATAAACTGAAGACCTTCTGACCATCCTCTTATAACTCCGTTAAGCGGGAACTTAACTGATTTACCATTTTTATATGATGAATCAAAAACAGTACCGTCGAGCAGTTTACCCTCATAATTAACCTCTACAGTATCTGTAAGAGCCGGTTTGATATCGTTACCCGGTTTAACTATTTTATACTGCAAGCCATCCTCTGTCTGCTGAACACCGGCATTCTCCTTGTTCTTTTGAAACCACTCCTTCTCCTCTTTCTCCTTAATCTTTGTTGTAGCCTCCTGTGCCTTAATTATATATGCTTGAATAATCTGGCCTGCTTTATTCTCATCAATTTTAAGTTTTTTACCACTTAGAAAATCCTGCATTCCCTTATTAACCTGAGAAAAGTCTATAGACTCAAGATTAGAAGACTTTAACATACCTCCGAAAGAGAGGCCGATCGCATAACTGACAGAATCAACCTCCGCCTGTGTAATACCCGGAAGAGTTGCCTGTTTTTTACCGCAAGACACAACAACAGCTGCACCTAAAACGCAAATTGCAAATGTTTTAATTAATTTCATTTTCGGTTTCATATTATTATAATTGTTTTTTAAACTTACTTATCTATATAAATGCGGTGCGAATATAAGGTTTTATTTTGAATTATATTTTTTTGATGTCAATAAAATAGCAAACAAGCCTACTATAGCAGCCGCAAAAGAGGTAGCAAGAATAGTCGCTTTACCTAAATTCGTAATTGATTCACTATCAAAGGCCATGCCATCTATGAATATCGACATTGTAAACCCTATACCGGCTACAATTCCCAATGCAAAAACCTGACTCCATCTCGTTTTAGAGGGTAATTCCGCAAATTTCAACTTTACAGACAACCAACTGAAAAGGAAAATACCTATAGGCTTTCCAAGCAGAAGACCAAAAAATATACCCTCCATAACAGGTTGCGGAGGCCATAAAGAGATCCCCGAATCAAAGACCACTCCTGCATTGGCGAGAGCGAAAAGAGGCATTATCATATAGGTAACCCAAGGATGAAGCGCAGACTCAAAACGATGCATCATAGGATTAATCTTTGAAACCTCCCTATGCATCATACTTATTATCTCCTGCTGCTCGGAATTGGCAAGAACCTCAAGTTCGCTGCTGCTCACCTTCTTGAATTTAGAAAGCAGGTGCTTTACTCTCACATAAAATCTAACCTCATTAATTGCCGTTTTTGATGGTATTGTCATAGCAAGAACTACACCCGCAATTGTTGAATGGATACCCGACATATAGACAAGATACCAGAGAACCAAACCCAGCAAAACGTATAACAATATATAATTTACCTTATACCTATTTAATATAAGAAGAACCAGAACAACTCCGCAAGCATATAACAACATATCAAAATGGAGAGTATGAGCAGGATAGAAAACCGCGAGCACTACTATCGCCCCAAGATCGTCCACGATTGCCAAAGCCGTAAGAAAAACCTTTAACCCTATAGGTGCCCTTTTGCCGACAAGCGAAATAATCCCTATGGCAAAAGCAATATCTGTAGCCATCGGGATTCCCCAACCATTTGAGGATTCCGGTGTACCGTGATTAAAAAACGCATAAATACAAGCAGGAACAATCATTCCTCCCAGAGCCGCAAAAATCGGTAAAATTGCATGTTTAAAGGAGGAGAGCTCTCCGACAAGAATCTCTCTCTTAATTTCCAACCCGACAACAAAGAAGAAAACCGCCATAAGCGCGTCGTTTGTCCAGGCCTGAAGAGTCATATCGAGAGAAAAATTCCCTACGTGGATGCCGGCATTACTATCCCAAACAGAGTGTATATTAGAGAAATATGGAACATTGGCAAAAATTAAAGAAGCAATAGCACATATCAAAAGCAGCACACCTCCAAACGCCTCATTCATTATGAATGTATTGAAAAAATTTCGAAAATCCTTTTGTAAGCTCAATCTGTTTTTTGATATTCCCGTCATCGTTAAAAATAGTATTTAAGTTAATATATCTTTTGTCAGTCGCAGGTTCTCGCTGCGTACAAACACATCTTATACAATAATTTAGCTCCCACATTCGCATCCCACTCGTTATCCTCTCCCGGCGCAACCTCAACAAGGTCGAACCCAACAATTTTTTTGCCGGAATTCATCAACTTCACGAGCAGATGATCCGCTTTGTTAAAAGTGAGTCCTCCGGGGACCGGTGTTCCTGTATTAGGACAAAGATCCGGAGAAAGACCATCTATATCGAAACTGATATAGACATTATCCGGTAATGTAGAGATAATAGAATCACATACCTTATTCCAAGAGAGACCATCGAATTCCGCATTTCTCAACTCAAAATCGGTAAAAGATCTAACCCTCTGCTCATTTATTATTATTTTATGCTCTTCCGCACAGAAATCGCGAATCGCCACCTGGCAAAGCTTGGAAACCTGCGGTATCTCCTTTAAAACATTATACATAATTGAGGCATGTGAATAACGGAAACCCTCATAAGCCTCCCTTAAATCTGCATGAGCATCTATATGCAGTATCCCGACATTCCCGTAATGCTCGGCAACAGCCTTTATCTGACCAAACGGAACACTGTGTTCACCTCCTACAATGCCGGGAATCTTACCCTGTCTGAGCAGAGCAAATGACTGATTAAAAACATAATCATTCATCCTCTCACAAGCACTGTTCACGGAATCTATCTCACTCGACAACTCCTCCTCCGATGCCCCTTCGGCCAACCTGTCGATAACTGATTTGGCAAGAAGACGGGTTTTGCAGTTGAGCTCCTTCAACTCCTCCTTCTCAGGTACTGTCCCGATACAATATTCCCATGCGCGATCAACGGAAAGATCAAAAAGATCAAACATAACGGAAACATCCATTATAGAGCCGGGACCTTTAGATGTACCCTCTCCATAAGAGACCGTAACATCCCACGGAACGCTTATAAGAGCAACCTTGCTCTCCTCAAGCGAACAAGGCAATCCGAAATAGTTACCATTGGCAATGCCAACACCGTTAGGGTCAAAATTTTCCATCTGAATTTAAATCTTAATCTTAAAGTTTTAACTGTTAATCCTCTCTATCGGGTTACTCTATAAAATTAAACTATACCCTCTCTCAGAATATCATGAATATGAATCAGGCCTATATACTTACCCTCTTCCAGGACAACTACAGAGGTAATTTTATTTTTCTGCATAATATTGAAAGCATTGACTGCAAGCTCGCTCGATTCTATCGTTTTAGGATTATGAGACATAATATCTTTTGCCTGTAAAGCAGTAATAGGAGTGCCTTTCTCCACCATCCTACGGACATCGCCATCTGTGATAATACCAAGGAGTTTCTCATTTTCATCAAGCACAACCGTAGCTCCAAGCCTGTTCTGAGAGATATTAATTATTGCATTCTGGATATTTTCATTCTTCATTACACAAGGCTTTACATCTCTATCTATAAGATCATTAACCCTCAAATAAAGCCTCTTTCCAAGAGAGCCTCCGGGATGATACTTTGCAAAATCCTTCTGAGAAAAGCCTCTCATTTTTAGAAGACAAACCGCCATGGCATCACCCATCACGAGTTGTGTAGTGGTACTCGATGTCGGAGCAAGATTATTAGGACAAGCCTCCGCATTTACCGTAGTTCTAATAAGATAATCCGACTGCTGCGCAAGATAGGAATCGATACTCGAAACCATACCGATTAACTTATTTCCCATTCTCTTGATTAGAGGAACAAGAACCTTTATCTCCGGAGTATTGCCGCTTTTAGAGATACACATTACAACATCATCGGGCTGAATTATACCAAGATCCCCGTGAATTGCATCGGCCGCATGCATAAAAATAGCAGGAGTTCCCGTAGAATTCATGGTAGCAACAATCTTGTTTCCTATAATAGCACTCTTACCGATACCGGTAATTATCAAGCGTCCTTTTGAATTAAAAATAATATCGAGAACCTCCAAAAAGCGAGAATCAACAAAAGGCTTCAGCTCCTTAACTGCCTGAGCCTCCTTTTCTATAACACTTTCGGCCAACTCACGAATTGTCTCTTTTGAAATTGCCATGCTCTAAAATTTATAATCAAATTCACTTATAGTCTGAAAGTTTTAAAGAACTCCCGCCAAACTATTTTTCAAAATAAAGAGTTTATATGATAATTAATTTAAAATCATCACTTTTAAAAGTTACCTCCTTACCTAAAAAATGTTCCGTCTCATAAAAAATTTGCAAACTATAAACAATTTTGTAACTTAGGGTCACAAAGGTAACGAATTTTACGAACATTACCGTATTATTTATAATTAATTATGAAAGTATCATCTAAAGTTTTACATAGCAAACTTAAGGAATTTTTTGGGTACGATTCTTTCAAGGATGAACAGGAAGAGATAATCAAACACCTTATAGAGGGAAACAATACATTCGTTTTAATGCCCACAGGCGGCGGTAAATCTTTATGCTATCAACTTACAGCATTATTAATGCCGGGAACGGCAATAGTAATTTCGCCATTGATTGCACTCATGAAGAACCAGGTAGATGCCATCAGGGGTTTTATTGAAAACAAGGAGGGAATAGCTCACTTTCTCAATTCATCGCTTAACAAAGCTCAAATTCAGGAGGTAAAGGATGACCTGCTATCGGGTACTACAAAACTGCTGTATGTAGCGCCGGAATCTCTCACAAAGGAGGAGAATATAACCTTCCTTAAACAGATTCACATCTCTTTTTATGCCGTTGACGAGGCGCATTGTATCTCAGAATGGGGTCACGATTTCAGACCAGAATACAGAAGGATACAACCCATTGTAAAGGAGATTGGCGAAGCCCCTATAATAGCACTTACGGCCACAGCAACCCCTAAGGTTCAATCCGATATTCAGAAAAACCTGGGGATGTCAGATGCGAGAGTCTTCAAATCCTCATTTAATAGAGAAAATCTCTACTACGAAATACGACCTAAAGTCAATACAGAAAAGGAGATAATAAAATTCATAAAGAACAATAGCGGTAAATCCGGAATTATCTACTGTTTAAGCCGAAAGAAGGTGGAGGAATTGTCGGAACTGCTCAATGTCAACGGGATAAAATCTCTCCCTTACCATGCAGGTCTTGATGCAGTAACAAGAGCCACAAACCAAGACAAGTTCCTGATGGAAGAGGTGGATGTAATCGTAGCTACAATAGCCTTCGGAATGGGTATAGATAAACCCGACGTAAGATTTGTAATTCACTACAATATGCCTAAAAGCCTCGAAGGTTATTATCAAGAGACCGGAAGATCCGGAAGAGATGGCGGAGAGGGGCAGTGCATAGCTTTTTATAGCTATAAAGATATCCAGAAGTTGGAAAAATTTATGCAAAGCAAACCAATTGCCGAGCAGGAGATAGGAAGACAATTATTGAACGATACGGTTGCATACGCAGAGTCCAATATGTGCCGCAGAAAATTACTCCTCAACTATTTTGGAGAGAACTATACTCATGAGAATTGCGGGAATTGCGACAACTGTCTCTTCCCTAAAAAGCAGTTCGACGGAAAAGAGTTTATTGCAACCGTCATTGAGCTTATAAATAGCATGAAGGAGCATTTTAAAGCCGACCATCTTGCTAACATTCTCGGAGGAGTCTCAAACTCTCTGATTAAATCTTACAACCACCATAAATCGGAGTTTTTCGGAATTATTCCCAACAAGGATGAAAAGTTCTGGCTGGCAATCATAAGACAAGCTATCGTCTTGGATTATCTCTTTAAAGATGTGGAGAAATACGGGCTAATCTTTGTTACCCGTAAAGGCGAAGATTTCTTTAAACAGCCGCACGAGGTACTGCTGACAGAAGATCGTGATTTTAAAGAGGCTGAGGATGATGACGATATTGCTACAATAGGCTCGGACAAACATCACGGAGGAGGAGGAGACGAGATACTTCTAAATATGTTGAAAGATGTGAGACATTCTCTATCTAAGAGGATGAAACTGCCGCCATTTGTAATTTTCAATGATCCATCGCTCGAAGATATGTCGATAATGTACCCTACAACCATAGATGAACTTAAAAATTGTCAAGGTGTAGGAGAGGGAAAAGCGAAAAAATTTGGAAAGGAATTCATTCAGCTCATCTCCAAATATGTAGATGAAAATGAAATTACAAGACCAACGGAATTCATTGTAAAATCTGTGGTTAATAAATCGCTGAACAAAGTGTTTATTATTCAGAATATCGACAGAAGAACACCTCTTGAGGATATTGCCGAGGAGAAGAATATGGATATGGACCAACTCCTTACAGAAGTTGAGACAATAGTGGCCTCGGGAACAAAAATCAACCTCGATTACTATATTCGTCAGAACATTGATGAAGATAAAATTCGCGATATTTACGAATATTTTAAGGATGAGGCTCTTACCGACTCCATAAAGGATGCATTAAAGGCTTTGGGACCGGATTATGAAGAGAATGAGGTTCGCCTTATTAGAATAAAATTACTCTCTGAGCTTGGAAACTGATAACAATACAGGGCAGTAAAAACAGAGAGATACAACTACAAAGAGAGATACTCAATCTCATTATCTCTACCCCAATAAGTCAACTGCTTTTTGGCATATCTGCGAGTATTGCGTTTAATCAACTCCACAGCTCTCGATAAATCAATATTACCATCGATATAATCGAAAATCTCCTTATAACCTACAGTATTTAAAGCAGGCATGTTCCTATATTCCATAAGGCCTTTAACCTCCTCCAACAATCCACGCTCCATCATTATATCAACCCTTCTGTTTATACGCCCGTACAACTCTTCGCGCGGCCTAACAAGACATCTCTTGGAGATTCTAAAGAATCTCGATTTTTTGGGGTTATTGCGCCATTGGGAATATTTTTTTCCTGTTTGCAAAGTGACCTCAACAGCTCTCACAACACGACGAGGATTGGCAATATCGATTGTATCATAAGCCTCTTTGTCGAGAGACTTTAACTGCAAGCGCATAGAATTCAGCCCCTCCCTCTCTAACTGCTCCATAAGAGAGGAGCGTAACTGCTGATCTGCCGGAGGGAAATCATCAAGACCATTGCATAAAGCATCTACATAAAGCCCTGAGCCTCCAGCCATTACCAAGGTATCGTGATCCTTAAAAAGTTCATCTAATAAGGCAAGAGCCTCTAACTCGTATTTACCGGCCGTGTAATAATCTTTTACTGAATGAGAAGAGATAAAATAGTGCTTGACCATAGCCAACTGCTCCACAGACGGAGGCGCCGTCCCTATTTTTAACTCCTTGAATATCTGCCTTGAATCGCAACTTATTACAGGAGAGCCATACCGCTGCGCAAGGTCAATAGCATAATCGGTCTTACCGACTGCCGTAGGCCCCAAGACTATAATTAACTCTTTAGACATTCTATGACTGTTCTTCGCCCTCAGGAAGTTCCTCTTCCATGAAAGAGGAATCATCTCCACCCTCATCTACGGGCTCCATTATTTGATTCAGGTCCTCGTATTTATCTGCAAATTGTTCCGGGTTTCTTCCCTTTTCTGCAACAAGTCGAGGATAAGAACTCCTCGGCATCATCTCCGTCTCTCCAATAAAAGTGAGAACAATTAGGTGATTCTTATGAAGATCATATACATACTCCAGCGTAGTCTCACCCCTTTTTAACGTACTCTCTATGCTGACACTATCCATTGTGCCACAACCCATATCGAACAATCCATATTCATCCTTCACCAACCCCTCATTATTGAGCCCCCTAAAAGCTACCATCTGATCAGGAGAAAAATCGAGATCATTGAGCAAAAAATTATGAAGCGAGTATAACGAAATATCGCTTTTTATCTCATATTCCCTCATAAAGACCTTACTTCCGGGAATTGTTGCCTTATATTTACAGATCATATTCTTAAAAATTAAGTGATGCAAATTACACTTTCACCTCGGCTAACTCAATGAGTCAAAATAAAATCTACTGTATCAGTATTGTCGGGATACTCAAAAATTCCGGGCCTTTGTGCCTCTCCAAAGATACAATATTTTTTCTGAATCTGCCCCTGATACCTTTTTACAAATGAGGCTACCTCAACTTCGGAGGTATATCTGAAGAGATTAATAATGCCGGGGGACAAATTTAGAGGAGATCCCTCGCAACAGAGAAAAAAACCTCCATCTATAAATTTTTCACCCTCAATTATTGCCAAGGCCTTGTTCCTTTTATAGATATTTAAGTAATGCTCATCTGCCACAATTGGCTCCATCCTCTTTAAAATTCCGATAAGCCTCTCCATATCATACTCTTTTGGGAGAAGTAATGTACTTACATTTCTACATCCCAAACCATAATAAAGAAATATATCTTCACCCAATCCGGATAGTTGTCCGTTACTCTCCTCCCCGGATAATATTGCAAAACTGAAGCGTGTTTTACGCATAAGAACCGGTACTCCAGGAGACTCATTCTCAATCTTTTTCGAAGTTGAATCCGACCCCATAAAGAGAAGAGAACCGATTTTGTCCGATGGAATCCGTTCTACTATGCAGATTCTCTCCCGCCAGATTGGATTTATCTCAAAAAGTTCCTCCAACAATGCCGGCAACAGGAGATTATCTTTATGCGAAAGTTTAAGATATACTCTTTTCCCGCAAGCTACAGCACACATAAAATCATGGAAAACGACAAGAGGAATATTACCTGCCGCAATAATACCCACAGCACCCGATCTCTCCCCTGTCTCAACAGATCCGGCCTCTTTCACCGAAACCTCCCCCGGCTCCGCAGCACCTTCATATAATGATTGTTTGTGGAGGTATTTTACTCCCCATTTCTGAAGTTCCTCATATACAAGGAATTTTTCGGCAATTGCTCTGACCGCATACCTCTGCATATAAGGCGTAAAAAAAATATTCTGCCGATATGCCTCAGCAACGGCCCGCTCTAAAGCCGGAAAAATCTTCTCTCTCTCCGAACAATCAAGCCATTGGAGCATAATCGCACCCCAAGCTGAAAAATCTTTTAAAAATTGCCTTTCAAACATATTGCAAAATTACAAAAAAGCAGTATATTTACAATCCGGTATGAATAAGGAGGAACAAATCATTATAGACTCATACAAAAGCATTTCCGCGCTTTCGACCGGTATTTACAAAGATAGCGGCAGCAAGTTTCTTTCCTTTGCATTCCCTGTAAAATCAGAAGAGGAGGTAAAATCAGAACTTGAAAAGATCAAAAAAGAGTATTTCGATGCTACGCACCACTGTTACGCATATAGAATAGGAATAAAGGGAGAAATCCATAGAATGAACGACGATGGCGAGCCCTCTTCATCAGCCGGAAGGCCTATTTACGGGCAACTGCTTTCTAAGGAGTTGAGCGATACTCTTGTGATTGTTGTAAGATATTTCGGAGGCACTAAACTTGGTATTCCGGGACTCATTAAAGCCTATAAAACAGCAACGTCAGAGGCGCTCGGGCAGGCCACGATAATTGAAAAAATAGTAAAAGAACGCTACGAGCTTCTCTTTGACTACCCCGATATGAACAGTATAATGCGTCTGCTCAAAGAGTATAATATAGTCCCCCGTGAGAGCCATTTCGATAACCGCTGCTCTCTTGTAGCCGAGATAAGAGCAAGAGATGTCCGACAGTTTCTTGCCAAATTAAAAGAAACAATTATAAACATAACAATATGCCAAAAAGTCTAATTTCAATTCACGATTTTACTAAAGAGGAGATTCTACACATTCTCGATGTTGCACAGTATTTTGAGAAGAATAAATCCCAAAATATCCTGCAGGGAAAGGTGGTAGCCAGCCTCTTTTTTGAACCCTCGACAAGAACAAGACTCAGCTTTGAGACCGCAGCCAATAGACTCGGGGCAAGAGTTATCGGATTCTCAGATGCAGGCAACACAAGTGTAAGTAAAGGAGAGACCCTTAAGGATACCATAAAAATGGTCTCCAACTATGTAGATCTGATTGTAATGAGACATCCGCTGGAGGGTAGCTCGAGATATGCCTCCGAGGTGGCCTCCGTTCCTGTGGTCAATGCGGGCGACGGTGCAAACCAGCATCCCTCTCAGACGCTGCTCGATCTGTATACCATCAAACAGACTCAGAAGAGGATTGACAATATCTCCATTAATATGGTCGGAGACCTTAAATATGGACGAACAGTACACTCTCTGCTCCAAGCACTCTCACACTTCTCTCCGAAGTTCACCTTTACGGCCCCTGATGAGTTGAGTATGCCGGAGGAATATAAGGAATTTCTGCGAGAGAAAGGTATCCCATACACGGAGACAACCGATCTCAATAACTCCATTAACGATGTGGATATTTTATATATAACTCGCGTTCAGCAAGAGAGATTTTTAGACCCTATGGAATATGAGAAGGTCAAAAATATCTACAGGCTGACAGCCGACATGCTCACCGGAGCCAAACCGAATATGAAAATTCTCCATCCGCTGCCGCGAGTAAACGAGATTTCACAAGATGTGGATGATACGCCTTTCGCATACTATTTTAAACAGGCGGAAAACGGAATGTATATAAGAATGGCAATCATTGCCTATCTGCTCGGTTACAAATAAATAGTTAAAAACCGCTTCAGAAGAATTGAATCTATAAATGGTTTAAAAAGAGTAAAAAATGGAAAAATCAAATAACGGAAAGGAACTTAAGGTCAGCGCTATTAAAGAGGGTACAGTATTGGACCATATACCTGCAAACCAGCTCTTTAGAGTAATAGATATTCTGCATTTAAGTAAGTGCGACAACCAGATGACTTTCGGCACTAACCTCGAGAGTAAATTGCTCGGCAAAAAGGCAATAGTAAAGATAGCTGGCAGATACTTCAAAGATGATGAAATCAATAAAATCTCACTTGTTGCCCCACAGGCTAAGATAAATATTATAAAGAATTTTGAGGTAACAGAGAAGAGAGTTATCGAGGTTCCTAAAGAGATTACCGGAATGGTGAAATGTATGAATCCAAAATGTATTACCAATCACCAGCCCATCACTACCAAATTTGAGGTTAGAAACTTAAACGGATCACTAAAACTACATTGTCACTATTGTGAAAAAGACACCGATACGGAGAATTTAATAATTATTAGCAAAAATTAGAATTTTAGTTACGGATTATTAGAATATTTTCTATCTTTGAAAAATATTTTGAACCATTTTACGGTTATTTATTAAATATTATCCGTAATATGGTTTAATCTTTAAATTAACAATAATATAGTATGAAAACAGCTTATAACTTTAACGCAGGTCCTTGCGTGTTGCCTAAAGAGGCAATAGAGGCAACTATTGCTGCCATAAGAGATTTCGACAACACAGGTATTGGTCTTCTTGAAATTTCACATCGTACCCCGGGATGGGAGCGCGTAATGGCAGAGACAGAACAACTTTGGAGAGATCTTTTGGATATTCCTGAAGATTATGCAGTAATTTTCGTAGGTGGTGGTGCATCTACCCAATTCTTTGAGGTTCCGGCTAACTTCCTTAGCAAGAAAGCAGCTTATCTTCAAACCGGTGTTTGGGCAAAAAAGGCCATAAAAGAGGCAAAATTTTATGGTGAAGTTGAGGTTGTAGCCTCTTCAGAGGATAAAAACTACACCTATATCCCTAAGGGATACAAGATTCCTACAGATGCAGATTACTTCCACATCACAACAAACAACACAATTTACGGTACAGAGATTAAGGAGGATATCAACTGCCCTATAACTCTTATCGCAGATATGTCATCAGATATTATGAGCCGCAAGGTAGATGTTAGAAAATATGGTATGATTTACGGCGGTGCTCAGAAAAATGTAGGTCCTGCAGGTGTTACTTTTGTTATCGTTCGCAAAGATCTTCTCGGAAAGGTAGATCGCAAACTACAGACAATGGTTAACTACAGTACACATATTGGTGACGAGCCTAAGAACAACTCTATGTTCAACACTCCTCCTGTATTTGCAATTTTCGTAATGCACGAGACTTTGAAATGGGTTAAGAAAATTGGTGGTGTAGAGGCTATGAACAAGATTAACAAAGAGAAATCAGCTCTTCTTTATAATGAAATTGACAGAAACTCTCTGTTTGTAGGAACAGCTGCCAAAGAGGATCGTTCAATCATGAACCACTGCTGGGTTATGGCTCCTGGTCACGAGAACCTCCAAGACGAATTCATGAAATTTGCAAAAGAGCGCGGAATGATAGGTATTAAAGGCCACCGTTCAGTAGGAGGATTCAGAGCTTCTCTCTACAACGCATGCCCTATTGAGGCTGTAAAGGCTCTTGTTGAATGTATGCAGGAATTTGAAAAATTACATAAATAATCAGAGAATCATGAAAGTATTAGTAGCAACCGAAAAACCCTTCTCTAAAGTTGCGGTCGACGGTATAAATAAAATAGTAGTAGAAGCTGGGTATAACTTTGCCAAATTGGAAAAATATACAGAGACAAAACAGCTTCTCGATGCAGTGGCAGATGCAGATGCTCTTATAGTACGCTCAGATAAGGTAACTAAAGAGGTTATCTCAGCTGCAAAAAACCTTAAAATAGTTGTAAGAGCCGGTGCAGGATTCGATAATCTCGATCTTGCAGCCTGCACTGAACGCGGCATTGTTGCAATGAACACTCCGGGACAGAACTCAAACGCTGTAGCAGAGTTGGCATTGTGTATGATGGTCTTCATCAGCAGAAATCAGCTTACACCTGGTACAGGCTCTGAATTAAAGGGCAAGACCCTTGGTATTCAGGCTTACGGACATGTAGGAAGATTGGTTGCAGGCATCGCTAAGGGATTTGGAATGAACATTATGGCTTTCGATCCTTTCGTTCCTGCAGAGGCAATGGAGAAAGAGGGTGTCAAGGTAGCAAAAGATCTTAACGATCTTTATGCAAACTCAAACTTCATCTCCCTTCACATTCCTGCAAATGACCAGACTAAGGGCTCTATCGGATACGATCTTCTCTCAAAGATGCCAAAGGGCGGGTGCCTTGTAAACACAGCGAGAAAAGAGGTTATTAACGAGCCTGAAATTGCCAAAGTACTTGCAGAGAGAGAGGATTTGAAATACATTACCGATATCGCTCCCGCAAATTACGCAGAGTTGAAGGAGAAGTTCGGGAATAGAGTATTCGCTACTCCTAAGAAGATGGGCGCAGAGACTGCAGAGGCTAATATTAATGCAGGCCTTGCAGCTGCTCACCAAATCGTAGATTTCTTTAAAACAGGCAACAAGAAATTTCAAGTTAACAAATAAAATTTTATAATAATATCTAAAGGCCGCCTATGCAACATATAGCAGACAGCGGCCTTTATTTAAATTACAAAACTATGGTAAAAGTTAAACCTTTCGCAGCAATACGCCCACCTAAATCAATTGTAAAAGAGGTAGCCTCACGTCCTTATGATGTTCTCAATTCAAAAGAGGCTCAAGAAGAGGCAGGCGAAAAATCATTGCTTCATATAATTAAACCTGAGATAGATTTTCATCCTATCGCAGACGAACATTCTCAACCTGTTTATGATAAGGCTGTTGAGAACTTTAAAAAATGGCAAGCTAATAAATGGCTTGTCCAAGATCCAGAAGAATACTACTATGTATATGCTCAAACTATGGATGGAAGAACTCAATATGGTCTTGTAGTAGGAGCTAATGTACAGGATTATTTAACAGGCAAAATAAAAAAACACGAGCTAACTCGTAAAGATAAGGAAGAGGACAGAATGATTCATGTACGCATACAAAATGCAAACTTAGAGCCTGTTTTCTTTGCTTATCCAGATAACTCACAGATTAATTCTATCGTTGATAGAACCATAAAATCTAAAGCAGCAGAGTATGATTATGTCTCTAAAGTTGATGGTTTTGGACATCATTTCTGGGTTATTGATAATAAAGATGATATTAAAAAAATTACAGAGATATTCTCTACTATCCCTGCTTTCTATGTTGCAGATGGCCACCACAGAACAGCTGCCGCAGCATTAGTAGGAGAAGAAAAGAGAAAAAACAATCCTAACCATACAGGAGAGGAAGAATACAACTACTTTATGGCTGTTGTCTTCCCAGAAAGCCAGTTAAAAATCATAGACTACAACAGAGTAGTAAAAGATCTTAACGGGATGAGTGCTCAAGATTTTCTTGATAAATTAAAGACTGATTTTGATGTAGTAAACAAAGGTACTGAAATTTACCACCCTAATGGATTACATAATTTTGCTATGTATCTCGGCGGCAATTGGTACTCTTTACAGGCTAAAAAAGGCACATTTAACGATTCAGACCCTATCGGGGTACTAGATGTTACTGTTCTTTCTAATCTTGTATTTGATAAACTATTAAATATTAAAGACTTACGTACATCAAAACGTATAGATTTTGTTGGCGGTATTAGAGGCTTAGGAGAACTTAAAAAGAGAGTTGATTCAGGTGAGATGGTAGCTGCATTTGCATTATATCCTGTCTCTATGAAACAGCTTATCGATATTGCAGATACCGGTAATATTATGCCTCCTAAAACTACATGGTTTGAGCCTAAGCTCCAAAGCGGATTGGCAATTCATAAATTGGAGAGGTAATCTCGATTTGTAGAATTATAATTTTAAATTAAGGGGCTGTCTAATAGTTATTAGACAGCCCCTTAATCATTTATATCAAATAGCAATCCAATATATAAAAGAGCACCTGCAATACTATAAAATGCAAGAGGTTCACAATTGCCATAACCTATAGCATATAAAGACTAATATACTGCTTGCAAATTCTTAACCATACCGGAGAATAAGATTACACCTGTACTTGACTCACTAATAAAGAATAAGAAAGGATGATCTACAGTAAACTCTATTTTTGAATCTGAAGTTTCTATAAATGATCCAATCATACCAGAAGATGATACAGAAGCTGCGACTGTTCCTTTTTCATCTGCGCTTTAGTTTCGCCTTTTGCCCCGGCAGCAGCCATTGCAATATTTGCACAACCCGCAGGAAACGTTGATGACATAGCGCTATTGTATCCATTAGTTTGTTCCCATGTAGTAGTTAATAGGTAACTGCCATCAGAATTATGATATGTATTCTTTACTCTAACAACTGCATAATCTATATAATCTTGATTTGATTGATTTTGAACTTCATTGTAAAAGCTTTGGTAAACATCTGCTGGTAGTTCTGACTCCAACTCAGTCAACTCATAACATTCATACCCTTGCGCCTGCCACTCCGCAATACTGTTATTTCTCAAATTCATAGCAGGGTCATCACTTTTAGTAACAATGGATACCTCTCTCTGCTCATATTGTTTCCATATATCGCTAATTACTTTGAGGCTATCGGCATTATATGCTTTATATATAATCATCTCATCCTTAATGTCTTAAATGGCAATATCCATACCCAAACCTTTCGTATTTTCATCAAAATGGCCTCTTTGTATCTCGGCTATAATAGGATAATACTTTTTTGTAGCAGAAACCATTAGAAAACCATTATTGCCAACAAAATTCACAGCATAAATAAGAGGATTACCATTCCTATCCGTAATTGTATAAACATTTTCAATAGCCGAATTGTTGCTTGACTTCGTTGGAATAGTACTTAAAAAAATGTTTGCGACTTTAATTGCATCATTTTCTGTTAATGTAGTACTCTTACTACTTATTTTGTTATTATCTGATGCATATAAGACTTCGTCAATAATCTCTCTTGTATCATCGGTTTTATTACAAGATACAAGAGCAAACGCTATTAAAATAATAGCATAGTTTAAGAAATGTTTCATGTATAAGTTTTGTTTAATTTATAAATTTTGAGTAATGATATATAAATTACTATTACATTATTCAAAAAAATAGAAAATTTAATAAATTATCAAGCATTTAAGCATTAATTTATGACATAATAAAATAACACTCTTTCCTGCAAAATAATTATAAAATTGTAACGAAAAAGTGATGTTCTACGCAAGATAATTTATGGAGCATTATTCTATATTGCTTATGCGATAAAAAAATAATTACCTTTGCTGTATTAAATAACACTTAGAGAGATAGTAATATGAGAGAGAATGATATTAAGTTTATGAAAGTTGCCATAAATCTGTCAAAGGAGAATATTAATAATGGAGGTGGACCATTCGGTGCAGTTATTGTAAAAGAGGGAGAGATTATTGCCACAGGGGCAAACAGAGTAGTACCCAACAACGATCCTACAGCACATGCCGAGGTATCGGCAATCAGAGAGGCCTGCAAAAAATTAGGCGTATTTAAATTAGATGGTTGTAAAATATATACCTCCTGTGAGCCTTGTCCTATGTGTCTAAGTGCCATATATTGGGCTGGCATATCTGAGATATTCTATGGCAACACAAAGGATGATGCAAAAAAGATCAATTTTGACGACTCTTTCATCTATGATGAAATTGCCAAACCATATGCAAGCAGAGCCATTCCTATTTGCCAAATGATGCGTACGGAAGCAATAGAGGCCTTCAAAATATGGGAGGAGAAGGAGGATAAAATAAGATATTAGCAAGAAGAGACGATTCAGTCTACCTCTATACCCTTCTTTTTCCAATGAAAAAGTCCCCAGGTCGCCATTAAAACATAAAGTGCATATAAGATCGTAGTCGGATACATCTTTAAAGTTAAATAAAAGTAAACCGACACAACATTACACACAATCCATACATACCAATTCTCAATATTTTGTCTGCTAAGATAAAAGGTGGCAAGCATACATAATGTGGTCACTCCGGAATCGAGCCACGGACTTGCATCGTTCGTATAGAGATTGAGAATGATAGCCATAACGACAAAGACAACAAGCGAAACTACGATAGACCATATAGCCATTTTTGGATGCAATTTACGTACAATGAGAATCTCTTCCTCCTCATTATCATCACCTATTTTATAACCCAACTTCTTACTTCCTTGCACCTTCTCCTTTGTCTTTTTCCACTGAATAATACCATATATGCAGACAAAAGCATTATAGATCTGCAACAACATCATAGCATAAATGTCATTTTGTGCATATACCAAAAAATAGGCAATTGAGGTAAAAAACCACAGATACCACATCCAACTCTTCTGAAGCACCTCAAGAATCACATAAAAAAAACCAAGGACAGCCGCAATTATCTCAAAATACTCAATAATAAAATTATAAATACCCTCCATAAAATCTACTTAAATAAATGAAAGTGTCCCGCCGTTGGCATTGACCGTAAGATTTACCTCCCTTCCAAAATAGAGACTGTAATTGGGCAATTCATGTCCGCTCGGAAAATTAAACAGCACAGGAATATCAAGTTGCTGCGCATACTCGTGCAGAAGATCGGGAAGCATACTTCCCCATTTATCCTCACCTGAAGTATTTGTAAAATAGCCGAATATCAGTCCTTTTATATTATTCAGTTTACCCGCTCTCTTAAACATCTGCATGCGACGGTCTATGGCATAAATATTTTCGTCAATATCTTCCATAAACAATATAGATGGAGTTGTATAGAAATTGTCTATATCTGTTGCACTTACATTGGCAATCAGGGCCATGTTCCCACCTACAAGACGGCCCGTAGCGCTACCCTCCTGATTATATATAAAAGGGGCTGTATGGTACTCCGACACTCTCCCGAAAAGGGCATCCCTCATAGATTCCGCCGAGACATCCTTTTTAGAGAGATCTGTAATAAAAAGACTTGGCATATTGCCATGGATAGACTCCAAGCCTATATGCTGAAGTGCATAATGAATTACCGTGATATCGCTGAATCCCACAAACCACTTAGGAGCAGTAAGCAATTTATTTAAATTAAGATAATCGAGAGTCCTGACAGAACCATACCCACCTCTGTAAAAAATAATTGCCTTAATAGCAGGATCATCTATCATCGCCTGAAGATCTGCAGAACGTTCCGCATCAGAAGCAGGAAAATACCCACCTGAACGGTCGAAAAGATGTTTACCCAATTTAACATTGAGCCCCCAGGAACGAATGCGGTCGAGAATAATTCCAGCCTGCTCAGGTGTCTCCTGAACTTGAGACGCAATGGCAACAACTCCAACACTATCACCTACTTTAAGGAAAGGTGGACGCACAAAACTTTCAATATGTATCATATCACTGAATAATAATTGTTGGCAAAGATAATAAAAAAGGAGGTTCACCAATAGTGCAACCTCCGTATCAATTCACCTAAAATACTACGGCAGATTAACCCGATCCAACATCAGATTGATCCACACCGGCTAAAGAGAGGATTATTTCAACATTTGTGCAATTTTATCAACCATTTTATCGAAACTTTCAGCTTCATATCCGAGTTCAAACTCAACAATTTTACCACTCCTGTCAATTAAATAGCTACGCGGCACACCGCTTACAGCAAATTTATCCCAAATCTTTTTGTCGGGATCTAAACCAACATTAAATTTATATCCCTTCTTTTCCAGCCATTTGGCAACAACATCACGCGTCTCGCCCCTTGATATAGGTAGGAACATAAAATCCTTCCCTGCAAATTTGTCAAAAATATCTTTCTGCACCCTCGACATCTCCATATTGCATGGAGGACACCATGTTGCCCAAAAACCTATAAGCACAACTTTACCTCTTAAAGAGGCAATGTTTATCTGCTTACCATCAAACATCGTAACAGTAAAGTCAGGAACCATTTCACCGACTTTAGCAATTGTTTCAGCTTTTGGCTGCTCATTTTGAGCAGAGAGAGTTCCGCACAACAACAATGCGGTAATCATAAAAAAAATTCTCATATTATTAAATATATTTATGTTTTAGAGAGCATCTACCTGTCGGCTCTTAAGCAAAGAGGCCGACATGTCATCGTACAAAAATTCGGCCAATGCAACAGAGCCTGCAAAAAATGCTCCATTATCCGTGGATGGATTGAAGGCATATTACCTCAGAAAGTGGGCTTCACTGCAAAGAGATCTATTAATAATTAGTCAATAATAAATAATATTTCACGTCAGGAGGAGATGCGAAGAGATATATTTCTACAAAGGAATAACATGATATGATTAAAGACTTTTTTAAGACAAAATTTAATTGTCTTAGTACCTGTTTTACAATATTTTTATCTTTTAATAAAGTTTTCTTATTATATATCATTGTATATATGATAGATACAAAAGTTTTATAAAAAAGTTTGTGCTATTTTCATAAAAAAAATAAAAAAAATTTGCACAAGTGAAAATTATTTACATATCTTTGTGGTGTACTAATACAGTAGTACACGTAGCGACAAAGAGCCACAATCTATAGAGTGATAATAATCGCTGCAAAAGAAAAAGAGTAATAAACAATAGTATTAAGTTATATGATTGAAATTAAGAACATCAATTTTAGTTACGGCAAACATATAGTGTTTGACAATGTAACTATGACATTGGAACCGGGGATGATTTACGGACTACTTGGGCAAAACGGCGTAGGTAAATCCACTTTGCTCAAACTCATCTCCGGTCTTCTGAAACTAGAAAACGGCAGTTGTATTGTCAACGGACATAGTCCTTTCAAACGCGAGCCGTCATTTCTAAACAATCTCTATTACCTACCTGAAGATTTTATAGGTCCGGATACCATTATAGAGACCTATGTAGAAGATATGGGGATATTTTACCCTCATTTTAGCATAGATAAATTTAAATCAATCGCAAAAGAGTTGGATGTAGATACAACGGCAAAATTCACAAAACTCTCCTTCGGACAACAGAAAAAGGCAATTATCGCCTTTGCCCTCTCTACCGGAACAGAAATTCTGCTTATGGATGAACCAAGCAACGGACTCGATATACCATCTAAGGTGATACTAAGAAGACTTATTGCTCAAAACGCAGGAGAGAACCAGATAATAGTTATCTCTACCCACCAAGTTAGAGACCTTGAGAATTTAATTGACCCGATTATTATTCTCGACAGAGGAGGTGTAATTCTAAACGAATCAATCCCATCCATCTCAGAAAAACTTCAGTTTGGGATTGACCCGCAAAAAAACAACAATGCACTCTACAGCGAACAAACATTAAACGGTTACTTAACCGTATGCGAAAATAAGAGCGGCATAGAGACCAATGTAGACCTCGAGGGTCTTTTCAACTGTACACTTGCAAACAAGGCAAGAATCAAAGAACTCTTTAAAAAATAAATAATAACCATCTAAAAAGAGATTACAATGAGTGAAATATTTAATTTTAACAGATATTGCAAAACGGTAAAAAGCGATTTAAATAACTATGGTAAAAAGGCTATTTCTCCGCTGATTATATTAACTGCTATTATGCCCTTTGACCTTATGCTACGCTCCATATTAGGTGGCAACGAAGTTAGTATAGAAACAAGAATAAATGTCTTAGGAGTCTTGACTTTCATCCTTTTGTACATCGTTCCATTTATAATGTATAAAAACGCGAATCACCGTAAAAGAGGAGTAGACTATATAATGCTTCCGGCATCCGGACTTGAGAAATTTTTGTCGATGTTATTCATCTGTTCAATTTTAACTCCTATTATATTTATTGGTTCATATTTGATAGTAGATACAATTATGGCACTAATACCTAACAGGTTTTATAACGGCAAATTCCTCTTCACTCCGGAACTTATAACATGGGACAACATAAAGGTACTACTTACCATAATCATGTTCCAAAGCACCACTCTATGCGGAAATATGCTTTTCAGAAAAAATAAGGCAGGCAAGACTATTTTGGCAACTTTAGCCATACTATTCTTGACAGGCTCATTGATAGCTACCTATTTTTTCAAAACAGAGTTGAAAACTAAGTATCCCGATATTGAAGCCATCAATATTCAGAATAAAAAAGATAAGTCGGTAATTATTACAACAAATAACGGGAATCCGAATGTTATTAATGGAGAGTTGCTTGAAAAAGAGAAAAAAGAGAGCACAGATAAAAAACAGGCAGAACAAGAGGGAGACAAAACCTTAAAGAAAGAGTTAGTAGACGAACAAAATGAAGAGTTTTCACATGGAGCAATAGAAGATGAAAAGATCTCTTATGATAATGTAAATAATCACACATTTAGCGGTAATGAGATAAATAATATAATGTGGGAGAAGCACAATACATTCATCTACACAATCATCATATTATATTACCTCTTCTTTGCTTCGATGTACTTCATTACATTCTGGAGAATAAAGAGACAACAAATATAATACGTAAAGATGGAATTCAATCCCAACAAACCAATCTATCTGCAGATAGCCGACTCTCTCTATGAAAAGGTTATCAGCGGCCAGTGGCCGGAGCAGGAGCGGATTCCCTCGGTAAGGGAATTAGGAATAACGCTCGGAGTAAACCCTAATACAATTGTACGTGTTTACGATTACCTGCAAAACCAAAATATCATATACAATAAAAGAGGCATAGGATATTTTGTAAGCGAGAATGCAAAGGATCAGATTCTTAAGGCACAATGCAAAGAGTTCATGAATGAGGAGGCTCCTCTCTTTATAAGAAAAATGAAAATTCTCGGAATAAGCCCAAAGGAATTAGAACAACTATACAATAGTCTAAAATAAAACAATAAACAACCTGTAACTTTTTTTTCCTCTCCCGTCTAAACACTGTCTCAAAATGAGTACAAAAAAGATGGGAAATATAAAACTCATATCAACATGAAATATAAAGCACTAATAATCTGCACTTTAATTTTATCTGTATTTTACTCCGGCTTCCCCACTGAGGGCACAGCAAAGGGATTTAAGGCAGATATCAAGGGCATAGTAAAGGAAAAATCCAATGGTGACCCCCTTGCATACGCAACTATAACTATACTCTCTAAAGAGAATAAAATCGTTGCCGGAGCCACAACAGACGGCAATGGAAAATTCAAAGTAGTCACTCCGGTATCTGGCTCCTATAAAATCAGAATCTCATTTATCGGATTCAAAGAGATTGAGATCCCCCTTGAAGCCGGAAACGACCCCGTAGATATGGGAACGCTGGAGCTTGAGGTCGATAATAAAGCTCTCGCCGCAGCTGTGATAACTGCTAAAATACCTCTTATAGAGCAGAAACTCGATAAGGTGGTCATGAATGTGAGTCAATCTGTTATAGCCACCACAAGCAATGGCTACGATATCATCAAAAAGGCTCCGGGCGTCTCAATAGACCAGGATGGTAATATTAAACTAAATGGACAGGAGGTAGCCATATGGATAGACGGTCGTCCGTCAAATATGTCGGGTTCTCAAATTGAAACAATACTGAGTGCACTTGATGGAAATACAATAGAAAAGATAGAGATAATGCAGCACCCCTCAGCAAAGTTTGATGCTTCAGGAAGCGGCGGTATAATAAATATCAAAACAAAAAGAAATTTTGTTAAGGGAATATACGGCAGTACAAATGTAAACTATGTCGCAATACCAAACAGCAATAATTATAACGGAGTAAAAGGCTCTATGAATATCAATTACAGGAGCAAATATGCCAATACTTCCGTTAATTATTCCGGTTCCTATTTACCTGCATCCTTAAAGATGGATACCGATAATCAATTCGGCAATAACTTTGAGCTTAGACAGTTATCAAAGACCTATTTTAAAGGGCACGCCAATAATCATTATGCAAAAATGAGTTCAGACATATATCTGAATAGTAAAAATACCGTAGGATTTCTTACCTCCGTTATTAGCAATATCTCATCTCAGCATGCAAATGACTCATGGACAGAAAGCTATAAAAACGGAGTTAAAACTTTATACTCAAAAAGCACGATAGACCAGCCCGATTCTTACAAAGGTTTAGACGCCAATCTATACTACACACACACATTCAGCGAAACTTCCGACCTTTCATTTAACCTCGATTACGGATATTATGATATCAGCGGTAAAGGATACCAATCCAATACCTACTATAATCAGAATGTTTTATTAGACCATATCGCTCTAAAAACCAACCAAGAACAATATATTAATATCTATTCCGCAAAGGTAGATTACAAACATCCGTTCATCAAAAAGGGAATGATTGAGGTAGGTGCCAAATACACGCTTTCCACAACTAATAACGACATGGTACATAGAGATAGTTTAAACGGAGTATTTGTGAAAAATAATAAAATGAGCAGCACCTTTAATTATAGAGAAAGTGTAACCTCAGGCTATTTCTCAATCAGCTACCAGATAAGCCCTAAAATAAGTGCCGTTGCAGGCTTAAGAGCAGAATATACAGACTCAAAGGGCGACTGGATTTCAGCCGATACCGTTACCACCAACAACTATCTCGACCTCTTCCCTACAATAAATCTGGGTTACACCCCTAATAAAAATTGGAGGTTTTCGGCATCATACACAAAAAGGATAAACAGACCTAACTTCTACGAACTAAACCCATTCAAAATATATCTGGACGCAAACACAATTATGGTTGGAGACCCTACTATAACTCCACAATATGGCCATAGCTTAAATATTATAGCTGGATATAAATCGTTCCTGACTTTAGGGGTCATCTATAATCATGGTAATAATTATATATTACAAGATGCTATAATAGACCCTAATACAGGCACAAAAAGTATCATATGGAAGAACTACGGCAGCATTTCAATAATGGGTGGTTCTCTTTCAATTACCGAATTGCCAATTATTAAAGAGAGGCTATATTATAATTTAAATGCTACTGTTAGTTCTCTCAATAATAAAAACAAATCCGAAAATGTAAATAGTACCAATCTTATGATACAACTCTCCACCGGTCTTACAACACTCCTACCTAAAGGATTTACAATTGAGACAAATTTAGTTTATATAAGAGGTATGAAAATTGGTAATATGAAGTTAGATCCTATGTACATACTTTATGCAGGCATCAAAAAAACAATGCTTAACAATAAACTCACTTTATCTCTCACGGCAGAAGATATATTCCATGAGTATGGTCCTAATGTGAATTTCAAAAGCAGCAACACAAAATATCATATAAACCAAAATCAATTTAAACAGAAAATATCATTCGGCATTAATTATAAGTTTGGAAATATTAAACAACAGGGGCGCACAAATACCAAAAGAGACGACACCTCTTCTCGTGTAGGGAAATAATTTAAAGAAAGAGACAACCAACATATATATTCAACCAAATCGCCTCTGCCGCAATTTACTGCAACAGAGGCGATTTTAATTTACTGCAAAAATAAAGAACCAAGTACAATTTGTATTTTACTATTTATTTATATCTTTGCCGCAGTGAAAGAGAAATCATTCATATTAATAAGCGCACTCTCTATGCGAATGCATCGGTAAGATGCATTAATCCTTTTATGTCCGGTTACGTACCGGATGCGGCATTTTAAGCCGCCTTTTTATCACTTTATTTACACTATTAGATTGAATTATAAAGCAACTCGCGTGCTCTATAATAATACAGCTATTAATCACTAATAATGTGGACTGCCACAAGCAGATTAACAACCAAGTCAATTAAAAAAAATAACAAGCATAGAGATAATTATTATGAATAAATACCATTTTGAAACAAATCAAGTACATGCCGGCCGCTACATAGAGAGCCAGGGCAGTTGTGTTACACCAATACATCAAACCTCCTCCTTCATCTTCAAAAGCACAGAACATGCCGCAAACCTCTTTCAACTTAAAGAGGAGGGGCATATATACTCAAGAATGTCCAACCCCACCGTAGATACCTTTGAAAAAAGAATTGCATCATTGGAAGAGGGTAGTGCCGCCCTTGCTGTCTCTTCCGGGCTCGCCTCTCAATTTATTGCAATACAGAATATTGCACAAAACGGAGATAATATAATCTCATCCCCTTCGCTATACGGAGGTTCATACGCCCAGTTTAAAAGCAGTTTTAGAAAGTTCGGTATAGAGTTCAGATTTGCAGATAAACGCGATTACAGCTCCTACGAAAAGGCTATAAACAAGAAGACAAAAGCTATTTTTATTGAAACAATTGGGAATTCAGATTTTTATATTCCAGATTTCGATAGACTTGTAGAGATCTGTAATAAGTACAAGATTCCTTTAGTGGTAGATAACACCTTCGGTTGTGGCGGATACCTCTTTAAACCAATTAACTATGGAGCAAATATAATAACTCATGCCGCAACAAAATGGATTGGCGGACATGGGAATAGTATTGCAGGCGTTATAATAGACGGCGGAAATTTTAATTGGGGAAACGGCAAATTTCCGGCTTTTACAGAACCATCGGAATCCTATCATGGTCTTAAATTTTGGGATGCATTTGGTAAAGATCCTGACTCTAAAAACATTGCCTTTGCAATTAAAGCACGAGTAGAGGGATTGAGAGATTGGGGCTGCTGTCTGAGCCCATTTAACGCGTTCTTACTGCTTCAGGGAATAGAGACTCTTTCTCTCAGATGCGAGCGTATGTTCGCTAATGCTTACGAACTTGCGGGATGGCTCCAAAGAGCTCCAAAGGTAGAATCCGTAAATTACCCGGGGTTAAAGGAGAACGAAAATTACCCGAACGCCATTAAATATTTTAAAAACAAGGGATTTGGAAGTGTTCTTACCTTTACGGTTAAAGGAGATAAGCTCTCTACCGCCAAATTTGTTGAGAGGCTACAGCTCATCACTCATCTTGTTAATGTGGGAGATAATAAGACCTTGATATCACATTCGGCCTCAACAACTCACGGGCAACTGAGCCCTAATGCACTTGCAGCAGCCGGCATAGGAGAGAATATGCTTAGGCTATCGGTCGGAATAGAAAATATTGAGGATATTAAAGCAGATTTGGATCAGGCACTTAAAACTTTGTAGCATATGTACGAAAAAGAGTTTATATCTCCTCACCCCTTCAATTTGGAGTGCGGAAAAACATTGAACAAGATAACAATAAAATATACAGTCAGTTGCAAAGAGAGAGCAGACAAAAAGGTCATCTGGATATGTCATGCCCTAACAGCCAATGCAAACCCTTCCGAATGGTGGAACACACTTGTAGGCAGCGGAAAACTATTTGATCCACAACAACACTACATTGTATGCGCCAATATTTTGGGTTCATGCTACGGAAGCACAGGCCCCTCCTCCAATAACGAGCATGGAAAGCCCTATTTATTAGATTTTCCGCCTATAACAATAAGGGATCTGGTACAGGCACACGAACTATTAAGGGAACACCTAAAGATTAACTCCATTGAGTTGCTAATCGGAGGTTCTAACGGAGGATTCCAGGCAATAGAGTGGGCTGTTTCCAATCCGTATATAATAAAAAATTTATGCCTCATTGCTACTAATGCCATTGTAAGTCCATGGTGTACAGCCTTCAACCAGTCTCAAAGGCTTGCGCTCAAGGCCGACCCCACCTTCACAATGAACAGTGACCCCGGCGGAGGCAAGGCCGGGTTAGCAGCAGCAAGATCTATCGCTCTCCTCTCATACAGAAGCTATTCAGGCTACAATAGAACTCAAAACGAGGAGGAGGAGAACGCGGATTTTCTAATTGCAAAAAAGGCCTCTTCGTACCAGAATTACCAGGGTAAAAAACTTGTAGAAAGGTTCAATGCCTACTCCTACTACACTTTGTCGCTCAATGTCGATAGTCATAATATTGGCAGAGGAAGAGGAGGGGTAGAAAAGTCTCTGAAAAGAATCACTGCAAAGACATTATGCATTGCAATAGATAGCGACCTGCTATTTCCGCAGAGAGAGATGAAAAGAGTTGCGGACGGAATTGAACGGTGTGCTATGGAGGTTATCTCCTCTGAGTACGGGCATGATGGTTTCCTGTTGGAATACAAACAGTTAGAGGAGAAAATTAAAAGGCACATACCTTTGTAAAGCATACCACTTATAGTTTTAATTTTTATTCAAGCAGATGTACTATTTGGTTCTAAGTTTGAGACCTTCTGCAGGAGAAGATTGAAACTAAATAAAAAATCAGATAAATTTGTTAAAGATTACAGAAAATTACATAATTAAAGAGATGCAAGTACTTAAATTCGGTGGCACCTCAGTAGGCAGCACCGCAAACATAGAAAAAGTCAGCAAGATTGTATTCCGCGCATTGGAGCAAGATAAAACAATAGTGGTAGCCTCTGCATTTGCCGGTGTTACAAACAGTTTGATAGAATTGGGGAAGATGGCAGCCTCTAGGTTGAAGGAGGAGACGGGCAGACCAAAATACGAGAAAATAATTGAAGCTCTTGAACATAACCATTTTTCTACAATTTCAGAACTTATCCCGGTCGACTATAGAGCTGGGGTAACAGAGAGACTCAAAGGCTACTTTAATGAGTTAAGAAGCCTCTGTAGCGGAGTTTATAGTTTAAAGGAACTCAGTCCAAGTACTCTCGACACTATAATGAGTTTCGGAGAGTTATGCTCCACAAAGATTTTGGCAGCTAAATTCGCCTCAATGGGGGCCGGCTGCAAATGGGTAGATTCAAGAGAACTGATTAAAACTCATCTCATAATTTCTCAAAACAGTGTAGAGACAAAGGTAACCTACAAAAAAATAAACGATTATTTTTCAGATATTCAAGGAAAATTATTCGTTATGCCGGGCTTTATTGCCCGGGATCTGAACGGCAGAAGCACTACTCTCGGAAGAGGGGGATCGGACTATACCGCCTCAATTGTAGCGGCCGGTGTAAAGGCACGTATTCTGGAGATCTGGACAGATGTAAGCGGAATGATGACAGCTGATCCGAGAATTGTCCCGGAGGCCAAAACAATCAAACATATCTCATACAAAGAGGCTCTGGAGCTCTCGCATTTTGGAGCAAAGGTTGTTTATCCTCCAACAATTCAACCTGTAATAAAGTTGGGCCTCCCGATCGCCGTAAAGAACACCTTTTCGCCTGACGATTTCGGAACACTCATTGAAGCAACTCCACCTGAAAGCGAGGATAATGTCAAGGGTCTCTCCGGCAGCGACAATCTTGCAATCATCTCAATGGAGGGAAGCGGTATGGTGGGAATACCGGGGTATTCCAGCAGACTATTCGATATCCTATATAAAAATGAGATAAATATTATTCTTATTACTCAGGCCTCCTCTGTTCATACAATGCTTATCGCAATAGAGGAGAAGGATGCCGATATTGCTAAAAAAGCTGTAGATGAGCTCTTTGCTTATGAAATAAGTCTTGGTAAAATAGAGCCTTTAAAGGTAGAAACGGGATTCTCTATTATAAGTCTTGTTGGTGATAATATGAAAAACCAATCTGGAGCAAGCGGTAGAATGTTTGAGGCACTCGGACGGAAGGGGATTACAATCAGAGCCATAGCCCAGGGCTCCTCAGAACGAAATGTCTCCACCGTTGTAAAGACCGAAGAGATGCCGGAGGCAGTCAGAGCAATTCATGAAGAATTTTTCTCTCACGCGCCCCGGACAATAAATCTCTTTATAGCAGGTTTTGGCAATGTTGGTAAAGAGTTGATTAAAATAATAGGCTCAACAAAAAATGATCTATTAAGGCGTGAGAAGAGCGAATTAAGGATAACCGGACTCTGCAACAGCAGAAAAATGGTCTACTGTCTCTCCGGAATAGAGGCTAAAGAAGCCGGGGAGCTTCTAAATAATGGAGAGTCTTATAATATGGAGACCTTCGCAGATAAAATTCGTTCATGCAGTTGCGGAGAAAATATCTTCGTCGATTGCACCTCAAGCAATGATTTGGCCTCTCTTTACAGCGATATTCTAAGTTCCGGCTGCAATATTGTAACGGCAAATAAAATAGCTAATTCGTCGGGGTACCGAACATACGTAAAGATAAGGGAATCTGCAGTAAAAGGCCGCGCAAAGTTTTTATATGACACAAACGTAGGAGCCGCACTGCCTATTCTTTATACATTGCGTGAGATGGCGAATAGCGGAGATAAAATTTTAAAGATAGAAGCAATTGTCTCAGGTTCATTAAATTATATCTTTTCAAAATACTGCGCAAACCAGGAACTCACATTCGCGGAGGTGGTAGAAGAGGCTAAAAGACTCGGCTACACCGAGCCGGAGCCCAAGACCGATTTATGCGGCATCGATGTACTCAGGAAGGCGGTCATAATGGCAAGAGAAATAGGCTATTCAGTTGAACAGGAAAGTGTTGTAATAGAGACGCCTATCCCGCCTGAGGAGGAGTACGAAAGCTACTTCAGCAAGTTGAGAGAGAGAGCATTGAAGAATGGAAGCAAATTAAGATATATGTCCACTATCTCGGATGGTTCCGTCTTCATTGGACTCAAGGAGATAACTCCCGGCCATCCGTTTTATAACTCCACAGGGTCGGATGCTGCAGCTTCCATCACCACTGAACGTTATCCTTCTCCTGTAGTAATTTGCGGAGCCGGTGCCGGCGGAGCAATAACAGCATCAGGCCTGTTTAACAATATTTTATCACTATTGTAAGATGCACTATATAGAGACCATTTGCATCAAAGATATTAATCAACAAAACCCTTATATAAAGCGATAAAATTTATAATTGTATGAAACTCGCAATATTTGGCGCTACCGGTTTGGTCGGCAGCACAATGATAAAAATTCTTGAGGAGCGTAATTTCCCTGTCGATGAATTGATTCCTATTGCTTCTCAAAGATCAAAAGGGAAAATTATTAAATTTTCAGGGAAAGACTATCCTCTCCTCACCCCTGATGAAGCTCTGAAAAGAGAACCGGAGATAGCGCTCTTTTCCGCAGGCGGAGAGGCCTCGGCAGAATGGGCTCCAAAATATGCGGCAAAGGGATGTACCATAATAGATAATTCATCCCAATGGAGAATGGAGAAGGCTGTTAAGCTCATAATTCCTGAAATCAACGGCTCGTCAATAGAGGGGAACGAGAGCATCATAGCAAATCCCAACTGCTCCACTATTCAAATGTTGCTGCCACTTTGGCCGCTTCACAGAATGTATAAAATTAAACGTATAATTGTCTCAACATATCAATCGGTAACAGGCTCCGGCATGAAAGGAATACACCAGATGGAGAGCGAGAGGGCCGGAGTCAAAATGGATTTGGGGGGCGTGAAGGCCTATCACTATCCCATAGATATGAATATAATTCCCCACATCGACTCCTTTCTAAATAATGGATACACAAAAGAGGAGATGAAGATGGTAAACGAGACGCACAAGATTTTTAATGATTATAGTATTGGCGTCTCCGCAACAACTGTCAGAGTACCTGTAACAGGAGGACACTCAGAATCAGTAAATGTCGAATTCTATAAAGAGATAAATATGGATGAAATCAGAGAGACATTATCCTCCTCTGAAACCGCAAAATATAAAGCCCCAGGAGTAATACTACAGGATAATCCAATGAAGAACATTTATCCGGTACCACTTAACTGTTTTGGGAAGGATGAAGTCTTTGTAGGAAGGATTAGAAGGGACGAGAGCTTGCCGAACGGAATAAATATGTGGATAGTAGCAGACAATCTGAGAAAAGGAGCTGCCACGAATGCCGTTCAAATAGCAGAAATTGTAAGAAACAATAAAAACCACCTATTAGCATGATGCCTCATCATTGCAGAAAATGATTATATCAATTCAGCACTTCAGCAAACAGGTTGTGTTTAAACTCGTTGAGTTGTTGGAATGCTGTCACGGATAATCTGATGGTTTGTGACCAACCACGCATCTGCTACTGCTGCAAACCCAAGTGGTTGTGTCTTCTTTCCCGCTGCCGGCTTCCTCGGCAAAGATGGTATTGCTAAAGGTCGCTCCTCTTACGGCTACTATTGGTCCGGTACACCTAAAGATACTAACGCGGAGATCTTGATCTTTCCCTTAGAGTATGTCGGCATGAGCAACATCAGTCGTGTGTTTGGTATTTCTGTGCGTTGTGTCAGGGAGTAACCGATTGCAATGTCAAACTTGCTTGAGCCATTGCCCATGTGCGAAGGAGGAAAAGTGCGAATTCCATTTTTGATACACTAAAAAAAAGGCTCCGAATTCGTTAGAACTCGAAGCCTTGTGCAGTGTATTTTAAG
>CAYLGW010000003.1:0-110041 GCA_964383385.1 uncultured Muribaculaceae bacterium
GATCGGCAATATATTGCCAAAAGCGCGATTATTTACTTCAAGAGTTAGTTTAAATCTCATAGTAATTAAATGTTTAAGTGGTTTATCAAAGATAATATTTATTCCTTTTTGTTGCCACGTCTAATTAAAAATATTATTCAATAAATTGCCACATTAATAATCATTAAATAGGGCAAATTATATATTTTCATATGCTTTGCTCTATTAAAATCTTGTTTGGACAAAGGTGTACCTATATTTTGACAATTTCTGTCAATAAATTGGCCAAATAAAATATGTTGCAATAAAGTTATAATAAATTGACGATGTTTGGTAGGTCATGGTTAAATAGTTATCAACATTATTTGAGTTTAGGTAAGAAGGCTTAAATAATAGTTGGTATCATTAATTTGTTGAGGTAAAAGTGACTAAATAGTTTGTGAATTATCTTTTTTATTGTATCTTTGCAGCCCCGCAAAATATGCGTGGAGTTGTAACCAACTGATAATAAGCATTAAGGATATTGATATTCATTGATGCAACTTTGATATTTATCTGGTTATTATTCTCTTTTGGCAATGCAACTATGTTTAATTTAAACAAACTAATTAAAGCCAATGCCTGGATTAATTGGAAAGAAAATCGGAATGACTTCCGTTTTTGGTGCCGACGGTAAAAATATACCGTGCACCGTTATTGAGGCTGGTCCGTGTGTTGTTACGCAGATTCGTACAGAAGAAAAAGATGGTTATGCCGCTGTACAGCTTGCCTATGACGAGAAAAAAGAGAAACACACCAGCGCCCCTATGATGGGACATTTTAAAAAGGCAAATACCACTCCTAAACGCAAGATTGTCGAGTTTGAAAATGATTACGGCAAGGAGTTGCAATTAGGTGACACACTAACAGTGGCTGATCTTCTGAAAATAGAGGGTGAGAACACTTGGGTTGATGTTACCGGAATTTCTAAAGGTAAAGGATTTCAGGGCGTTGTTAAACGTTATGGATTCCAAGGTGTAGGCGGCACGACACATGGTCAGGCCGACAGACTTCGTGCTCCCGGTTCAATGGGTGCATCTTCATGGCCTTCAAGAGTATTCAAGGGTAAAAGGCTTGCGGGCCATATGGGTGGCGAAAGAGTTAAAGTTCTGAACCTTAAAGTTATCAAAATGATTCCGGAGAGTAACCTTATTCTTATAAAAGGTTCAATCCCTGGTCCGAAAGGTTCTTATGTAATTGTGGAGGAATAAGCGTCTATGGAATTATCAGTATTAAAAATTGACGGAACAGAGTCAGGTAAGAAAGTGACTCTGAGCGATCAGGTATTTGGCATTGAGCCGAATGACCACGCTATTTATATGGACGTGAAATTGTATTTGGCTAATCAGCGCCAAGGTACTCACGATTCAAAGGAACGTAAAGATGTAGCCTATAGTACTAAAAAGATTATCAGGCAGAAAGGTTCCGGTGGTGCACGTCACGGTAGTATCAAATCTAATATTTATGTCGGAGGTGGCAGGGCATTTGGTCCTCACCCGAGGTATTATGGGTTTAAGTTGAACAAAAAGCTCAAACAGCTTGCACGTTTCTCAGCTCTTTCATATAAGGCTAAAGAGAATGCTATTACTGTTGTAGAGCCATTTAAGATGGAAGAGGCTAAGACCAAAGAGTTCATTACAATACTTAATAATATTAAGGCTAATGGAAGAAGGGTTTTATTTGTACTTCCTGAGAATTCAGAGAATATTTACTTATCGTCAAGAAACTTGGAGAACGTACAGGTTGTAACGGCAAATCAGGTTAATACCTATGATGTTGTCAATGCATACAATCTTGTGTTGATGGATGGTGCTCAGGAGATTCTTCAGAACGGACGCTAAAATTAACGATAACGATGGGAATATTAATTAAACCTATAGTAACAGAGAAACTTACAGGCCAGGCAGACAAGCTGAGCCGTTATGGTTTCATAGTTGACCGCAATGCTAATAAGATTGAGATCAGAAATGCGGTTGAGCAGATGTATGGTGTTACCGTAAAGGATGTTAACACGGTAAATTACCACGGAAAGAGAAAAAGCCGCTATACAAAAGCGGGTTTATTGTCAGGTCGTGCAAATCACTTCAAAAAAGCGTATGTAACACTGGCCGGTGAAGATAAGATTGATTTCTACAGCAACATTTAGTGAGATGGCAGTACGTAAATTTAAACCGGTTACACCCGGTCAAAGAAATAAAGTAATTAGCGCATTTGATGATATTACCTGCACTGTTCCTGAAAAGTCATTGTTGGCTCCAATCCGTAAATCGGGTGGTCGTAACAATCAGGGAAAGATGACAATGCGTTATATTGGTGGCGGACACAAGAGAATGTACAGAATTATCGATTTCCTAAGGAATAAGGATAATTACAAAGCCACTGTAAAGACTATTGAGTATGATCCTAATCGTAGTGCGAGAATTGCTCTTGTATGCTACGAAGATGGTGAAAAGCGTTATATAATTGCTCCTATCGGGCTTAAAGTTGGACAGATTATTGCTTCCGGAAAAGGTATTGCTCCTGAGGTAGGAAATACACTTCCTCTTTCAGAAATTCCGCTCGGAACAAACGTTCATAACATTGAGTTAGTACCCGGACAGGGTGCTGCAATGGCACGTAGTGCAGGATGTTATGCACAGCTGACAGCAAGAGAGGGTAAGCATGCAATTCTGAAATTGCCTTCAGGTGAAACAAGAATGGTTCTTGTAACTTGCCGTGCAACAGTAGGTGTTGTGTCTAATCCTGATCATAGCCTTGAGTCTCATGGTAAAGCAGGTCGTAAACGTTGGTTGGGTCGTAGACCACGCAACCGTGGTGTTGTAATGAACCCGGTTGATCACCCGATGGGTGGTGGTGAAGGTCGTGCTTCCGGAGGACATCCTCGTTCTCGTAAGGGTATTCCTGCAAAGGGATACAAGACAAGGAATCCTAAGAAGACCAGCAAGAAGTTTATAATTGAGAGAAGAAATAAATAAACGGAATAAATTATGAGTCGTTCAATTAAAAAAGGCCCTTTTATTGAGGCCAGCTTGGAAAAAAGAATCCTTGCCATGAATGCGGCAAACAAGAAAGAGGTTGTTAAGACCTGGTCAAGAACCAGTGTTATTTCGCCTGATTTTGTTGGTCATACTATCGCAGTTCATAATGGAAATAAATTTATTCCTGTTTATGTTACTGAGAATATGGTTGGCCATAAGCTTGGAGAATTTGCACCGACAAGAACCTTTAAAGGTCACTCGGGTAATCGTTAACAGTTAAATCAAAAAAGATTACAGTAAAATGGGAGCTCGTAAAAAAATAATGGCCGATAGGCTAAAAGAGATAAAAAAGCATACAGCCGTAGCAAAGCTGAATGATGTCCCTACTTCTCCTCGCAAAATGCGTTTAGTTGTAGACAACATCAGAGGTGTTGAGGTTAATCGTGCTTTGGATATATTAAAATATACCAAAAGAGAATCTGCCGGGCGTTTGGCAAAACTTCTCAAGTCTGCTATTGCAAACTGGGAGTCTAAAAACGAGGCTGACAGAAAAGAACTTGAAAACGGTAACGTAATTGTAAAAACTATTACAGTTGGTCAGGGCCGTACCCTTAAGAGAATTAGAACTGCACCTCAAGGTAGGGCAGCAAGAATTCGTAAGCGTTCTAATCACGTGACTATCGTATTGGACAAGAAGACAGTCGTTGTTAAAGAAGGCAAGAAAGTAGCCGTAAAAGAGGAGACTAAATAATATGGGACAGAAAACAAATCCGATAAGCAACAGACTTGGTATCATTCGCGGCTGGGACTCAAACTGGTACGGCGGCACCAATTATGCAGCTAAAATTTTGGAAGATACCAAAATCAGAGAGTATTTGAATGCCCGTCTGGCTAAGGCAAATCTCTCAAAGATTGTTATTGAGAGAACTCTAAAACTTATTACTGTTACAATCCATACTGCAAGACCCGGTGTAATTATTGGCAAAGGCGGTCAGGAGGTAGATAAGTTAAAAGAGGAGTTGAAGAAGATCTCTAACAAAGAGGTTCAAATTAATATCTTTGAAGTAAAACGTCCTGAACTGGATGCAAATATTATCGCAAATAATATTGCAAGACAGGTTGAGGGCCGCGTTTCGTATCGTAGAGCTATTAAAATGGCTATTGCGACAACCATGAGAATGGGTGCAGATGGTATTAAAGTTCTTATCAGCGGACGTCTTGGTGGAGCCGAAATGGCACGTGCCGAGATGTACAAAGAGGGACGTACACCGCTTCATACATTCCGTGCCGATATCGATTATGCTCTTGCGGAGGCAAATACCAAAGTAGGACTTCTCGGTATAAAGGTATGGGTTTGCAATGGTGAGGTTTACGGTAAGCGTGATCTTACTCCTAATGCGGGTGTTGCGGCTAATGGAAGCAATGCTCAGTCAAGTGGCAGAAGAGACGATCGCAGAGGTGGCGGACGTAATGGCAGAGGCGGCAGAAGAGATGACCGCAGAGGCCGTAACGACAGAGGCGACCGCAGAGAACGTCCTGCAAAAGAGCAGTAATTCTTCTTAGATACGTAAGTATTGTAAATATAGGGGCAGATTAATAAGTGAAGACTTATTAATCTGCCCTTTAATGATTAGTAAGCAGATTCTCACCACTCAACTCCAATTAAACAAATTAATCCAATTTTTTACTATTAAATCTATGGTTATTTTTGGTACAAGATTTTTTAGTGTTGGTGTTACAATGAAGTAAAATTTATATAACTTTGCCTCACAATTTACCATTATTTAATTTTTTGAATTATGAAAAAGATTTGTTTTTTACTATTGTGCATGACAACTCTTATATCATTGTCTGCGAAGGATGCCATTGTTGTTAAAAGTGGCGATGCTACTCTCTTAAAGCAAGATGTTAAAGCACTTTTGGAGTGTGATTTTTCTAACGCCAAGGTTGGAGATAAACCATTTGATGTTTATCTGAAGAGTAATGGAGAAGAATATGTAAAAAGCTGGCCAGATGACCAATTGAAGGTTGCTCTGTATTTTTCTACAAGATTTAATAAACGAAATAAGAATAAGATGCAAGTTACTGATGATCCTTCAGCAGCTCAATACAAGATAGTTATTACTCCTACAGTTATAGATATGGGCGATAGAGGTAGTTCTTTTAATCCGTTTGCCTCAGCTAAAGCAGGTGGAGCTATTTTATCTGGAACTGTGAATATCATTGAGATAGCATCAAATAATTCTGTTTGTCAATTGCAATTTGAAGAGGTAAAAGGTATAGGCCATGTTTCAAATACTGTAAGATTAGGTATGGCTTTCTTTGAACTTGCTACTCTAATGACAAAAATGTAGAGATGAATGCAATATATTTTATAAGAATAAATAGAAAGAGTCTTTTGATTCTTTCTATTTTTTATTTTTTATTGTGCCCTGCGCAGGTTAATTCACAGTCTGTAAAACAGATATTCGGGCAAGTGGTGGATTTATCTGGGAAGCCGTATAGTGGGGCGTCTGTCGTTATTAAGGGTCAATCGAGAGCCTATGTAACCGGTTCAGATGGTTCTTTTAAGCTCGATGGGGTGAGGAGCGGAGAGATATTTATTGTTTCTGCTTTGGGTGAGAAGAGCCTCTCAGTTAAGGTAGATAAGGGGGTATATTATTTAATTCAAATTGGAAAGGCTTCTACCTCCTATGAGAAGAGACCGTCATCCGCTCCTCAAGTGAATACCTCCTCCGGAAATAAACCATCCTCTTCTAATGTGAATAATGTAGCAAATTCGGATAAAGCTATTGAGTATTATCAGCTCGGTTGTGACTATATTTATGGAGCAAATGGTAAAAGTAAGAATGAATCTGAGGGTATTAAATATCTTAAAAAATCCATTCAACTTGGGAATCTCGACGCAAAGTTTAGATATGCCAACTACTTGGAATACGGAAAGACTGATGGTGCAAAGGTAGATTATAATGAGGTGTTTACTTTATATAAATCGTTAGCTGATGAGTCATATCAGGGTGCCTATTTCAATATGGGGCTATGCTACGAATATGGCAAGGGCACAGATGTGAATTATGAAGAGGCACTAAAATGGTACGAGAAATATGGCAGTGATACGGCTCTGGAATCGGCGAAAAAGATAAGAGAAAAGCTCAAAACATTAGACTCTTCTTATGAGGGTGCCTCCTCCGTACAATTGTATGAAAAGGGAGTTGCTTATCTGTATGGGAATGATGGATTGCCGGAAAATAAGGCCGAAGGAGTTAAATGGATAAAAAAAGCGGCAGAACTCGGCAATAATAAAGCAAAGTATGATCTGGCAGGTTTTTATAAGCAGGGCCGTATGGGTGTAACCGAAGATAGGCCAAAAGCTTATGATCTATATAAATATCTTGCCGGAGTTGGTTACAAAGAGGCTTATAGAGATCTGGCCTTCTGTTATAGATTCGGTTACGGGACAGCGAGGAATATGGATGAGGCAATAAAATGGTATCAGAAATCCGCTTCCAAGTATGATTTAATACAAGTTGATGAGATAAAGGAGCAGATAGAGAAGGAGAGAGCAAAAGAGAGGGAGAAAAATTCTGTTATATCGAGCTCAACTATCTCCTCATCTGCTGCAAATTCTAAAGCAACTTCAACGTCAGTTGCAACTTCAACTTCAACGTCAGTTGCAAACTCTGCTTCAACTGCAACTTCAACTGCAATTTCAAGTGAAACGCAGTCTGCAGGCAAATCTTATTATAGTTTTGTTGGATACTATAAAGATAATCAAGGGCGTGTGATAAGCGTAAGTATAACTGTCGATCAATATACCATGGTAATAACCTCCGGTGAAGCAGTTGTCCGGTTCACTTATAAACAAAATAGTGATAATCCGTCCGGAAAATTTTATAGTAATGATCAATATGGTCTCTCTCTAATTACAATGGATTATAATATTCTTGCGGTTATGAATACCCGTTTCGACAGAATTGATCCTGTAACGGGACAATTTTACAATTTTCAGCTGCAAAATGCTGTGCAAAACAACTATAATAACAATTATAATAACTATAATAACAACTATAATAATAATGCACAAAATGGTAATAATCAGCGTGTAAAGCAGGTATGTACTTATTGCAATGGGACAGGGAAAGTTTGTCATTTAAAGACCGTTCCTACATACGGGAGCACCTCTAAAGTGCTGCATAGATGTTCAAATTGTAATCAACTTTTATCTGTCGGGAGTGTTCATATTCAGGTTCGCTGCCCGCATTGTAATGGAACAGGTTACAGATAAGGGTTTAATAAATGCCAATTATTATTACCTTTGTTATTATTAATTGTAAAAATTTATATCTATGATAAAACCTATTTTATTCGTTTTGGCAGCCGGTATGGGAAGCCGTTATGGAGGATTAAAGCAGCTCGATGGCGTTGGTCCGTGCGGCGAAACGATTATGGACTATTCTATATATGATGCAATACGAGCCGGCTTTGGAAAAGTTGTCTTTGTTATAAGAAAAGATTTTGAAAATGAGTTCAGGACTCAGATTGTGAGCAAATATCATAATCATATTCCTGTAGAGATTGTTTTTCAGAGTAAGGAGGCGTTACCAGATGGTTTTGTGCTCCCGGAGGGGAGAGAGAAGCCATGGGGTACAAATCATGCTGTGCTTATGGGGAAAGAGGTAATAAAGGAGCCTTTTGCTGTAATTAATGCGGACGATTTTTACGGACGTGATGGTTTTGCTGTTCTTGCGAGAGAGCTCTCTTCTATGGTCGGAAAGAGGAATGCCTATTGTATGGTAGGTTACAGGGTTGGAAATACGCTTTCTGAAAGCGGAACTGTATCTCGCGGAGTCTGTGCAACGGATAAGGAGGGGTATTTGACTGATGTTACAGAGAGAACAAAGGTAATGAGAGTAGATGGGAAGGTCTCTTATAAAGATGATAATGATGCTTGGGTTGCTATAGATGATAATACTCCTGTCTCTATGAATATGTGGGGTTTTACTCCCGACTATTTCACCTATTCGGAGGAGGGATTTGTGGAGTTTCTTAAGATGAATATAGATAATCTCAAGGCTGAATATTTTATTCCTACAGTTGTGAATCAGTTACTTACAGAGAAGAGAGTTAGTGTCAAGGTACTTGATACTGTTGCAAAATGGTTTGGTGTTACATATGCATCCGATAGAGAGGGAGTTGTTGCAAAACTTGCAGCCCTTGTGAAGGAGGGTGAGTACCCGCAAGCATTATGGAAGAGGTAGAATAAATTAAAGCTTGGAGAGAGCAGGAATAGTTATTGATTATTAAACAAAACATAAATTTTTAATAATATGAAGTTTTTTAATAGAATGAAAATTATCCGTTCATTATCTTTTATTGCGGCAATAATGGTCTCCGCATTACTACTCACAGAGAATTGCAATGCTCAAAAAAAGACTAAAGTTGTTGGTGCAACTATTAAATGCGAAAAGTCTGCTTATCTTTCGCATGCAACCCCTGAGTCTATGGGTATGGATTTTACGAGACTTTCTAAAGTAGACGGGGTGATTGAGAGTTTTATAGCTAAAAAAGATTTTCCCGGTGCAGTGTTGGCAGTGGTAAGAGAGAACAAGATAGTTTACCTTAAGGCTTATGGTAACAAGTGGGTCTACCCGAAAACAGAACCTATGACTACCGATGCCGTATTTGATATGGCCTCTTGTAGTAAGGTAATGGGAACTACGATGTGTATAATGCAGTTGTTTGAGAGGGGAGAGATAAGACTTACAGATAATGTAGAGATGTATATTCCCGGTTTCAAGCCTTATGTAGATACCGCGACAGGTGAAAAGGTAAATATTAGGATAGTGGATTTATTGACACACTCATCCGGACTTCCTCCTTATGTTAATCCGAGTGTAATAATTAATAAATATGGTAATTCGGATCCTGCAAGTTTAATGGATTGGATTGCCAATTGTAAGAGAGATTTTAGGCCTACTACCGATTTTCAGTATAGTTGTCTGAATTTCATTACTTTACAAAATATTCTTCAGAGTATAACGGGTGAAAAATTATGTGATTTCGCTCAAAAGAATCTCTTTGATCGCTTGGGAATGAAGCATACTACCTATTCCCCAAAGGCACAGAACAAGACAGAGATTATGAAGTTCGTCTGCCCTACTGAGAAACAACCCGATGGCAGTGTACTTTTTGGTGAGGTTCATGACCCTCTGGCAAGAGTGATCAATAAAGGCAACTCAGGAAATGCCGGAGTCTTTTCAAGTGCAGAAGATATTGCGATTCTTGTTGCCGCACTAATGAATGACGGAGAGATAAACGGAAGGAGAGTCCTTGGTAAAGAGACTGTTAAATTTATGACAACTGTTCCTGTTGAGACAGAGAAACTTGGAAGGTCTCTTGGTTGGGATAACTATTCTCCTTATGCCTCCAATAAAGGAAATATTTTTGACAGAACAAGGGCGTACGGACACACCGGTTATACCGGGACCTCTATCGTTATAGATCCGGTGACAAAGACTGCTGTAATATTACTGACTAATAGAGTGCATCCTAATGATAGTGGCTCGGGAATAAGGGCACGTGCCTTGGTTGCAAATGTGGTTGCCGGTTCTATTATTAAATAATAGTATTAAACAGAACATGATTTTCATGTTCAAAAATTATATGTTATGAAAATAGTTGTGAAGGAGCTGATTTTATCTGGCTTGCTGCTGCTTACTATTGTTTCTTGTGTAAAAAATAATATTCCATATACACCTGAGGTTCCGGATAATTTTGACTGGTCAATGACAAAATCAGTTTCGGTCTCAGTTGAGGCCCCTTCATTGGCTGCTACTTATAGTTCAATGCCTACAAGTGTGAGAATTTTTACCTCTCCCACCTATTCGGACAATAAACTTATCGCCTCCGGTTCTGCATATTCCGGTAAACCGTTTAATTTGAATATTGATTTGCCTAAGTCATTTAATGATTCGCTGTTTGTTGAGGTAATCAGGCCGGATGGAATGATTTCTCATAAACTTTATTTAGTGAAAGGTACAAAATCCGAAGAGGTAAGCAGGGGTGTTAAAACTAAGAGTGCTGCGCAGAAGATATCCAACGGCGACATTCCTCGTCCTTATATTCCTTCTGATTTTAGTAATGCAACTATTATTACATCTGCAAACTATAAAACAGTCTCTATGGCAGGAGGCAATAGTTATTATTTGAACTCCGGAACTACAATTTCATCGAGGGAGACGAGCTCGAATATGCTTTCGGTCTCCTCTTCTAAGCTCTCCGGTAAGGATAATCCGATTATATATGTTGCCGGGTCTGTAACATTTTACAACCTTATGTCTATTTCGAATGTAACCATAGTTGTATTAAACGGAGGTGAAGTTACATTCAATAGAGGCTTTTACGGATCGAGCTATAGTAATTACAATTCGGTGATGATATATGTTGCGGAGGGAGGAACTTTAAACTTGGCAGGTTCTCCTCAAATGAAAAATTCGACCTCTCTTATAAACGATGGTACCATAACTCTCGGTACCTCATACTATGATTTCTCTATCCTTAGAGCCGGTAGCGGTGATAAAATTTATAACGGGGCCAAAGGCAGAATTATTTCAGAAGAGGTTTATTCAAACTACGGCTCTTACCTTTATATGGAAACAGGCAGTTATTTATATAATTTTAACTCTATAGACACACCTGATATCACATTGTATGCTAGTTCTAACTCTTTAATTGATAATTACGGGTATTTAGCTGTCGGATCGATTTCCGGTTATAATGCAACTATAAATATGGCGCCTGGTTCTCTGATAACTGCAGATAAGATGCTATGGTGTCAAGGTTTAATATTCTATATGGACCAACTGAGTATATTAGCGGTAAATCAGTTTAATAACAACAATTCAATCAGTAATTCATTCATCAATTATTCCTCTGATCCTGCTCTTATTTTTATGGGCTTTGCAGAGGATGACGATGAATTGGAGCAAGATTCTAACTCCTCTAACCCTCGTAATGATACGTTCCAGGGGAATATTGAGATATATGCTCCTATGTTTAACAATAATAAAATAAATACGTACAATAATAATAATTGTTTTTACGGAGCCTTCTTTACGCGGACAAGGACCAATCATATTCCTCGCAGTAAATATAATAAGGGGTATGGTATGCTCCATGAGGATATTATAGATGCCGACGGTGATGGTGTGCCATCCGACATAGATATTGATGATAACGATCCGGATGTGGCATATGTTTCATATTTCCCTTCTAACGGAGGTAGCGGTACCTTTATTTTTGAAGACTTGTGGTCATGGACAGGTGATTATGATATGAATGATGCCGTTATAGATTTCAGGGTAATCTATTATACCAATTCTGCCAATATGGTTACTAAAATAGATTATGAGTGGAGTCTGAGGGCAGTGGGTGCCTCCTTAAAGATATCTTCGGCAGTTCAGCTCGATGCAATTGCTCCCTCTTCCATTAATTATGTTTACTATAGTAATCTCTCCAATATGGGGACTGCCCCAATAAATCGTTCTTCGAACGGGTTGGAAAGCGGCCAGTCAAAAGCGGTATTTACTCTTTTCAATGACCCATCGGAGGTATTCGGTCAGGGGAATAGTACTTTTATAAACACTTATACAACAAAAGACTATATTCAGCCTAATTGGAATTATGTGAGAATTAAATTTGCTTCTCCTATTCCTATTGCCAATGTCTCTATCAGTAAGATAAATACCTTTATTGTGGTCTCTCCCTCTACAAATAATCCTCAGCGCGGCAAGGAGGTGCATCTCGCTGATTACACCTTTACCGATCTTATGGATAAATCCTATTTGACCGGAGGCTTGCAGAGTAAAGAGAATCCTTACAAGGTGGTAAATGGTATGGTGTGGGCCTATATGTTTCCTTCGAGATTTAGGTATCCTCAGGAATCGGTTAATTTGTGCAATGTGTATCTCAGATATAAAGATTGGTATAGTTCCGGAGGAACATTGTATCAAGATTGGTATGATACAAGCAAGAGTGGTTATGTAGATTCGAGCTGGATGTACTAATTGTTATTGTAAGCATTTTTTACGATATTTGTTTATCGTTAAAAATTAAAAATATGTTTACTAAACAAACTTATATCTCCCGTCGCGACATTTTGAAAAAGAGTGTCGGGACGGGAATTCTTTTATTCTTTGGGAACGAAGAAAGCCCTATTAACTACCGTGATAATCAATACTCTTTTAGGCAGGATTCAACATTTTTATACTATTTCGGATTTGAGAAGAATGCCTCTTTAGCAGCAGTAATCGATATTGATAACAATATTGAGATTGTTTTTGGTGATGAACTTACTATTGATGATATTGTCTGGACAGGGAAATTACCTACTCTTAAGGAGCAGGCCTTTAATGTTGGTATTTCGCGAGTGCAGTCATTATGTGATTTGTCGGGATACTTAAAAAAGGAGGGTGCTTTAAACCGTAAAATTCACTTCTTGCCTCAGTATCGCAATGAAAATGTGATTAAGATATGGGAGATGCTCGGTATTCCTGCGGCGGAGCAGGAGTCTGCCAAATCGCTCGATTTTGTTAGGGCCGTGGTGAATATGAGGAATTACAAGAGCGAGGAGGAGATAGAGGAGATAGATAAAGCTGCGAAAATCTCTATGGAGATGCATCTTACAGCTATAAGGACCGCTAAGGCAGGAATGAAGGAGTGTGAGGTAATGGCTGAGATACATGCGGCTGCACATAGGGCAGGGGCGGAACTCTCTTTCCCTATAATATGTACGGTTCATGGTGAAACGCTACATAATCATCATTATACCAACGAGCTGAAGGAGGGAGGAATGTTGCTCGTAGATGCCGGTGCGGAGTTGCCGAGCGGATATTGCGGAGATATTTCCTCTACAATTCCTGTCGGTAAACATTTTGACACGAGACAGCGCGCCATTTATGAAATTGTGTATAAATCTCATAGAGCGGCTGTTGAGGCCCTGAAGCCCGGAGTTCCGTTTAAGGAGGTCTATTATCTTGCCTGCAAGACAATTTTTGAGGGACTTAAGACACTCGGTCTTACCAGAGGTGATTCGGATGAGGCTGTTCATGCAGGTGCCAATGCGTTGTTTTTTCAATGCGGACTTGGACACATGATGGGGCTCGATGTTCACGATATGGAGAATTTAGGTGAGGTGTGGGTGGGTTATGACGGAGAGCCTAAATCTACTCAATTCGGAATTAAATCGTTGAGGCTTGCAAGGAGACTCGAGCCAGGATTTGTACTTACAATTGAGCCAGGTATCTATTTTATACCATCGTTGATAGAGATGTGGAGTGCCGAAAAGCGGTTTAATGAATATATTAATTATCCGGAGGTTGAGAAATGGCGCAATCTGGGCGGTATTAGAAATGAAGAGGACTATCTAATTACCGAAACCGGGCATAAATTGCTCGGTAACCCGGTAAGTAAAGAGATTCTTAATGTTGAAAAGATGAGGCAGTAAATTATTTGAGGTTGGCCAAAGCTATTGCTGCGGCCGCCTCAACAATTACTTGTGAACGCAGGGCTATACAGGAATCGTGACGGCCCTTTACGGAAAACTCCTCCTCCTTCTCAGTAATAAAGTTGAAACTTTTTTGTTTTTTAGCTATGCTCGAAGTGGGTTTTACTGCTATTCTGAATATTATATGATTACCATTTGAAATGCCACCATTAATTCCTCCGCAATGATTTGTTGCGGTTTTACCCTCTTTATCTATGAACTTGTCGTTATGTTGTGAGCCTTTAAGTGTTGTTGCTTTGAATCCGTCTCCAAATTCAACTCCTCTTATGCCTGGTATTGCAAAGGCGAGGTGACTTATCTCAGATTCTATTGAGTTGAAAAAGGGTTCTCCCATTCCTATCGGAACATTTTTGCATTGACATTCTATAATACCTCCCACAGAATCACCTTCGTCTATGGTCTTTTTTAGAAGAGCATCCCACTCGGTGCAACCTGTCGTCTCCTCTTTGGAGACGCTTTTACTGCCGGTAAGTTTTTTTAGTGCCAATGCTCCCTTTGACTCTTTTTTCTCGCTCTTCATAAAAGGAATGCCGCCGAGCTCAATTAGGCTCGCCTCTATTTTCATTGGGCTAAGTATTTTCTTTGCTACAACGCCTGCTGCAACCATACATAGGGTAATTCTGCCCGAGAAGTGCCCTCCGCCTCTGATGTCGTTATAAAAGTTATATTTAACTGAAGCTGCAAAATCTGCGTGACCCGGACGTGGAATTTCTCTAAATTCGGAATAATCTCCGGAATCAATATTATTATTGTTGAATAGTATTGTCAGTGGTGCTCCTGTTGTACTTCCGTCATATACACCTGAGACGATATGTGGGATATCATCTTCCATTCTTGCTGTGGTGCCCTTTTTCCCACTTCTCCTTCTCGAAAGGTCTTTGTTAAAATCGCTCTCTATCAAAGGTAGTCCTGCAGGTACTCCGTCTATGATTACACCTATTGCCTGACCGTGAGATTCTCCAAAAATGGAGATCCGGAATTTGTCGCCAAATGAGTTCATAAAGTTGCTCTTTAGAAATTTATTTTTTTTGTTCAGGTGTGGTTTTAGTACTGCTTAATCAAATGCAAATATTCAGCCAGCCTTTTATGAAACAGAGGGAAAGATTTTGCTATACATTCTGTTTCATCTATTTTTACCGTTCCTTCAATAAAAAGAGCGGCGACTGTCAGGCAAATTGCGATTCGATGGTCGTGATGGCTCTGAACCCTTCCTCCACGCATACTTTTATTCTCTCCTCTTCCGCACCGAGTTTTGCCTCCACAAATATACATATAATCGTTCACAATAGCTATATCCGCTCCTAAAATTATTAATTCGGAGAGGATACTTTCTGCTCTATTGCTCTCCTTATTATACAACCTGCTTATTCCTTTGATCTTACTCTTGCCATTGCAGAAGCAGGCTAAAACAGCGAGCGGAGGGAATAAATCCGGAGAATCTGTTGCATCGAAATTAAATGATGAGAGGCTCTGTTCTGCTGTCAGATATAGTCCTGATTCCTCCTCGTGCAGTTTAATACCGCATATTTTCAGAACATTAATTATTGCTTCATCTGCTTGTCCGCTTCCGGTGTGAACTCCCTTTAAAAGGACACTTTTTGCGGCCGGGTTGCGGGATAATCGGATTGCTTCAGCAATTAAAAAGGCGGTTGCCGAGCTCCAGTCGGCTGTGGTTGATATTGTAGTAGGGGAGTATTTACAATCGGGAGCTCTCCGGAAATATATTTTGTGCCTCTCCGGTACAACTTCTCTCTTTATAGTTACGCCGAATTTATGCAGTAGGCGAGTAGTCAATTCAATGTATGGAATACTTGTCGGGTTACTTAAGCAGAGAGTTATTTGTTTAGTAAACAGCGGCATAGCCATTAAGTATCCCGATACAATTTGAGAGCCTTCGCTTCCATCTATTCTGATAAGGCCGCTCGTTACATTGCCATAGAGGGTGCAGGGTAATCTTCTTATTTTGCTTTGTGTGGCTTCAGTGTATTGGTGTGTAGAATTTTCTACACTATTAAATGCTGTTGTAATGCATTTACACCCCGATTCTTCTATAGCCTTTGCTGAGGCTGTTATGTTACGTTTTAACAATGTCCCCGTGCCATTTATTTTTATATGGAGTGAGGTTCCTGAGAGAAGATAGCAGGCAAACGGCATTAGGAGTCTTGCGAGTAGCCCCGATTCTCCTGCCGATAGTTGAAGATTCTTACCGTTTGTTTGTAGAGTCTCCTTTATTTTTTCCGCACCGGGACTCTTTATCTTTAAACTTTTTTTGTGTATGGTTACCTCGCATTTAAGTCTTCTTGCAATGGCGAGGGCGGAGGCGGAGTCCTTGCAGCCGGTGTAGTTATTAATGATTGTCTCTCCTTTGGAGATTATTGCAGCAATGATGCAGCGCTGTGCTTCGCTTTTTGAGGAGGGTATATTGATTCCCCGTTTTGTATCTGTTTGCCCGATTTTTAATTTGCATTTCTCTTTATTCTGCTTCTCTTGCAGATTCTTGTAGCATTTTTCAGTCGGGCTGCTCTGCCGACCTCCGGTCAGTTCATTTTGTTGCTTTGCCTGCAAGTTTGTTGGTGAGGCGTCCTTATTAAACCCTGTTTTTGAAGTTGACGGAAGTGACTGGAGTGTAATTTCTTGACCTCCAGAAGATGAGAGTATTTCGGTATAGCTATATTGGCCCGGAGCTGTCTCTTTTCCTTCATCTGCTTTTACGTAGCAGAAAGGTGCTCCGAGTCTTACTGAAAGGGGCCTTGTAAATCGTCCGGCTTCATTCATTGCAAAGGCAATTAGCGATTGATGATTTTCCTCCGGAGCGATTCTCTCTTTTCTTTTATTAAAGATTGAGTATAGTTGCAATACTTTGGAGGCTTGAGTTATATTTTTAGCAGCCGTTACTATTTTTATAATATCCGCTCCTTTGTCTATACATTCGTTCATTTTAGCCGTTAACTGCCTGAGCGAAGGGGTAGTAGAGTAGTTGTGGCTGGAGAGTATTATTTTACAGCCTTTATTGAGGGCAGCCTGTTTTAATCTCAGGAAAAGAATCTCCGGGTACTCCAACTCAATATCTATATATGCGGCTCCTGCGTTTATGGCTGCCATAAGAGAGTCGAATGAGTGGTTTTCCTCTCTATTGTTGGCTTTGTGGTTATTGGTTCCACTCTCTTTTATGCTTGTATAATTAGAAGAATATCTGTACGTTACTATTATGTTTTGATTTGTGTGAACAGCATGAGCTATCTGTTGCGGTGTTAAGTCGCAAAGATCTGCACGTAGTTCTGCAAAGTTGTATTTTTTTAACAGAGCAGTGCATTTCTCATAATCCGGTTCATTTAAACTTACACAAATCATTTGCAATCTCCTGTAGTTTTTCTATTTCAATCGGAACATCTAATACGTTACCTATAGATTTTGGGAGGATAAGATGAATTTTGTCTCCCTCTCTCTTTTTGTCGTTAGTTATGGCTTCAAAGATTTTTTGAGGAGAAAGAGATAGTTGTGCTGCCGAAGTCGGGAGTCCTGCGGAGCAAAAGTCCGATTCAAGTTTTCCGGCGAGGTTTTCTTCTGCCAACCCGAGCCTTTCCGCTATTTTGGCAGCATATATAATGCCTATTGCAACTGCTTCTCCATGAGATATATCTGTTACTAATCCTGTACCACGACACTCTGTTTTATTCTCTCTTAAACAACTCTCTATTGCGTGTGCGAATGTGTGGCCTAAATTAAGAACTCTCCGTTCTCCGGTTTCATACAGATCTTTTTCTACAATTGAGAGTTTAAAATTACTACATTTCTCTACTATTTTCTCTATTTCAACTTCCTGTAAATCAATTTTTTTACCGGATACCATCTTTTTGTTAAGGCGGGAGAATAATTCAATCGCATCTGAGTAGGCCTTTTGATCAAATATGATGAAGGTCTTTACTATCTCGGCAAAGCCGTTTCTCAACTCTCTGTCGGGAAGTGTTTTGAGAAATAGAGGAGAGATGAGTATCCATTGCGGTGTTGTTATTGTTCCAATAATGTTCTTTAAAGTTCCAAAATTTACTCCGTTTTTTCCTCCGATGGCTGCATCGCATTGGGCGAGAAGTGTTGTGGGAATAGAGGCGAATCTGATTCCTCTTTTGTATATGGAGCCTGTAAAACCGCATATGTCTGTGGTTATGCCGCCGCCAAATCCTATTAACAATGTTTCTCTGTCCGCCTCGCTTTTTAGCAATTTTTCTATAATTATCTCTACTGTGGAAAGAGTCTTGTTTTGCTCTGAGCACTCTATTTCAATGATCTCTGCTCCTCCAAAAAGTTTGTAATAGTCTTTTAGCTTCTTATCGGCCAGTATAAAGACTCTCTTCTCCTTTTTTATAAGGTGGTTAATCTGTTCCGTTAGAGAATGTAATATAGCTATCCGATTAGGGGTGTTGCCTTCATTCTCTTTACCCTCTGTTCCGAAAGAGTTATCATTGTAGTTATCAGCAGAGATATTGTTGTAGAAGATTATTTTTTGCATATTTTGCCTTGTGACATCTTGTGCAAATTTATGAAAAATAAACAATTTCTGTAGACTGCTTCCCAATTAATTATAATTTTGCAGTTAGATTGTAACGGAGTGGTCTCATCTTATTTTTTTAATTTCGTTGAGCTACGGTTGAACTCCGGGAATCTAATTAGTAAGAGGTTTAAAAGGAGGGAATAATGCAGTTGAAAAGAGTATTCAATATTGATAAACCGGTTATTATTGCCGGGCCGTGCAGTGCCGAGAGTCGTGAACAGTTGATTAGAACAGCCGATTCTCTCTCTGCAATTGGTGTGAAGATCTTCAGAGCGGGCCTTTGGAAGCCCCGTACCAAACCGGGCAGTTTTGAGGGATTGGGGAGAGCCGGTATACAGCTTTTACTGGAGGTTAAAAGGCGTACAGGCATGGCTGTTGCAACTGAGGTTGCACTTGCGGAGCATGTTGAGTGTGTGGTTGAGGCAGGGATAGATTATTTGTGGATAGGAGCGAGGAGTGTGACAAATCCCTTTGCTGTTGAATCAATTGCCTCGGCACTAAAGGGTGCTTCAGATGTCGCGGTACTTGTAAAAAATCCCGTAAATCCCGATCTTGATCTCTGGATAGGGGCAATTGAGAGATTGTATAATGCCGGTGTAAGGAGAATCGCTGCTGTTCATAGAGGGTTCAGTTCATACAATGAGAAATTATATAGAAATAGCCCCTTTTGGAGTCTTCCTATTGAGTTGAAAAGGAGATTCCCGGATATGGAGATTTTATGCGATCCGAGCCATATTTGCGGAAAACGCGAATTTATTGCCGATGTGGCTCAACAGGCTATGGATCTGGATTTCAACGGGCTTATGATAGAGTCTCATATTAATCCATCCGAGGCTCTAAGTGATTCAATGCAGCAGCTTGAGCCTGGAGAGTTGAAGAGAATTCTTGCTAATATTGTTGTAAGAGAGAATAGAACAGATGTATCAGGTATAGTTGCGCTACGCGGGCAGATAGACGATATAGATAATCAAATCTTCTCTTTATTGGCAAAAAGAATGAATATTTCGCGCGAAATTGGAGAGTATAAGAAAAGACATAATATGCCTGTTTTACAAAGCCTCAGATATAATAAAATAGTTGAATCGCTTACTAAGAATGCATCTGCTATGCGTCTCGATCCCGGTTTTATGGAAAAGATTATGAAAGAGATTCATGAGGAGTCTGTGCGTACCCAGATGGAGATGATGAAGTAGCTTATTTAGAGGCCGAAGGAAGTTTTACTATCTCTTGTAGGAAAAAGTCTTGTTGCTGGTTCGGAATTATATTGACCTCAATAGGTAGATAAAAGAGTCTTGCTTTTACTCCTTCGTTTAATCCATTTGACTCCGAGATTCTTTTACTATCCTTTTCTGTTGTAATTATTACTGAAATCGGATTATTCAGCGCAAATTTGTTTATCAGTTTTATATCCGCTGCCGAAAAATCCTTGTGATCTTCAAATTGGATAGACTCTTTTATAATATATTTTCTTGAAAGATAGCTTCTTATGGAGCTGTCGTTTGCTATTCCGGAGAAGAGAATAGCTGTTTTTGAGTAGATATATCTTGTATCGGCCAACTCCTGAAAGATCGGAGAGAGATTCTTGTATATGATAACAGAGAAAAAGAGATTCTGATTAGTATGTATACTAAGCCTTTTTCGCCAGATTAAGTTTTGTTTTTTTATGTATTCAGCAATATCTTCGGAGTCGGTATCTTCATCTATATCGGATCTGAATGGAAGGCTGGTTACAATTATCGTATCTGCTTTATGTATCCGTGAAGGCAGATCTCGCAGTGTTCCAATCGGAAGCAGATTATCATTATCTACAGGATTATTGTAGTTGACAAGAACTATTGAATGGGAGGCTCTAATTTTTCTATATTGGAAGGCGTCATCTAAAATAATAAGTTCCGGGTTCTGCTCAGTTATAAGTTTATCTATTCCAATCTCTCTCTCCCTGCAGACTGCAACTGAGATATCGCTGAACTTTTGCTTGATTTGTAATGGCTCATCACCTACCTCTCTAAATGTATTATTAGTTGTTACATAAAGAAATCCCTTTGTTGTACGTTTATAACCCCTTGAGAGCAGTGCAATTTTGTACTTTTCCTTCAATAATCTTATAATCATCTCGCAATGAGGAGTTTTCCCGGTACCACCGACAGTTACATTGCCCACGCAAATAACAGGTATGGGAAAAGAATGGATCTTAAATATATTTTTGTCATATAGAAAGTGACGGATTTTTAGTGTAAAATAGTACGGGAAGAGAAATATTTTACTTTTAGAATTCAGCATAATAAAGTTTTTGCAAAAATAGTAAAAATTATTAGATACATTAAGTTCATGCTCAATTAGGTTTCATATCTGCAGTATATTTAAGATAATGTTCGTTTAGCCATATTAAATGTTCTTTTGCCCTTATTATGGGGGCCGCGACAAGTGTAATTTTACATGAATTAATAGCCTAACATTTATTCAAATATAATTACAATATGAAAACAATAAAAAATTTACGGATTTTACTGTTGGCGGGAATTATGCTCGCCGTTTCATTCAATGCCGACGCGCAGTTTGGTAATTTTGGTAAGAAGTTAAAGAAGATAGTGATGAAGTCGGATTTGGGTATATTTCCCGATTTTAACAAGACATTCAAGGCTAGTGCGGAGGCAAAATCCGCAGATCCAAAGGCAGATGATGCTACTGCAGTTTCAATCATAGAGGGGTGGATGATAGATCGAGACGCATTGGGAAATATTCTTCGCCGTCGCTTAAGCGCCTGGGTAAATATTAAAGATCCTGAAACAGGCAAGCGCGTAGCACGCAACTATGGGTTTGCGCAACAATATGAGGGTGGTGGCAAATATGGAAGTACAATCTTCTATGGAGTAGGTACTTTAAATGGAATGCTATCACAGTAATTCAACAAACAGACCTCTTTAAGTTTAAAATAAGGAGGATTGGCAGAATTCCTGATAATTAACAAATACTAGTTTGGGACGCAGCAATGTAATCTAAAAGAGTGAGTACTTGATTTGGGTCGTTTTCGGTAACAAGTTTTAGACGGGTCTCCTTGAAATTAGGGAGACCTTTAAAATAGCAACTTAGGTGGCGTCTCATTTCGAGCACACCAACTCGTTCGCCCTTAATTTCTATACTTTTTGCGAAATGCCTCTTTGCCAATTCAACTTTTTCTTGAACTGTAAGAGGAGGCATCTCTTCACCATGCTCAAGATAATATTTTATCTCCTTAAAAATCCACGGGTGGCCGAATGAGGCTCTTCCTATCATTATTCCGTCGACTCCATAGTTATTGAAGGCCTTTTTAGCCGATGGTCCGTCGGTTATGTCGCCGTTGCCGATAATTGGAATCTTCATTCGTGGGTTCTTTTTAACTTCACCTATTAAGGTCCAGTCGGCCTCACCTTTGTACATCTGGCAACGCGTGCGTCCGTGAATTGTTAGAGCGGCGATTCCTATATCTTGCAGGCGTTCGGCCAATTCAACTATGATTTTTGAGTTTTCATCCCATCCGAGCCGTGTTTTTACCGTTACCGGCAATTTGACCGTTTTAACCACTGCCTCTGTTATCTCAATCATTTTGTCGGGGTACTTCATCATTCCGGATCCGGCTCCTCTTCCTGCTATTTTGTTTACCGGACAGCCAAAATTGATATCTATGAGGTCGGCTCCTGCTCCTCCTGCCAATTCTACCGCCTTCTCCGCCATTTGGGCTGCATCTACCATCGCTTCAGGAATGTGCCCGTAAATCTGGATTCCTACGGGCTTTTCATAATCATATATGACAAGTTTATTGAGGGCTTTTTTACAATCTCTAATCAGACCGTCTGATGAGACAAATTCTGTGTACATCATATCCGCCCCAAACTCTTTGCAGATAAATCTAAATGATGGATCCGTGACATCCTCCATAGGTGCCAGAAAAAGTGGTTGCTCACCAAGATTTATCCTTCCTATTTTCATACCTCTCTTTTTAATTAATGCTGTACTTTATTCTCACAGAAATCGGGTTGTCGGTCTCCTTTTCTCCTTTCCACCTCTTTAGTTACATATCTGGGAGATTCATTCTGTTTAATGGACTTCCTTTTTTACTTCAAATTGTAGCATTTCAGGAGAAAAAATTGGTTACAAAAGTAACAAAAAAAGATTAATTTTGCTGCTCATTGCATTTTGGCGCGGCCTTTGTGCAAATTGAAGGTTATAATTTTTGAGATATGGACAATAAGACTAAATTAAAGAGAATAGGAGTGCTTACTTCTGGGGGAGATTCTCCCGGAATGAATGCGGCGATTAGGGCTGTGGTTAGAACCGCAATTTACCACAAAATAGAGGTTGTTGGAGTTATGAGAGGTTATACTGGCTTGATAAACAGAAGATTCATGGGGATGCAATCCCATTCTGTTTCAAAAATTATCTCTATGGGTGGAACAATTCTAAAATCTTCCCGTTGTCCGGAATTTAAAGATCCTGTGAATAGGAAGATTGCTGTGGAGAATATGAGGGAGGCCGGTATAGATGGGCTTGTAGTTATAGGAGGGGATGGCTCGTTTAGAGGTGCAGATCTTCTTTGTAGAGAGTTCGATTTTCCGGTTGTCGGGGTACCCGGTACAATTGATAATGATATTTATGGTACCGATTTTACTATAGGGTTCGATACTGCAATCAATACTGCCGTTTGTGCTATAGATAAAATAAGAGATACCGCCGATTCTCATAATCTGGTCTTTTTTGTTGAGGTAATGGGACGTGATGCGGGCTTTATTGCTCTATATACTTCAATAGGAACCGGCGCAGAAGCAACTCTCATACCTGAGGTGCATACTAATATCGGGGATCTTTGTGCTTATCTCGATCATGAAAGAAGAAAGAACAAAACATCGGGGATTGTGATAGTTGCAGAGGGTGAAGAGCAAGGCAGTGCTGTTGAAATTGCGCATAAGGTTAAATCTCAGCTTCCCGATTATGAAACACGTGTGACTACCCTCGGACATATTCAGCGTGGCGGGTCGCCCACGTGTAAAGACAGGGTTCTTGCAAGTGTGTTGGGAAACCAATCTGTGGTGGCACTTATGAATGGTATAAGTGGAGTTATGGTGGGTCAGATAAATGGTGAGACAGTTTATACCCCATTCAATGAAGCGTGTACACGGCATAATGAAATCAATAAATTATGGTATCAGATAGCCCATATTTTATCGTTATAAAAACATTTTGTGGCTTTAAATATTTTTACTACCTTTGCAGCCCCTTATGAAGAGGGGAAATCGCAACAAAAATAAAGTATAAACTAAAAATCAACACAGTGGACTATCAAAGTTATAAGACAGTGTCTGCAAATGCACAAACCGTTAAAAAAGAATGGGTTGTGATTGATGCTACCGATCAGGTGTTGGGAAGGCTTGCTTCAAGAATTGCTTTAATTCTAAGAGGTAAGAACAAAACCAACTATACACCACATGTGGATTGCGGAGATAATGTTATTATCCTCAATGCTACAAAGGTACGTCTTACAGGCAAGAAAATGACAGACAAAGTGTACGTTCGCTACACTGGTTATCCCGGAGGTCAACGTTTCGCTACTCCTAAAGAGTTGCTTCAACGTAAACCATTATCCGTAGTTGAGGAGGCAATTAGAGGTATGCTTCCTAAGAATAGATTAGGTGCCGAGTTGTTCCGCAATCTTCATGTTTATGAAGGAGCTGAACATCCACATCAGGCACAGCAACCAAAAGTTATTAATTTAAACGAAATTTAAACAGAGCATGGAATTAATTAACGCCCTTGGAAGACGTAAATCAGCAGTTGCTCGCGTTTTTGTGAACTCTGGAAAGGGGAACATTACAATAAACGGTAGAGACGTAAAGGAGTACTTCGGTGACGAGTCTCTTGTATATATTGTAAATCAACCTCTTGTTGCTACCAGCACTCAGGCAAATTACGATATTCAGGTTAATTTGGACGGTGGTGGTGTAAAGGGACAGGCAGAGGCTCTTCGTCTTGCAATCGCACGTGCGTTGTGCAAGATAGATACAGAGGCTTACCGTCATATCCTTAAATCCAGTGGTTTCTTAACCCGCGATTCTCGTGAGGTTGAAAGAAAGAAACCTGGACAGCCGGGTGCACGTAGACGCTTCCAATTCAGTAAACGTTAACATTTACTTATTATTGCTGATTTTGCACGGTCGGGGTTTAAAATTGATGAGATTTTACCGGGATACTATTTATGTTCCTGCAAACTACTCCCAATTTGCCCTTCCGCGGAAAATCTCTGGGATCGGCAAGGCCGCTACCCGGGATTGACAAAAAGAGTTAAAACAAATTAAAAAAGAGAAAAAATGCCAAGAACTAATTTCCAAGAACTACTTGATGCAGGTTCACACTTCGGTCACTTGAAGAGAAAATGGAATCCTAAGATGGCTCCTTATATTTTTATGGAGAAAAACGGTATTCATATCATTGACCTGCACAAGACCGTTATCAAGATAGATGATGCTGCAAATGTAATGAAACAACTTGCACACGCAGGGAGGAAGATACTTTTTGTAGCTACAAAGAAACAGGCAAAAGATATAGTTGCCGAAAAAGCAAAGGCTGTAAATATGCCTTACGTTACAGAGAGATGGCCTGGTGGAATGTTAACAAACTTCCCTACCATCCGTAAAGCTGTAAAGAAGATGAATACAATTGATAAGATGATGACAGATGGTACATTTGAGACTCTTGCTAAACGCGAGAAACTTCAGATTACACGTCAAAGAGCAAAATTGGAGAAGAACCTCGGTTCTATTGCCGATCTTAACCGTTTGCCGTCAGCATTATTTATAATTGATGTACAGAAAGAGATGAACGCGGTAAAAGAGGCTAACCGTTTGGGAATTCCTGTAATCGCTGTTGTTGATACTTGTTGCGATCCAACCCCTGTTGATTATGTTATTCCTGCAAATGATGATGCAGCTAAATCTATCTCAATTATTACTAGTACTCTTTGCGATGCCGTTGCAGAGGGATTACAGGATAGAAAACTTGAGAAAGATAAGGAGAAAGAGGAGAAGGAAAAAGAGGCTATCGCCAATGCCGGCGAAGCTAAAGAGAGTGAGGCTCCTATAGGAAAGAAATTGCGTTCACGTAGAGGAAAAGAGGAGAAAGAGTATGAACCAAAAGCAGAAAATCAGCAGACTGATGATAAAAAACCTGCCGAGGTTAAAGAGGGAGAGGAAAAATAATTTAAATATTAACTGATAGGAGATTTTATCATGGAAATTAAAGCTGCTGATGTAGCAAAACTTCGCCAAATGACCGGTGCCGGTATGATGGATTGTAAGAAAGCATTGGTAGAGGCCAATGGCGATTATGAAAAGGCTAAAGAGATAATTCGTGAGAAAGGTAAATTGGTTGCTGCAAAGCGCTCCGATAGAGAGACTACCGAGGGTATTGTTGTTGCCAAGGTCAATTCTGACAACACAAAAGCTATTTTGGTCTGTCTTGGATGTGAAACCGACTTTGTTGCAAAGACTCCGGATTTCCAGACTCTCGCGGCTAATATCGCTGAGATAGCCTACGCTAATATGCCTGCCGATATAGATGCCCTAAAGGCCTTGAAATTACCTTCAGGTAATACAATTGAGGAGGGTATAACTCAGCAAACAGGGAAAAGCGGTGAAAAGCATGCTATCCCTTATTATAGTACGTTAAGTGCTCCATTTATCGCATCCTATATTCACATGAACAGTAAAGTTGCAACTATTGTTGGTTTCAGCAAAGCGATAGATGCTCATGTAGGTAAAGAGATAGCAATGCAAATTACTGCAATGAATCCTGTCTCTATCTATCCTGAGGATTGTCCTAAGGAGGTAATAGAAAAAGAGATGGAAATTTATCGTCAGCAGATTGCAGAAGAGGGTAAACCTGCCGAGATGGCTGAAAAGATAGCAGCGGGTAAGTTAAACAAGTTCTTTAAGGAGAACACCCTTATGGCTCAGACATTTGTACAGGATGGAAAAATTTCTGTTGCCGATTATCTTAAGTCAGTAGACCCTGAGGTTAAGGTACTTGCTTACAGAAGATATTCTTTAAACGATTAATTTAATCGTTTATTTATAAATAAGAGGGAAATCGATTTTTCGATTTCCCTCTTATTTTATTATGCTAATTTATTCTCCTTTATGAAAGACCTAAGCGTATGGCGATGAACCTTTAGTAGTCTACTAATTTTTGCGAGAGGCATCTCTTGTTTAAGGTAATGTCTTATTCTGTGCTCTTTTCCACTAAGTTTTTTTTTAATATTTGCACTTCCTTTAGGTCTTCCTAAGATAATTCCTTCATTCTTTTTTCTTGCAAGTGCTTCTTTTGTCCTTTGACTAATCATAGTTCTTTCAATCTCGGCACTTAATCCAAAAGCAAATGCAAGCACCTTGCTCTGAATATCATCTCCCAGTCGGTAATTGTCTTTAATAGTCCATACTCTACATTCTTTTGTCATACAAATGTTGAGTATGTCCATTATCATAAAGAGATTACGTCCTAATCGTGATAGTTCTGCACAGATAATTAGATCGTCTTTGGTTACAATCTTAAGTAAATGCCCTAATTCTCTTTTATTATAGGCTTTGGTTCCACTAATAGTCTCTTCTATCCATCCATTAATAGATAATTTTTCCCGTTGGCAAAAATTGTTAATTTCGAATCGTTGATTTTCCACGGTTTGTTTATCGGTACTTACCCTTATATATCCGTATATCATATTATATAATATTTATTTGGTTAATATTATATAAATATAAGTCTACTTTCCTCTCTTATACCTTGTATAGCACCAAAGTTGTGGGTTCGCTCAATTTCTCGCTTTTAGCACATTTATTATAAGTTATTTATGATTCTATAGGGATATAAACATCAAAGCCGACTGAAGATAATTCGGCCGGCTTTGAATGTTTATAGTGTAAATTATTTATTTCCCTGATTTTTGTGCAGGTTGAGCAGCTTGTGCATTAGCACTCTTTAATTTTTTGTCTGCAGGTATTCCGAGAGCCTTTTTAGCCAAAGGCATAATATCTGTACTTAATGACTCGCTTACATATATTAGAGAGCCTGTTGATAGATCAAAAATATAGGTATATGCATTCTCTTTTCCAATTTTGTTGACAGCATCATTAGCCTTCTTTACGATTGGTGCATATAATTTTTGGTTCATCTGTTGATAATCGTTTTGAGCATTCTGTTGAAATTGCTCAAGTCTGCTCTGCATATCTTGCAACTCTTTTTGTTTTGATTCAAGTACGGAAGCTGTCCATGTGCCGGATTTCTGCTGGTATGTTTCATATTTTCCCTGAAGTTCTTTCTGCATATCCTGCATCTGGTCTGAGAGTTCTTTACCGTATTTCTCAAGTTTCACATTTGCCGAATCGCTTTCTGACATAAGAGCCACGAGTTCTTGCATATTAATATGAGCAAGTTTTACCTGTGCAAATGATTGTGCGGAAACGAACATTAAGACTACCGCTAATAACTTAGTAACTTTTTTCATTTTTATTCTTTTATTATTATGTTTTTCTTTTCAAACTTAGTGTACAAAGATAATACTTTTCTGTAATATCCTTACTTAAGCATGTTTATAATTTTTTGGCTTAGGTCTTGTTGCTTGTTATTATAGATAATACCTTGTGCAGCTGCGAGATCAATAATAAGGGAGTATCCCTCCTGTTTAGCAAGTTGATTAATAGCATTTTGAACTCTTTCTTTTATAGGGGAGAGGAGTTCGTCGGTTTTCTTCTGCATATATCCATCCTGCCCAAAATAACTTTTTTGAAGCTCTTTAGCTGCCTTCTCTTTGTTTATTATCTCATTCTCTTTCTGGCTCCTTTGATACTCGTTCAGGCTTGCCTTTGAAGATTGATATTTGTTGTACATCTGTTCAATTACTTTGTATTCGCTCTCCACCTTTGCTTTATATTGGCTGTTAAGAGCATCAAGTTTCTCCTTTGCTGCGGTATATGAAGGAATTTTAGACAGGATGGTCTCGGTATTCATGTATCCGATCTTTTGTGCGCTCAGTTGAAATGAGACTGCAAGCAAGGCTGCAATTATCAGTAACTTTTTCATACTATCTATCTTTTATTAATTTTTTATATATAACTATAATCTGTTAAGTTAAAATTGTTGTCCGATAAGGAAGTGGAATTGGCTTCCGCCCCGTTTCATGTTTTCATTAGGAACAGGATCGAATCCATAGCCCCAATCTATACCAAGCATTCCGACAATCGGCAACTGTATTCTTAATCCTACTCCGGCCGCTCTCTTAATTTCGAAAGGATTAAATTTATTTATATCGGACCAGCAATTTCCTCCTTCGAGAAATACGAGTCCGTAAATTGTCGATTGAGGTTGAAGTACAATAGGATATCTGAGTTCTAAAGTGAATTTATCATATACGTTTCCTGCGTAAGCTCCGTTTATAACAGGAGTAATTGAGTTGTTGGGATATCCTCTTAATCCAATTATATCTTCTCCGTAGGTTGTATAGCCGCTCATTCCGTCTCCTCCGAGTACGAATCCCTCAAATGGTGAGTAGCCGAGTTTTTTATTGTAATAACCCAAGTATCCGAAATTGGCCGATGTCCTTAGTACTAAATCTCCAATAAGCTTGGTGTACATATTACTCTTGAAAGACCATTTATGGTACTCAATCCATCTGTATTTTTTATTATCATCCATGTTTTTGTAATCTGTATTCTTAGATCTGAACAGGGAATATGGAGGTGTCAACTGTAAAGAGAGAGTAAACTCTGAACCGGATCTCGGATAAGTAGGCTGGTCTGTTGAGTTTCTGGTTAATGCTATCTTATAACTTGCATTATGAGAAATACCTGTGTTGAAGAGGAAATTATAGTTCCAATCCTTCAATTTATAAGTTTGCCAACTGATTTCATTGTAAAGAACAAAATAGTTGTCGGGCCATTTTAGACGGTTACCAAGTCCTATTGCTGCTCCAAATACCTCCATATACTGATTAGAAGTCTGGTAATAGTATGTGGAGTTGGTCTGCCTTGTAAAGTATAGTGATATGCTTAATGAGGTAGGTTTCTTACCGAATAACCACGGCTCCGTGAAACTTGTGGAGAGAGCTGTATAGTATGTTCCGTTTGTCTGGAATCTTACCGCAAGATTTTGACCATCTCCAAGAGGAACAGGGCGCCAGGCATGTTTTTCCAGTATTCTCTTTATTGCAAAGTTATTAAAACTTACGCCGACAGTACCTACAAAGGTATTTCCACCCCAACCGCCTGAGAGTTCAAGCTGGCTGTTAGGTTTCTCTTCAACATTATAAGCTATGTCGACAGTGTTGTTCATCGGATTCGGCAATATATTATATCCCTTGTCGGATAGTGCTTTTTCCGGATCAAAATTACCCATTGAGGCAATCTCTCTAACCGATCTTTCAAAGTCGGACTGGCTGAATAGATAGCCCGGGCGTGTAAATACGGCCCTTCTTACCAGTTTCTCGTTGGTTATGGTATTGCCGTTTATTATAATATTGTTGAATGTGGCCTGTTTACCCTCTATGACTCTCATCTCTACATCAACTGAATCTCCCTCAATATTAATCTCCACCGGTGAGATATTAAAGAATAGATAGCCGTTATCGGTATACATCTTTCTGATATCGTAATCCTGTTGCTTAGGATCTCCGTAGAGACGTTTATCCATAGTGACAACGTCATATATATCGCCCTTCTTAATTCTCAGCACATTATTCAATTGCTCTGTTGAATAGACCGAATTACCTGTCCAAGTGATATTTTTGAAATAGTACTTCTTCCCTTTTTCAAATTTAAAATCAATATTCACTCTGTTATCTGAGACATAGTACATTGAGTCTTTGATTATTCTTGCATCGCGATAGCCTCTTTCATTAAAGGTAGAGATCATCGCACTTTTATCCGTTTCATATTCTTTTTCATTGAACTTCTTAGATTTGAAAAAGTTTCTTAATCTCTTATCCCTTGTCTTTTTCATGGACTTCATCAGTTTCCAATCTGAAACATCGCCATTCCCCTCAAATCTAATCTTTTCAATCTTTACTTTAGGACCGCGCTCAACATTGAATGTTACCTTTACAGCATTTTTAATTATGGTATCATTTTCCTGAGAAACCTTGACATCGGTCTTCATGAAGCCCTTCTCTTTGTAATATCTCTTGATTATATCTATTGAGGACTTAATTCCGTACTCTGACAGTTCCGATCCTCTCTTAAGTTTTAATCTTTCGTCGAGGTCCTTCTGATCTCCGCTTTTAACTCCATGGAATATCCAGCGTGAAACTCGCGGGCGTTCCATAAGGTGAATACCTAAAACAATTGTATCGTTGGTCTTATTAATGGAATCAATAGAGAATTTGACATCTGAAAAATATTTCTGCATCCATATTCTTTTAAGGATGGCAGATAGTTCTTCGCTTGGAACCGTAATTTCATCGCCTTTTCTTAATCCTGTGAGGGAAATAATTCTCTCCTCTCCAAGATATTTTATTCCTGAGACTTTGATATCGCCTATAATATACGACTTTGGATTGTTGTAATCTACAGATATGGTTTCGTGCTTATCCCTATTTTGTGCGACAAGTGCCCCTGGGGCTACAAAAGAATGTGCGGGAACAAAAAAACCGAAAATGAGAAGTGCTTTAAGTATTTTCATTTAATATTATTATGTCTAAATTAAATTGGCTGAAATTAAACTTTTCCGAACCTTCTGTCTCTTTTGGAATATGCAACCAAAGCGTTCTGAAATTCGGTTTTGCGAAAATCGGGCCAAAGAGTTTTTGTAAAATAATATTCGGAATATGCTGTCTGCCATAAAAGGAAATTACTGATTCTCTCTTCTCCGCTTGTTCTTATCAGCAGGTCCGGATCGGGTATTCCTGCTGTACATAGATATTTATCAATTAAATTCTGATCTATTTGCGGTAGCCCTTTACCCTCTTCTCCTTTTTCGGCAATAATTCTGTTAACAGCCTGTATAATATCCCATTTACCGCTATAACTTATAAAGATAATTAGGGTTAAAGTATGATTATGCTCTGTAAGTTCCATGCACTCTTTAATCTCCATCTGGAGTGCTTGTGAAAGGCGGCTGAAGTCGCCTAAGGCCATAAACCTAATTCCGTTCTTTTCGAATGTCGGAGTTTCGTCTCTTATCGACTTTATCATAATCTGCATCAGACCCTCAACCTCCTCTTTTGGTCTTGACCAATTCTCCTCCGAAAAAGCGAATAAGCTCAAGTATCTTATACCTTTTTGAATTGCAAATTCAGTGCATGCTCTTACACTTTCACAACCCTCCTTGTGTCCGAATATCCTCTCTTGTCCGCGCAGTGTTGCCCATCTCCCATTACCATCCATTATTATGGAGACGTGAGCGGGAACGGTTGTCTTATCAGTCATATCTATGAATTCAATTTATTATACTTTTGTAAAACCGAGATATTCTGCAAATTTAATATTTTTAGCAGGATTTTCTAATTTTTATTGCGTTTGTCCTCTCCCCAAAGTAATTTTTGATTAAGGGCCTCAATAAAATTGTCATTTACAGTGGCGCACCTAAGTTCGAACTCCGCTTTTGAGACTTTTACCTCTGCTCCAGCCTTTATGGAAAATGATCTATTGTCGGCAGTTAGAATAGCGACATCGCTTCTTCCGCCGAAGGTCATTCTTATGTCGGAAGATTCAGGAACGATTAACGGCCTAACATTAAGATTGTGAGGAGCGATAGGTGAAATAATCAAAACTTTGCTCTGAGGCATTGCAACCGGGCCGCCTATACTCAGAGAGTAGGCTGTGGATCCTGTCGCAGTTGCGATAAGAATACCATCTGCCCAGTAAGTTGGTAGAGTATTGCCATTTACGGAGAGATTAATTTCCAGCATGGAGGGGGTTATTCTCTGTATTGTTATCTCATTAAGAGCATAAGGGTAGAAGTCGTTCGGAATGGTATCATTTTCGAATTTAAGAATAGTGCGAGTCTCAATGGAAAACTGTCTCTGCAATAGGCACTCAAAATTATTGCAGGAGTTTGTGAGAAAGCCAAGTCTGCCGAAATTTACGCCGGCAACAGGGATATTCCTCTCTCTGATAAGGGTCAGGGATTCCAAAAATGTCCCATCTCCTCCCAATGAGATAAACAGAGATGTCTCTTTCGGAAGATCCTCGGTGCAGTTAAAACAGGAACCGTTAGGCATATCTATGCCTTTGTTTTTTAAATAATTATAGAATTTTGTATGGTAAAGTATCCCGACATTTCCTTTAGTCTCTGCATATCTTCTCAGTACAATAAAAAAATCAGAAAGCCTGTCGAAATCCTGCTCATTAATATCTCTGCCAAATAGGGCTATGTTCATATACGATAATTATTATTCTGCGAAATAAAGGGCCTGAATAATCACTTTTGAGTGCTGTTATCTTAAAGGCATGCCGTGCAGGTCACTTATTCCTCAATTTTAATGCAAGATATGCATTTTTGATAAAATATGCATATTTTTGCATAATCAAAACAATATAGAGAGGTGAACAGGTGGAAGAGATGGATTAAACAGTAACAAAATAGAGAAGCAGGATAAAACGCAACAAAGAGAGAACAAAGAGAGGACAAAAGAGAGAACAAAAGAGGTATTTACAAAGAATAGAACAATAGAAGATATTACAATAGGATATGGTCAGATTAAGTGTCAATATAAATAAGATAGCTACTATAAGGAACGCGAGAGGCGGAAATATGCCGGATGTGGTTAAATGCGCCATGGATTGTGAACGTTTCGGAGCAGAGGGAATTACTGTGCACCCGAGGCCGGACCAACGTCATATCAGACGTAGCGACGTACTCGATCTCAAGCCTGTACTGACAACGGAATTCAACATAGAGGGTAATCCGCAGCCGGAATTTATAGAATTGGTAAAACTTGTGCATCCAGCCCAAGTTACGCTGGTTCCTGACTCCCCGAATGTGCTTACATCAAATGCCGGATGGGATACTATAAAATTTAAGGAATTTTTAAAAAAGAGATGTCGAGATTTTAAAGAGGCCGGCATAAGAGTCTCTCTCTTTATAGACCCCGATATTGAGCTTATAAAAAATGCTGCCGATTGCGGATGCGATAGAGTGGAACTTTATACCGAAGCATATGCGAGAGACTATACAAAAAACCGTGAGGCTGCAATAGAACCATACTTTAAAGCTGCTGAGCAGGTGGCGAAGAGCGGCTTGGGACTTAACGCTGGACACGATCTCAGCCTTGTGAACTTAAAATATTTTAAAGATACTATACCGGGACTTAACGAGGTATCAATAGGTCATGCCCTGATTTGTGATGCATTATATATGGGACTTGAAGGGACAATTAAAGCATATCTCAAGGAGTTGTCTGAAATTTAATTATATTTGTAAACAATTTGAAATAGTAATAAAACCAATATTCATAATATGTAACTGAGCATGACTTCGTTAGAGAAGTAATCACCGGGTGTGATGACTATAATGAATATAATGCGAAAGTTTTCATATAATTTAAAAATCAATTATAATAGTATGAAACAATTGAAATGTATCCTTTTCGTAGCTTTATCCGCAATGATTTTCTCATGCAACTCAAATCAAAAGGGGAGTAACAAGTCGGCTCAAGCGACTCCGGCAGAATTGGCACCTGCAGGAAGTATTGTTTATGTTCAGATGGATTCCCTCTTCAACCAATATGATATGACAAACGACCTTAAGTCTGAGCTCGAGGCTAAGGTGGCTAATGTTCAAGGTGATTTAGCAAAACAGGGCCGTGCATTCGAAAGTGATGCGAAGGATTTTGAGTCCAAGGTAAAGAAAGGTCTTTTAACTCAATCTCAGGCTGAGTTACAAAACCGTCAGTTGGTGGAGCGTCAACAGTCTTTGCAGAATCTTGGCCAGCAAAAGCAGATGGAGATAGAGGAGGAACAGCAAGTTCTTTATAGGAAGGTCATGGAATCTATTAAACTTTTCTTGACAAAATATAACACAACGCATAACTATGCTCTGATTCTTACTACATCAGGTACTACAAATACCATTTTAGTTGGTAATCCGTCACTCGACATTACCAACGATGTGCTTGCAGGTTTGAATGATGAGTATGTAAAAGAGAAAAAAAGTTCAAATAAATAAAAAGGAATAAGGTATTGAGGATTGCTATTTTATCGTGCTTTTATCCCTTCAGGGGAGGAATATCGCAGTTTAATTCCTGTTTGTTGCAAGAATTGGGCAAACAGCATACTGTAAAGGCGTTTAATTTCAAAAGGCAGTATCCCGACCTCTTATTCCCTGGGAAGACCCAATATGTAACGGAAGATGATGTTGCCGTACCGGTAGAGTCTGAGGCTTTGCTCGATACGGCAAATCCATTTACTTACCTCTCTACAGCCCGTAAAATAAGGGAGTGGAATCCCGATCTGCTTATTATGCGCTATTGGATGAGTTATTTTGCTCCTTCGCTCGGATATGTGGCCCGCCACATGAAGAGTGGCTGCAAGGTAGTATCTGTACTGGACAATGTTATACCCCATGAACAGCATTTTTTTGACCGTCCTTTTACAAAATATTTTTTAGGCAGACAATCGGGATATGTAGTTTTGTGTAATGCGGTGGGAAGAGATCTTCTCTCAATAAAGCCGGATGCAAGATATGTTGAGATACCGCATCCGTTGTACGGCCAATTCGGAGAGAAAATACCGGGACATCAGGCGCGCAAGATTATCGGGGTACCCGAAAATTTAAAGACGCTGCTCTTTTTTGGTCTTATTAGAGAATATAAGGGGCTCGATATTCTCATAAAGGCGTTTGATATGCTCGATGACTCTTATGCTTTGGTGATTGCAGGAGAGCCGTACGGAAGTTTTGATAAATACGCTGCCTTGATAGAAAACTCACCCAATCGGGCAAGAATCTTTACAAACACCAACTATATAAAAGACTCTCAGGTTAGCTCCTACTTTTCTGCTGCGGATGTCTGTGTTCTTCCATACAGGTCGGCCACGCAGAGCGGTATAAGCAATATCTCTTTCTATTATGACCTTCCTCTTATTACTACCAATGTCGGCGGGCTTAAGGAGATGATAGCAGATAAAGGTCTTGGTCTTGTAGTAGATGAGATAACATCCGAATCGGTGGCCGACTCGATTCGCAACTTTTTTGGAGAGAAGGGGAGTGGTAGCATTATCACAAGGGAGTCTATGAGAGAGAATATAGCTAACGAAAAGGAGAGACTTTCTTGGAGTAATTTTTGCAAAGGATTGCTTGAGTTCTGCAATTCTTAGTAATTTTGTGCTATATAAATTTTGAACATTTTTTAAATCTATATCCAATATGAATTCTATTATCCGCACTGAATTTAATTTTCCCAAACAGACTGCAAAATACACAGGTAAAGTGAGGGATGTTTACACAATTGATAACAAGTATATGGCAATGGTGGCTACCGACAGAATCTCTGCATTTGATGTGGTGCTTCCCAAAGGCATTCCGTATAAAGGACAGGTTCTAAATCAAATAGCTTCTAAATTTCTCGACAGCACACAGGATATTGTCAGTAATTGGAAAATCGCCTCTCCGGATCCTATGGTGACTGTTGGATACAGGTGCGATTCTTTACCTATTGAGATGATTGTACGCGGATATCTCACAGGTAGTTCATGGAGATCATATAAAGCTGGAGCACGAGAGATATGTGGAGTTGCTATTCCCGAAGGTATGAGAGAGCATCAGAAATTCGCGCATCCTATTATTACTCCGACAACAAAGGCTGAGATTGGAGGTCATGATCAGGATATATCTAAGGAGGAGATAATATCAAAAGGCCTTATAAAAAGAGAGATTTATGAGCAATTGGAGAGGATAACCTATGCCCTTTTTCAGCGTGGTACGGAGATTGCCGCTCAGCGCGGGTTGATTCTTGTGGATACAAAATATGAGTTTGGAATGCATAATGGAGAGATTTATCTCATTGATGAGATTCATACGCCGGATTCGAGCCGTTATTTCTATGCCGATGGTTATCAGGAGAAGTTCGATAAGGGTGAGCAGCAAAGGCAATTATCAAAGGAGTTTGTGAGAGAATGGCTCATGGAGAATAATTTCAGCGGGCAGGAAGGAGAGAAGGTCCCTGAAATGACAGATGCTATTGTTACAAGTATAAGTGACAGATATATAGAACTATATGAGCATATAACAGGAGAAAAATTCATTAAGGCTGTGTATGATGATGCCGTGTATGAAAGAATCGAATGTAATGTTAAAAATATGTTAGCGAGACTATAATCAAGTATTATGAAGTTTGTTTATTGTTTATTGGCATCTCTTATGATGGCCTTTACAGTTGTCCACGCACAGGATAACAAGCAGATAAAGACAGCGATAGATTATAAAGATCAACCTGTAAAAGTGGATGGGAAATATCTCATTACTCATACTGTAATGCCTAAAGAGACTCTTTATTCCATATGCAAACGCTATAATGTGACAGTCGATGCTCTTCTTACTATGAATCCCACCTTGACATCGGGTCTAAAGGCTAATTCTATAATTATTGTGAAGATACTCGACGAACTTCCGGTCAATGGCGCTGTCAAGGAGTCAGAACCTGCCGGGAATGTTAAAACTGCTACGGATATGCAGGCCGGAAAAAAGGAATTGAATAGTAAGGAGAGCGGGAATAAGAAGCAGACAGGGGATAAGGCCTCAAAAAATGTTGATGATGTTTTTTGGGAGGAATTTTACAGTGAGCCAGAGAAGGAGGCACAACCAGTTAAGACTAATCTTGTGAAAATGGGAATCATTCTCCCCATTCATGCGTCGGATACTCTTCGTTTTAACAGAAATTATTATGATTTTTATGCCGGAGCTCTCTTGGCTGCCAAGGAGATAAAGGGGGAGAATAAAAATCTTGTGCTTAACTTATATGATCAGTCGGACTATTCATCACTTGCAGCAATTGAAAATTCAGGTAGCTTTACCGATAATAATATAATAATCGGCCCTGTGAAGAGACAATCTCTTGCTGAGCTACTTCCGGGTGCTGCAAAAAAGGGAATAGTTATTGTCTCTCCAATGGATCAGAGCTCAGACTCTTTTGTGGAAAGTTTTGATAATTTTATCCAGGTACCTCCATCTGATAGAATGCGTTCTGACTATTTATCCGAGTCACTTATAGAGGAGCTATCCCAGAATTCTTTACGCAAAGTACTCTTGATTCAGGAGAGAAACGGCAAGGATGTAGCGGAGGTTGCTGAGATTATAAAGATTCTCGATTCGCTGAATATTTCTTATAATTCTGTGACATACGGGATTTTGGAGGGGAGGAGCATATTGTCAAAGATTATCTCATTTCTCGATAAGGATGCTGTTCAGAATGTTGTGATAGTGCCCTCAAACAACGAGGCCTTTGTAAGTGATGTTTTGAGAAATCTTTCTTTAAGCATGAAGCAAAACTACAGAATTACGCTCTTCGGGCAGCCTAAATGGAGAAATTTTGAGACAATAAATGTTGAGCTCTTCCATCAGATGAATCTTCATCTCACATTGCCTTATTTTATAAATTATGATGATGAGGCGGTTAAGAGTTTTATACTTCAGTTCCGTGCACTATTCAATGGAGAGCCCTCTCCGTTTGCCTTCCAGGGCTATGATATTGTAAAATATTTCTCAGATGCAATTTATAACGGAGGTACAAAAAAATTTATTAAGCATCTTCCAAAAGCAAAGATGCTCCAATTAGATTTCGATTTTGTAAGAAAAGGTGAGGGGATGGAAAATATTGCCATGCGTAAGATTATCTACCATCCCGATTTCTCAATTGAGGTAAGATAGATTTATCAGCCATTCGTTCTCCTCAGGAGAGAGATATGGAGCAAGCTTAGTTCTAAGAGTATTGTTATAATTCTCTATCCATTCAGATTCTTCTTTTGTTAGAAGCTCCTTTATTACGCATGATGTTGCTATTGGCACCAGTGTCATGGTCTCGAATTGGTAAAATTCGTTCATATTGTTCTTGCGCCAATTATTAACAAGTATCACATTTTCTGTGCGAATTCCGTATTCACCCTCAAAATAGATGGCCGGTTCATCCGACATAATCATTCCGGGAGATAGAGTTACCGGATTTTCCTCCATTCTTATGCTTTGCGGCCCTTCATGCACGCAGAGATAGTGTCCAACTCCATGCCCGGTTCCGTGGAAATACATAAGAGCATCATTGAATAGAGGTCCCCTTGCAAGAATATCCAATTGGGATCCTCTTGTATTTTTTGGAAATTTTGCGCAGGCAAGGTCAATCATTCCCTTCAATACCAGAGTGTAATGTCTTTTCTGAGTTTCAGAAATAGTACCTATTGGAATAGTCCTTGTTGTATCTGTTGTCCCAAACCAATAGTGGGCTCCGGTATCCATTAGAAGAAAATTATCGGTTCCAATTTTGCCGGAATTGTTTGCCGTAGCACTATAATGCGGTAGTGCAGCTCCCTTTCCAAAGGCAATTATCGGTTCGAAACTTTCTCCCCTATACTCTTCACATTCTTTTCGGAATTCAATTAATTTAACTCCTAATGAGTACTCGTCGAGCTCTTTTCCGCCTTTCAGTGAATCATCTATGTATTTAAAAAATTTGCACCACGCAATGCCATCTTTTAAAAAGGCTTTTCGGTATCCCGATATTTCACATTCGTTTTTTATCGATTTTAGCATATTTACAAGGCCTCCGATGCAGGTGTCATGTATAAAGGAGGCGCCGGTATCCTTAAGAATTTTATACTCTCTTATAGTCATCTTTTCCTCCGAGAAGATAATGGTCTTATTGCTTAAGTTTTTGAGCAATGTTGTAAAAGAGTCATACGGATGTATCTCCACTTTTTGAGCCTTAAGATTATTGAGAGCCTCACGTGAGAGCGAATCAATATTAACAAACAGATGGACAGATTTGTCTGTTATTAACGAATAAGCCTGTGCTACAGGATTGTACTCAATATCCGTTCCTCTTATATTGCATAACCATGCTGTTTCGTCGCAGGCCGAAATAATGTAGGCGAAATCTTCTTTTCCGCCGTTCATCTCTTTGAGAGCGGACCTTATCCTCAAGGCTTTTGATGTTGTCTCCTCTCCGGAATATTTTTTATCTAAAAATAGGATTGTATTGAATATGAGGGCCGGTCGCTCCTTCCATATAGAATCAAAGGGATCCGGTATAAGTTCTATTGTGCAGGGAGAGAGTGAATTAACAAGGCTATTATACTCTGATACCGAGAAAAGAGCCTGATCAATAGCCACTTTGGCTCCATTAGGGTAAATACTTTTAATCCATTGAGGGATTGTGGGAGTATTAGGCATTTTAAGTTTCATAAGATCAATGCCTTTCCCTTTTATCTTTTCTGTTGCCTCTATGAAGTAGCGACTGTCTGTCCACAAGGCAGCATTGTTTTCAGTTACCACGAGTGTTCCTGCCGAACCAGTAAAATTGCTTAACCATGCTCTTACGGCATAGTGTTCCTGTGTATATTCTCCAAAATGAGGATCGTTGGAGGGAATTATTATTGCCTGAAGAGCCTTCTCCCGAAGGTATTTTCTTAAAATGTCTAATTCAGCTTGTTTTTCCATAGTATTTAATAAATAGAATTTTATCTCTCTTGTTCAAAGAGAATCAATAATTTAAAGAGATCCAATTTTGCGGAGCTGACTATTTTATAAGAGCCTCCGGATTCAAATTCTTTTTCTCTATATCCTTAAAGTAATTGACGGTGCCCACCTTCAACTCTATTGTAGAAGCATCATCGCAAACAATAATCCCTTTAGGGTGCATCTGAAGAACACTTATTGTCCACATATGATTAATAGCGCCTTCTACTGCATGATATAGAGCACGTGCCTTATTATGGCCGTTGGCAAGGATAAGTACCTCTTCTGCCTCCATAATTGTTCCTACGCCTACGGTAAGAGCGGTTTTAGGTACCAGATTAATATCGTTGTTAAAAAATCTCGAATTAGCTATAATAGTATCAGTTGTCAGAGATTTGATTCTTGTTCTTGAATTTAATGAGGAGCCCGGCTCGTTGAATGCTATATGACCATCGGGACCTATACCTCCCATGAAGAGTTTAATTCCTCCATAGGCCTCTATTTTCGCCTCATATCTTTTGCACTCCTCATTTAAATCTGCTGCATTGCCGTTCAAAATATTCACATTCTCCCTATTAATGTCAATATGCTTAAATAAATTGTCCCACATGAATGAGTGATAACTCTCCTGATGGTTTTCCGGTAACCCGACATATTCATCCATATTGAATGTAACTACATGCTTGAAGGAGACCTTCTTAGCCTTGTATAAGTTTATCAGTTCCTTGTATGTACCAAGTGGTGTGGAGCCTGTAGGGAGGCCGAGAACAAATGGATTTTTTGCTGTAGGTTTGTACTCATTGATCCTTTTAGCAATGAATGCAGCTGCCCACTTCGACAGTTGTGCATATGATTCTTGAATAATTAATCTCATATTGTTATTTTTTTAATAAATATTTTGCGTTTTCAACTGCGGCTGCGGAGAGTTGCTCACCACTTAACATTCTCGCTATCTCCATAGTACGCTCCTCACCGCTGATACTTTTTATATATGTTTTTGCAGATTTATTTTCAAAAACCTTATATACAAGCAGATGTGTCTCACCCTTCGAAGCTATCTGCGGAAGGTGAGTTATAGCAAATACCTGCATATTTTCTCCTAACTCGTCAATAATCTGACCCATTTTATCGGCAATTCTTCCGGAGACTCCGGTATCTATCTCATCGAATATCATTGTCGGCATTCCTGTATATTTGGCCATAATTGCCTTTAAACAAAGCATTATGCGCGATAATTCTCCTCCCGAAGCCACTTTTGAGAGTTCATTTGTTCTATCATTACCGTTTGCGGAGAAGAGGAAATTAATATTATCTGTCCCGTTTTCTCCAAAATCCTTACTGCTCTCCAACTGTATCTTAAATATTGCGTGAGGCATCTCCAGCTCCCGTATGGCTTCCTGTACAGTTTCGCCGAGTTTACTATATACCGCCTTCCTTTTTGCGGAAAGTTTAACGGCGGCTTCATTGCGGCATATCTCCATACTCGACTCCTCTCTTTTGAGCTTGGCATACTCCTGAAGGTCGTTCTCGCTGACCTCCAGCTCCTCCTGCAACCTTTGTTTATATGCGGTTAATTCGGTCTCATCTCTACATTCATATCTTCTGAGAGTATCGTATATCAGACTGAGTCTGTTCTCTACCTCTTCCAATCTTTTTGGGGAGACAGTTGTCTTCTCCTCTATGAGAGCTATCTCCTCCTCAATATCTTTGCATTCAATTCTACAACTTTCCAGTCTTTGTGAGAGCTCCTGCAATTTGGGAACAAAAGAGGAATATTTAAGCAAAATTTGCGATGCCTCCTTCATACTCTGTACAACCGACTCTCCCATTGGGCGAAGTAACTCCGCTGCGTGCATCAAGGAACTCTTTATAGCATCGGCATTTGCAAGTTGTTTCTGTTCATTTTCCAGCTCTCCCGTCTCTCCCTCCTTAAGATTTATTTCTGAAATTTTTTCTAATTGGTACTGCTTGTATTCCGCCTCTTGAGTAGCCCTTGCAATTTTCTTCTCCACTTCCACTCTCTTCTCCTGTAATTTCTTAAGTGAGAAGAGACTCTTTTTATATTCCAATAACTCCTTGGCGGAATCTGCATATAAATCGAGTATATTCATACGGAATAGACTATCATTTAGTAGAAGATGCTGATTCTGAGCATGTATATCTATTAGCTCGGAGGATATTTCGGAAAGTATCATGTTTGTGACCGGCTCGTCATTGATAAACGATCTGCTTCTTCCCGAGGGTGTCAAAATTCTTCTGAGCACCAATTCCTCTTCGTATGTCGAGGTACCATCCTGCCAAACTATTTTTACCGGCTTTTTTGCTACAAAAAGCCCTTCTACCATGCAATTCTCCTTATTATCCTTAATTGCCGATATCTCGGCCTTCCCACCGAGGAGAAGCGACAAGGCACCCAATAAAATAGATTTACCGGCACCAGTTTCACCGGTAATGATAATCAGGCCCTCCGGAAATTCAATATCCAGAGCCTCAATTAACGCATAATTATTTATTGTTAATCGCCTGAGCATCCGGATCTATTAATTAACCCTCTATTTTTCTATAGTAAATTTCTCCACTTTGAAACTCTTTGATTGAGGTAAGTGTAGGTTTAGGCATTTTCTCGTAACGTTTAGAGATCTCAATTTGTTCCTTATTCTCAAATGTCTCCTCAAGAGTATCTGCAAAATTGGAAAACTCCTCGAGTTTGGCGCTTAGCTCCTGTTTGATTTCTGCAGCAATCTGATTGGATCTTTTAGCTATAATCACTACTGATTCATAAATATTACCGGTAGGATCAGAAATCTCAGACAAATCCCTTGTTATTGTATTTGAAGGAACTTTACTGAATTTATTTTCCATTTTCTCCATTGTTGTCATTAGTCGTATCGTTTTTTGATTGTTTATCTTTTTTTAAATTTTTCTGAACTTTATTATAGAGCTCCTCTAATTCGTTTTTGTAGGTCGATTTGGGAAATTCTCCCACAAAGTTATAATAATCGTCTATAAATGAGAGGAAACGTTCTTTCTGTTTTTCCGGAATACTATTTTGTGCAAATTTATATGAGGCCAAAGCCGCATAGTAAAGAATATCTTCTCTGTAAATATTGTTTGAATTCTCCTTTAAAATAGATTTGAGAGAGAAGTTAGCCGCCTTGTAATCCTCCATCTTATAGTATAGTTTAGCCGCTTCATAACTCTTTTTATCAAGTCTCTCACTTAATTCATCAACATATCTTTGGCACAGGGAATAGTAGGGGCTCTCATGGTTTTCCAACATGAACTCTCTTATAACTACAATTGCCTTTTTTGTTGGTACTTGATCCAATTCGTATCTGAAAGTGCCCTCATAGAGGCAAATAATTCTCAAATACTGTGCATCTTCTGCAAATGGACTTCTTGGAAATACCTGAACAAATTTATCAAATCCGCTTTCCGCGGTAGAATAATCCCCATACTTATAATTGCTCAATGCTGTGTAGAACTGAACAGTATCTTCTCTTGGAGTACCCTGACTTACAAGTATCAACTCTTCAAATAGATCTGCTGCCTTTTTGAATTTTCCTTTGTTGTAGAAGTCGAATGCACCTTTATACTTGTAATCTACATCGGTGCTTTTACGCAGTGAATCATAATAATTCTTGCAGGAGAAAGTCATTAGGAGCGCGGCTCCAAGAACAGTAATTTTTGTGATCAAATTCATTTTTTCAGTTTTTTTTGCATTAGGCAAATAATAAGCCAAAATTCCGATATCAGTTTTGTTGCAAAAATTTTTCCGCATCCATCGCAGCCATGCATCCACTACCGGAGGCCACAATTGCTTGTCTATATGAAGAATCCTGAACATCACCGGCGGCAAAAACACCGGGTATATTTGTCTTTGAAGATTTACCTTCCGTAATAATGTAACCCTCTTCATTGGTCTTTACATAATGCTTGAACGGCTCGGAATTCGGATGATGACCTATTGCGAGGAAGAAGCCGTCGAGTTTTATCTCTCTCTCCTCTCCGCTCTTATTGTTAAGAATTGAAATACCTGTAACTCCTGATGCATCTCCAAGTATCTCTTTTGTATTTGTATTCCAAAGTATCTCTATATTGGGAATACTTTGAACCCTCTCCTGCATTGCTTTTGAGGCTCTAAGCACATCGCGTCTCACTATCATATAGACCTTTTTGCACAATCCTGCGAGATATGAGGCCTCTTCACAAGCTGTATCGCCTCCTCCTACTACCGCCACCTCTTTTTTTCTATAGAAAAATCCGTCACATGTTGCGCAGGCAGAAACTCCCATTCCTCTGAACTTTCTTTCGCTCGGAAGGCCGAGGTATTTTGCAGTAGCTCCTGTGGCAATAATCAGGCTTTTGGCAATAATCTCTTTATCGCCGTCTATCTCTATTTTGAAGGGATTAGAAGAGAGATCACACTTTGTAACCGAACCGTAGCGAATCTCTACTCCAAAATTTTCTGCTTGCTGTTTCATATTGCCCATCATTTCAGTGGCATCTACCCCCTTTGGATAGCCCGGGAAATTTTCTATCAGTGTTGTGGTTGTAAGTTGTCCACCCGGTTGCATTCCTTCATATAGAACAGGGTTGAGGTTAGCTCTTGCTGCATATATCGCTGCAGTGTATCCTGCAGGACCGCTACCGATAATGAGACATTTTATTATATTGTCGTTCATATTACTCTCTTTTGCAGGACAATTTATGTCCATAATAAATCAAACTGCAAATTTAATAAAATTATCAGATATTATCTTCTTTTTGTTTTTTATTACTGAAGAGATAGTACTCCAGCCTTTGTCCCCAGACAAGTACAAAAGAACCGGCCCATCTGGTAAGAAGTAGAACATACCATATTCCTCCTACAGAAGAGAAGAGTATTAGATCTTCAAAATTGCTGTGAGAGATGCTGATATGAGTATTGAGCAGATCAATTTCGCGTTTTTCTACTTTGCCCGCATTAATCTCCTCTATCATTACTGCAGCACCATATGCAAGGCCGAGAATGTTGGCAACTATCCATAAAAATGAGGTCTTAGCCGGTAGTCCGAAGAGTGCAAGCGGTGGTTTTAAGAACTTCGATATCCACTTTATAACTCCGAATTCTGACAATATTCTCTGGAGTATTGCGAGTAGATATATCAGAGCAGACATTTTTATAATTATGGTAAGAGTTGCAACTCCCCAAGCCGATAGCATCTCTTTAAAAGTACTCTCAGTGGCCAATGTTTTTATGACTCCGTCAACAGCTTTTCCGGGCATGAAATGATTTAGAAGAAAGGCGAGTACAAAGGCAGAAAGTGTTCTTATTAAGATAATTCTTATAGCGGATGATCCTGTCTTCTTTTGTACTGCAGTCTCTGTGATCATATTATGTGAGCAAAGAACCATTACTGCAAGAATTGTCATCGATCGTATGTCGAGATTACAAGCGACAGCTACAGAGATGGCGGCGTAAACATTTACAAAGTAGCCGGTGACATAGGCAAGAGCCGCTTCGCCGGGTAATCCGAGATGGCTGAATAGAGGACTAATCGTCTCAGAGAACCAGGGAAGGATTTTGAGATATCTGAGAATCAATATGAACATCGATACTCCGATTGTAATTTTAAGTAACCAAATACAGGTTTTGGTAGTGGAGGGGAGTACCTCCCTGATGCATCTTATGATCCTCTCTTTTATTGTTTCCGTTGTATTATTAATGTTGATGTCGTTTGTAGCCATGCGCTGATTATTAGGTTGCAAATATAGGTAAATCAATTCAGATGTTGAAGTACTATACAATATATCATTGTTGAAAGGTATAAATTTTGTAGGTTTATAAATCAATATAATTATTTGCAAATTTGAATTATTATAAATAACTTTGTGCCGATTTAATTCTGCCTTTGCAGAGAGTCGGTGATAAAAAAGATAATGAACAATAGCATAATACTAAATCATAATAAGAAATTATCAATAAATTAAAAGAAATAGTATGCAAACTATAAAGGATATAATTAGGGAAAGTGGTTTAAAGGCTACCCCGCAAAGGCTCGCAATTTATCAGACGATGAGAGATTTGGGTCATGCTTCTGCAGATGCTGTGGAAGAGGCTATTAAGGAGAAATGTCCCTCATTGACGGTGGCAACAATATATAATGTCCTTGAATCATTTGTTAATGTTGGATTATTAGTGCGCAGATATAGCTCAAATAATAAAATGTATTTTGATGTGAATACGTACGAACATGCTCACATATATGATGTTAATAAAAATTCTTATCAGGATTATGACGACCCGGAACTGATACAGTTGATACAAAATTACATGGCTTCTAAAGTTATTCCCGGTTTTAATATTAAAAATATCGAGATTCAATTTGTAGGAACTGCATTGTAGTTTTTTTTGAATTTTATTACAGGATTTTATTTTTTTAAACTTTAATATAGTTAATTATGAGTACTTTAAAAGGATCAGAAACAGAAAAAAACCTTATGAAATCTTTTGCCGGTGAGTCGCAGGCAAGAATGAGGTATACCTATTTTTCCAGTGTTGCAAAAAAAGAGGGTTATGAACAGATAGCTGCAATTTTTACGGAGACAGCAGATCAAGAAAAAGAGCATGCAAAGAAATTCTTCAAATATCTTGAGGGTGGGAATATTGAGATTACAGCCTCCTTCCCGGCAGGTGTTATTGGTACAACAGCTCAGAATCTCGAGGCTGCTGCTGCCGGTGAACTTGAGGAGTGGTCCGATATGTATCCTGAGTTTGCAAAGGTTGCAGAGAAAGAGGGATTTATGGAAATTGCTAACACTTTCAAGAAGATAGCTACTGTTGAGGCAGAGCACGAGAAGAGATATCGCGCACTTCTCGCAAGAGTTGAGGCAGGTACGGTATTTTCAAGAGAGGAGGAGATAGAGTGGCAGTGCCGTAATTGCGGATTTGTGTTCAAGGGTAAAAAGGCTCCAGATAAATGCCCTGCATGCCAACATCCACAGGCATATTTTGAACGTAAGAAGGTGATTGATTAATCTCGATTAGTTTTTTTGTTGAAGCGGGTTTGCATCTTTATGCGCCCGCTTATTATTTTTAATAGTATTATATTAAAACAGTCTCTTAACTTTGTAGATATTTATAGAAAATATGAAGTTTCAAAGACCATTGACAACTTTTTCCGATGCGATTGAAAACAAATACAGCTTAGGAGAGTTAACAACCGGATTTACATTGAAACGTGTTAATAAGGGTACGATTCATGAGAATCAATCGGTTGAATATAATTATGTAGTATTTATTCTCTCAGGAGCATGTCGCATTACCACATCTGTATGTATAAATGAAACCATCAGATGCGGGCAGATGTTTCTTGTTCCCATCAACAGCCCTTTAAAGGCTATTGCTGTTGAGGAGACGGAGTTTTTAACCCTTGCATTCAAAGTGCCAATTATTAAGTAGAAGACCAAGTTGCTTGAGTATTGTTATGATTACACCACGCATTTTCCTTATAAGTTCTGCTCCTTGCAAATTTGTGACGAGATTTATAATGAGCTGCTTATTTTGATACATAATATGAAAATGGACAAGATTAAGGATATGAGGTACTATTTTAATAAGAATGAGGAGCTCCTAATCTACTTTGTCAGTTATTATTCAAAACAGGACGTAGCAAATTTCTTATACCCAATTTTAGGTATAAATACAGATTTTAAAGCCTTGATATATAATAATTATAAGGAGGTGAACGGGAATATTAGAAGTTTGCAGATTATCTCCGGGCTCTCATCTCGCGGTTTTCAACTTAAATTCAAGAAAGAGTTTGGTATGTCTGCTAAACAGTGGATTCAGCGCCAGCAGTCTGTGCTTTTGAAGTTGTTGGCCGAGAGAGAGGGTGCTACTCCCAGAATGATTATGATGCATATGCGCCTTTCGAGTTATCTGCGATTGAACAGATTATGCAAAAAGATCTATGGTTGTACGCCTGTCGCCTTAATAGAGAGGAGTAGATCTTCAAAAAGCAGTGATTGATAAGCGTTAACTTATAAAATATTAAAATTCACTCCCGTCTCAATTGGAGCGGGAGTGAATAGATTAATTATTTGATAGTGATAACTATTCCTCCCGATGCCCAGATTTTAGGCATAACAAGTCCTCCGTAATCGAAGTATCTTGTCGAGGTCAGGTTTGTACCATCCATATATAGAGTGACCACTCCTTTTTCCCAACTTATTCGTGCATCTAATAGAAAATAGGGCTTGTAAGCCTTGGTCTCACTTCCCGTAGAGGAGAGAATGAGATAGTTTCCACATCTATCGTAGAGCGTTCCGGTGACTGCTATCTTTAAATTCCGCAGAATAGCACCTTGAAATGAGGCGGAGGCCTTGTTACGCATATAATCTAATGCGTATTTGGAGATATGGTTGCCTGCCTTTTTATCTGTGCTTATGTAGCCGTATGAGATAGAGGCGTTTCTTAAAAAACCCTCTTCTGATCTGTAACCGGTTGTAAACTCCATTCCGAATGTATTAAGTTTGGTGAGTTGCTCTGACATCCAGTCCTCTTCAGGTCTCTTCTTTACCCAATCTATTATCTCTTTACCACTCCTGTAGTATCCTGTTAATGAGGAGTAAAATTTACCTATTGAGAACTTGCTGCTGACTTTGTATGTAATAGCTTTTTCGGGCTTTAAATCGGGATTCCCGACATAACCTTTTGCAGTGTAGTAGAGATCTGTGAAGGTCGGCAGGCGCATAGATTGCGTTGCTCCGGCATCAATGGTCCAAAGTGCATTACAGGGGCAGCACGAAGCAGGTCTGTTCCCGTCTAAAATTGTATAACCGCCGGATAGACTCCATATGGCCGATTCTCCGTAGGAGGTCGAACTTATTCCGCCGGATGCGGAAAGATTAAATTTACTAAAATATTTAACCTGTCTGAACCATGCGTTTATGGTATTTCTACCCTTCCCATATGTATACATTATCTTTCGATCTTCTGAAGTGCCGTTTTCGAGAGGATAATTTTGCGTTATCCCCGAACTCTTCGGCGAATCCAGTCTCTCTCCGAGAAGAGTGGAATAGATGTGGTTATATGTATAATCTATTCCTAATGAGGTTGTTCCAATAATTGACCGATAATCTATCCATAACTCTTCGCCGAGATTGTCTGTCAAATGGTAGTTAAATGGTACCTTGTCGGGCTTACCTTTAATTAATTCAAATCTGTCGCGATTCCTGCGATAACTCGATATAGCATTTATAGTGATGTGTTTACCAAAGCCTTTCACCCATCTTGCAGAGGCTATCCATGTATCGGTATGTTCAAATTGATTGAGATATTTTAGAGAGTAGAAGCCGTTTGCTCCAAAATCTCTGCTTTGATATCCGGCTTGAATATCAATCAGTCCGAGTTTAGAGTCTTCATAATTGGCCCTTACATAGGCATTTGTGTTTTTAAAATCGGTATTGTGTTGGTAACCGTCACTTCTCCTGTAGGAGGCGGCACCCAAAACACTCAATCCGTTTTTACTGTAGGCCCCGTTTACATTTGTGTAAAAATAACCGTGTTCACCACCTGTTATCTCCGCTCTTATGTACTTTGGCCAACGTGCCTGCGTTTTGAAATTTATAGCTCCGGCATAGGCTCCCGTACCGCATACGCCGTCAATAAGTTCCATTCCCGAGATAGCTTCTATATCTATGGGAATTGAGTGTGTTTGATGTCCCGTGCGGGCATCTGTAAAGTTAATGCCGTTAAGCATTACCATTGTTTGGTCGAATGATCCTCCGCGAATTGAAATGTCTGTTTGAATCCCCTTGCCTCCGCGTTCTCTAACATCAAATGAGGGTGAAACGCGAAGTACCGATTCCAAAGTTTGGAACGGGGCCGCGGCCTCAATTGTTTTGTTATAGAATACAGTTTGCGACATTGCACTTCTTGTAGGGCTTTTCTTGTTCCCTACAACATCGACCGAATCGAGTTTCTGAATTTTAAATACTGAAACTGTGTCGGTCGCAAAGCATTTATGCGATGCCGTTGATAGCAAGATGATTGACATTCCAACAGAAAGGACGCCGATAGTCACGTAGCGATGAAGCGACGCGAATATTCCATAGCTTTTTCGCGACCAGCGCTTAAAGCAAGGAATAGGCCTTCTCAAATTAGAATTTTTATACATCTTGAATGATTTATGGGGCGTTAACCCCGGTTAATAAAAGGTCGCAAAAGTATTAATAATAACATTTTATTCAAAATTTATATACGAAATATGTTTAGTGATGGTGAGAATGTTTTGTATATTTGTGCCCCGAATTAATGAAGTTATAATAAGATGCTAAAATCTAAAGGAATCCTTCTTGCCCTTATCTCCTCCGCAACATTCGGACTTATTCCGTTATTCTCTATTCCATTATTGAGAAGCGGTATGACAGTTGAATCGGTTTGCTTTTACAGATTCCTCTTAGCCGCAATTTTAATGGTGCCTTGCATGAGGTTTATGAAAAAGGATTTAAGACTCTCCAAGAGAGAATTTGTGGCAGTTTTTCTCATCTCATCATTCTACGCAGCTACATCGTTGTTCCTTACAATGTCTTACGCCTACATTGCGAGCAGTGTGGCTACTACGATTCACTTTTTATATCCAGTAGCAGTTGCCCTTTGGATGATGATATTTTTCAGAGAACGTCTCTCATTGATGAAGGTGATTGCGATTGTATGCGCAATTACCGGCGTGCTATTTTTGAGTGGAGGTTTTTCGTCTGACGGACATATAAGTTTAAAGGGCCTCTGGATAGTATTGATTACTGTTGTTACCTATTCCACGTATCTTGTAGGTGTAAATAATATAGATATTTTGAAAAATATCGATAGCGCGAAGACGGCTCTCTATGTCCTTTTTTTCTCATCTATATATTGTTTTTTAAATATTGTTGTGCGCAATACCGGTTTTTCTGCGATTACCGGTGCAAATAGCTGGATGTGTGTTTTTGGATTGGCTTTATTGCCGACATTAGTCTCTAATCTTACATTAGTTTATGCTCTACGATTTATTGGTTCTACAACAACTGCAATTCTCGGTTGTCTTGAACCTCTTACAGCTCTAATCATGGGACTCGTTTTCCTTGGAGAAAGACTCAATTTACAGCAGTTCGGCGGTATTCTTTTTGTCTTTGTGGCTGTATATCTCGTTATAAAAAACAAATAGTATATAATTTGGCTTTTTTTTATAATTTTGAAAAAAATAACAATCAAAATTTAAATAAAATGTTTTCAAAAGATATCTATATAAAAAGGCGTCAACGTCTTATAAAAGAGGTGGGTAATGGTGTCATTTTGCTTCTGGGCAATAATTCCGCTCCATGTAACTATCCCGATAATACTTATAAATTCAGACAGGACAGCAGTTTTCTCTATTTTTTTGGTCTTAATGAGCCCGGTCTTGCCGCAGTGCTCGATACTCAGAATGGAGAGGAGATACTTTTCGGTACCGATGTGGAGATAGATGATATTATCTGGATGGGGCCGCAGCCGTTAATCTCCGAGAAGGCGGCGTCAATAGGCGTGAAGAGGAGTGAGCCCTTCAAAAAACTTCCTGCCTATCTTAAGAAGATGGCTGACAAGGGAGTGAAAATCCATTTTCTTCCTCCGTACAGAAGTTATAACAAGATTCTTTTGAATTCTATGCTCGGTTTACCTCTTCTCGATCTTTCTAAAACGGCATCGGAGGAGTTGATTAAAGCGGTTGTGAATCAAAGAATAGTAAAGGATAAATATGAGATTGCAGAGATTGATAAGGCCTGTAATATTGGCTATGCAATGCACTATACTGCAATGAAGATTGCGAAACTCGGTATGGTTGAACAGGAGATTGTTGGTGTGATGGAGGGGATAGCTCATTCTCAGGGTGCAATGACCTCTTTTGCAACAATTCTCTCTCAGAACGGAGAGACTTTGCATAATCACAGACATGATCAGATTCTTACAGAAGGGCGTCTCTTTGTTATGGATGCCGGTGCCGAGAATAATATGAACTACTGTTCCGATTTTACCCGTACACTTCCTGCAAGCGGAAAATTTACGGAAAAGCAGAAGGAGATCTATGAGATAGTGGAGCTTGCCAATAATCATGCTCAAAAGATTTCACGTCCCGGTATTACATATAAGGAGGTGCATCTTGCCGCTTCTAAAATCATTGTAGAGGGGCTAAAATCTGTCGGGTTACTTAAAGGCGATACGGATGAAGCTGTAGCGGCAGGTGTTCAGGCTCTCTTTATGCCTCATGGACTTGGACATAATATGGGTCTCGATGTTCATGATATGGAGGATTTCGGGGAGAATTATGTTGGTTATGATGCGGCTCACAAGCGTTCTAAACAGTTCGGACTTGCCTCTTTACGTATGGGAAAAGAGTTGGTACCAGGACATGTTATTACAGATGAACCGGGTATCTATTTTATTCCTGCTTTAATTGAGAAGTGGAAAAAAGAGAGAATCAATTCGGGGTTTATTAATTTTTCTAAGTTAAAGGATTATTATACTTTCGGAGGTATTCGTCTCGAGGATGATATTCTAATTACAGAGAAGGGTTGCAGAACTTTGGGAGCTAAAAGGCTGCCGATCTCGGTAAAAGAGATAGAGGAGACCATGAAATAATATTTTTTATATAAGAAAACGGTTTATGTTTCCTACTTTTCTTATATTTGAGCATTAAAAATAATAAACCTACTAATGATTTGTTAAGATGTCTTCTATATTAGGCCGGATTAAGCAACTTATTTTATTATGTGTCTTATTATTTACCTCTGTTATAGGTGCGAAGGCGGCCGTATTGCAGGTTGATATATGGAATAGTAAAATTGAAATATTGGATTTTTCTAATGACGAGGAGCCTCAGTCGGTTAAACCAATCATTATTATCAGTTCTTATAATCCGGAGACAATTAATGTATCAAATAATATTGCTCAATTCCAGGATGTCTGCGATTCTTTAGGAGTAAACAATCCTATTTCCGTTGAAAATATGAATTGTAAGAGCTTTTCGGAGGCTAAACTCTGGAAAGGGAGACTGAAAACGATTTTGCAGAAATATTATTCCAATGGAAAATTAAATGCAGCTGCAGTGGTCTGTTTGGGACAGGAGGCATGGACTTCATACATATCTGAAAAAGATGTGGATTTTTCCGTACCTATTTTGGCAGGTCTTATTAGTGGCGACGGAATTACTATTCCTGAAAATCTTAAAGATTTAAATCTTTCGGAATGGAAGGCGGAGTCTGTTAACATCTCTCAGATTGCGTCAGATGTATCTAATCGTATGTATATGTATGGGATTGTATATGAGTATGATTTTAAGGCCAATATTGATATGGCAAAATATTTTTTGCCGGAGGTGAAGAATGTAGCCATACTTACAGATAATACCCTCGGAGGCGTTGTAATGCAGTCTCATTTCATAGATGTTATGAAATCTTATGAGAATTTAACCCCTATTCTGCTCGATGGTAGAACTAATAGCGTAGAGGAGATAAAGAAAAAAATAAGGAGGTTGCCTGAGAATACCGTTATTTTTTTAGGTACATGGAGGATTGACAAGAATGAAAACTATTATTTAAGGAACGATATATATGATTTTAAGCGGGGGAGTGATAATATTCCTACATTTTCTGTCTCCTCTATCGGTTTAGGTGATTGGGCGATAGGAGGTATGATGCCTGAATATCAAATGCAGGGAAAATTACTGGCCATGGAGATGAAAAATATCATAGAAGAAGGAAAAGCAGTGAACAGGGGGGTATTTATTAAAACTATTCCAAATAAGAAGCAGTATGATATATTAGTTCTCAATCAGTATGGGATTAACAAGGCAAATTTTGCCGATGCCTCCTTTGTGAATGAGAAGATATCTTGGTTAGACAGGCATCCGAATGCAAGATGGTTTATATTTATTTTCAGTCTACTTATATTGGTCTTTGCAGTTTTTATTACAATTATGATGGTGCGGACAAAGAGGATCAATAGGTCGCTATTGGATGCTGAGCATCATACTCGGACAATAATGGACAATGTGGGTATAGGGCTGGTTTTTGTCTCTAAGGATTATATTATCAGACATGAAAATTTGTCTATATATGATTCTATTAGTTATGTTACTAAAGCGCAACGTGGTAGTATATGCTACAAGAGTAGGTATGGTTATGATAAACCGTGTGATGATTGCCCAATGGAGGCCTTCTCGGAGAGGAAACTCTCTGTTTTTGAACGTTATGATATGTATGGTGAGATCATATTTCAATCTACGTTGCGGCCTGTGTATGGAAGATTGGGGGATTTTAATGGTCTTATTGTAAAGATGGAGGATATTACAGATAGAGAGAGGAATAAAAAAGAGATTATTAAATCTAAAGAGGATGCAGAGAAGGCTAATAAACTCAAATCGCTCTTTCTTGCTAATATGAGCCATGAAATTCGTACACCGCTTAACGCCATTATCGGCTTTTCTGAGCTTCTTGCCACCACCGATGATAAGGAGGAGAAGAAGGAGTATAAAAGTATAGTTGAGGCCAACAATTCCCTCCTATTGCAACTTATAAGTGATATACTCGATATCTCTAAAATTGAGGCCGGCACTCTTGAGTTCAATATTGAGAATATTGATGTTGTCTCTATGCTCGAGGGTGTTGCAAGTGTCTTTGCCTCTAAGTGTGCGGCAAAGGGAGTTAATCTTATTTATAGCGTTGATAAAACTCCTTTAATAATCTCCGGAGATAAAATGAGACTTGATCAGGTTGTGTGTAATTTTATGACGAATGCCCTTAAATTTACCGATGAGGGTGGGTCTATTGAAATTGGTATGGAGACCTTCCCTGATAAGATTAAAATATTTGTGCGCGACACTGGTATAGGAATATCAGAGGAGAATATTCCAAAGATTTTTGAACGTTTTGTGAAACTGGATAATTTTGCCCAGGGGACCGGTCTCGGTTTGCCTATTTGTAAAATGATTGTTGAGAAGTTGAATGGTTCTATTGGAGTAAACTCAAAGAAGGGTGAAGGCTCAATTTTCTGGTTAGTTCTTCCAAGGATTTTGTCGTAAGTACCTTTTTTATAGGAAGTTTATTATAAAAGAGCAGGTCTTAAAACCTTTAAGTAAAATAGGTTTTAAGACCTGCTCTTTATTCAAAATTTTACATTTACAGGAGGTATATCTTGTTCCTCTGCAAGTTTGTGATCTGTAGATTTAGTACAACTCTTTTGTTGAAAAATCTACTATAAAATCAACTATTGAGGGCATTACCGCCTCCATATAATGTTTGCCCTTTTCGGCTGTAGCTTTTTTGGGGAAGCCAACTCCTGTATCCTGTGTAGCTTTTGACCAGTCTCTTGGTGCCCAGGCAACCTTTTTATTGACTCCTTCAATGGCGAACTCTTTTCCTTTGCCCTCTCCGGCGAGTCTCATCTCAACAGCCTCCGGATAGTAGTGAAGCATAACTGAACTCTCCAACTCTCCGGCGTGGTCATCAATCTTCTCTTCAAAGTAGCCTTGAGGTTTAACGATTGAAAACCATTCGCAGATGCAAATTGTAAAGGAGGGATTATTTATGGTAATATCTCTAATTGCTCCCTTAAAATTATTACCGCCGTGGCCGCTCATTATTAGCAGTTTATTAATACCTTGATGTTCAAGTGAATTAACAATATCGCCAAGAATGGCAAGTTGTGTAGACTGAGAGGTGTGAAGACAAAAAGGCAATTGAATTTGTCCGGGATTTTGCGACCCCAGAGGAATACCGGGCAGTACCATAACATTCACCCCTCTTGAAGAGGCTTTTTGGGCTGCTTCAAATGCTACAGCTTGTGCCGTAAGCATATCGGTGCAGTAGGGAAGATGCATGTTGTGCGGCTCGGTTGCGCCCCATGGTAAAATTGCCATTTGGTATTGCGAAACCTTTTTAACATTGCCCCATTTGGCGTATGTTATGTCGAATTCCGAAATCATGGTTAAACGCCTTTAACGCGCTCTCTATACTCTTTAATGCACTCGTCGAGGCGCTCGTGAGCTGTTGTATCGCCCGGAACGTTGTGTGAAGGGTGTATGTAAAGTTTAACTCCTCTCTCCTCGAGAATTTCGCCTACAGTACAGATTGTCATCCAAACAGTTGTAATAAAGGCCATTGTTGAGAGCGGGCCTATCTTGTCTTGATGCTTTTTCAGTTGAACCGAAGCATCCACAAGTGGACAGCAGGAGTCTACCACATAGTCTGCTATTTCAAATAGATTTTTACCCCCTGAATGGCGAGGTTTCTTGTTGCCGGTCTCGTGAGCAGAGCCGAAAACAATGACCTTCATTCCGCGTCTTTTTGCCTCAAGAGCAACATCAATATTTACTGCATTTATACCTGTATGAGAGAAGATCCATACTACATCTCTTTTATCGAAGTTCCAACTGCTCATAATAGCCTCTCCGTAGCCCTCTGTTCTTTCGAGGAAGAGGAATTGGTTTATACCCATTTCACCTACAATGTGCGTAAAAAAGGTAAGCGGAATTTCGCATAGAGGGTGGAACCCTACAAAGCCACCGATACGGGGGTACATCTCTTCAATAGGTAGGTTTGCGTGTCCGCAACCAAAAGTATGAACCCAGCGTCCGGCCTGAATTGCATCGGCCATCACCTCGGCAACTTTTTTAATTTGATCCATCTGGGTCTTTTCAATTTTGTCCATCACGCCAATGGCGTTCTTTTTCCATTCATTAGCTAACATAATGTCATTTTTTTAATTTATAGTGTTGTCTTTTCTCTATTATTCTTTACTCTTTACTCCTTACTTTTGAATTTTGCCGCGCTTCTTGTGGCTATCGGAAGCAGGATAAGCATAATTGCTACTGCAATTACAAGATATGCGGGGAAAAATGCATGACTGCCTGTCTTAAATGTCTGACCTGTAGTGAAATTAAACAAGAAGTTTCCACAAAGAGCAATAAACATTGCAATTGAAAATGCTGTCCCCGATAGTTGTTTAAATGCTCCGCCCAAATAGGTGAGAATTACCGGGAATGTAGCTCCGGCACCGAATCCGATTAATGTTGTGCTTATATAGGCCAAGATAATTCCCTTTGGAGCAATCCACATCAGTCCTGAACCGATAAGTGCGAGCAACAGGTACCCCGTAATAATCTCTATTAATTTGAGCTTTTGCATTAGTCCTCCCAATACCCAGCGTCCTAAAAACATCCCTATTGTCATCATTGTTAATGAAAACGTTGCAATGTTCTGATTAATACCGTTGTTTGTTAGAAATGAAGAGGTATAATTTCCCGATATACCCTCAAATCCGCTTTGAAAGAATAGAACGGCCGAAAAGAGAAGTAACATTGGATATTTAAGTAACCCGACAGATTTTTTAAAGGAGACATTTTCTTTTGGTTTAGCTGCGGGGAACTTAATGCATAGGCAGAAGAGAGCCAATACCGCTATCAGTACAAGAACAACTGTTAGAGGAATCATATAATCAATAAAGGAGCAGACAAATGTCCATAAAAGAGCACCTATACAATAGAAGGTGCTGAAGAGGCTCATCATCTTTCCGCGTTTGGTATCATCATAAATATCCGAGACAAGCGCGGAGGTCTCTCCGTTGATTATGCCCCCTCCCAATCCGAAGAATATTATGCATACCCTCAATAAATTAAGCTCTTTTAGGAGCATAAGTCCCAGAAGACCTGTAAATGTCATAACTATTGATGCAACTAATAACCATTTATATCCCCATTTGTCAACTACCGGACCGAATAACATTGTCCCTATCAAAATCCCTATCGATAGCATAGGAGGTAGTGTAACTGCTTCCGGAATCTCTTTAGTAAGAGGTGGAAGCAAAGCTCCGAGAGCAAACATTGTAACACCGAAAATTGCCAAAGCACAGCAGGCTGCGGCAAATACTTTTTTTACCGAGTAAAAAGGATGATTAACTGATTGTGTTGGATCCATTTTTATTTATTTTTTATTGCAAGATATGCAGCTCCAAGAAGTGCTGCGTTGTCTTTAACTTCTGTAGAACAAAAAGTGACCTCTTTCATCGAAATTGGTTGTCCCCATTTGCAGGCCTCCTTATAAATATCATCTATAAATTCCGATGCCGGTCCGAATACGCCTCCTCCAAAGATAACCTTATCAGGATTAAACAGGCTTACAAGGTTTGCGCTGCCCATTCCCCACAACTGTATAGCTTTCTCAATTACCTTCATTGCAATCGGGTCATTATTTTTATAGGCTTCAAATACATCCTGACACACAATCTCTTCTACAACTTTTTTTGAGAGAATTCCTATATAGTTGTCTGATTCTTTTATCAGCCTTTTGGCTTGTGTGGCAATACCATTTCCGGAGGCATAATATTCAAAACAGCCTACCGGGATATACTCCTCTTTATAAGGTGTTTCCAGTGCCATCCATCCTGTCGCTCCCACAATATCACTTTTGCCGTGAAGCACTTTGCCGTCTATAAGAATGCCGGCACCGATACCTGTTCCTACGGCAATATATATTGCATCTGTGCAGCCCTTTGCAGCTCCCATCCAAACCTCTCCCAAAATATAGCAGGTACGATCGCTGTCGATGTTAATAGGTATTTTATCTTCCGTATGCCTTTTTATTACTGATTTTAACGGGAAGTTTTCCCATCCGGGGATGTTGGGTGCCCATACTGTATCACTTTTTGAGTAGGCGATTCCGGGGACACAGACCCCGATTCCCTCAATTTTCGTGTTGTTGTATTTGAGAACAATATTTGCAATAATTTTTCCGGCAAGTTCTCCGGCTTCGTTGCCTATTCTGCCGGAGAGAAGTTGAACCTCTTTACAGATAATTGTGCCATTATTGTCAAATAAGGCTGCGGAAATTTTTGTTCCGCCGATATCAACACCTATTACAGCCATTATTTTCTATTTATTTAGACTCTTTTTTATAATATTTTCCATCTTTACCCTTTTTATATTCCCTGCCTTTACCTATTAATTTTAGATATGAGATATATTGCTGTTCGTCAAAAATCTTTTTAAATGCCTCCAAATTTTTATCGTTCCATTTATCATAGACAACTTTATAGTTGCGGCTATCTTGCATTCCCATCTCTTTCATTCTTTGGATTTCGTCGTACAATGAGGTGTAGTTACTTCTTAAAATAGAGTCCACATAGAACAATTGTGTCTGATTCAATGAGAGATCTTTTCCCATTTTCTCTGTGAGTTCCATTGCTATTTCTTCCGGACTTTTTTCTTTTTGCTCCTGATTTTGAGCAGAGCAGAGTGTTGAAAACATGCACCCTCCAACCAAAATAAGTATTGCGACAACTCTTTTCATTTCGCTGTAGATTTGTTCTCTAAAATATTTATATTTGCAAAGTGCTAAGGTACTACAAATCCCCGAGAGCACCAAAATATGTCGGGGTACAATAAGTGAAGAAATATAGCCGGCAAACTTTAGTCCCATTACTTGCACAATTCTCTGCTTAACTGTGCAAGTAATTGTGTTTTAGTGATATATATTACAAGGCCGGATTGTAAATGAGTTATTATACTGGATATCGGATATTGGAATAAATAATAATAATAGTGTGAGACAGAGTATGATTTTATTTAATATTATTCGTTAAAATGGAGAGAATTAATAAGTTATCATGCGAGTTGTTATACGCGTTAAAAATCAATTTTTAAAGTATGAAAATATTAAAATTTATGCTATTTGCAGCGGCATCAATTTACTGTTATGGTATTGCCGATGCATGTACAAATGTTATCGTGACCAAGTGTGCCTCTAAAGATGGCTCTGTAATGGTCTCATATTCGGCAGATTCGCACCAACTTTACGGCGAACTTTATCATCGTCCTGCCGCATTATATCCTAAGGGAAGCATTTTTAAAATTTTTGAGTGGGATACCGGAAGTTACAAAGGTGAAATTCCGCAGATCTCCAAGACCTATTCAACAATGGGGAATATGAACGAGCATCAGTTGATAATTACCGAGACAACATTCGGGGGGAATGAAAAGCTCGTAGATACTACTGCAACAATGGATTATGGCTCCCTTATTTATGTTACACTTCAGAGAGCGGCTTCTGCTCGTGAGGCGATAAAGATTATTGCAGATTTTGTACAGACATATGGCTATGCTTCTGCCGGTGAGACCTTTTCCATTGCCGATAAAGATGAGGCATGGATAATGGAGATTGTAGGAAAAGGTGTTAAGTTGAACAAAAAAGGTATCAATCTTAATAAGGGGGCGAACTGGGTTGCAATGAGAGTTCCGGACGGCTATATCTGCGCTCATGCAAATCAGTCGAGAATAACTAAGTTCCCGTTGAACGATCCTGAAAATTGTCTCTATAGTAGCGATATAATCTCCTTTGCAAAGGAAAACGGCTATTTTACAGGCAAAAATGAAGATTTTAGTTTTGCCGATGCCTTTGCTCCGGCAGATTTTGGTACAGTAAGAGGTTGTGATGCAAGGGTATGGAGTGCTTTTAATATTTTAGGTGGAGGCAAAATGGGAGATAAGATCGCTATGGATTATATAGATTACGCCAAGGGTGAAAATCTTGCCAACAGAATGCCTCTTTTTATAAAACCTGATCATCTGATTACTGTTAAGGAGGTTGCAGATGTTATGAGAGATCATTATGAAAATACTCCGCTCGATATGCGCAATGATATTGGTGCAGGCGGATTCCAGCTTCCATACAGGTGGAGGCCTATGGAGTTTACCTATAATGGCAAGACTTACTTTAATGAAAGAGCAATTGCTACTCAACAGACAGGTTTCTGGATGATTGGCCAGGCAAGATCGTGGTTGCCTGATGAAATCGGCGGTATTATCTGGTTTGGGGTTGATGATGCCTCAACCTCTTGTCTTACACCTGTCTACACAAGCGGACTGCATGCTCCTCATTGTTTTGCAGAGGGGAATGGAAATATGATGCAATACTCATCTGAATCTGCCTTCTGGCTCTTTAACAGGGTAACTCAATTTGCCTATTTGAGGTACAACTATATGGCTCCTGAAATTAAAAAAGTGGCCGATGAGCATGAATTTGGTGCAATGAAGATTATTCCTACAATAGATGAGGAGGCCAAGAGAATATACGATTCCGACCCGGGACGTGTAAAGGAATATCTTACAGAGTGGTCTGACCTCTTTGCATCAAGATTGTTCAAGAAGTGGCAAGATCTGGAGAACTATTTGCTTGTCAAATATATAGACGGAAATATTAAGAAGCAGAATCCCGACGGTTCATTCAAAGAGAATGGTAACGGAAAGAATATTCCGGTAATGCCTTCTCAGCCAGGATATTCCGATAAGTGGAAAGAGTCTGTTGTTAAAGATACGGGAGAAAAACTGCTTGAGAAGTAGTTCCGGGATTTGCAGAATAAAAAAATCTTTTTACCTTTGCAAACCCAAAAATGCTGGATTCGTCTAACGGTTAGGACGGAAGATTCTCATTCTTCAAATAGGAGTTCGATTCTCCTATCCAGTACAAAATAGTGACAGTTTCTGAACCGAATTAGGATTAGAGATAAATGGAGTAGAAAAACAGCTTCATCTGCGCTGTTCAGAGAGATATAATCATAATGTAGGGCTTTAGCCTACTTGGCAATTATTTTATAGGATAGAATACCGGTTTACGCTCTTTGTAATAGGTAAAATATCTAAATCCGCATCGTTTTGCTATCTCGGCATATTTATTAAAATTATAAGCTATTCTATCTGTGCTGTGGGCATCTGATCCGAGTGTCAGACATTCTCCGCCGATCCTTTTGAACTCCTTAAGGATATCTATATCCAGAGTAGGCGTGTGACCGTCGTAGTCCATATATGTCTTTGTATTTATTTCAAATGCCTTTCCCTCAAAGGCAAGTAATCTGAGAAGTGGGGAGAGGTAATCCTGGAACTCTTTGAATTTAATATCTCTCTCTTTATCTTTATAAGGAGCATATCTGGCAACATAATCGAAGTGTCCCAAAATATCAAAGTCGGGGAATTCGACAGCTGTCTGATACATTATTTCAAAGGTGCGTGTATAGGCCCTTTTATAATCCTTACCCTCATAGTAACTCTTCAGGTAGGGGTCTGTTCCATCTATAAAATGAATGGAGGCTATTATTGAATCGAAACGGTATTTTGAGCAGAAACTCTTAATCTTTTGAATAGACATTGGTTGCAGTCCTACTTCAATTCCTTTGAGTACCTCAATCTCGTATTGCGATGCAACTCTCTCTATTTCCGACTGTTGTTCGGCGGGATCGAATGAAAAGATCTTTTCCCCCTCTTTTGCGGTTACTTCCCGTTTAGGAGGGTCAAGATCTAAATGATCTGTAATGCCGATTCCTGATAAGCCTTTGTTTTTGGCCTCTTTTACCAACTCATCAACAGTGGTATGGCTGTCAGGAGAGTACTGGCTGTGAGTGTGAGTATCGAATAATTTCATATTTGCAAAGGTAGTAAAACAATGTTCAAAAGGTGTTAAAAAATGGTTCTATTTGTCAACAATATGTATGCAGGAGATTAAATTTATATCTTTGCGCAATTAATTTATTATGATATGTTGACATTAATGATTCTTGCGTTTGTTGTGGGTTATTTGGCAATAGCTCTTGAACATGTACTCAAGATTAACAAGGCTGCAATAGCTCTTATGATGGCAGGTATTATTTGGACTGCCTATTCTTTCATAGATCCTATTAGCGTTTTGCCTAAAATCACTGCACAGATGGGCGATGTCTGCTCAATTATCTTCTTTCTTTTGGGAGCCATGACAATAGTGGAACTTGTTGATGTACACGGTGGTTTTGCCTTTGTTACCCATTTTATAAGAGCTAAAAGCAAGAAGAAGTTGCTATGGCTTATAACGGTCATTACCTTCTTTATGTCTGCTGTACTCGATAATATGACTACAACTATTATTATGATTGCAGTCATGTCTAAGCTTATTGAGGACAATAGGGACAGGCTGTGGTTTGCATCGTTGATAGTCGTAGCTGCGAATGGCGGAGGAGCTTGGTCGCCTATAGGTGATGTGACAACAATTATGCTTTGGGTTAAGGGTAACGTAACCTCTCTCGGAATAATAAAGCATCTATTTTTGGCCAGTATGGTTTCCGTGCTAATTCCTGCGTTTCTTATCTCTTTGAAACTGAAGGGGACTATTGTCCATCCGAATAGCCCAGATGCTCTTGAGATTGGTGAAAAATTATATCCTTATGTTACTCGTACAGATAAAGTTATTATAACTGCCATAGGTGTTGGAGGACTTGTTTGTGTTCCTCTGTTCAAGACTCTTACGGGACTGCCTCCTTTTATGGGTGTGACAATAGTACTTGCGCTTCTTTGGTTTATTACTGAGGTTATATATAGCAAAAGGAGAGATCTTAAGGAGGGTTGTAAATTGAGAATATCCAAAGTTATTCACTATATAGATTCACCTACTATTTTCTTTTTCTTTGGTATTTTACTGGCTGTTTCCGCTCTGCAGGAGGGAGGCCTTTTAACAGCAATGTCGGATTACCTTAATAAAACATTTAATGATGTCTATCTTATAACGGGGATAATAGGTGTTTTATCCTCTGTAATAGATAATGTCCCTTTGGTAGCTGCTGCAATGGGAATGTATCCTTTAGCTGATGCATCAACTTTGCAGGCAGGTGCTTACATGCTGAATTTTGTTCAGAATGGTACGTTCTGGGAGCTTCTTGCTTATTGTGCAGGGGTTGGAGGTAGCCTACTTATTATCGGCTCTGCAGCCGGAGTAGTTGCAATGGGAGCGGAGCATATAAGTTTTGTCTGGTACCTGAAACATATAACTCCACGTGTTTTTATTGGATATATTGCCGGTATACTTGTGTATATGTTAATGTATATGTAACGGCGAGTGTTTCAATAACTCTTCATTTTACCTCAATACATTAAGATTCGGCATTGGAGGAGGATTATTGTACGGAGAGATGTGGGTATTAATTTAGGGAGGCTACTTTCCAAATTTTATTCTCCTTTACGAGGTAGAGATGGTTTTTAATTTCAACCTTTATTGTGGAGTCTACCGGATTGGTTTTCAAAATAGAATAATTAATCTTTACAGAGTCTCCTTTATCGTTCTTTTCTAATGAATTAATCTTTGTGGAGAGATCGGTGGTACTCTCAATAATCTTTGCCTTTAACTCAGGGTCGAGATTTTCCAACTCTTTTACCGATTCCATAAGGTACTTCGATAATTGAGGTGTACAGTAGGAGATAGCTTGTTTATAGTCTGTAGCAAGGTATGCCTTTAGAAAAGAATCTGCTGTCTCTTCCGGTTTATTGTTAGGGCTACATGAAACAGCTGCTAAAAGTGAGATGGAAATGAAGCAGATTGAGCATAGAAGTCTCGCTTTGCAATTGAAGGTTCTTTTATTTGTATGATAACTACTAAATGTTGTACCTGTTGTCTCTTTATTTACGGTCATTGTTGTATTCTATTTATTATCTTTTATTTAAAGTTATTTTAAAGTCTGTTATAGCACTTCTGTTTATGGTTATTGTGGTGACCTGTTTTATCCGTTTAATCTTACAATTGTTATCCCTGATCCGCCGTAGCGAATATCTTCATCCTCGCAGGAAACAACCCCTCCTATGGTTTTGAGATATTTTCTAATCTCCTCCTTTAATATTCCGTTACCCTTTCCGTGTAGAATCTTCACCTCTGCGGCTCCCACCATAAGAGCATCGTCTATATACCTCGATACAATATCTATTGCCTCCGAAAGTCTCTCGCCCCTTATATCTATACTTTGCTTAAAGTTGAGCCTCCTTTCCTGGATGCCTTCAGCTGTTTCTCCAATATATTTTGAGGAACTTTTTATGCTTTGATTATACTCTCTGTTGGAGATCCTCTCAATCTCTTCTTCACGTATTGTACTGATAATATTACCGACCGAGATAGTTATACGTTTATTATTTATACGAGTAATCTCTCCGGTAAGTCCGTTGGATTTTATACGGATTTTATCTCCTGCCTCAAGGGGCTTGGGAGGGGAGGAGTCTCGTTTTGGTCCTTCAATATCCAGGTTATCACTTACTTTTGGAGTCTCACGCTTCTTTCTCTCCTCTTTCCTTTTTTTGCGTTCGATGAGTTGCTCCATCTTAGCGGCAATTATTTTATCCTTTTCATCTTGTTGCTCCTGCTCAACTCTTTTTTGAAACTCTCCAAGTTCTCTCCTAATAATCTTTGTACGCTCTTTCTCTGCCTGAGCCTCTTTAATACCCTTTATTGTCGCCTCTATTTTTTTATTGGCCTCAACAATAATAGATGCGGCCTCTTGTTTGGCCTCCAATATTATTTGTTTTTTTGTCTCTTGTATTTGCGAAAGCTCTTTTTGATAGCGTTCTGTAATACTTTCGAGAGTTTTGTCGGTGTACTTTATTCTGTTAAGTTTCTCCTCAAGAACTCGTCTGTTCTTTGATATTTTTCTTAATTGCCTCTCAAAGTCTACATATTCCGTGCCTGCTCTCTCTTCGGCTTGCTTTACAATTTGTTCGGGAAGCCCAATTTTTCTTGCAAGTTCAAAGGCAAAAGAGTTACCGGGCAGACCCATCTCAAGTTTGTAAAGCGGTTGAATCTTGGCTGTGTCAAAAAGCATTGCTCCGTTAATGGAGCCGGTGCTGCGTTCGGCATATAATTTCAAATTTGTATAATGGGTTGTTATTATACCAAATACACCTCTTCGCTCTATCTCTGCAAGAATGGTTTCGGCAATAGCTCCCCCGGCGGTAGGCTCTGTGCCTGAGCCGAACTCATCAATTAATACTAAACTGTCCGGACCTGCATTTCTGAGCAATTCCTTCATATTGGTGAGATGGGAACTATATGTACTGAGATCGTTTTCAATGGATTGCTCATCGCCTATATCTACAAAAAAATGATCGAAAATTCTGAATTCGGAGATTTCCGAGGCCGGTACAAGCATTCCCCACTGAAACATATATTGCAGCAGTCCGGCTGTCTTAAGGCATACCGATTTTCCTCCTGCATTCGGTCCGGAAATAATTATAAGGTGTTTGGCAGGTGTCAGAGTGAATGTCAGAGGCACAACCTCCTTTTTCTCCCTTTTAAGAGTTGCCTGGAGTATCGGATGGCGTCCCTTAATTAATTTGTACTCGTTATCCCTTGAGATAATAGGCTTTCCTGCCTCCATTTTTATTGCGCACAATGCTTTTGCCCTAATAAAATCTATCTCTCCCATAAAGATTGCGCTATTTACAAGGTCGGCTATGTAGGGCCTTATAAAATCGGAGAATTGCAAGAGTATTTTTGCAATTTCTCTTTGTTGGGCAAAATAGAGTTCCCGAATCTCATTATTGAGCTCAATAACCTCTATCGGTTCAATAAAGGCGGTTTTTCCGGATGCAGACTCATCGTATACTATTCCCTTAAGTTTCCTTTTAGATGAGGCATTTACCGGAATAAGTACGTGGCCGTCGTGAATAGAGGAGGTAACTCCCTCTTCCAAAATTCCCTCTGCCTGAGCTCTTTTAATTACTGAGGCAATCCTTCTCGATACCGAGCCCTCTTTTTCTCTTATTCCCCTCCTTATTTCATATAGCTCATCAGAAGCACTATCTTTGATCTCGCCGAATTTGTCGAGAATAGTCTCTAATCTCCTTTTTATCTCAGGAAAAAAAAGTATGGGTTCGGCCTCTTTTTTTAAATTCGGATATTTCCCGGGTGCACAATTGGTGAAGAAATTTAAAATCTCTTTAAGTACCCCGATAAAAGCATTCAGTTTTACGAGGTTATCCAGACTGATTACTCCGGATTGTATCTCGAGAGGCTTTAAGAAGCCGATACAATCTATGAATCCCTGAGACGGGAATGAAGTCTCAAACAGACAGATAAGACGCATCTCGTCTGTAAGAGTCAGGCGGAGCTCTATCTCCTTTGCATTTATGCTTATCTCCTCTGAATTAACTCTATTTTTTGCATATTCAGTTGAGCACCCCGATAATACGCTCTCCCTAATCTTTACAAAATCCAACTTGTGCTCTATTTTCTCGAATCCGTTCATCTGGCCTCCTATTTTTCTTTCACAAAGTTAAAAAAGTTTATATCTTTGAACTGCTAAATCTACGAAAAATATCTGCTATGATTGGTGATTTAAATGTAATACTTTATCTCTCTTTAATTTGTATTTCATATCTTATTGGCTCCATATCGAGTTCGATAATTATTGGTAAGCTATTCTATGGTATAGATGTTCGTAATTTTGGCAGCAAGAATCCCGGAGCCAACAATACTCAGAGGGTTTTGGGGTGGAAAATGGGGTTGTTAGTGCTGGCGTTCGACATTTCAAAGGGCGTGCTTGCCGTCTGCCTTGTTTTTTTAATGCATTTTAAGCCGGAAACCAATATATTTGTCGCAACGCAGATAGTTTTCGGTACGGCTGCGGTATTGGGCCATATTTTTCCTATATTTCATAATTTCAGAGGCGGAAAGGGAGTTGCCACATTATGCGGAGCTCTGCTTGCCATACATCCCTTTGCGGTACTTATATGCTCCTGCATCTTTATAACAGTACTCTTTTTTACGCATTATGTCTCTGTGGGTGTGATTGCTGCAGTAACTTGCTTTCCGTTTTTTGTAAACTTTATGTTTGCCCTTTGGCTCGACCCAAGCGAAACGCTTACCTTAAAGATATTCAGTATTGTTGCCGGCGTTATAGTCTGGCTGACCCATATTAGTAATCTCGTGAGGTTATATCGTGGTACCGAGGAGAAATTCTCGGTTAAAAAACATGTGCCGCTACCCTCTGAGGTGTCGGAAGAGGAGGATATTGTGCAACCGGAGCACTGAACTGTTAAAGTATTTATTAAACTTTCAAACGAATTTACTCCACAACGGCTATTTTCCCGCATTTTCTATTGCAAGGCGCAGTTCTGTTAGACTGCCCATAACCTTAATTTCACCATTCTTTACAAAGGAGATATTGCCGGTTTGTTCAGATACAACTATTGCGGAGGCGTCTGTCTCCTCTGTAAGACCGGCTGCCGCCCTGTGTCTCATACCCAGATGGGCAGGAATATTCTGACTCTCACTCATAGGGAGCGTACAGCGCGCTGCTATTATTCTGTTATTGACAATTACCATTGCACCATCGTGCAGAGGGGCATTTTTAAAAAAGATATTTTCTATTAGACGTCTATTAATATTGGCATCTATTAGATCTCCTGTTTCAATAATAAATTCAAGAGAGGAGGTATGTGACATAACAATAAGTGCGCCTGTCTTGGTCTCCGACATATGGCGGCAGGCTTGGGTTATCTCCTCCAAAACTTCCAGTGGAACAGAGGTACTTTTATGCCCGAATATAGCACCGGTAAGACCCCTTCTGTTGCCTCCGTTCACATACCTTGTGCCTAAATGTATAAGGAAACGCCTTATCTCCTGCTGAAATAGAATTATCAGAGCAATTACCCCGACACTCAGTACCTGTCCGAGTATAGCGGAGAGCAGGCTCATGTTTAATGCTTTGACAATAAACCATGTTATGTATAGTATAATAATGCCGAGAAATATATTTAGAGCTGCAGTACCTTTTATAAGTCTGTAAATCTGGTAAACAAGTAACCCGACAAGAATAATATCCACTATATCTATTGCACTGATGTGTACGAAATCGAACATTGCTATTTATTTTTTTTCTTTGCAAAACTACAAAAAAAACCGATAATATTACAAGATCAGAATTTTGACTCTTTAACAACTTCTTGTATCTTTGAAGAGTGGTAGCGAGGAGGTAAAGGAATAAATAAGAGGAGTGAGATAGAGGTGCAATGAGAGAATACTGGAGAGGGTTGATTTTGAGACTAGTAAAGTGGGTTTTAGCTTACTGTAATGTAAAGCAGTTATTAAGTAAATTTAAAATACTGCGATATTTGATAGAGCTGATTTTTCCGCGCAAATGTACAGTGTGCGGGTGTGAATTGCTTGCCGATGAATTTTTTATTTGTCTTAAATGCCTTGCGGGAATGCCTCTTACATATTTCTGGCAGTATCAGGATACTTGTGCTGATATTGCTTTCTGGGGGCGCACGCAGATAGAAAAGGTCTATTCATTATTTTACTATAGGAACGATTATAGAAAATTGCTCTTCTCACTCAAATACAGATCCGGGATTAAACTCGGCAAGTTGCTTGGGAGGATGTTGGGAGAGAAGATTTTGCAATACTCACAATCCGGAGCCGGAGTTACGGAGTTTGACTATATTATTCCTGTTCCCTTACATTTTCTCAAAAAATGGAGACGCGGGTACAATCAATCGGAGATAGTGGCGCGTGGAATTATTGAAGGGTTATTGCAGGTGGAGACGGTTTGTAGAGGCGGGTGCCGACCAATATTACTTACAAATGTAATTAAACGTGTCAGGTTTACGAAGACTCAGACACATAAAGATAAAATTGGCAGATGGGAGAGTGTGAGAAGTGTTTTCGTCTTCCCTTCAATAAACAAAAGGTGCCTGCCGGATTTGAACGGCAAGCACATTCTTCTTGTAGATGATGTTCTAACAACCGGTGCCACATTGGATGCCTGCGCTACATTATTGCATAAATCATTTAATTGCAGGATAACTATTGCCACAATTGCCTATGTGGAGTAGGATGTTTAGAGTCCGAAAGCAGTTTTAATCTTCTCAACAGAGTCGAGTCTTTCCCAGCCGAAGAATTGTACACTCTTCTTCACCTGTTTTCCCTCCTCTATAATCTCAATCTCTTTTTCATACGGATCGCGGCCCATGTGTCCGTAAGAGGCTGTCGGTTCAAAAATCGGATATTTGAGGCCAAATTTTTCTACTATTTTTGCCGGTCTCAAGTCGAACAACTTCTCAACCATTTGAGCAATTTCGGCATCACTCTTTTTGATTGCACATCTCCCGTAGGTATTAATGCAGATACTTACCGGTCTTGCTACGCCGATAGCATAAGCTAATTGTACAAGTATCTCCTCTGCAACCCCCGCTGCAACAAGATTTTTTGCAATGTACCTTGCAGCATATGCGGCTGAGCGGTCAACTTTGCTCGAATCCTTTCCCGAAAAGGCTCCGCCGCCGTGTGCTCCTCTGCCTCCGTATGTATCAACTATGATTTTTCTACCTGTAAGGCCAGTATCCCCGTGAGGTCCGCCAATTACAAACTTCCCTGTAGGATTGACATGAAGAATAAAATCGTCATTAAATAGGTTGCAGGTCTTCTCCGGCAATTGTTTCAGCATGCGCGGAATGAGGATATTTTTAACATCGCTCTTTATTCTTTGCTGCATGGCGGTATCAGTATCAAACTCATCGTGCTGGGTTGAGATAACAATAGTATGTACTTTTACAGGTTTGTTGTCCGGTGAATACTCAATTGTAAACTGTGATTTTGCATCTGGCCTCAGATAGGGCATCAGAGAGGTGTTTTTACGGATATTGGCAAGTTCCCATAAAGCGAGGTGAGATAAATAGAGGGGGAGAGGCATTAACTGCTCTGTCTCTTTGCATGCGTATCCGAACATCATACCCTGATCCCCGGCACCCTGTTCCTCTTTATTACTGACTTCAACCCCTCTGTTAATATCTGCAGATTGCTCGTGGAGCGCAGATAAAATACCGCAGGAATTACCGTCAAACATATATTCCGCCTTGGTATAACCTATTTTGTTAATTACCTCTCTTGCTATTTTTTGAATATCAACATAAGCCTCGGAGTTAACTTCTCCTCCGATCACAACAAGTCCCGTACTTACAAAGGTCTCACAAGCTACCTTCGAGTTCTGGTCCTGACGCAGAAACTCATCGAGTACTGCATCCGAAATCTGATCGGCAACCTTGTCGGGATGCCCTTCAGAAACCGATTCAGATGTAAATAAATAATTCATCGTATTTAGTATTAATGTATAACAAAGCAAACAATAGATCTTATTGTGACGCCTGCAATGCAAGATGAAAACCTAATTTTGGTATGAGTACCCCGATTTAGAGTTACCAGAATCGTTTTAGCATTTTTTTTATGTGGTTGCAAGTAGTCAAATCTTTCCACATTTGCGTTGCAAAGTTAACTAAATATTTTGTTATTGCAAGAGTGTTTTTTAAGATTAGATACCATTCAGTTCTATTGTTACAAATTAATGACAGATTATTGCGATTATGTTTCAAACTTTAATCATATTAATATTTTTGACAAATTTAATAATTTGTTAACATTGCGTTAAATTATTTATTTATAGACTATTATGCAAAATTGTTAAAAAAAAGGCAAAATTTGTTGAAAAATAATCCAACTCTTATTGGCATAATCAAAATGAGGGTGTTACTTTTGTTGCAAAATTCTAATCAAATTAAAACTTTATGACAAAAACATTTAAGAAAATAGCTCTGACTATGTTGAGCTTTGTAGTCTCTTTTGCTGTTATGGCGCAGGTGACTACATCATCTATGAGTGGTAAAGTTACTGAGGCGAACGGAACACCTGTTGCTGGTGCGACAGTTGTTGCGGTTCATATGCCTTCTGGTTCTCAGTACTACTCTTTGACCGACAATGCGGGTAACTACCGCATTCAAAACATGCGTGTCGGTGGTCCTTATTCTGTAGAGGTTTCAATTCTCGGATATGGCAGTAATAAAGGAGAGGGAGCTGTCCTTCGTTTGGGAGATAACTATGTGTATAATGTAGTTCTCAAGGAGGAGGCAGTTAAACTTAATGAAGTTATAGTTTCTGCAGGAATTGTTAACCCGATACTTAACTCAGATAAGAGTGGTGCCTCTATGAACGTAAGCGAAAGACAATTACAGTCTCTCCCTACAATCAGCAGAAGTATCACAGACTTCACTAGAATGACTCCTCAATCAAATGGTAATTCATTCGCAGGTCGTGACGGACGTATGAATACTATTACCATCGATGGTGCTGCATTCAACAATAACTTCGGACTTAGCAGTAATGCTCTTCCGGGTGGTGAGGCTCAACCTATCTCTCTCGATGCTATCGAGGAGGTTTCTGTAAATATCGCTCCTTTTGATATTCGCCAGTCTCAATTTACCGGTGCATCAATTAATGCAGTTACAAAGAGCGGTACTAATAAGTACAAAGCTACAATGTATACTTATCAGAGACCTACAATTCTTACCGGTGATAGAATCGGCGAGAATATTTATCCTACGTTCAGACAGAAGTCTACACAGACTTATGGCGCAACTGTAGGTGGTCCGATCATTAAGAACAAATTATTCTTCTTCATCAGTGGTGAGTTTGAGAAATCAGCTACTCCGAGCGGAGCATGGGAACCAAGCACAGACGGTGTTGCAAATACTGCTCTTAAGATCTCAAGAACAACAGTTTCTGACCTTAAAACGATGTACGATTACTTGAAGTCTACCTATAATTATGATGCAGGTCCATACCAAAATTTTAAAGGTTATTCATTGAAGAATCATAAGATTATGGCAAGATTGGATTGGAATATTAGCAAAAATCATAAATTGACACTTCGTTATAATGATATGTCAGGTACTTCAGATCAGATTACCAATTCCAATTCAGCACCTAACCCAAGAGGTTCAGGACGTAGTTCTGCTCAATCAGTATCGTTCCAGAATTCATGGTATGGCTTTAAAAATACAGTTAGAAGTATAACCGGTGAGTTGAACAGTACATTCTCTCATAAAATTTCCAATAAATTGCTCGTTTCATACACTGCAATTGAGGATAAGAGAACATCACCTTCTACAATCTTCCCGTTTGTTGATATTTACAAAGACGGCGATCAATACATGTCATTCGGTTATGAATTGTTCTCATATAATAACGATGTAAAGAATAATACATTGTCAATTGTAGACAACGTCTCTATTAACTTGAACAAACACACTCTTACAGCAGGTCTTTCTTACGACTATATGTATTTCAAGAATGCATACATGAGAGAGGCAACTTCATATTATCGTTATGATTCAATGGCAGACTTTATGCAGGACAAGACTCCTAACGCATTCGCTGTCACTTATGGTTACAATGGAGAGAATGCTCCGGGTGTAGAACTTGGATTCGGAATGATAGCAGCGTACCTACAGGATGAATGGCAAGTTACCAATAAATTTAAATTAACATTAGGTTTAAGAGGTGAGATTCCATTGTATCAGAATAAATTGACTGCTCCTACCTCGTTTAACGGGAATAATCTTACAGATGGTAAGATTAAAGTTAGCGACAGTTACTCTATGGAATTGGGCAAATGGCCTAAATCTAAATTCCAGATCTCTCCAAGAATTGGTTTCAACTGGGATGTTAAGGGTGACAGAAGCCTTCAGGTTCGTGGAGGTACAGGTTTGTTCACCGGTCTTCTTCCATTCGTATGGTTTACAAACCAGCCGAACAGTTCAGGTACTATCCAGTCGCCTGAGATCATGATTACAAACAAGACTCAAATTGAGACATTAAGAAAGAGCGGCAAATTATTCCAGCCTAACTTTAAGGATATGGTTAATAACAACCCTAATATGTTTTCACAGACTAAGGGTGTGTTAAAATCTGGTTCCTCTTTTGCAGAAGTTTCTAAAGACTTTAAGATGCCTCAAATCTGGAGAACTAATTTGGCTGCCGATTTTGAATTACCATATAATATGGTCTTCACTCTCGAAGGATTGTTCTCTAAAGATATAAATGCTGTTATTCAGAGGGATGTTAACCTCATGGAGCCAAACGGAGGAACATATAGCGGTTCAGACAATAGACCTTATTGGAAGAGCAAAAACGAGGCTAAATATAACTCATCAATTGGTAATGCAATGGTTCTTGACAATACCAGCAAAGGTTTCCAGACCTCATTTACTGCACAGTTAACAAAGAACTTTACCAAAGGTTTCTCAGGAATGTTGGCATATACTTACACAGTTGCTAAGGATGTCTCTTCAAACCCTGGTTCAACTGCAGCTTCTGCATGGAGTTCAAACACTGTAGTAACCTCTTTGAATAGTCCTGAGTTAAGTTATTCAAGTTTCTCTGTTCCTCATAGAATCGTAGGTAATATCTCTTACAGATTTGAGTATGCAAAGAATTTTGCAACTACTCTCTCTCTCTACTACTCAGGAGCAGCTCAGGGAAGATCTACCTTTGCTTATTCAAATGATATGAATGGTGATGGTTATTCTTCAGATTTGATGTATATTCCTAAATCACAGAACGACATTAAATTTGCCGATATTAAATCTAATGGTGTAGTAACTATTACTGCAGCTGATCAGGCACAAATATTCTGGCAGTATGTAAATAGTAACAGTTACCTTAAAAAACATAAAGGTGAATATGCAAAGAGATTCGGATATGTTGAGCCTTGGTACAACAGATGGGATTTCAAATTCTTGCAGGATATCTATTCTAACTTTGGTACAGATAGAAGATATACTCTTCAGTTTAGCTGGGATATACTTAATGTAGGTCATCTCTTTTACAAGAAATGGGGTGTTTACAAGACTATGGGTTCTGCAAGTTATGATAGAATCAGACCGCTCAAATATGCAGGAAAAAATTCTGCCAACGAGCCGCTATTCCAGTTGAATTCAACAAGTGCTGATGCATTCTGGGGCAGCAATACATGGCAGTACAATGCAACTACAAGTTCAACATGGGGTATGATGTTGGGTGTTAGATTGATTTTCTAAGCTAATAGAGCTTTAACATACAAAAAGGCTGATGTTTTTTACATCAGCCTTTTTTAGTTTAATAAATAGGATAACCTTGCTAATCAGAGTTATCTTTTACCAAGCAAGAGATGCAGCACCCAGAATGGCAGCATCGCTCTCTTTTAGCGAGGAGACAATAATCTGAACCTTTCCCCTCCATACGCTTAAAAGTTCATCATCCATGTACTTTTTAATCTTCTTCACAAGAAACTCTTTTGCATGGGTCAATCCTCCAAATAGTATTATTGCCTGCGGAGCGCTGAATGCCACAAAATCGGCAAACTGTCTGCCTAATATTTTGGCTGTAAAATCGAAAATTTTAATTGAAAGTTCATCTCCCTTTTTTGCGGCCTCATATACCTCTTTTGAGGTGATATTGGAGAGGTCTCTAAGCAGGCTTGGTTCATCGGTTACCTCCAACCACTCTCTTGCTGTGCGTGCTACTCCTATTGCGGAGCAATAAGTTTCCAGACATCCAACTTTTCCGCAATTGCAATTTCTGCCGTTATCTTTTATTGCGCAGGTATGTCCGAGTTCTCCGGCAAAGCCGTCGTTCCCGTATACTACCTCTCCGTTTATAACAATTCCGCTGCCTACACCTGTTCCGAGTGTTATTTCAATAAAATTCTTCATTCCCTTTGCGGCTCCGTAAGTCATTTCTCCTACGGCTGCTGCGTTGGCATCGTTTGTTACTGTAACGGAAAGACCTTCAAAATAGTTCGAGACAGTCTTTGCAAGTTCAATTTTTTTCCCTTTTGCCCATGGTAGATTTGCCGCATCCTCTATTGTGCCGCTATAGTAATTTCCGTTAGGAGCTCCTATTCCGATTCCCTTTATTTTCTCCATTCCGACCTTATCTATCAGAGTTTTAATTGCTGCACATAAATCCTTCATAAACTCCTCAGCATCCTCCTCATTATATTGTTTTGGATCCTGCTTACTGTATTTCATGGAATTTTGTGCAATAATGCTGCCCATTCTATCGACGATACCTATTTTTGTGGATTGTCCTCCGAGATCAATCCCGATTACATAATCTTTTTCCATATTTCTAATTATATTTTTCTTTTAAAAAGTTAACTCTAATATATTGGGTTACTCCACCTTTTTGGAACTCTTAGAACCGGTAACGGCGTAGAAAAGTATGAACAATATTCCGGCAAAAATTACCCAATAGCTGGAGAGATAAGAGGATTTATCTGCTATCCAACCCTGTAATGCAGGTAAAATTCCGCCACCGCATACCATCACCATAAATATTCCTGAAGCTGCGGAGGTATATTTTCCGAGTCCTTCAACTGCAAGATTAAATATGCCTCCCCACATTACTGAAGTGCATAATCCGCATAAAATAAGGAACATTATGCTGATAGGAACCTCGGCAAAACCAAAGGAGATATCGCTCCTGAAGACCGGCATTTTTACAGTTGATTCTGCCGATGAGAAGATTGCAAGCAGAACAAAAACAATAGCTATAGAGGAGACAGTGGAGAGCATTGCGCGGCTCGAAACTTTAGAACCCACAGCGCCTCCTATCAACCTGCCGATGAGCATAAGGAACCAATAAGTACCCACGACCGTTCCGGCAATTGTTGTATTCATCTCGAGCCCTCCATCCATAGCCGCGTTGGTCATAAAAAGATTGGCTATGTTAGGAATCCCAACCTCCACACCAACGTATATAAAAATTGTTATTGCGCCAAGTACAAAATGCCTGAATGATAACGGACCGCCGATATCTTCTTTAAACGAGAGCTTTTTATGAGCTACAAATGGTTCCGGAATAGTAATGGAAATAAGTACAAGAAATGCGAGTGCAAAGATACCCATTGCAATATAAAGAGCCGGTGCGGCAGAGGCGAGATTTGCTTTTGCAATATCTCCCATCAGGTAGCCTACAAATACCGGGACAATAGTTGCTCCAACAGAGTTGCATACGCCTCCGAGTTGAATAAACTGGTTACCCTTGTTTCCACCGCCTCCGAGAGTGTTGAGCATAGGATTTACGACTGTATTAAGCATACACATGGAGAATCCCGATACAAGAGCACCTATAAGATATATTGTAAAAATAGTATTCTGGGCCTCTTTACCTCCACCTATTCTACTTGATGCAAAGGTAATTGCAACACCAACAAAGCCCACGGCTATTGCCGTAAGAGCAGTCTTCTTGTAACCTACTTTTTGTAAAAGCAATCCTGCAGGAATTCCCATGAAGGCATATGCTATAAAATTAGCTAAATTACCGAACTGAGATTGTAAATTGGAGAGGGTAAATTGACTTTTAATAATTACTCCCATTGGATTTTGCAGACCGGTTACAAACGCGATCATAAAGAAGAGTGCAAACATCATTGCTACGGGCAATGCATAATTTTTCTTTGTTGTTTCCATTATTGTCTTTTTGTTTAGTATTATTTATTTAATATAACTAATTTCTCTCATAATATTGGCCCGCACAATCTGGCCAAGCTCTCTTTTATCTTATTATCTACCGGGCGCTTCTCCCATTTGCTTTGTGATATGGTCCTACAATTATAGAGCTGGTTCATAAATTCATTTTCAATCTCTTCCGCACACTTGTTGTTATATATTACAGCCATAATTTCGAAATTATGTTCAAAACTGCGTACATCCATATTGGCGGAACCAACAATACTCATTTTGGCATCTATACTTATTACCTTTGAGTGATTGAAGCCCTTTTTAAATAGGTAGATGTGAACTCCTGCATCTAAAAGTTCGCTTATATACGACATTGTACTCCAGTGTGTTATTTTAGAATCTGACCTTTTGGGCAGCATAATTTTAACATCTATGCCGGCAAGAGAGGCAACCTTAATTGCATTAAGTATAGTTTCGTTCGGGGTGAAATAGGGGGTTACTATATAAATATGTTCCGAAGCAAGGTTGATTGCGCTGAAATAGCACTGCATTATGCTGGCCCAATCGCTATCCGGCCCTGAAGAGATAATTTGTGTTACAATCTTCTCGGAAGCAACTTTTCTCCCTTTTGCTTTGGCTTCAGGTGTAGGAAAATATTTATTAACTTTTCTTATCCTTTTATTCTCCATAAACCAGCGGTCGAGTAAAAAACTCGATTGGAGTGAGGCGACTGATTCTCCTACAATTTTCATGTGAGTATCGTGCCATTCTCCCATCTCACCATTGTTATAGTAGTATCTATCGGCGATATTTACTCCCCCGAGAAATCCGGTCTGTCCATCTACTACTAATATTTTTCTATGATTTCTGTAGTTTACTAAGAAGGAGGGAAGCAACAATCTCACTCTTGAGAAGATGAGAACATCTATTTTTGCCGCACGCATTTGATTTATAAACTCTCTCTTTACGCCAAAACAGCCTACGCCATCTATCATAATTCTTACCTCTACTCCCTCTGTAGCCTTTTTAATGAGGAGATCCTTGAAACGGACTCCTGTTTCGTCGTCATTGAAGATATATGACTGCAGATGGATATGTGATTTTGCAGACTCAATGGACAAATACATTGCATCTAATGCGCTTCTACCTGTGAAATAGAATTCAACATTGTTATTATTATCAACAATGGTATGGCTGTCGTTGAGATTCTGGAAAATCAACTTTTTGAAACGAAGCATACTTTTGCCGAGAGCCTCCGGATTTGCTCTTAACGCCTCCAACTCTCGAGAACTCTCATCTTTTCTCGCCTTGTAGTCTACTGCTCCCTTGCGGCTGTATATCTTTTTCTTTCTATAGTTTCGCCCTATAAAGAGATAGAGTATAAGCCCAATATATGGCAGTAAAATAAGTACAATAACCCAAGAAAGGGTCTTTATTGGGTCCTGCTTGCGTAATATAAGGGTAACCGCCGCATAGACAGCAAGTGCCATATTCATCAAATAAAGGATGAATGATACTATTTTCCAAACTGTTATACCTGTTCCCACTATTATATTAATATTTCTTCTCTCTCTTATGTAGCACTCTGTTCTGGTTTTATACCTGTGTACATTACAGCAATTCCAAATGTATACGGGAGATACTCAATCTCTTTGAAACCTGCTTTGGAAAGCTCCGAGCAGAACTCCTCATATTTTGGAAACTCTTCTACCGATTTAGCCAAATACCTATATGCCGATCCGTTTTTTGAAAACAATCTCCCAATTATCGGCATCACAAAATTAAAGTAGATATTGTATAGGAATTTTACAATTTTATTTCTCGGTTTGGCAAATTCAACAATAGCAAGCATTCCTCCCTTTTTAGTAACCCGATAGATCTCTTTGAGACATCTCTCTCTCTTGTCGAAGTTCCTTATTCCAAAAAATATAGTTACCGCATCAAAACTATTCTCTTTAAAATCCAAATTTTCAGCATTGCCAATAACATATTTCGGAGGTTCCGATACCTCCTTCCTATTTGCCCTGCCTTTAAGTCTCTTGTTTTTCTCCTTTGCTATCCTGAGCATACCCTCTGAAATATCTGCCCCGGTCACCTCAAAGCCATGTTTCCAAAGTGCAATACAGGAATCTCCTGTTCCACAAGCGAGGTCGAGAAGAGCACGTCTTCCTACCTGGCGGCCTTCACTTACATTAGTCTCTACTTTTCCTCTCTTTTCCTCTGATGCTCCTTCTGTACAGCTTGTTATCAGCCTTTTTTGGAGATATTTTGCACTCCTGCTCCGCCATCTCTTATCAGTACCGAGGCTCAGTAGATGGTTTAGAAAATCATACTCTCCTGCGATGCTGTTGAACATGGCCGAGATTGCCGAACTTTTTTTATTGCCGATAGTTTCCTGCATAGCTCTACTGTCATATTATTCAGGCAGGTAGTCTGTTATATGGCCGAAAGAATATTCGTCCATTCTTACCTCTCCTTTTGTGACATGTCCGAGCAGAGTTATTGGGATATTATGATTGAATAGAAAGTCGACAAGGTCGTTCTCCTGCTCCTCATTTACAGAGATCACTGCAATGTAGTCGTTTTTGCCAAATAAAAAATCCTTATCCTCTTTCTCGGCATCGGAAGTAATGTCGAATCCAAGCGAGTTGGGAGCGCAGGCCTCAATAAGCGAGCAGAAAAGTCCGTCTTTTGAGATATAGTGGGCACTGCTTATAAAATTTTTCTCAATACTTTTTACAATATAATCCAGCATTGTAGAATTTACTTGATAGTCGCTATCGTCTCTATTTTTCCCTACTAAATAGATAGTATCTCCTTTACAGTCGAATGCCATCGGAGTAACGGATTTGGGGGAGATAAAATGCCCTAACACGTTTATTCTCATATCGTCGGAGTTCTTTGTGGTAAGATAACGTGCCCCGGTGCAGGCAAGCTTTGCAAGAGCCTCATTATTAGCAATAGTTATAGCTGTAGCGGCATCGCAATCCTCCGGAGATTCCGACTTACTTATTCCCAGGGTAAAGATTCCTTTACCGGCTCTCTCTACGTCTGCGTCGTATGGAGTCTTAAGGTATTTCAGAATATTCTTCTGAAAAAGAGGGTCCTCTCTAATAAGGTCAGTTATATCTGAAAGAGTTCCAATCTCTTGGATCTGTTGCTTATATGCTTCGATCATAGGTTTATAATTTTGAGAGTTGTTATTATTTATGTGCAATATCTGAGCGAAGATACTAAAAAAATAGACATGATGAGCCAAATAGCAAAGGCCTCTTTTTTTTTACCTTTAGCCGGCCTGTTTTTTTATCTTTTTATCTTGGTTTTTCAAAAAAAGTTTTATCTTTGCAGCCGCTAAGCCCAGATGGTGAAATTGGTAGACACGCCACTTTGAGGGGGTGGTGCCGGTTACGGTGTGCAAGTTCGAGTCTTGTTCTGGGCACAAAAAATCCTGAATTACAATTCAATTGTTTTTCAGGTTTTTATTTATAATCGCCTCAGATTTTCATCCTCCGTATTTTCGGTTTTGCAGTTCAGTTTGTATCCAACCCCTCGGAAATTGGTGATGGAGATTCTCTTGTCGCTGCTAAGATAATTTCTCAATCGTGAGATAAAGACATTTAAACTTCTGGAATTAAAATAATTATCATCTCCCCATAAATCTATGAGGATCTCTTTTGTCTGAATAATTTCATTTATATTTTTACAAAGATACTGTAGAATATCCGATTCGCGTTGAGAAAGAGCTGTTGTGTGAACCACGGCACTTTTGCCTCTCAGTTCGAGTCTGTTTTCAGTTGGAATAAATCGGTATGAACCGACCATATATTCCCGCTCCTCTTGATGAAGGTTTGCCGAGGCTCTTCCGACAAGTGCTCTTGCCCTTATAATCAACTCTCCGATGGCGAAAGGTTTACGTAAATAGTCATTGCCTCCAATTTCAAAACCATGAATAACATCGTCAACTTTTGTCCGTGCCGTGAGAAAAAGAATCGGAACCCTTTTGCCTGCTCTCCTGATATGTTTGGCCACTGTGAAACCATCCATTTTAGGCATCATGATATCAGTTACTATAATGTCGGGGTTCCAACTGTTAAATCTCTTCAGCCCCTCCTCTCCATTCCTGGCCGTCTCTACCTCAAAGCCATTCTCATTGAGTGTCTCACGAATGATTTCCGACAAAGTTTCCTCATCCTCTATTAGCAGTAATTTCACTGTATTCATCTCAATTTACTTTTTATACCTCCTCTATTCTCTCTATAAAGGCCATTTAATATTAATAGTCTGCAAGCCGGTGCTCAATAATTAATTGTAATACTCTTCCATGTTTACTAAAGAGAATAATTAATTTCTCCCCTTAAGCCGTATGATAAATTTAGAACCCTCTCCCTTTTTGCTCTCTACCGTAATTTTTCCGCCATGTTTTTCTATAATCTCTTTTGCGTAAAACAGGCCGAGTCCATATCCTCTTACCTCTTGAATATCTCCTGTAGGAACTCTATAAAACTTTTCAAAAATATGTTTCTGCTCTTCCGAATTCATCCCATTTCCATTGTCGGTTAGGGTTATTTTAACTATATGTTTTGTTGCGTTACGCTGGTGCTCCTCCTCAAGAAAGGCCTCTATGGAGATCTTAACACTATTCCCGGAATATTTTACCGCATTATCAATCAAGTTCCCCATAACGTTTAGCAGATGAAATTTATCTACTTTTACCTCTAAATTCTCAGGATTAACATTTATAGAAATTAGAACCTCTTTACCGTTCTCCCTTTTGTATAACCCGACAACTCTTTCCAATTCGGGTTTAATGCAAAATGTTGTGATATTCAAGGAGAAATCGGGCTCCTCTTCTATAGAAAGAGAGAGTATTTTTTCAACCATAAAGGAGAGATTGTTGAGCTGCTTCTTAACGATATTGAGATACTCATTCCGCTTTTGCGGGTCGTTGCCTGCGGAGAAATTTATAAGGGCATCGTTTGCTGTATAGGCAACTGCGAGCGGCGTTTTCAACTCATGTGCCATATTGTGTGAGAAATCTCGTCTCATCTCTTCTATCTCTTTCTGTTTGAACAGTGTGCGTAGTAAATAAACGAATGAAAGAGAAATAAGAACCACAATAAAGAGAGAAGAAAGAATTATTCCTCTGATTTTTCCTTTGATGCCGTTGAACGGGTTTTCTATCTCCGCTATATATTCCGCATGAAGATCGTTGTCCTTATAGGTGATAATCAAAGGATTGTGTATAATCCCGCCAATCTTGGAGAGACTCTCGCCGTTCTCTGTGTTTTTGATCTTTAGATTATGTCTGCCTACAATGCCGGCCTCCTTTAAATTCAGGTCAAAAAGCGAATCAAGTACCCCGACCTCTATTGACTTAAAATCTAAAGTATTATTTACAGTTAAATTTACTGTATACTTCATCTCTACCCGCTTATTCTCTATCAGAGCCTTCATCTCTTTATTATCTACTTTTGTATCGATATTCAATTTGAGATTTAAATTCTTATCAGAGGTAATTACTCTATCTTTACGAATATTAACTGCTTTAATTTTTGATGACGGAATCTTCGACAATGCCTGTATGCGACTTGCCTTCAACTCTATTTTTGAGGCTGCTGTTGTATCGGTAGATTGGAATTTGCTCTCATAAGGAGTCAAATTTCTTTTTACTGTCTCCTGTAAAACCGATTTTCCGAGAGCATTGCCGGCTTTGTCGAGAAGAGAACTTTTGAGGCTCGAATACATCTGATTTGACCATAATATTTGCATGACTGCAAGCGTTACCAAAGAACAGACCACCAGTATTGCAATATTTCTGAATTGTTTTTTATTCATCTTGAAACCATTAATTTAGTCTGAGCTAATCCTCCCAACAATACATTGTTCAACACTATTTTTATGCAAAGTTATTTAAAATAACTATCTATTTTAGACCGTTAACATTATTTAACACTTCTTAACACACCATTAACGGTATCGTATTCCCAGTCTATCTATTTTTGTGCAAGAAATATTAATTATTATGAAACTTATAGGATTATCAATGGTGGCTTTTGTAGCCCTCTTTATTGTTGTTCCGCACAACGCTGGAGCGCAAATGGCTATTGAAATTGTTAAGCAAAATGAAGCTTTGGCAAAGGAGATTAATTTGTGCGATGCTACAGCGGATTTTATTTATGACTATCGATACAACAAGGATACGGCATCTGGAGAACCGCTGTATAAAGAGTTGAAGATGTTGTTGCGTGTGGGAAAGGAGATGTCGAGGTTCTATAGTCTCGATAGGGTGGTCTTTGACTCCCTAAAGTTGGCCAATCCACAGGAGGTGTTGGCAAATATTGGCAAATACAAGTTAGGTTCAACGGTGAACATCATTAAGAAGAACGGAGATTCACGTCTAATTTACAGTGATAAAATAGGTAATGATTACTATAAATATGAGGAGCCATTCCCCTCAATGGAATGGACAATAGGGGAGGAGACAAAGGAGATTTTGGGCTACACATGCACCCGTGCAGAGATGGTTTTCAGGGGGAGGAGGTGGATAGCATGGTTTGCCCCCGATATTCCAATAATAGATGGACCATGGAAATTTCGTGGTTTACCGGGCTTGATTATGGAGATTAAAGATACACGTGCCCATTATTCATGGATTATTTCCGGAATAAACAACCTGGAGGGGAGCGGGAAAAAGGTCTCCATGATGGATTATCAATATATAAAGACAAATCGCGGCTCTTTTTACAAACTTCTTCATAAATCTGTTGTAAACCTCATTGATTTTTTGAAGATCAATTCCCCGGAGGTGAAAATTACAGTTACGACACCTGATGGTTCACCCTATATCCCAAAGGATTCGCCTATGAAATATGGTTTTATAGAGACTGATATTATTGGCCCCGATTATAAATAACTCTGAGGTTGAAGAGATAGGCCAAGTATAGATTGGAACCTTAACATAAAACCATTATATTCAAATGAATTTTAAAAAGATCATTCCAATTGCCGGATTCATGTTGCTCTCCTCTTTCGTACTCTTCTCAAAGGGCCCTGAGGTGTTTTTCAGCGGAGAGAGTGAACCACAAAACAGACTCTTTTCAGTTGCCGGAAAGGTGACGGATGCCTCAACCGGAGCTCCAATTGCAGGGGTTGTCGTGTTGCTTAAAAGTGCCGCCGGACGTCTCCTGAAATATGATGTTTCAAATGCTTCAGGGGAGTATAGCCTCTCTTTACCAACTTTTCCGGAAAAGGGCTCTTTGAGTTTTCAAATGTTGGGATATGCCGGGCAGTTTTATATAATATCCGGTAACGCTCTCAGTACCGATGCTCTCTCCGATAGAGAGAAGAGGCCGGAGAGCAGAACAGGTGTGCTGGATCGGAGTGGTAAAAAGCTTGTAAATGAGAATGATAATGGAAAGATTGCTGGTGTCGTATCGGGGTACGATAATAATTTATCTGTGAAACTTGCCATTGGGGCGGTTAAATTAAAGGAGGTCATTGTGAAGCCTGCCTCAATAACGATGATGGAGGATACTTTGAAATATAATGTTCAGAGTTTTGTGCAAAAGCAGGATAAAAATATTGGAGATGTCTTGAAACGGATGCCTGGCATTCAGGTTATGGAAAACGGGGAGATAAGGTATAATGGTGCCCCGATCAGTAATTTTTATCTAAACGGCAAGGAGATGCTCGGTACTCGTTATGGAATTGCCACAAACAATATCTCACCGTTGGATGTCGCTAAGGTTGAGGTACTAGAAAATCATCAACCCATCAAGGCGCTGAGAAACAGGGCCTATTCCGATAAATCTGCTCTGAATATTAAATTAAAGGAGTCTGCAAGGTCAAAATGGAGGTCAACTCTTAATGTTGCAGCCGGTTATGCCGACTCTTCGTATGCAGGAGGTACGGCTGCTGCCTATGATGCAGCTCTCTTTACGATGAATATAGGGGGTAAAACCAATTGGATGATATCGGCAAAGGCAAATAATGTAGGAGTACCTATAATTAAGGAACTTACCTCATTCGATGACTATAATGGTTTTAGTTCTGCCGATTATACCTCTATAGAGTATTTATCCGGATCACCCTCTTACTCACCGCTTGGAAGCAGGCGCAATCGCCTCGGCAATACTCAGTTATTCAACCTTACCAATAATGAGCAAATAGGTGAGGATTACCAGTTGACCACAAATGCCTATTATTTGAGAGAGGATTTGCGTTCTGCCGCCGGTGCCTATACAACCTATTTTTTAAATGATAATTCCAAGCGATACGTAGTGGAGGAGGAGAATGCGCACTTGGAACGTTTCAGTGCCCATATCGATTCGAAATTGGTGGCCAATACAGATAACTTTTACTTTACTGATCAACTTAGTGGAGATTTTGGAGTTAAAAATACCGATATTTTTACAAGAGGCTCCTATTCCAATTCCCAGCGCTTTAAAATGCCTGACCTTTTGATGAATAACAATTTTTCTTTTGTGAAAAATTTTGGAAAAAGTACATTATCTATAGAATCAGTCAATAAGTTTAGTTCAAAACCGCATAATCTTAGTGTTGTCAGGTATCCCGACGATATCTCCTCCGGCCCTAATTGTTGCGCTATAGAAAGGGAAGAGTCTCCCCATTCAACCACCTTTTATTCCGATAATTCCATCTCCAATGGTTGGAAGTTCGGTTCATTATCGCTCACACTCAAGGGGGGTGTCGGGTTACTTGAGAGAAGAGTTAAGAGAGAGAGCTTTGATTCCAAATTCGGCTACCTGCATCTGTACGCGGCACCGAAAATTTATTACTATCTGAGAAGATTCAAGGTGGAGATTAGCTCGCCGTTACACTACTACAACTATCATGGAGGCGGGGGCAACAGCTCCCTTTATATGGCCCCGCAGCTCTCCCTCAAGTACGATATCTCGGCTAAATTCAATTTAAGAGCCGGTATTTCCATGAGACGTTCCGGCGTTGATGCTGCCCATTTTTACAGTGGTGAGATTATGACAAACTACATGGAGATCATTAAGGGTCATAAATTATATGTGGAGCCACGTTCTATCAGTTACTATGTTGCAGCAGCCTATAAAAGTCCGGTCCATTCCTTTTTTATTAATGGGGAGATGGGTTATATCACTAACAGAAGGGGACTCTCAACAATGCGCGATTTCCGAGAAGAGCATATAGTCTATTCCTATGTTGAGGGGAGAAACAACGCTAATTATTTTTACATAAATGCGGGAGTAGGAAAGGGGATAGAGTTAATTGATTCGAACCTATCAGTAGATATCTCATATGGAGATTCTCGTTCACAGCTAATGCAAAATGGAGAGATAACCAGATATAATCTCTATAATTATACTATTACACCCAAGTTTATCGGTAAGTTTGCAAGTTGGTGCACATTCGATTATCAAATGAAAATCAGTATGGATAAGATGATAACTGATGCCGGCAAAAGCTCTTCGAACCGATATTCACACTCCCTCTCTTTAGGTGTGACTCCTATTAAGCGGATAAATATTATGCTCTCAGCGGAACACTATCATAGTAAACTTTCCGGCGGAGAGATAAAAGATTTTATTCTTGCCGATGCTGCAGTAAATTTTACTCTTACTCAGAGGCTGGAGTTACGGCTCAATGCCTCCAATCTTTTTAACAGGCAAGATTACTCTTATATCTCCGTGGGAGAGATGCGAACCTCTTTATATTCCTATTCAATCAGGCCGCGTACAATTGTTACCGGTATTTATTTAAAATTCTAAAAAGCTCTTTTTAAAATTTTATAATTAATTTCCTTCCCTCTTTAAAGTGGTCATATGTGGAGTTATGTAGAGAATAATACCCTCCCTTAAACTGGGGTGCTGTTGAGATTAGAAGGTAAAACTTGCTCTAACATAAAAATTTCTACCCGGTTCCACGCTAATACTTCCCCTGTTTGTTGAGATATGGTTGGAGTAGCTTCTATTAGTAATATTATCTATTCCGGTGAAGAGTTGAACTCCGCATTTTCCGAATCTCATATTTGCAGTTGCAATTGAAAGATCTAATTTACAATAACCTCCGGTCTTTATCTCTCCCTCTGCAACCTTTGCCTGTTTTGCCGCAGTGTAGAGAGACATAGAGAGGGAGCCGATATTCGGACAAGAATATGAGGCACCCACAATGGCTTTGAAGGGAGGGATCATCGGTAAATTCTCTCTCTTCTTGGTATCTCTTCCTATTACATATGAGCTCGCAAAGGAGAGAGAGAGGTTATCTATTACATGATAATCTACTTTAAAGTCGAACCCGTAAAGCAAGGCTTTGCTTATGTTCGCATAGATTAGTGCCGGCAGTGTCTCCTGTTTATTTGTTTCGGTAACGCGATATATAAACTCTCCTTTATCCTCAACAACCATATTGGTGATTCTATTTGCGAAGATTGAGGCCTGAATAGTTAATCTTTTACCCCAAATTCGTATTCCCATATCGCCCGAATAGCCATTCTCGGCCTTAAGATCCGGATTACCGAGTCGTACATAATTGCCAAGATCTATATATTTGTATCGCTCTTCAATTGAGGGAGCCCGGTATGAACGGGCTATATTAAGTACAGCATCTACATTCCCGGTGAGTTTATAAAGTACCCCGATATTTGCGCTCCATGAGAGATCGTTAAGATTATTCTTCTCAAAAGTTACACGTTGATTGGCGGGTTTATCGTTTCTCACCCCGTTCATTATAATATAATCCACATCGTAGCACTCCTCATTCTTTACCCATATCTTATCTACTCTACCGCCTATAGAAATGGTCATCTTATTGTTGAGAAGATGCAGGTCGTCATTAACATAAAAGCCTGTACTTGTAGAGGAGGCTGTGGGAATGGGAGTCTCTCCGCGCTCAATGTTGTTTGTTTTAAGAATCTTACCGTCGGGGTTAATTACATTTACCGTAACATATTTAGTGCGGTCGCTTGTAACTCTTCTTCCCCATATATCTGCCCCGGCAATAAGCGAATTGTTATCGGAAAAGATCCAGTTTGTCTGAATCTGGGCGCCGTTAATATTGTGTTGAGCATTAGGAGTTACAAGTTCGGGTATTGTCTGTTGAATATTGCCGTTAGCCAATGTAGTATTTGTAACGGTGTTTGGTCTCATCTCCACATCCTTTACAATGTACTGATGGAAATAGCTGATTTTAAGAGCGGCGAACTTTTCGGTCAACTTAGAAATCTCGTAACTTGCATCCAAAAGAGTTCTGCCGATATTTTTATAGGTAGCTGTTGCCGGACCAGGGAAGGCGCTACCACCGGGTATTCCCACATCATAAGAGTAATTTCGTTGATATTGCACCTTTAAAAGGTGGTTGGCAAAGGGTTTCACTCCCAACCTTGCAGAAAAATTACTTGTCGTGAACTGACTGTTTTTAAGGGTTCCCTCCGGCGTCTTTATATCATCTGCCCTTCCGAATGTACCGGCGAGTTTTAAATACCATCTCTTTGCTCCTGAGTTTAAAGTCAAATAGTTAGAGAAATATTTGTTAACTGAGGAGTACCCCGATATCAGGTTACCTGAAAAATAGGGATTTTGTGAAAAATGCCCCTCTTTTGTTATAATGTTCACAATTCCCCCCATGGCACCGGAGCCATATAGTACGGATTGTGCTCCCTTTATCACCTCTATATGATCTATGTCGTTAACATCCACCATACTCAATGAGGCAGTAAGATCTGTAGCGGTTTCTACTCTATTACCATCAACAAGAGTAACGAGACGGCTTTCTCCGAGCCCTCGTACATTAATATTTCTGGCCCAAACTCCGTCACCACCGGCAGAGATACCAGGCTCTAAATTAAGAGCGTCGGAGGCGGTACGATAAGAAAATTTCTTATAATCGTATGAGGTCGCAATTGCCATGGGAGCCGGTGTCTCCATTAATTTTCTATTAATCCTAAGACTGCTTACCACAACCTCTCCGAGCTTTTCGTTTCTTTCCGCTTTTGCACTCTCTTCTATCTCTTTGCGCTCATCTGTTTGAGCAAACGATGTTGTTGATGAGATTACTGCAAGAAGTGCAGTAACAAACCATACTCTCTTTGTAGAATTATTAAATAATTTCATCTTCAGTTTCATTTCCTTTGTTGTTTTTTAAGAGGACCGATTTTACCTGAATTCCATTAAGACGGCCCAAACGGCCGGTCAGGGAACCAATTTCGTCTGTAGTTCCTTCTAAAACAAGAGAAATGAGACTTAATCTGTCGTTGCGCGGCAGACCTTGCCTTCCTATAATAATATGTGAGTGTTTGGAGATGATGTCGTTCATTAATTGAACCTCCTCTTTGCTCTCAACCTCTATGAGTACTGTACCTATTCTCTTTTCCATCAGAAATACCTCCGGGTTAGATTGATTTATGATTCCCGCCAGACCTTGAGCGTATACTCTACGTATCTCAGTACAAAACGGTGTTTTTAATTGCCGCAAAGATATTCTTTTTTTGCAATTCAAACAATAATTATTAAAAATTGAATACTTTTGTAAAATATTGAACAAAATAGATTATGAGGTGCATTTCGTTATATATAATTGCCATTTTATTGTTGTTGTCCCGGTGCGGGACTGGGGCGCAAAACGCGAGTGACACTTCATGCACAATAGCCACGCTAAGAGGTCCCTCCTCAATGGGGATGATTCAAATGATAGATAGCCTCTCCTCTTTAAGTGACGTCAGTATAAAAGTGGAGATATTCAATGAACCTATGCAGGTGCGGAAGATGATGATCGACAGTTCGGCCGACCTTGCCGTTATTCCCACCACAATGGCGGCATTGTTATACAACAGAGGTTTGGACTATAGTATTGTCGCGATTCCTGTCTGGGGTACCTTATACCTTTTCGGGAGAGACAGTTCCGTTAAAAGTTGGAAAGATCTAAAAGGCAAGCGAGTAAACCTTATGGATAAAGGAATGACACCGGATCTTCTCTTCAGACATTTGCTTGTGAAAAACGGAGTTTCAATAGACGATATTGAGATAGATTACAGTTTCCCTACCCATGTAGATCTCGCCAATGCAATTGCTGCGGAACGTGCAGAGCTTGGTGTTATCTCTGAACCATTTGTAAGTATCGCGATGAAGAGAAATAACCATCTCTTTCAAATTTTCGATCTCGATGCCGAGTGGCGAAAAATTGAGAAGACACCCATTCCGCAGACCGCCCTTATAGGCAGGAGAAGTTTTCTGGCGGCTAATCCGCAACTGCTAAAAAAGATTTTGGAGGCCTGCAGGAAATCATCTGTTTGGGTTAATTCTAATCCGGACAGTGCTGCGGCACTTATTGTAAAGTGCGGTATTCTTAACGATGCAGGAGTGGCGAAAAGTGCGATACCAAGATCCAATCTCAAATTTTATGAGATAAAGGAGGTTAAAAATGAGGTTGAGGCCTTTTTAAAGGTCTTTTATGAGATGAATCCCGATATTATTGGAGGAAAGATGCCCGATGAAAATTTCTATAAATAAGAGACACTATATCGGTTTTGCATCTGTAGTTTTGATGCTTATTATCTGGAAATTACTCTCGTTACATTTCAGATCTGATTTCATTTTGCCCTCACCGGAAAAGAGTCTGATATCGGCACTCGGAATAGTTGGCGATATAGGATTTTTAAAGGTAGTAGGTGCCACTATTATGCGTGGTTTTATCGGCTTTATAATTGCCGGTCTGCTCGGTATTATAGCGGGTATTTTTGCCGGATTGAGTCCCAATTTCAATGCTTTTATGGCTCCCTTTATTGTGACGGTACGTTCTACTCCTGTGGTTGCCTTTATTTTACTTGCTCTGATTTGGTTCACTTCCGATTCGGTTCCCATTTTTATTGCGATTCTCACTATGTTTCCTATAGTCTATTCAAATGTGGTTGAGGGAATTAATAACGTGGATGGTAAATTGGTAGAGATGGCTATATTCTATAAAGTGAATCGCAAAAGAATAGTTGGTGAGGTTTATGTACCTGCCATAATGCCCTTTCTTGTAAGCGGTTTTTCAACAGCTGTCGGAATAGGTTGGAGGGCGATTATTGTGGGAGAGGTCTTGAGCCAACCAAAATATGGTATCGGTACCGATATGCACGCTGCGCAACTTTTTCTAAATGTAGAGGCACTTATAGCATGGACAGTAATTGCAGTTATCTTCGGCTGGCTTTTTGAGAAATTAATACGTACAGGCGAGTCAAAAATTGTAGTATGGAGGGGTAAAAAATGAGCTTTAAATTAGATAATATCTGCAAGTCGTATGGTGACACCATAATATTCAGAGAGTTCTGTATGGAGCTGGAAGAGGGAGTCATCTCCTGTATACTCGGCCCTTCGGGGTGTGGTAAAACAACTTTACTGAATATGATAGGAGCAATTACCAAACCCGATTCCGGCACATTGCACGGATTCTCCGGCAAAAAATTTTCCTATATTTTTCAGGAGCCTCGGCTTCTGCCTTGGAAGAGTGTGAGGGGTAATATTGAGTTTGTTCTCGATGGTAAGTTTTCTGCTCGTGAAAGGAGAGAGAATGCCGACAAACTTATTAATATGGTTGAACTCAATGGGTTTGCGAATTTTTATCCCTCCCAACTGAGCGGCGGAATGAAGCAGCGTGTTTCTATTGCACGGGCCTTTGCCACCTGTTCCGATGTTATTCTTATGGATGAGCCGCTCACGGGATTGGACTTTACCCTAAAACAGAATATGATACGTTGGTTTTCAAATATATGGGAATCCGACAGAAGAAGTGTAATTTTTATAACACATGATATAGATGAGGCACTTATGCTCGGAAATGATATCTTTGTATTTGGTAAACCTCCTGTCGGGGTACTCGATAAGGAAAAAATAGAGACTCCTCCCGGGCATAGAAGTTTGTTGGATTCCAAAATCCAGGAGATTAAAAACAGACTTATTGCCTCTTTGGGATATGATATATAAATTTAAATTTACAGATATGATAAAAGACCTTAAAATAGTATTTTTGGATGCGGGGACTATGGGAAAAGATGTTTCGCTCGATCCTATTGCTGAGTTTGGTAAATTGACGACTTATGAATATACTGCTCCTGAGGAGATAATAACTCGTGCAGCTGGCTGTGATGTGCTGATTGTAAATAAAATAAAAATCGGCCGTAAGGAGATTGATGCGATGCCGGGTCTGAGAATTATCTGCGAAGCCGCTACGGGTACCGATAATATTGATGTTGAATATGCAACATCCAAAGGTATTCCTGTGAAAAATGTCAAGGGCTATTCTTCGGAGAGTGTTGTGCAGCTTACATTTACAATTCTTCTTGCTGTAGCCGGGCAGATTGGCTATTTTGATTCGGCAGTTAAGAGCGGTAACTATTCAAAAAGCAATTGTTTTACAGATGTCTCGCGTGCTTTTCTTGAGTTGAGCGGCAAACGATATGGAATTATAGGTCTCGGAAATATCGGCGGTCGTGTTGCCGAGGTTGCTAAGGCATTCGGAATGGATGTTGTCTATTATCCTACGAGCGGGAAACCTCATTCAGAAAAATATCCTGCAGTCTATTTAGATGAGATGATGCGCACCTGCGATATAATCTCTGTTCATGCTCCTATGAACGATAATACCAGAAATTTGATCACCTATGAGAAGCTTGCACTTATGAAGCCTACAGCGTTTATCCTTAATCTTGGCCGCGGAGGTATCATAAATGAGGCAGATCTTGTACGTGCCTTGAATGATAATAAATTAGCCGGTGCAGGAATAGATGTCTTTACAAAGGAGCCGCTTCCGCTGGATTCTCCTTATATGAATGTTAATGATAAGAGCAAAATTATATTGACTCCTCATATCGGATGGTGCAGCCGAGAGGCAAGAATGCGCCTTGTTGAGGGAATCGCTGCTAATATAAGCAGTCTTGTCTGATTTAATCTCTCTTTAGATGGCCGGTGTATCCGCTTTTCACTTGTAGATTTTGGGATCTCTTGTTGAGAGATGGGTTTATTTGATTTTTTTCTTTACATTTGCGGCCTAAATCTTCAGGGCAGGGTGTAAGTCCCTACCGGCGGTAAAGTCCGCGAGCCTTTTGCCATCTATCTGTTGGCTTTTGTGCAGAGCCGTTGAAATTACGGCACCGACGGTTATAGTCCGGATGAGAGAAGAGCCTTGCTAAGATTGTAATTTAATGTATTACAAACTAAGCAATTAGACATGCTAAAAAAAAAATTACTACTGCTTACGGCAGTATTGTGCATTGTGTTCAATGCCACGGGGGGGGAGTATTACTCTGCCACCTACAATTATTCCCAAACCTTAATACTTTCTCTATCGGAATCGACTGATTCGCAGGGCGGTCATTTGCCCGATACTCTATCTGTGGTTGATCTTTATGACAATCAACAGATTATGAAAGACACTACTCTTCATCTGGAGCAGATTATAGTCTCCGCCGGTTTGGAGAGTGCAAAACGTTCTCCATTGCGACTCAAGACCGTAGATAAAAATTTTATTGCCTCAATGGCTCCCGGAAAAACCTTTCCGGAACTCATCGGTGTAACTCCGGGCATTTACGCCACCTCCGAGAGCGGGAGTTACGGCGATGCCAAGATAAATATAAGGGGTTATAAGCAGGAGAATATCTCTGTACTGTTAAATGGCATACCCATTTCCGGCCTTACCTCATCGGGGATGTATTGGAATAATTGGATGGGACTTGCCGATGCTACAGCTAAAATACAGGTCCAAAAGGGAATAGGAGCCTCTATGCTATCAGATAATTCTGTCGGGGGTACTATAAATATTATAACTGTCGATCCTGTTGAGGAGAAACAGTTTGGAGGAGGTTTTTATAGAGCGGATTATGGAATAAAGAAGAGTCATCTCTCCTATTCTTCCGGTCCTTTAAAGGGAGGGTGGGCTCTCTCTGCATTAGTCTCCTATGTTTGGGGAAGCGGTTATGTGGAGAGTACCGATGTTAACTCATTCGCCTATCTTTTTTCTCTTTCAAAGAGTGTGGGTAAAGGTAATTCCTTTAATTTTACTGCATTGGGGTCGCCGGAAAATCACGCTCAGCGTTCCTATAGATGCTCCTTTTCGGAGAGAGAAAAGTACGGCGTGAATTATAACAAAAATTGGGGTTATTATAAGGGTGAAAAAAAAACAGTGGCGGAGAATAGCTATTTCAAACCCTATTTTACTCTCTCTCACCTGTATAAAACAACTTTAGGAGGAGGGAGTAGGGGGAGTTTATTGAACAGTGCCGGTGGAATTTCACTTTCTATAGCCACTACCGCCTATCTTGCGATAGGGAATGGAGGAGGGCTTTATCCGGAGTATAAGGAAAAGAACAATCAGATTATCTCCTTTATGAAGGAGGGGCATATAGATTGGGAGGCAGTAGTAGCCTATAATAAAAAGAGTTCGGCTGCCAAAAATATCATAACAGATTATATTGCCGGGCATACGCAATTTGGAATAAAAAGTTCCGTATCTGTAGATTTTTATCAAAAAGTTCGCGTTGAGGGTGGCGTACATTGGCAGAGGTACAATAAGTGGGAGAAGGAGAGAATAAAAGAGTTGCTCGGTGCCGAATATTGGTACGAGGATTATGCAAAAAACTCTATAGCCGGCCTTGCCGGCAGGAACCCGTATAAAAAGAGGGGAGATTATATAAGAATAGATAACGGTCAAAACATTGACTATATAACTCTCTATCTTTCAGCCAATATGACTTTAGACGGGCGGGGTAAATTCTTATTAACCACAGGTGCTTCAATTAGCTCCTCTTATATAGAGCGTTGGGATAAATATAATTATGTTGATGATATTTATAGCGATATGGCTCATGGTTTAGGAGGAAGTTTTAAGGCCGGGTTGCTTTATAAAGCCGGTAAGGCCGACAGCTTCTATCTAAACGGAGGACTCTACAGCCGTGCTCCCTATCCGAATATCTTTTTCGCCTCCGGCAATAATAATATCTCTCGTGAGACAAAGAATGAGAATAATTATCTTGCCGAGTTCGGGTATAGAAGAGTGGGAGAGAGAGGCGGCCTGGAGGCAACAATTTATGCTGCCTATTGGAAAAACAAATCTTTGATGAGCAATAAATACAAGCCTGTGGAGGTGGACGATTATCCTTACCTTGTGACCGGGCTCGATGCTTTTCATTATGGAGTTGAAGTTGAGGCATTTTACAACATCGGTTCTTTGCTTAGGATAAACTCTTCTCTCTCTCATGGTATCTGGAGGTGGAAGAATGATGTTCATGCCACTATTTATGATTCATATAATGGAAAACCATTAAGTACCCTCGATATATATAGCGATGGACTTCATGTGGGAGACGCTCCTCAAAGCCAGGTGGGAGCCTCTGCCGATCTATATGTTAATAGGTTATTCAATAATAAGTTATTGCGGAATATGCAGATTTTGCTGAGTGCGGATTGGAGCTATAATACAAGATTTTGGGCCGATTTCGATCCTGCTTCCAGAACAAATGTAGACGACAGAGCCGATTCTTTCAGAATTCCCTCGTTCCATTTGGCAAACCTAAAATTCAGAGTCACACTTCCCTCTTTTATGGGGCTGTCGTTCTTCGTAAATATAAACAATCTGTTTAATGAAAAATATGTTGAGCGTGGCCGTGATGGCTCTTCGCACGATAGAGATACCTTTAGCGGTTATTGGGGCGCCGGCCGCAGTTGTATTGCGGGCCTTAATTTTAAGTTTTAGCGCAATGCGCTCCCTTTGGATGGTGGTAGGGTTATCTCTTTAGCGGATTGCGGTAGGATTATCACTTTAGAGGAGAATTCGGCTCGCGCTTCATATAATTATATTCGAGTCTGTCTACCAGGCGCGGGAAAAGTTTGTTCAGGAAGACCGTAAGTTTTCCGATAGGTGTCAAGATTATTTGCGCCTTGCGCCTTGCTACTCCATTATAAAGTTTATGAGCAACTCTCTCTGCACTCATCATTTTATCCTCCTCTCTCGGAGTCTCCCCCTGCATTGTGCCGTCGGCTGTGAGGGCTACATTTCTAATATTGGAGGCGGTAAAACCGGGGGCGAAAATCATTACGTGGAGTCCGTCGTGCAGGTGTTCCACTCTTAAGGTATCTAAAAAGCCGTATATTGCAAATTTAGAGGCCGAATAGCCTGTGCGTGCAGGCAGCCCCTTGAATCCGGCAATAGAGATTACACCAACCACAGATCCGCGCTCCTTTAAGAGGTACGGCAAGGCATATTTTGTACAATATACGGTACCCCAGAAGTTTACATCCATAAGGCGTTTTATTACTGAGAGATCGAGCTCTTTAAACATGGCTCTCATAGAGATCCCAGCGTTGTTTACAAGGACATCTATTCTACCGAACTTTTCAATTGTCTTTTCGACCAGTCTGCGGCACTCCTCCTCTCTCTGTACATCGGTAGGAAGAGCAAGAAATTCTCTGTCGGGGTATTTGGCGGTAAGCTCTTTAACTATCCCGTTAAGTTTTTCTACATTCCTTGCGGCAAGAACAACATTGAAACCCTGCCTTGCGAATTCATAAACAGTAGCCAGCCCTATTCCTGAGCTGGCTCCCGTAATTATTGTTACCTTATTCATTTTTGAATATGATTCAATTTATTTTATTTTATTTTATTGCCATATCCTTAATATCGTCGGACCCTTTATATGCCCCTTCTGCCTGCTTTGCCCTTATCTCTTCAAAGGCCTTTAGGGTGTATTCCACATGTTCCATCTGGTGCATTGCGGTACAAATAAGTCTGAACATTATAACTCCTTTAGGTACAACCGGATAAACAACAACAGAACAGAATATTTTATAATTTTCTCTTAAATCTACAAGCATGTTAGTAGCTTCTGGAACTGTTCCGTTAATGAAAACAGGAGTAATGCAGGCCTCTGCAGGCCCTATTTCAAATCCTTTCTCCCGGAGTCCTTTCTGGAGAGTACGTGCAATATCAAAAAGATGTTTTCTCCTCTCATCACCTTTGCGAATAAGATCCAATCTTTTCAGACATCCCTCAACGAGGGCCATTGGAAGCGATTTTGCATAAATCTGGCTTCTGAGATTATATCTCAAGAAATTAATTATACTTTTAGGACCCGCGATAAATCCTCCGATAGCTGCCATTGATTTGGCGAAGGCTCCAAAATAGAGATCCACCTCATCCATAACGCCAAAATGCTCGGAGGTGCCGGCACCATGGGCACCCATTACACCAAAACCATGGGCATCATCAATTATAATTCTGAAATTATATCTCTTTTTAAGCTCAACAATTTTATCGAGAATACCCAGAGCTCCGGTCATTCCGTAAACGCCCTCTGTAACGAGCAATACGCCGCCGCCCTGTTCCTCAGCGACTTTTACCGCTCTCTTCATCATTTTTTCGCAGTTCTCAATATCGTTATGGGCATATTTTATTCTAAGCCCCATGTGAAGACGAAGACCATCCATTATACAGGCATGGCACTCTTCGTCGTATACAACAACATCGTGTCTGGTGAGTAGAGCATCGAGTATAGAGATCATTCCCTGATACCCAAAATTTAGAAGATAGGCATCCTCTTTCTTTTCGAATTCCGCAAATTCCCTCTCCAATTTTTCGTGCAGAGAGGTATGACCGGACATCATTCTTGCGCCCATCGGATAACCGAGTCCCCATTTAGCGGCAGCTTCGGCATCGGTCTTTCTAACCTCAGGGTCATTTGCAAGACCAAGATAGTTATTGAATGTCCATGCAAGAACTTTTTTACCATTGAAGGTCATATATGGTTGAATCTCTCCTTCCAGTTTAGGAAACATAAAGTAACCATGTGCCCTTTTTCTGTATTGTCCGAGGGGACCTCCCTCATCCTTTGTTATTCTCTCAAAAATGTCCATATATCTAATTTTTAAAGTTTATTCTTTTCTATTGCAATTTTAAATGTCGGCCTGGTTTAAGAATAGTATTCTTTCTTATTCCGTTTAACTTGCAAATTTTGTCCATTGGAACCCTTGTCTTAAGAGCTATATGATACAGCGTGTCTCCCTTTCTGACTGTCCAATATTTGGAAGAGGCATTTTTTGCAATATGTTTATAGTTAAAATTCTTCGGTCCTATTAAAAGCGTATCGCAATTGGAACAATAGGTTTCAAAGTTTATAAGATCATGAGGGTTAATTGTGTTTCCGAGATACCGCACCTCAAAATGAAGATGCGTTCCATGTGCTCTCCCCGTGCTGCCGCCAAGTCCCAGAATATCTCCTGCATGAACCAACTGATTCGGCTCAGCAATCAGTTCGGATAGGTGGCCGTAAAGAGTTTCCAAACCATTGGTATGCCTAACCATCACATATTTCCCGTAACCTCCTCTTACCGATTTTGATACCCTGACAACGCCATCAAATGCACAATGAACAGTGTCTCCCTTCTGCAACTTTATATCTACACCGTTATGCATTCGCCACCCCCTTACACCGAAATCTGAACATATTTTTCCCTTAAAGGGTGGATAAAAACCTGTTACAATTATGTTGGTCGAATCTATATCGGACATCGGCCTTTTGTATGGGTTCAGTTCATCATTCCAATTCTCAAAGAACTCAGGAATATCGGTGGATTCCGTATACTTAAAGTCATCGTAGATTGGCTCAATAGCACTAAATAGTGTGCTTTTAACAATGCGCTGTTCATCAACTTTAATCCTCTTCAGTGCAGGTAAATTCTGTGCGGAAGTGGTGTTAAAAGAGAAAAACGTAGTGCAAACAGAGGTAAGGAGCAAAATAAATGACTCTTTTATTATTCTTTTTTCTATATGCATTATCTTCTCTATGCGTCTATATTAGCGTATTTTGCGTGTTGTTCAATAAATTCTCTGCGTGGTTCCACATCATCCCCCATCAACATAGAGAAGATTCTATCAGCCTCTGCTGCATTATCTATGGTAACCTGACGCAATAGACGGTTTTGGGGAGACATTGTAGTATCCCATAACTGAACATCGTTCATTTCACCGAGACCTTTGTATCTTTGAGTATGAATACCTTTGTCGTTCTTTCCCGATAGTTCGGCAAGTGTCTCCTTACGCTGCTCTTCTGTCCAGCAATATTTCTCCGTATTTCCCTTTTTTACCAGATACAAAGGAGGAGTTGCGCAATAAACGTAGCCGTTTTTTATAAGGTCCGGCATATAACGGAAGAAGAAGGTAAGAATAAGTGTCGTAATGTGGCTTCCATCCACATCGGCATCTGTCATTATTATAACTTTATGATAGCGCAATTTAGTAATATTCAACGCTTTGCTATCTTCTTCCGTACCTATTGTAACTCCAAGCGCCGTGTAGATATTTCTTATGGACTCACTTTCAAAAATTCTGTGTTCCATTGCCTTCTCTACATTAAGAATTTTACCTCTCAGCGGGAGAATTGCCTGAAATTTTCTATCTCTGCCGGTTTTTGCCGTTCCGCCTGCAGAATCACCCTCCACAAGGAAGAGTTCGCAATTTTCCGGATTCCTATCCGAGCAGTCGGCCAATTTTCCGGGAAGACCGGCTCCTGACATTACTGTTTTTCGCTGTACGAGTTCTCTTGCCTTTCTTGCTGCGTGTCTTGCAGTGGCGGCTAAGATAACCTTATCTATGATAGACCTTGCATCTTTCGGATTCTCCTCAAGGTAGTTCTCCATAGCGCTGCTTGTAGCTTGTGAAACAGCCGCCATTATCTCGTTATTACCGAGTTTTGTCTTTGTCTGTCCCTCAAATTGAGGTTCGGCAACCTTTACTGAGATAACTGCAGTAAGTCCCTCTCTGAAATCGGTGGGGTCTATATCAAATTTCAACTTTGCAAGCATTCCGTTTTTATCGGCGAAATTCTTTAGAGTAGTTGTAAGTCCTCTTTTAAAACCGGTGAGATGTGTACCGCCCTCTATTGTGTTAATATTGTTTACATAAGAATGAACATTCTCTGTAAAGCCGGTATTATATTGCACGGCAATCTCAATAGGAACACCTGTTTTATCGGTTTCGAGATAGATTGGATTATCGGTAAGTTTATCCCTTGTTCCATCTAAATAGGCTACAAATTCGAGTAGGCCCTTTTCTGAAAAGAACACCTCTTTTTTAAACTCTCCCGTCTCTTTACCATCGGCATCTACGCAGTATTCACGCATATCAGTGAGAGAAAGTTTAATTCCTTTATTGAGATAGGCAAGCTCTCTGAGGCGTGCCGATAAAATATCGTATTTATACTCAACAGACTGTTTGAAGATCTCTTTATCAGGTGTAAAAGAGACTATTGTGCCTGTTTCCGAGGAGTCTCCTATAACTCTTACAGGATATAATGGGTTTCCTTTTGAGAACTCCTGCTCAAAGATTTTACCCTCTCTATGCACTTCAGCTCTTAAATGAGATGAGAGGGCATTTACGCAGGAAACGCCAACTCCGTGCAGACCGCCCGATACTTTGTAACTATCCTTGCTGAATTTACCGCCGGCATGAAGCACTGTTAGTACCACTTCAAGAGCACTCCTATGCTCCTTTTCGTGCATTCCGGTGGGAATACCTCGTCCATTATCTTTAACTGTAATGGAATTATCTTGATTAATAGTAACCTCTATCTCTGTGCAATATCCGGCAAGTGCCTCATCAATAGAGTTATCAACAACCTCATACACCAGATGATGCAGGCCTCTTTCACCAATATCTCCAATATACATCGATGGGCGTTTGCGCACTGCCTCCAGACCTTCGAGGACTTGGATACTGTCGGCCGAATATTCAGCCCTATTTTGCAAAGATTCTTGTTCTTGTTCGCTCATTTTTTATAGTATTTTAAACGAACAAAGATAGCAAAATAATCAGAATTTCACTACTACTCCGGCTCCTATTTCTCTTCCTTTTTTTAAGTATTGCGAATAATATTGAATGTTTGAATTAAGAAGGTTGCTGCAATTGAAGAGGAGGCTTATATTATCGTTGATCGGATAAGAGAAATCTATTCTTAAATCTGCGTAGGCCGAACTCTTTATCCTCCCATCTATCGGCTTGCCGTTGATTGTCTCTCCGGTGTAAACATATTCCAGACCCGACCAGCTTCTCCCTCTGAATATCGCCGAGGAGGTTATGTACCACCCATCATCGTTTTTGTAGGCAAAATGAAAGAGTGCATTAAATGGAGAAGGTCCTATTGGATGATTGCCGGAAAACTCTCTCTCCCCATTTATTAACCCGCTCTTTCCGTTAGAATAGAGATTATATTCGGCCGTTATCCCTATCTCAATATTTCTGTTAGACCAAGCTGCAAAGAGGCCGCACATTACTTTGCTGTGATTAGAATAGGCAGTAATGAATTCAGTTCCATTCTCCTCTTTTTCATCTGTACCATAATAATTTACAAATTGTTGCATGCCTCTGAGCAGAGCATATCCGGTGTAGAGATCAAAGGAAAATCTGTTGTTCAGGATTCCGTTAAATCCTCCCTTTATAGAGAGTGGAACTGCACCATTCAATACGGCCGCCTTTTGGCTTACCATTTTATTCTCCTTTACTAACGAAACAAAATTATTAGAGATATTTCCGCCCTCCGCTTTTCCGTAGACCCGAAGAGCATTTCCGGCCAGAGGAATAGAGATATCTGCATTAATAAAGAGCGGATAGGTATACTTTCCGCCGTGAACAGCATTTGAACTTTGGAGAGAGAATAATCCCTTAATCGAATATTTTATTTTGCTGAATTTGCCTGCAAGTATTGCGTAGAAGTCATAAATATTGTTATGAGTGCTTTCGTATCCGGTGCGTTTGAGAGCTGTTTCGAGTCTTAATTCCGCTCCGAATGTCAGGCTGTAATTGCTCTTTGTCTTCGGAGAACAAGAGGTGTGGAGATGTAGGTAGTTATCTGTGAGGCCTCTGTTCCTAACTCCAGAATAGGAGGCTGAAAGGTTGTAATCTAATCCCTTGCCGGATCCCTCCGAATATAGGGAGCGTGCCGAGACACCGGCGTCAAAGAGATTCATGGAGTTGGAGCCGCTTCTCCCGAGTGTAGTCATGGTAACATTCTCCCCGTAGCATTTGTAGTACCCCGACATATATTTAACGTAAGTTGTAAGCTCTCCCTTTTCCCATGAATAACCTGCATCTGCTCCCAGTGAGAGACTCCTGCTCTCTGCCGATACCTTCTTTCCGCTCTTGACAAGCATCATTTTATCATCAACTATGACCGACGGTAATTTTCCGAAAAAGGATTGGAAAGAGGCGTCGGTCGAAAGGGAGAAGCCGTTGTTCAGTTTAGGGGCATAAAAGAGAGCTGCACTGCCGGTCAGCGGGTTTGAAAGTGCAAATTTACCGAGAAAATCCGGAGTGTCGGAGTACTTTACAGAATCGAGCTGTATCTCCTCTCTCTTATTGAAATTATATAGGTTGGAATAATTCTTCTTACTGAATGAATAGCTTAAGTCCCTATTGAATAGTGTGACCGAATCGGGGAGTTCAGTATTACCTTTACTCTTGTTTTGGGCCAGCATATTCTCGGAAATAGAGAGAGCCGCACCGCAAATAAAGAGAGCGGAAAGGGTTCTATATAGAGAGAATCCAAATAACTTCTTCTCTTTTCTTTCAAAATCCTCTCTCATCTTTTCACCTCCTTTTCATAGGTAGTCCTCAAGCCGACAGGAACTTCAGATAATACTCTATTTCCTTCTACTCCCTTACCGGTCTCTATAAGACTCTTTCCTTTTATGAATTTAGCCTCCATAACAATCTCCTCTTCATCGGGATACATGGTTATTACATCATTCGCCGCCTCTAAAGCCCTCTCATATCGCATTGCTCTAAAGCACGACCGCATTATTCCCAACTTAGCCTCCTTTATGTTATTATCGGATGAGGCAATAAGAGTAAGTGTTTCAAAGGCTTTTATTGCATCTCCGTAATGTTTTATTTTATATGAAATAGTGGCATAATTTAGTGTTGCGCTCTCGGAATAGTCGCTTTCTCCGAGCATAATAACATTGTAGAAGGCCTCTGCGGCGGCAGAGAGCTTTCCTTGCGCCGAGTAGCGTTCACCGGCGCTAAAATATTCTCTTGCAGGGAGTTTTACCCTTTCCGCTCTTTGCGTATTTTGCAAGCTATCTATGAAGTGGTTGAATTCCTCCCCTTTTCCAATAATCTGATAGATATTTTCAACTCCGGAGAGAGCATCGGAGGCCTCCTTGCTTCCCGGATTTTGAGAGACGACCATCTTATAAAATTTTAGAGCGGAATTATAATTCTGTCTGTTAAGATTAATAGTTCCAAGGTTGAACAGGGCCTTATATCTGAAGGTTGTATCCTCTCCTTTTGCCAAAGTTTTGAAGACCTCTTCAGCCTCGTCACTTTTGGAGGTCTGGATAAGCTGCAATCCTAATTCGTAGGCTGCATTTGAGTAGTATGGCGAGTTGCTCTTTCCCTTATCCAGAATCTCGTACAGTAGAGCTTGTTTTTTCTCCGCGAATCCCGCCATGCCGTATGAAATTGCGGCTTGAAACGGTATATGCAGATCTGAGTAGAGGTCGGCTATCGCTCGTTTCTCGTATATTGTTGCAGCTTTCTCATACTCTCCGCTATGATAGTAACAATCAGCAATCCTCAGAGCACATTCCGCTCCTCTTCCGGTTGAGCTTTCAGCTTCTGTTATCTCTTTGTATTTGAGATAAAGAGTAAATTCTACGAGTGCCTTGCTGTAGGCCCCCTCCTTAAAGAGGCAGTACCCGCTATCAAAGAAGGAGTCGGCATACTTATTACTCTTTTTAAAAGAGCTGTCTGATTGCAGTTCACGCAGAATATTAAGTGCAGAATGATATTTATTTAATCTGTAGTAACATTCCGCCAGCCAGTACTGCGACATAATCTCTATGTAATTATTGAATCCTCTGAACTTGAGAGCATCGTTGAACAGCGGGGCGGCATTTTTGTATGAACCCCTTGAGATACCTCTCATCCCACCCAGAAAGAGGACCTTCTGAAGAGTGGATGTAGCCTCTCTGTCGGGGTACTTTATCTTTTTTAGAGTTAAGACGGCCATTTTATAATTACCGCTGTCTATTTGAGAAGAGGCTATGTAAAAGTAGAGTTCGTCGCGCTGTTTTTGTGTAAGCGATTCAATATTTAGTATCTCCTTCATGTTTTCCGCCTTGCGGTTAAGATCGAACTCCAGTTTTGTGCAGAGGAACTTTGCCTCCCCTTTAAGTTCCATATCGACGTTGGAAGAGGCGCTCTTTCTAAAGGCCTCAATGGCTCTCTCCTTATCTCCGAGCATAACGAATGCCTTCCCCATGTTAAAATAGGCACTCTGACCCAGAGAATCCTTAATATCTCCTGCGTTCTCGAATAGCTGTGCCGCACGGGAGTACTCCTTCATATCATAATGCAGCAGTGCCGCATAGTATGAATCTTTTCTGCTCAGAGAATCCTCTCCCGTAGAATAAATATTAAAATAATAGTTGGCCCACTTTGAATCTCCTCTCCGGTAAAAGGCCTCTGAAAGGATTCTTGCAAGCCCTTTTTTCTCATCCAAAGTTGCACTCATGAAGATTCGTTCGCCCTCCTGAATTATATAGTCGTATTCTCCCAGCTTCATTTTGCACTCCAATATACGGTACCTCGACATATTACCGTATCTCTTCTCCTCATCCACTATCGAATAGAGTTCGGCAGCCTCTTTATACTTGCCGTTTTTAAAATAGATGCCTGCCGAAAAATAGGTTGCTGACCGGGTGATAAAGGTGGTGGTTTCGTAGGTTATCTTCTCAAACAGAGCGAGAGCAGCCTCATCATTGCCGGTGACCATTTCGGAATAGCCCCTTTTGAAATAATATTCGTCTATATCCTCAATATTCAGATTTTTAGGCTCTATCTCAGATAACAGTTCTTTACTCTTATTAAAATCTCTGTTGTTGAAGCAGATATCCGCTCTGACCAGAAGTATTCTCGCCAATAAAAAAGAATCGGGGTATTTTGCCGCATATTCGGAAATAAGACCATCCACCTCTCTTTTTTGCACTTTTACGGCGCTTAAAATAGAGTATCCCCACGCCTCGCTTTCGGCTCTTCTCTCTTGAGATAGCAACTCTTTATTATTCTTGTACAAACTTATAGCAGAGGTGTACATACCGCTTTTGTAGAGTTGTTTGATATTACTGACTATCCCAAAAATCCCATACTTCTCATTCACCTCCGTATTGTGGAGAGTTGTCTGCGCAAGGGAGACCCTCGGTAATATATTGACACCGAGCAGAAGTGAAAAAAGCAATATATATGAGCTGTTTCTCATCGTAATAATCATAATGTTTACAAACGCGCGCAAAAATAGAAATTTTATACTTTAAAATTACTACTTTTGTAAAATAATCATTATACCTTTTTATGGAAGAAAACGGATTTGTAACTCAATATGCTATGCCACTTATAGAACTCTCCGGGGTGGATATTGCCAACGACGACGGAGTAGTGCTTCATAATGTCAATATGACACTCGGCAGAGGTGATTTTATGTATCTTGTTGGTAAGGTTGGAAGCGGAAAGAGTACCATAATAAAAACTCTTATTGCGGAACTTCCCGTATTATCCGGTAAGGCGCGGGTGGGGGATTACGATCTTACCACAATAAAGAGAAAGCAGATTCCCTTTTTAAGAAGAAATATCGGTGTGGTGTTTCAGGATTTTCAACTTTTGATGGACAAGACCATTGAGGAGAATCTCCTCTTTGTACTCGAGGCCACCGGCTGGACAAACCGTTCGGAGATGCTGACAAGGGCAGGAGACGTAATGGAACTGGTAGGAATGCAGGACAAGATAAAAAAGATGCCTTTTCAACTCTCCGGCGGAGAGCAACAAAGGGCTGCCATAGCGAGAGCTCTTCTAAACAATCCCTCTATTATTCTCGCAGACGAGCCGACAGGAAATCTCGATACCGAGACGGCGACAGAGATAATGGATCTTCTTATGAAAATACATAAAGTTAATAGGCCGGCGGTGTTGATGGTAACTCATAACAAACATCTTTTTCAGAGATATCCGGGCAAAATTATGGTTTGCGAGGAGGGTAAATGTCTGCCGTATGAGGATAATACAATCTCCGAGGTGGATTTTGATTCTCTCTTTAAAGAGTAATTTATTGTTACAATGAAGATAAGTTCACGGAGCGTAGCAAAGAGAGCGGTCGCCAAGAGAGGTCATTCGGATGCCGAAAGTTCCGACAACCGAATGATAAGTAGGGAAAATGCGTCACAAATCTTAGAGTGGTTCCGTTTGAATAAAAGCGGAGCAAAAAGCGAACTCAATTATACTACCCCTTTTGAACTCATAATTGCAGTCTCTCTCTCTGCTCAGTGTACCGACAAAAGAGTGAATATGGTAACACCTGCTCTTTTTAAAAGATTCCCTTCGCCGGAATTGCTGGCTGCAGCCTCTTTCGATACTGTATATGAACTTGTGAAATCTGTCTCATTTCCTAATAACAAGGCTAAACATCTTATAGAGATGGCCAAGATGCTCGTTGCCGATTTCAACTCTCAGGTTCCTTCAACTGTTGAGGAGTTGGAAAAGTTGCCGGGAGTGGGAAGGAAAACGGCAAATGTAGTTGCCTCAATTATTTACGGGGCACCGGTGATTGCAGTCGATACTCATGTCTTTCGTGTAGCTCATAGAGTTGGCTTCTCTAATGGTGCCGATCCGCTCCATGTTGAAAAGGATTTGAACAGCTATATTGCTGTCGGTATGCGTGCGGAGGCTCATCATTGGCTGATTCTTCACGGACGTTATCTCTGTACAGCTCGTAACCCTAAGTGCGGAGAGTGTGGAATAAGCGAATGGTGTATGAAGCGTTTACAATCTGCCGACAGAGAGACAAAACCGGTAAAACCGATAAAAGCCGTAAAAAGAGTAAAAGCAGTAAAAAAGCGGGAGCTGTAAATGCCGAAATCTGAGTTATAATGGTTTTATATGCCTAATAACAAGTTATATAAAGAGTCTGTTAAAAATGAATCAGCAGCCGAACAGTTAAATTGGGAGGATGCCGTAGGAGATTTTTGCAGCTATCTAAAAATTGAACGTTCACTCTCCAAAAATACTATTTTGGCCTATAAATCAGATTTGGAGAGGTTAAAAACCTATTTATTCTCAAAGTATCCCGACAATCTTAAACTAATCTCCTTTCCAACTCATATAACATCGGAGATGTTGGAGGAGTTTCTCTCCCACGAGTATTCAAAAGGTATCTCAAAGAGAAGTCAGGCTCGCAGAATAAGTTCCATCAAGGCTTTTTATAAATATATTGAGATGAATTCCGATTCCGATACCGTTCCACCCACCTCAAAGATAGAGACGCCAAAGATGTCGAGGTACTTGCCTTCGGTGCTTTCGGTTGAGGAGGTTCTCTCCATTATCAACTCCGTTAAGCTCGATACTCCGGAGGGAGTAAGGAATCGTGCCATTATTGAGATGCTCTACTCCTGTGGTTTAAGAGTCAGTGAGCTTGTAAATCTCAGGCAGCAGGATCTGTTTTTTAAGGAGCAGTTCATACGAGTTATCGGGAAGGGCGATAAACAACGGCTCGTACCGATAGGAGAGCCTGCAATAGAGGCTATAAATAATTATATACCATACCGTTGGACGATAGTAAAGAACTCCGAATCGGCAAATATGCATGGGGGGAAGCATCTTTTAAAAAGCGTTTCGGCTAATAAAAAAACAGGCAGGGTTGTTTTTACCAATTCGGCTAAAGGGAGGGCTGAGGAGATTCTTTTTCTGAATAGGCGCGGTGGCAAACTTACCAGGGAGATGATTTTTATGATGATTAGAAAGCAGGCCGCAGCGGCCGGAATTACTAAGGTGATCTCTCCACATACATTCAGGCACTCATTTGCTACTCATCTTGTTGAAAACGGAGCCGATTTGCGCGTAGTGCAAGATATGCTTGGGCATTCGAGTATACTTACAACAGAGATATACACCCATATAAGCACTCAGCAATGGATGAAAGATATATTAGACCATCATCCGGAGAGGAGATAAATTTGTAATTGTGAATATAGGTGTATCATCCTGTGATGCACCTATATTGTTTTATCTTTTATCTTTTATGTGAAGCCATAAATATGTGTGTTAGCTCAACTTTCCGCTGTGGCTTATCTGCTGCGGTGTCAAGAATAAAATTGCGCCGCTCCAAGATTCGCTAACGCATCATATTTAGGCTTCACATCACAGATTAGAGAGAATTAACAATATACCAGCGATAATTTATGCTGCACCTATTTTTCAATCTGCTTCAGAATAATATGAGTTATTAATTTATTGATTCAGTATTTAAGTAATAACAATTTAAAAAACTGTGAAGATGAAAAGTGAAGAAGAAGCGGGAAGAGGCAACAGCAAAAACGATTTTCTGATAGAATCCGACTTGTACTTATTCAGTTACCGTTATATAATAAGATGCACTTAAAGTAGTGTTGTAATAATTTTGAAAGCTTATATATTTGCTTGTTAATTATCTAAAAATGAAAGAAGTAATGACACAGATGGAGTACATACGCATAACTGAACGTCAAAAGAAGATGTTCAAACGATTGCTTGATGTAGCAGATGTGAACTCGCTCACAAAGGAAGAGCGCATTCAATATGAATCCAATCTCAAGCACTACCGTGACTATGTAAACACAATCGACTGTGCCAAAAATGAAGGAATGGAAAAAGGGATAGCCGAAGGAATGGAAAAAGGCATGGCAGAAGAAAAACTTGTAGTGGCAAAATCATTGAAAACTGAGAGTATTTCTCTTGATGTGATTGCTAAATGTACAAGTCTTTCTATTCCAGAGATAGAAAGATTATAGTTTATTAAATACTTTGCTTAGTTAGAGGCAGAGTTTTTCAGGTACTCCTATAGTTTTGCACATGATATAGGTCAAATGATATGTCTCCATTGTAGATTATTCCGCTACGAGATTTACTCCCATTCGATAGTAGCAGGTGGTTTAGAGGAGATATCGTAAACTACTCTATTTACTCCTTTAACTTTGTTAATTATCTCATTTGAAATATTTGCAAGAAACTCGTATGGAAGATGCACCCAATCTGCTGTCATACCGTCATTTGAGGTAACAGCACGCAGGGCAATGGTATATTCATAAGTACGCTCGTCACCCATAACCCCCACACTTTTAATTGGCAGAAGAATTGTTCCTGCCTGCCAGATTGCATCATATAGGCGTCTCTTCTCTTCTCTTCCCATACTCCCGTTTACTGCACTTGCCTTATTCGCTCCCTTTGCGGAAGAGTTGATGGCAGCGAGACCATTAGAAGCCTGAGGCAGATCTGTCATGTAGTCGCACAGGCCTTTTATGTAGATATCGTCGGCGTTCTTTAAAATCTCAAGCTTTTCCCTTGTAACCTCCCCAAGTATCCTAATACCTAAACCGGGACCAGGAAAAGGATGACGAGAAATCAGCTCTCTCTTGATTCCGAGAGCAATACCAACTCTGCGCACCTCATCTTTGAAGAGAGACCTTAAAGGCTCCACAATCTTAAGATTCATCTCTTTTGGAAGACCACCCACATTATGATGAGACTTTATTGTTGCAGAGGGGCCCTTAACAGATTGTGATTCTATAACATCGGGGTAAATTGTTCCCTGAGCCAGCCATTTGGCATTCTTGATAGTATGCGCTTCGCTATCGAAAACCTCAATAAAGGTGCGTCCGATTGCTTTACGTTTCTTCTCAGGATCAGATACTCCTTTAAGAGCAGTTAAAAATCGCTCAGAAGCATCCACTCCGTGAACATTCAAACCCATATTTTTATAAGAATCCAAGACCTTTTCAAACTCATTCTTTCTAAGCAGCCCGTTGTCCACAAAGATACAATGCAGATTTTTACCTATCGCCTTATGAAGCAGTACTGCGGCTACCGATGAATCCACTCCGCCGCTGAGAGCCAGAATAACATTATCCTCTCCCAGCTTCTTCTTCAACTCCTTTACGGAACTCTCTATAAAGGACTCCGATGTCCAATCCCCCTTGCAACCGCACACTCCGTAAACGAAATTCTTCAACATCTCTCCGCCCTTCTCCGAATGGAACACCTCCGGATGGAATTGCAAAGCATAAGTCTCCTCGCCCTCTATTTTGTAGGCTGCATTTTGAACATCATCAGTTGAGGCAATCACTTT
>CAYLGW010000003.1:110141-116346 GCA_964383385.1 uncultured Muribaculaceae bacterium
TCTGCCATTAATAAATATTTTTACAAAAATAGTACAAAAAAAGCGATTATTCTCTAATTTTGCAGCCGAATTATGCAAAATATTAGAAATATAGCGATCATTGCTCACGTTGACCACGGAAAAACAACCCTTGTGGACAAGATGATTCTGCATGCCAAACTTATGAGGAATGCGGAAAAACTGGGTGAGCTTATTCTGGACAATAATGATCTGGAAAGAGAGAGAGGTATAACAATTCTTGCTAAGAATGTAAGTGTACCCTACAAAGGTTGTAAGATCAACATCATCGATACCCCGGGGCACGCCGATTTTGGAGGAGAGGTAGAGAGGGTGCTTAACATGGCGGACGGAGTTCTGCTTTTGGTAGATGCATTTGAGGGAACAATGCCTCAGACAAGGTTTGTGTTGGAGAAAGCTATCCAACTTGGGAAAAAGCCAATTGTGGTTATAAATAAGGTTGACAAGCCCAATTGTACGCCGGATGAGGTTAACGAGCAGGTATTCGACTTAATGTTTTCGCTCAATGCAACGGAGGATCAGTTGGATTATACTACTGTGTACGGTAGTGCAAAGCAGGGTTGGATGTCTATGGATTGGAGAAAACCAACCACCGATATTACTCCTTTACTCGATACCATATTGGAGGTGATTCCTGCTCCGTCTCACGAGGAGGGCACATGCCAGATGCTTATCTCCTCACTGGAGTATTCGCCTTATGTAGGCAGAATTGCTATTGGACGTGTAAAAAGAGGTTTTCTGAAGTCTAATCAGCAGATAACTCTTTGTAAAAGAGACGGTTCTCAGGAAAAATCGAGAATAAAGGACCTTATGGTCTTCGATGGCTTGGGAAAGACCAAGGTAGATGAGGTTCAGTGTGGAGATATTTGTGCGGTTGTAGGTATAGAGGGATTCGAGATTGGCGATACTATTGCCGATTTTGAGACTCCGGAGGCTCTTCCGCCAATTGCAATAGATGAACCTACCATGAGTATGCTCTTCTGTATCAATGATTCTCCATTCTTTGGGCAGGATGGTAAATTTGTTACCTCCAGACACCTGAAGGAGAGATTGGAGAAGGAGTTGGAGAAAAATCTTGCATTAAGAGTAAAAGATGGTATCAATTCGGACTCTTTTATAGTATACGGACGTGGTGTTTTACATCTTTCTGTTCTAATAGAGACTATGAGACGCGAGGGGTTTGAACTTCAGGTTGGCCAGCCAAAGGTGCTCGATAAAAATATAAATGGTCTTAGGTGTGAGCCTGTTGAGCATTTAACTATTGATCTTCCCGAAGAGATGGTTGGTAAGGCTATAGAGTTGACAACTCGCAGAAAGGGAATCTTATTGCACATGGATCATAGAGGAGACAGAATCCATTTGGATTTCGATATACCTTCTCGAGGAATAATTGGATTAAGAAGCAATCTGCTTACAGGTACTCAAGGTGAGGCGGTTATGGCTCATCGTTTTAAAGGTTACGAACCCTATAAAGGGGAGATTGAGACCAGAATAAACGGTTCACTTGTTGCTATAGAAACCGGACTTTCCGTAGCTTATGCAATGGATAAATTGCAGGATCGCGGTAAATTTATAATCTTCCCCGGTGAGAATGTTTATGCAGGGCAGGTTATAGGAGAGCATACAAGACCGGGTGATCTTAATGTAAATGTTTGTAAGACAAAAAAACTTACAAATGTGCGTGCCTCCGGAACAGACGATAAGGCAGTGCTTCCGCCTCCAATTCAGTTCAGTCTTGAGGAGATGCTCGAATACATTCAGGATGATGAACTTGTCGAGGTTACTCCAAAGAATTTGAGGATTAGAAAGATATATCTCGACGAGACAGAACGCAAGAGACGCAGCCAGAAATAATCTATTTGCGGGAACAAAATTAATTATTACCTTTGCAGCCCTTAAATATCATGGAAGAGGAAAACGGATTTATAATTCGCATCAGGAACCTTCGGAATGGAATACAAAGTTTTAATTACCATATAGAAGGAGACTTTTTCAGAGAGTTCGGCAATATGCAGATTTTTGACGCTTCTCTGGATGCAGCGGTTGAGGTGGAGAAGCAGAGCGGGTGGATGAAGATACTGTGTGCCGTAAAAGGAACAGTGACCGTTGAATGTGACAGATGTCTCGATGAGCTTCTTGTTCCCGTAGATTTTAATAGTCATCTGGCTATAAAGTTCGCTAAAACGGAAGAGGAGGAGCGGGAGGAGAGTTCAGACGAAATGATGATTTTGGATCCCTCTGATGGGGAGGTAGATTTGAAACAGTATATTTATGATTATGTTTGTACAAATCTTCCTGTTCAGAGAGTTCATAAAGAGGGGGAATGTAATGCGGAAATGATGGCTAAGCTTGCCGGGATGAGTGGAGAGAGAGGTAAAGTCGGCCATACAAAGGAGGAAAAGATTAATTCCCAATTTAGCGGATTAAAAGAATTGCTCCGTGAGAAGGAGAAAGATAAGAGGAATAATAACAAATAAAAAAATAAATAGAGATGGCACATCCGAAACACAAACTTTCAAAGCAGCGTAGAGACAAGAGAAGGACTCACGACAAAGTAGCAATGCCTACACTTTCAACTTGTTCAAATTGTGGGGCTGCTGTTGTATATCATCACGTATGTCCTGAATGCGGTTTTTACCGTGGGCGTCTAATCGTAGAGAAGAAGGCAACCAAGGCATAACCCTATGAACAGGATCGGCATTGATGCAATGGGCGGTGATTTTGCTCCCCAAAATGTTGTATTGGGAGCGATAGATGCCTTTTCCTACATCAATGAAGATTCAAAGATCTATTTAATTGGAGATCAGGATAGAATTGCCGAAGTTTGCAACCATTATGGTGTGGACTCCGGTAATTTTGTAATAGTAAATGCCTCCCAAGTTATAGAGATGGGAGAACATCCGGCAAAAGCATACAAAAAGAAGACCGATTCCAGTATAAATATAGGGTTTAAATTATTGGCAGATGGGGAGATAGATGCTTTTGCAAGTGCGGGAAATACGGGAGCGATGCTCACAGGATCGGTTCAGGCTTTAAATTTATTGCCGGAAGTGATAAGGCCCTGTATCTCTGCACAAATACCATTGGTAGATGGAAATAATATGCTGATACTCGATGTAGGATTTAATTCCGAGACCAAATCAGATATACTCTACCAATTTGCCATGCTCGGAGCAGTATATGCTAAGACAATGATGGGCATGAATTCACCGCGGGTTGCATTGCTCAATATAGGGGAGGAGATGGAGAAAGGAACAGCGGTAGTAAGAGAAGCATATAAGTTGATATCGCAAAACAAAAATATAAACTTTGTAGGTAATATGGAGGCTAACCGGCTTTTTAGTGGAGGAATTGCCGATGTTCTTGTTACCGATGGTTTTGTTGGGAATATTTGCTTGAAACAGGCGGAAGGAATGTATGAATTGGTTTCAAGGCTTGGAGTAAATCATCCCTTTATGAACAGATTTAATTACGAAAATTACGGAGGAACTCCGGTATTGGGAGTTTCTGCACCGGTTGTAATTGGGCATGGAGCATCGACGCCTTTAGCAATTAAGAACATGATAATGGAGGCGAGAAAGTCTATCAACAACGGACTCGTTAAAAAGTTAAAGGATGCTTTTTTCAATTAAGCCGTCAGTTACCATAATAATATGACTGAATTAAAAGCGATAATAACAGGAATAGAGGCATATTTGCCTGACTACGTTTTAACTAATGAGGAACTCACTCGATTAGTAGATACCTCAGATGAGTGGATAATGACGCGAGTTGGAATTAAGGAGAGAAGAAGACTGCGAGAAGATGGTTTGGGAACTTCATTTATGGGAGAAAATGCGGTAAAAAGGCTTTTAGCAGCTACCGGTACAAAGCCAAATGAGGTGGATATGTTGATTTGCCACACTGTAACGCCGGATATGTTGTTTCCGGCAACGGCAAATATAATATGTGATAAATGCGGGATATTGAATGCGTGGGGCTACGATATGAATGCGGGGTGCAGCGGATTCCTATTCAGTTTTGATACAGTAAGAACGTTCATTGAAAGCGGAAGATATAAAAAAATAATATTGGTTTGCGGTGAGAGACTGACCTGTCTTACCGATTACACCGATAGAACTACATGTCCTTTGTTCGGAGATGCTGCAGTTGCAATGATGATAGAACCTACTACAGACCCGGAGCTCGGATTCCAGGACTCTATTCTTCATGTTGATGGTATAGGTAGAAAATACCTTTATCAGACTGCCGGAGGCTCATTGTATCCTCCGACTATTGATACTGTCAAGGAGCACAAGCACTATATCCATCAAGACGGACAGCATGTATTCAAATATGCGGTGACAAATATGGCAGACGTTTCGGCCGAGATTATGGAAAAACATAATCTTTCTCCGGATGATATAGCATACCTTATTCCTCATCAAGCTAACTTGAGGATTATAGATGCTACAGGCAGGAGAATGGGACTGACAGCGGATAAGATATTAATAAATATACAGACGTACGGGAATACGGGAGGAACATCCATTCCATTGGCAATCTGGGACTTTAAGAGCAGATTCAAGAAGGGTGACAACCTTATTTTCTCAGCATTCGGAGCAGGCTTCACATGGGGCTCTGTTTTATATCGCTGGGCGTACTAAAAAAATGGCCCTATAGTTCAAGGGATAGAACGGAAGTTTCCTAAACTTTAAATCGCGGTTCGAGTCCGCGTGGGGCTACAATACCAATCTAAGCAAGGTGCTTAATTATCTATTGGTATCATATTAATTACCTAATTTTAATTCATTCATGAAGAAATTATTATCTCTTATTACCGCTTTGGTAGTAACGGTCAATATAAATGCAGAAGGATACCAGGTAAATACCTTGAGTGCAAGACAACTCGGTATGGGACATACCGGAACTGCGCTTAAACTCAACTCCGAATCCATTTGGTTTAACCCCGCTGCAACTGTTTATCAGAAGACCAAGTTTGATATGAGTCTTGGCTTTACAGGGATCTATTCAAGTGCTACATATCATGAAATTAATTATACGGGAGAGAGCCGGAGCGCACAATCAAATAATAAATTAGCGACTCCTATTTTTGCCTATTTCAATTGGAAGCCGGTAGAAGATCTCTCTGTGGGTGTGGGTTTCACCACTCCTTACGGCTCTTCTATGAAGTGGCAGGATAACTGGGTAGGCGCCCATCTGATTCAGAATATCAAAATGTCGATGTACTCAATCCAACCCACAGTGGCATATAAATTTTGTGGCGGACACCTTTCAATCGGTGCCGGAATTATGATTAATTTTGGCGATTTCAACCTATCAAGATCGATGCTCAAAGTGGGGGATGAGACTAATAATACATTAGCGGGACTTCTTACTCAAAAGGGGATGGGACAATATGCGCCGGTAATTAAGGCGGTGGGCAATAATCCGCTTGTTTCGGCTAAATTGAGCGGTAATTCAAAGATTCGACTCGGATTCAATTTAGGTGTGATGTATGATATCAACGATAGTTGGAGTGTTGCTCTTACCTATCGTTCAAAAGTTAGAATGAAAGTTAACAGCGGTAATGCGGAGCTCAACTTTGCAAATGAAAATGTTAAACAAATTCTTGGAGCAACAGGTATTATTCCAAAACTCGACGAAGGAACTTTCAGAACAGAGTTGCCATTGCCTGCAACAATATCATTGGGATCATCGTTCAGACCCTACTCTAAGTGGGAATTTGCAATAGATATTCAGTGGGTGGGATGGCATGCCTACGAGAATCTTAATCTTACCTTTAATGAGAAGGAGCTTCAGCTTCAGGATATCAACTCTGTAAAAAATTACAAAAACACCTTTATGACCAGATTGGGCGGAAATTTCCTTGCAACGGATTACTTTACAATCAGGGCAGGTATGTATGTCGATGAGAGTCCTGTAAGATCGAGCCATTTGAATCCGGAGACCCCTTCTATGACTAAGGTCGGATATACATTCGGTTTCAGCATTATGCCGTTAAAAGGACGTAATCTTTCGCTCGATGCAGCATACGGATATGTAACAACTGCAGATCCGGAGAGAACAGGTTCTTATCCCTATTCAAATGCACTAAAAGGGGGAGCAATAGAGGCTTTCTCAGGGAACTACTCACTGGATGCTCATATCTTCTCGTTCGGTCTCAACTACAAATTCTGATAAATCT
>CAYLGW010000004.1:0-57965 GCA_964383385.1 uncultured Muribaculaceae bacterium
GGTCTTGCAGTACTTGATGGTACTGAGGAGATTAAGATATATTAATTTTTAATAGTAGATGTAGGAGGCTGACTAATTGGTATGAACTGATTAGTCGGCCTTTTCTCTCTCTCCATTTTGCTCTTTACCTTCTTTGTCTCTTGCTTCATTAGTTTGTTTAGCTGCGTTTTCAGCTGCTAATGCTCCGGTTGAAAAGGCCATCTGTAGATTGTATCCTCCTGTGTCGCAATCCATATCTATGACCTCTCCTGCAAAATAGAGTCCTTTTACTAATTTAGATTCGAGCGTTTTTTGTGAAATCTCTTTCAGGGAGATTCCACCGGCGGTTACAACAGCACGTTCGTAACCTACATTGCCTATTATCTCAAATTTCCAATTTTTTAGAGTGGCTGCTATCAACTGTGCCGTATGGCCTTTGTCGCGGCATTCCTTAATATGATGGCACTGATTAAGATACTCTGTGAAACTTTGTATAATATCCTTTGGTAAAAGACGTGAAAGGAGTGCCGGTAACGAGGAGTTTCCTTGTGAGTATTCTCTTAAAATCCTATTTTGCAGCTGTTCGGATGAGAGCGAGGGCTTGAGGTCGAGTATAAGTGAGACCTTTCTTCTCTCCTCCAATGCTTCAACTGCTTTTCGACTTACTTTATAGCCGATAGGACCCTCAATACCCCCATCAGTGAAATCGAGATCCCCAAATTCATTTGCAACCTCGTTTCCGTCAATTATCAACGTAACTGCTACATTTTTTAACGAGGCTTTTTGCGCCCATCTCCCTTTTGGTTTAAGTGCTGTAAGAGAGGGAAATTGTCGGGTTACTGTATGGCCGAGCTGTTTTGCCATTATATATCCATCTCCTGTTGAGCCTGTTGACTGGTATGAGAGACCCCCTGTTGCAATGATTACACTCTTTGCCAAGGCGATAATTTCACCGTTTTGCCCCAATAGCTTAAATCTGTAGTACCCCGATATATTTTTCTCCGGCCTTATTGTCTCCTTTTTCTCCTCTGTTTGAGCCGTATAAGAGCTGTCAACTGCAGGTATTATCTCCTTTATTGTGCAGTTGTTTATTATCTTAATTCCCTCTCTTTTTATATATCCTGCGAGAGCATCTACAACATCTGTTGCACGCATACTTGCGGGATAAACCCGATTACCCCTCTCTATAGAGAGTTTCAGACCTATCCCTTCAAAAAAACTCATTACATCGTTATTGCTGCAGGCAAAGAAGGAACTCTTAAAGAAATTTGCATTAGGATGTATGTGTGTGGAGAAATCGGGCCATTCCCGAGTATTGGTGAGATTGCATCTGCCCTTTCCTGTCAAACCAATTTTTCTTCCGCACCGTGGCATCTTCTCAAAGAGGATTATTGCAAGGGTCTCCTTTTTGCCGGCAATTTTTGCCGCAGCAAAAAGGCCGGCAGCCCCTCCGCCTATTATTGCGATATCTGTCTTTATCATTTTGCAGGATAGCTAAAAAATTATTTCAAAAGAGAGTTCACCCTTATTTATCTTCACATTTTCTCCTCTTTCGTATTTTGTGCCTATTCCGGTCTCAATTGCAATTATATCGCCTCTCCTCAGTGAGACAAAGTTAGATATTTTGACAATTGCGCTATTAAAAAGAGTGTGCCTTTGTTTATCGATAATTGTCGAGGTTGTGCTCATAAAGGTACTGTTATCTAATAAGTTGCATATTTCTGGCGCAACTGTCTCTCCTGTGGAATATTTAACTGCCTTTATGAAGAGTCCCTCTCCGAACGAGTTATAGTACCTCTCTGCAAATTTTTCCATTATACTCTTTCCGGCTCGCTCAATACGAACATAGATGAATGGCGTTACTAATAGTGTTCCGATTCTCTCTGGGCAGAAATAGTTATTACAATCTCTGTTTAGAGAGGTATCTGGCTTGAGATAAAATAGTTCGCTGTTATTATATGATAGTGTTAAAATGTTCAAAGCAAAACGATATATTTGAGTTGCGTTAAGCAGCTATTTCATATTGAGTTTTATCTTTGTGAGAGTCTGTTTTGTATCTAATGTAAAGTCTCCCTTCATTATCCAGTCGTAATAGCTCGGTTCTGCTTTCAGTATGCTTTCGACTATTTTCCCCTTATGCTTTCCGAAATTGATAATATTCTCGCCCTTTTCATTTTTGATAATTCTTCCGGCGTAATCTACAAACTTTGTTTTAGTGGAAAAATCGGCAAGCATGGCAATGTCGTTCTTTAGAGTATCCGGATATCTGTCGAGTTGAGCCATCAGTACTTCGTATGTGGCCATTGTATCGGCTTCGGCGCTATGAGCATTCTCAAGAGTCTTCTTGCAATAGAATTTATAGGCTGCTGCGAGTGTGCGCTGCTCCATTTTGTGGAATATATTCTGCACATCTACAAGGTTTCTTTTTCTGAAATCAAAATCTATATCAGCCCTTATAAATTCCTCTGCAAGGAGAGGAATATCGAATTTCATTGAGTTGTATCCGGCTATATCGCATCCCTCCATCCAGATGGCGAAACTTTTTGCAATTTGCTTAAAAGTGGGACAATCTTTGACCTCTTCATTTGAGATACCATGTATTGCTTGGGCCTCAGGGGTGATAGGTATAGTAGGGTTTATTCTCTTTGTCTTTATCTCATGAGTGCCGTCGGGCATTACTTTTACTGCTGATATCTCCACAATTCTGTCTGTGGCAACGTTCAATCCGGTGCTCTCTATATCAAAGAAGAGCAGCGGATTCTTTAAATTTAGTCTCATTTTTCTAATAATTAATGATCATTGGCATAAGCAGTACGCTTATAAGTTCGTTCTGATCATCTTTTTCTACCGGTAAGATCAACATAGGTTTACCTGAATCTTTTAGCTTTATTGAAACCTGATCGTAAGGCAGATTAGTAAGAATATCTATGAAGAAATTGGATTTTACCGCTATCTCCATCGGGTCTCCTGAATAGTCGCATGAGAGTGTTTCGTGTGCACTTATGGAGAAATCCAGATCTTGAGCCGATATTACAAGTTGGTTAAAACTCAATTTTAATATTATTTGACTTGTGGCTTGATTAGAGCAAACTGCCACTCTTTTGGTTGCATTCAGAAGATCGGTCCTTGCGATATTAAGTATGTTATCGTTATTCTTTGGCATAACAGCCTTATAGTTAGGGAAATTACCCTCTATTAGGCGGCATACCACAAGAGTGGAGGCAAAGTTGAAATAGGCAAATTTTTTATCGAAAGAGAGTGTGATTATCTCCTCGTCAGATTTTGAAAGGATGCCCTTCAAGATGTTTGCTGATTTTTTTGGAAGAGAAAAGGAACGAGGTTCACTCTTTATATCTGTTCTTTCAAAATAGGCCAAAATATGTGCGTTTGAAGCGACCATATTAAATGAGTCGGATGAAATATCAAAAAATATTCCGTTCATTGCCGGTCTTAGATAGTCATCTGAGGTGGCATATAGGGTATTGTTTATTCCGTCTGAAAGTATTTTACCCGTAACCTCTATTTTAGAAGGAGATGTGAGTTCCGGTATAACAGGATATTCATCTGCAGACAGATACGGTATTTGCGCGCTTCCGCTCGCCCAGATAATATTGATTATATTTTTGGTATCGTCTGTGTTTATCTCTATAGGTTGAGTAGGTAGCTCTTTAAGAGTATCTGTCAGGAGTTTTGCAGGAGCTGCAATCTCACCGCCGGAAGATACTTCATCTATTTTTATCACTGTCTTTAACATGGTCTCTGAATCTGAAGCAGTAACCATAAGATTATTTCCTTCCAGAACGAATAGGAAGTTTTCGAGAATTGGAAGAGAGTTCTTTGCAGCGATAACTCTTGAAACTGAATATAGACCTTGCAAAAGATCTGTACTTGATACTGTAAATTTCATACTCTTTATATTATTTCTATTTGTGTCTGATATCTTGCATGGTAACTTATTTATAATCAGTATAGTTTGTGACTGATTTTTATTTTAATCATGTTCGATTTCACACCTTTAATCAGATTACAAATATAAATAAATAATTTGTTAAATAAGGAGCATGCGTTTGATTTTTTACATATTTCGCATTTCGTGTAAAATATATTTTTTAGGCTACCTTTTTTTTATTAAATTTGCCAGATAATATAGACTCATGAGACAGTTAAAAATAACTAAATCAATCACGAATAGAGAGAGCGCTTCTCTCGACAAGTATCTCCAGGAGATTGGACGTGAAGAATTGATCACAGTAGAAGATGAAGTAGAACTTGCCCAAAGGATTCGCAAGGGAGATCAGGCGGCGCTTGAAAAGTTAACAAGAGCCAACTTGAGGTTTGTGGTTTCTGTTGCTAAACAGTATCAAAATCAGGGACTCAGTTTGCCTGACCTTATAAATGAAGGTAATTTGGGCCTTATAAAGGCTGCTGAGAAATTCGATGAAACGAGGGGATTTAAATTTATCTCCTATGCAGTGTGGTGGATCAGACAATCTATTCTTCAGGCTCTCGCCGAGCAGTCAAGAATTGTTAGGTTACCTCTTAATCAGGTTGGCTCTCTTAATAAAATTAATAAAGCTCTCTCCAAGTTTGAGCAGGAAAATGAGCGTATGCCCTCTCCTGAAGAGTTGGCGGATATTCTCGATATTCCTCGCGATAAAATTGCCGATACGCTTAGAGTATCCGGACGTCACGTCTCTGTAGATGCTCCTTTTGTGGATGGAGAGGATAATAGTTTGCTTGATGTACTGGTAAACAGTGACTCTCCTAATGCAGATAGAGGACTTGTAAACGAGTCCCTTAACAAGGAGATTGAGCGTGCTCTTTCTACTCTTACGGAGAGAGAAAGAGATATTGTTAAATATTTTTTCGGTATCGGTACTCAGGAGATGACTCTTGAGGAGATAGGAGAGTATTTTGGTCTTACAAGAGAGAGAGTAAGACAGATAAAAGAGAAGGCTATCAGAAGATTGAGACATAGTGCAAGAAGCAAATTACTTAAGAGTTATCTGGGCTGATTACTATAAACTTATAAACTTATAAACTATTATTTAAACAAATTAACATATGAAACTATTATACATATCGTTGCTGTCTGCTGGTATTATGCTTACAGCTTGCGCAAAGACAGATAAGGATAATCCTCTGCTTTCGGAATGGAATACTCCATATCAGATTCCTCCTTTCGATAAGGTTAAATCGGAACATTATAAGCCTGCTTTCATTGAGGCTATGAAGGTTCATAATCAGGAAATAAAGGCTATCATCGATAATAAAGAGGAGCCAAATTTTGAGAATACCATTGTAGCTCTCGATAATTCAGGTGAACTACTCGGGAGAGTCTCCGGAGTCTTTTCGAGCGATAACAGTGTGAATTCAAATGACACTTTAATGGCTATTGCAAATGAGCTCAGTCCTCTCTTTAGCAAACATAGCAGTGAAATTATGCTGAATGAGAAGCTTTTTAGTAGAGTTAAAGCAGTGTATGATAAAAAAGATGATTTGGGCCTCGAACCTGATCAGATGCGTCTTCTTTCGGAGACATATAAACGTTTTGTACGTGCAGGGGCAAATCTATCTGCTGATAAGAAGGAGGAGCTTAAAAAAATAGATTCTGAGTTGGATGCTCTTGAGCTTCAGTTTAGTCAGAATCTTTTAAAAGAGACTGCTGCGTTTACTCTTACAATAGAGAAGAAAGAGGATCTGTCCGGTTTGACCGAGGATCAAATTTCTGAGGCTGCTGCAAGAGCAGAGAAGGCCGGTAAAAAGGGAGTTTGGGTCTTTGGACTCGATAATCCGAGCATTATGCCGTTCCTTGCCAATTCCGATAATAGAGCCTATAGAAAAATGATGCTTGAAGCCTATCTTAACAGATGTAATAATAATAATGCCAATGATAATAAAGAGGTTATAAAGAAACTAACAGCACTTCGCCTTCAAAAAGCCCGTATTATGGGTTATAAGAGTTGTGCAGATTATATTCTTGATAACAGAATGGCTAAGACTCCTAAGGCAGTATATGATCTTCTCGATCAGATCTGGACTCCGGCTCTTGCTGCTGCGGACAAAGAGGCTGCAGATATGCGCGCCATTATTAAAGAGGAGGGCTCAAATATTAATTTGGAGGCTTGGGACTGGAGATATTATTTTAGAAAGGCCATGAACAAGAAGTTCAATTTGGACGAGTCTCTTGTTGCTCCCTATTTTAAGATGGAGAATGTAAGAGAGGGTGTTTTCTATGTTGCCAACAAGCTGTATGGTCTTAATTTCAAGCAACTCGATAGTGTTCCGCTTCCAAGTAAAGAGGCTGTTGCATTTGAAGTTACTGATAGTAGTAAAAATGTTGTCGGAATAGTATTCTTTGATATGTTCGCTCGTCCGGGTGCTAAAAATGGTGGAGCATGGTGCGGCGGTTTCAGAGATACATATTATAAGGAGGGTAAAAGAGTTATTCCTCTTGTAACGATAGTAGGTAACTTTACTCGCCCTGTTGGCGGGAAACCTGCTCTTCTTACTATGGATGAGGTAGAGACCTATTTCCATGAATTTGGTCACGGTCTTGCATCTCTAATATGCAATGTTCGTTATAAAGGACTTGGCGATTATGTCAGAGATTTTGTTGAACTTCCTTCTCAGATAAATGAACATTGGGCCTTCCAACCCGAGGTCCTTAAGGTCTATGCAAAACATTATACCACTGGAGAGGTGATTCCTCAGGAACTTGTAAATAAGGTTATCAAGGCCGGGAAATATGGACAAGGTTTTGCTACCGTAGAATATCTTGCTGCCTCATATCTCGATATGGACTTCCATGTGCTTACAGAGATTCCTGCCGATTTAGATGTTTTGAAGTTTGAGAGTAAGGTTTTGGGCGATAGAAAGATTACACCGCAAATTCCTCCTCGTTACAGATCTACATACTTTAATCATACCTTCGGTGGCGGTTATACAGCCGGTTACTACAGTTATATCTGGGCTGAGGTTCTTGATGCTGATGCTTTTGAAGCATATTTAGAGAAGGGTAATATATTTGATCAGGAGGTTTCAGCTAAATTTAAAAAAGAGATTCTCCAAAGAGCAAATGAGGATGAAGCAATGACTCTCTATATTAATTTTAGAGGTCGCAAGCCGGAGATAACACCATTACTTATAAACAGAGGTCTTATTGAGGTTAAAAAAAGATAATTGCTCTATAGGCAATATATAAAATGAAAATTATTGAATCATTTATTGTTGCAGTAAGCGACTTTATATGCGGGTACCCACTTTTTTTCCTTCTTATAGGAGGTGGCTTGTTTTTCCTTTTTTATTCAGGTTTTGTTCCATTTAAGTATTATGTGCGTGCTATAAGGTCGCTCCGTGATAAGGATGATTCACAACCTGGGCAGATAAGCTCTTTTGAGGCTCTCATGAGTGCTATTGCCGCTACAGTCGGGATGGGTAATATTGCCGGTGTGGCAATAGCTCTTACAATGGGCGGTCCGGGTGCAATTTTCTGGATGTGGGTTAGTGCAATTGTAGGAATGGCTACCAAATTCTTTGAGGGTTCGCTTACCATAATGTTCAGAGGCAAGGATTCCGATGGCGTTATTCAGGGTGGACCAATGTATATGATTACTCAGGGACTCGGCCCAAAATGGAAACCTATGGCTGTAGCCTTTTCTCTTTTCGGACTTATAGGGACTCTTTGTATCATGCAGTCCAATCAACTTACTGAGGCTGTCACCGCTACATTTATAACTCCCGCCGGAATTAAGAATACTATATGGGTTAGATTTATCATAGGTGTTATTATCTGTATTATAGTCTCAATTGTGGTACTTGGCGGTATAAAAAGAATTGCTAAAATCTCCTCCAAGATAGTTCCTATTATGGTTGGTATGTATTTCCTTCTTGTTTTATATATTATTTGTACCAATATTAATACTATCCCTGGAGTCTTTGAGTCTATTTTTACCGAAGCATTCAATTTGAGGGCTGGAATAGGCGGATTGGCCGGTGTCGCATTAATCGGCGCAAGAAGAGCTGCTCTTGTAAATGAGGCAGGAGTTGGTACTGCAAGTATGATGCATGGAGCTTCAAAAAACAATAAGCCTATTAAGGAGGGACTTATTGCAATGATAGGACCCTCTATAGATAGTGGTCTTATCTGCACACTTACTGCTCTTGCCATTTTAATTAAGGGTGATTATCATGTTGAGAGTGTAAAAGGTTTGGAGATTGCTCTTAACTCTTTTGAAGCGTCTATTCCAGGTTATGGAGCTTATTTACTTATGATTATTGTCTTTATATTTGCATTTTCTACTATGTTCTCTTACTCTTATTACGGAGTCAAGTGTATGAGTTATCTTTTTGGGGCGAAAAGGGGGAAATACTATAACTATTTTTTCCTCATTATGCTTGTTGTAGCGGCAATAATTCCTCTTAAGTCGGCTGTTGGTTTGATTGATTTGGCCTATGCGCTTATGGCCTTTCCAACAATGATTACTTTATTTATTCTTGCTCCTAATGTTAAAAGGGCAATGAAAGAGTATTTTAATAATTAAATTTTTTAATATTGTTTTACCTTAATAAATTTATATTATGAAAGCATGTAATAAAGGTATGGTTATAGCACTATGTTTGCTATTCCTTTGTGTCGGTTATGTTACCGGTGTTTTTGTTGGCTGGCCCAATTATGAGAATTCTCTTCTCTCAGGAGATGTAGGTAAAGCAAAAAAATTTAAGAAAGAGGTGGCCCTGGGCGATATAGCGGCTGTTGAGAATAAGATTAGAACCGATGAGCAGTTCAGAAGTCAGACATTATCCTCTCTGGCCTTTATTAATTCCCGTATCTCTGAATTTAATATGGATGCGCAACTCAGTCTCTCTGCAGTAAAGGAGCTCCCGGAATTCAATGAACTCTCCGGTAATTTGGAGTTGTACATTAAAAAAGCGACAAATGCGCAGGCACTTTCATCTAAGGCGCTCAACTCACTTGATGAATTGATTAAGGGTAAAGCAGATAATGACTATGCACAGCTTGCCAATAATTCCATATTGGCATATATGCTTCTCAACGACGGAGTTATTTTAGCTAAACCCTTTGTAGAGAGAGCTGATTTATATCTTAAAGGTAAGAAGGTTCAAGATAATTCCAAACTTGCTCTATCCCGCGATTTATGGATGAAATATTGTGCTGTTGAGGCATTTTTGAGAGATAATAAAGAGTTGCATGAGTATTGGGGAGGCAAGCAATATCTATTAGATCCGGATGCTTTTGCCTCATCATTTAACAAGATCGCTAATAAAGAGCAGCTTGCAGTTATGTGTAAGGCATTACTTCTTAATAATTCTCTTATGCTCAAAGTAGGTGCATCGGAAAAGTTATCGTTAGGTAATAATGTGAAGAATCTTAATTATAATGATGCACTTGGCGCAGGGCTTAACATGAGTACGTTTAAATCAAACGAGAATTTTATCAAATTAGTTTTGGGTAATGCCCAGACTTTGGATCAATTCGTAAAATCTTTAAGTGCCGGAAATAGTGCCCTTCTTCAAATTTGTAATACTCAACAGTTGAAAGGAATCTCTTCGAATGATCGTTTTGCGCTTCAACAGTTGTATTTGTCAGTTGGATGGGGCAATCTGTTTAATAGTTCAGTAATGAGACTTAATTTACAGACAGATTTAGTCAAATCTGCTAGTCTGGATTTTATTTAATATTTACATAAAATAGTTGTAATGAATCTTGAGTTATTTATTAGTGAAAAAGTAAAAAGCGCCGTCAAGCATCTTTACGGAGCTGATGTTGAGGACAGATTAATACAAATCCAGTCTACGAGGAAAGAGTTTGATGGTGATATTACGCTTGTTACTTTTCCTTTGCTGAAAGCGAGTAGGAAATCACCTGATATTACAGCTCAAGAGATAGGTAAGTATTTGGAGAGCAATTGTTGTGAAATTTCCTCCTTTAATGTTGTTAAAGGCTTTTTAAACATGAGTTTTTCTCTCAATTTTTGGGACGATATTTTTTGCGACATTGCTCTTGATGATAATTTTGGCCGTCTTCCTGATTCAGGAAAGACTGTAATGATTGAATTTTCCTCTCCGAATACAAACAAGCCCCTGCACCTTGGCCATATCAGGAATAACCTTCTTGGATGGTCTGTTTCAAAATTACTTGAGGCTAATGGTCATAAGGTAATAAGAGTTAATCTTGTTAATGATAGAGGAATTCATATTTGCAAATCCATGCTTGCATGGTTAAAATGGGGTAATGGTGAGACTCCTCAGAGTACCGGAATAAAGGGGGATCATCTTGTGGGAAAATATTATGTGGCTTTTAGTAATGAACTCAAAAAAGAGGCAAGAGAGATTGCTGAGAGAGAGAATATTAAGGAGGATGATGCAGAAAAGCGTGCTCCAATATTAAAGGAGGCTCAATCTATGCTTGTCAAGTGGGAGAGTGGAGATAAGGAGATTAGATCCCTTTGGGAGAGGATGAACGGATGGGTGTACAGTGGGTTTAACACTACTTATGAAAGACTCGGCATTAGTTTTGACCGAATTTATTATGAGTCACAAACTTATCTTCTTGGTAAATCTATTGTTCAGGAGGGTTTGAAAAAGGGTATTTTTGATGCTCTTGAGGATGCCTCAGTCTGGTGTAATTTAGAATCGGACGGTTTAGATAGAAAGCTTCTATTGAGAGGAGACGGAACATCGGTCTACATGACTCAGGATCTCGGGACAGCTGTTCAAAGATTTGGCGAATACAAGTTTGATGAGATGATTTATGTGGTTGGAGATGAGCAGAATTATCATTTTAAGGTACTTAAGTTGATTTTAAAGAAATTGGGCTATGATTGGTCCGATTCTATATATCATCTCTCATATGGGATGGTTGAGCTTCCGGAGGGCAAGATGAAATCCAGGGAGGGAACAGTTGTAGATGCTGATGATCTTTTGGAGAGGATGTATCAGACTGCAAAGGAGACCTCTATTGAGTTGGGTAAACTTGCAGATATGACGGAGTCCGATCAGGAAAAACTTTTTGAGATGATAGGTTTGGGGGCATTGAAATATTTTATTGTTAAGGTTGATCCGAGAAAGACGATGCTGTTCGATCCAAAGGAGTCAATTGACTTTAATGGTAATACCGGTCCGTTTATTCAATATACTCATGCGAGGATAATGTCCATTCTTAGGAAAGCCTTCGAAAATGGAATATTGGAGGGAGATTCTGCTCTCCGTAGTGCTGTAAAGAGAGGTTTTGTAGATTTGCATCCTAAGGAGGTTGAGATTATAAAGATTCTTAATAGTTATCCTATGCGGATTAAGGAGGCGGGTGATGCTCATTCTCCTGCGCTTATTGCAAATTATATTTATGATCTTGCAAAGGAGTTCAATCAATATTATCAGACAGTTACGATTTTAAAGGAGGAGAAGAGCGATATTCTTCAATTCAGACTCTCTCTTATCTATACTATTGCCTCTGTTCTTAGAAAGGGCATGTCTATTTTGGGCATAGAGTTGCCTGACAGAATGTAATGGGCTCTGTTTGCAGAGGAGGTGAGAGTAACCTTATCCGTAAAGGGGAGCGGAGAAATCCTTTCCTTCCAACCTCCAAAAAGGAGATGGAGGCTCTCGGTTGGGAGAATGTAGATATTATCCTTTTTACCGGTGATGCCTATATAGATCATCCCTCTTTTGGCGCTTCTGTCATTGCAAGAATACTCGAAAGGGAAGGTTATCGTGTTGCTGTTGTTCCACAGCCCAATTGGAGGGACGATTTACGCGATTTTAAAAAACTTGGTCGTCCGAGACTCTTTTTTGGAGTCACAAGCGGAGCGATGGATTCTATGGTTAATCACTACACTGCAGCTAAACGTCTGAGGAGTGATGATGCCTATACTCCAAATGGAGTTGCCGGCATGCGCCCGGATTATGCTGTCGTAGTTTATTCAACAATTTTAAAACAACTTTGGCCGGATGTTCCTGTGGTTATAGGGGGCGTAGAGGCCTCATTGAGAAGGGTTGTTCATTATGATTATTGGCAGGATAAATTACTTCCTTCCGTGCTTGTCAGCAGCGGTGCCGATTATCTTATTTACGGGATGGGAGAAAAGCCTGTGGTTAAGCTTGCCGAACATATCAAACGTCACAAAATAAGGGGCGGAGTATGGAATGTTCCCTATGAGGAGCGTGATATAGCCTCCGGTGGGGCTTATGATATGTCCGACCAATTCCAGATTGCGTGGTATGATAAATTTGCAATGAACTATCCCGATATTCCCGGTACGCAGAGATTGCACTCTTTTGAGCAGTGTCTTAAGAGCAAGAGAGCTTTTGGCGAGAATTTTAATGTTATAGAGCTTAATGCAAATCTTCTTGAGCCGGCAAGGCTTATTGAACCTTGCGGTGAGGGTGCTGTTATTGTAAATCCTCAATATCCGCCGGCATCGGAGGAGGAGATGGATTCCTATTCTGATCTTCCCTATACCAAGCTGCCTCACCCGAGGTATAAAGGGAAAAAGATTCCCGCTTATGAAATGATAAAATTTTCTGTAAATACTCATCGTGGTTGCTTTGGAGGCTGTAGTTTCTGTACAATTGCCGCTCATCAGGGGAGGCATATACAGAGTAGGAGCGAAGAATCTGTGGTTAAGGAGATAGAGGCTTTGCGTTCTCTTCCCGATTTTGCTGGGAATGTCTCTGATGTTGGCGGCCCTACGGCAAATATGTATGGGATGCACGGTGTAAAGAGAGAGATGTGTAAAAAATGTATAAGGAAGTCCTGTCTGTTTCCCAATTTATGCAGAAATCTGAATCATTCACACGAAAGGTTGCTCACTCTTTATAAAAAAATCTCTCTGATTGAAGGGGTCAAGCATGCCTATATTGGAAGTGGTATTCGTTACGATTTGTTTCTTAACAGCGACGGTTTCCTTAAGGAGGGCTGTTCTGCCGACTATTTTGAGGAGCTTGTTATTAATCATACCTCCGGAAGATTAAAAGTTGCTCCTGAGCATACAGAGCGACATGTTCTTGATTTGATGAATAAACCCGGTTTTATTCTCTTTGAGAGGTTGAAACGTGAGTTCGATAAGGTAATCAGGAGGCACGGGCTTAAATTTCAGATTGTGCCCTATTTTATCTCCTCTCATCCCGGATGTACTATGGCCGATATGAAACATCTTTCCGAGAAGACAATTTTACAGGGCGTTTTTATGGATCAGGTTCAGGATTTTACCCCGACACCTATGACACTCTCCTCTGCAATTTATTATACCGAAATGGACCTGAAAAGTTGGCGACCGGTCTATGTTGAGAAGAATTTTAAACGAAGAATTGAGCAGAAGTCATATTTTTTTAAGAAATATTAAAAAAAATTTTTTTTTCATGAATTTGCATATTATACTTGCATTTGAATTTTAAAGTACGTGCATATCATTTATGGAAAAAAAAGTAAACAAGAAGAGACTGGTCGTTAGTTATGCCAATATGTCACAGGCATTGGCGTCGGCTTTTAAAGAGAAATATCCAAAGGGTTATTCTGATTATATGGGTGATATATTCAAGGTGGACAAACCCGATGGGTCTTTTTTTTATGCAGTTTCACTTGAGATTCCGGAGGCAATCTATCTTGTAAAGATTGAAGTTAAAGTGGATGATTATGATGATGTCGAGAGTGGTATCTTTGGAGATGGGGCTTCAGATGATGATGCGGCAACCGAGGGTAGCACCTTCCCGGACGATGATTCATCAAATTCCTTCTCTGCTGAGGAAGAGGATTCGGACGAATAGTACTTTTTTACTATCTTCGCACACAAATTACTTGTGTGAAAGTGCTTAAATCTCTCTTTAATAAAATAAGGTCATACTTGACAAAGCTTCCTGAGAGCAGGATGCTTTTGGTGCTTGCCATTATTGTCGGGTTGGGTAGCGGTTTTGCCGCTGTAATTTTAAAACGTCTTATAGAATTTTTTCAATGGATTCTTACCGGTTGGTTTAATACGCCTGCCGATAGTATTCTCTATATTTTATATCCCGGTGTGGGAATGTTGTTGTCGCTACTATTATTGAAGTATGTAATAAAGGAGAACATAGGACACGGAGTAACAAAAATTCTTTTGGCTGTTTCAAGAAAGGAATCGAAAATAAAGAGCCACAATGTATGGTCGTCTATGGCAACGAGTTCCGTAACAATAGGGTTTGGCGGATCCGTCGGAGCGGAGGCTCCGATTGTCTATACTGGAGCTGCAATAGGTTCAAACATAGCGAGGTTGTTTGGCCTCTCATACAAGAATATGACTATTCTTTTAGGTTGCGGTGCGGCAGGTGCAATAGCAGGAATCTTTAAAGCTCCCCTGGCCGGAGTACTTTTTACCTTGGAAATATTGTTGTTCAATATCTCAATGACCTCCCTTTTACCCTTTGTCGTCTCCTCAGTGACAGCTACTACTGTCTCCTATTTTTTTCTTGGTAATGCGGTAACATTTCAGAATACCATATCGGAGTTCTCTCTACATAATATTCCCTATTATGCCGTTTTCGGAATGATTTGCGGTTTTGGTTCTCTCTATTTTATTAGGACCACTCTAAAGATGGAGGATAAGATAAACTCTATTAAAAACGTCTATCTCAAGTGGGTGCTTTCTGCCATCTCAATCGGTCTCTTGATATTTATATTTCCACCTCTGTACGGTGAGGGTTACGACTCATTAACCAATTTATTGAATGATAATTACAGGGATGCAATAGGTACAACGTATTTAAGTGGCTATCTACTTAAAGATTGGGTAGTACCTCTCTTCTTTCTATGTGTTTTTATCTTCAAGGTCTTTTCCATGTCCTTTACCAATGCAGGTGGCGGTGTAGGCGGTACGTTTGGACCTACGCTCTTTATGGGAGGTATTCTTGGCTTTATTGTGGCTAGAACAATGAATTTATGGGGCATTCCTCTCCCTGAGACCAATTTTGTCCTTGTGGGTATGGCGGGGTTGATGGCCGGTGTAATGCAGGCGCCTCTGACTGCTATTTTTCTTATTGCTGAAATTACAGGTGGTTATTCGCTTCTCATGCCTCTTATTATAACTTCTGCTGTTTCATTTGCCACTATAAGATTGTTTGAATCATATTCTATCTATACAAAACGTATTGCCAAACAGGGAGATCTGCTTACTCATGACTCCGATAAGGCGGTTCTTACTCTTTTAAAAACCGATCAGCTTATTGAGACGGATTTTACTCCTGTTGAGATGAATCGGAATCTGAGTGAACTGATTAAGGTTATTGCCTCTTCAAAGAGGAATATTTTTCCTGTTGTGAACGATAAGGGTCTATTGCAAGGTGTTGTTTATCTCGATGACGTACGTGAGATTATGTTTGATAAGTCCAAATATGATACCTCTCATATTTATACCTATATGAAGCCTGTTCCTGCAACTGTATGCTGTAATGAGAAGATGGAGAGTGTGATGAAGAAGTTCGAGTACACCGATGCATGGAATTTGCCTGTTTTGGATGAGAATGGCTTGTACATAGGTTTTGTCTCAAAGTCTAAGATTTTTTCAGCATATAGGGAGCAATTACAGCAGGTTTCTCAGGAATAGTTAAAAATATCTACTATGTCAAACAAACTTTATATAAGATATATTTCCGGCAAAATGTCGGTTAAGGAGTGGCAGATTGAACATTGTTTGCAACTTTTGGATGAAGGTGCAACAGTACCCTTTATAAGCCGTTATAGAAAGGAGGCAACAGGGAATCTCGATGAGGTTCAGGTAGCTGAGGTGAAACATTATTATTTAGCCTTTACCGAACTTGATAAGCGTAAGGAGTCTGTTCTGAAAACTATCTCCGAGCAGGAGAAACTTACTCCTGAGCTCGAGAAACGAATTATGGAATCTGTGGAGATTCAGGATGTTGAGGATTTGTATTTACCATATAAGCCAAAGCGTAGAACGAAGGCCTCTATAGCAAAGGAGAGGGGGTTAGAACCTCTTGCGTTGAGGATGATGAGTTTGAATGTTGATGATATTAACTCCTTTGCCCGTGATTTTGTCAAGGGTGAGATAAATACTATTGATGAGGCGTTGCAGGGAGCAAGAGATATTATTGCAGAGAATTTATCGGAGCGTCAGGAGATAAGAAGCGAGCTTAGAAACTACTATGTAAAGTCTGCTCGAATTCAGTCAAAAATGGTTAAGGGGAAGGATGAGGAGGGAGAGAAATTTAGTAACTATTATGACTTTTCCGAGGAAATTAGCAGAATACCTGCTCACAGGATTCTTGCTATGTTAAGAGGTCTGGATGAGGGTCTTCTTAGTGTAAAGTTGACTATAGAGGAGTCTATTCCCGAAAAGATTATTATGCGTCTCTTTTTTAAGGGTGAACGTTGCTCCTCACATGCACTCTATGAACAATTATGCGACTCCATAAATGATTCATATAAAAGGTTGTTACATCCTTCTATTGAGAATGAAGCAATAAAAATCGCGAAAGAGAGAGCCGATATTGAATCTATCAGGGTATTTGGGGAGAATCTCAGGCAATTGCTTCTTGCTGCACCTGTCGGACAAAAAAGGACTCTTGCTATTGATCCCGGATTCAGAACAGGGTGTAAAGTGGTATGTCTCGATGCTCAAGGAGCTCTGCTTCACAATGATACAATCTATCCGCACCCTCCTCAGAATGAGAAGATAGTTGCCATGAAGAAGATTAGCAATATGATAGAGGCTTATAAAATAGAGGTGGTAGCTATTGGTAATGGTACTGCCGGTAGGGAAACAGAGGCTTTTATAAAACGGATTCATTTTCCGCACGAGGTAAAGGTCTTCTCCGTGAGCGAGGATGGTGCCTCAATCTATTCGGCCTCTGAGACTGCAAGAGAGGAGTTTCCTGAGTATGACGTGACTGTAAGAGGAGCTGTCTCTATAGGTAGACGTTTGATGGATCCTCTTGCCGAGCTGGTAAAGATAGATCCAAAGTCATTGGGAATAGGTCAATATCAGTATGATGTGGATCAGAATCTTCTTAAGGAGAAACTCGATGAGGTTGTTGTAAGTTGTGTTAATAATGTCGGGGTAAATCTCAATACTGCAAGCAAGCATCTTCTCTCATACGTTTCAGGTATAGGACCTGCGTTGGCACAAAATATTGTAGATTACAGGGTTGATCATGGAGCTTTTGATTCCCGTTCGCAATTGTTAAAGGTGAAGAGGCTGGGTGATAAGGCGTTTGAGCAGGCTGCCGGATTTCTCCGTATTCCCGGTGGTAAAAATCCTTTGGATAATTCTGCCGTTCACCCGGAGCGTTATTTTCTTGTGACAAAGATTGCGGCGGATAATGGTGTTTCTATTGCAGAACTACTCGGAAATAGAGAAAAGATAGATTCTATTGATCTTAATAGATATGTTTCTGAAGAGATTGGAATGCTTACTTTGTCTGATATTGCGCAAGAACTTGCTAAGCCGGGCAGAGATCCGAGAGCCTCTGTAAAGGTACTGGAATTTGCTAATGATATTAATTCAATTGAGGATGTTAAGGAGGGTATGGAGGTTCCGGGAATTATAACTAATATCACCAATTTTGGGGCCTTTGTGGATTTCGGAATAAAGGAGAATGGCCTGATACATATCTCTCAAATGTGCGATAAATTTATCTCAAGCCCTAACGAGGTGGTTAAATTGCACCAGCATGTAAAGGTAAGGGTGATAGGAGTAGACCTGAGGCGAGGTAGAATACAACTCAAACTAATCAATTAACGCAAAGGATAGCTTATTACTTCATATTATATCTTTCTTAAAACATAATTTTATAACTTATATTCGGAAGTATCCCTATTACCTTCAATTTCTCAATAGTATGAAGTTTTTCGTTATAAATATAGCCGTATTGACCTGTATAACCCCCGATATTTAGAACTTTAAGCGAGAACTCATGTGAGGTTTTCTTTTTGTTGATTTTATAGCTTAAAGTAATATCCGATGTTACTGCTGTCGGGAATTGTTTGCTGAATGCTTTAGTTTCATCAAATACGATGTCGTGTTTTCCCTCTGATTCAACTCTGTCAATTGGGGTAAAATGGTCTCCTCCTTGGCAGGTTAATCTTATGTTTGCACTAAGTACATTTTGCTTTTGTCTCCCTATTATCCATTCTTTGCCTATTAAACCATTGATGATATAACCGCGATTATACTTGGTGTCTCTCCAAACTCCATCGCCTCCCTTATATCCAGAATAAGATAATGAGCCTGTTAAAAGCCAATAGTAACCTTTGTCCAAGTAACGTTCCATTGTTATATCGATGCCGTAATTTTTTCCGTAGCCTTTGTTCACTAAGGCTTTATCTAAACAATATAAATTGTGATTGATTACAGAGAATGATGTTCCCTCCTCTACCGGGATATTATACAGATATTGATAATATGGTTCTATTTTTAGAGCTGTATTATTTGATATTTGCCAGTCGTATGAGAGAACAAAGTGGTGAGCTTTTGCAAAATCAAGTTTATTATTCACAGATACTCCTTTTATTTTCACAAAATAGTAATCCAGTTTTTCCCGCCGGCTATGTAGTCCATATGCAAAAGAAAGAGTGTGATTTGGAGCTACCCTATATTTTACTGCGAGACGTGGTTCTACTCTCCATCTATTATTCAATGTAAATAATTGTGCTGTTAACCCCACATTCGTAGATAATTTCTCCGTTATATTATAGATTGAATTACTGTAGGCAGAGATCATTAGACTCGATCCATCTCCTTTTACAACCTGCTCGATAGGAAAAATAGGGATAATTTCCCGGCTTAAATTGTAATCTAAATTATAGAACAATCCTGTAATAGTAATACCTGTCCGGTTCGTATGCCGACTACTGAATTTCTTATTAATACTGGAATTAAAAACTAAATTCCAATCATCATTATTTATCTTTACAATAGGTGTTGGAGGAAGGTTTATCTCTTTCTCATACATTGTAACGAATTGTTTAGTATTGGAATAGGTTATAGCAAGCGAGCTTTTTAAGTAGGCTTCTTTCCCAATTCTTATTTTATGATTAAAACCGCCTGCAAATTTTGCCAAATCGGTTTTAACATTCTGACGATCGGAATAATCTTTCCACTCCTCCTTCTCTTTTGCCTGCGCTTTATTTTTATCTATTAGCCCCAATCCCCATATAGAAAATGTTCCGGCTTTTCGAGTAGGTAAATTTAGCTTGAAGGAGATATCTTGATATTTTAGATTTATCTCCCCTACGAGCCTGCTAACCAAGCCTGTTGTGGAATAGCGATAATTTATGAGATAGGAACTTCCTCTTTTCCGATTTAAGGGACCTTCCGATGCCAGATCAAGCCCAAGTAGACCAAATTGTACTGTATGTTCGTATTTTTGATTATTCCCGTTACGCATCTTCATATCGAAGACTCCCGATAAGGCATTGCTATATTCTGCCGGAAATGCGCCATTAAAAAAATCCGAGTTACCCATAACCTGGCTGCTTAGAGCCGTAAAGATTCCACCTCCCAATCCTGTCATATCGGCAAAATGTGTTGGATTGGGAATTTCAACATCTTCGAGCCGCCATTGCAGGAATTGCGGTGAATTGCCGTGAATAGAGATGCTGTTGCTTGATAGGTTCCCTGCTACTCCGGCAAATGAAGAGACTAATCGTGCCGGATCGTCAAATCCTCCGGCAAACCGATTTGCCTCCTCTACGCTGAACATTCTTGCTCCCGCAAGTGCCATTGAATTGAGCGGTTGTTGTTTATTTACAGCCGGTCTTACAATAACTTCATTTAACATTAATACCTTTTCATGGAGTGAGATTTCATTATAACTCTCTTTTGCGGAGGTTAATAGCTGTTCTCTGAGAAAAAGAGTCTTATATCCTGCCGATGAAACCAGCAGATCGTATCTTCCTATTGGTACATTGGAAATTTGAAACCTCCCCAATGAATCGGTAATTGCTACGTATGCTGTATTATTGATTTGTACAGTAGTATATTCCAATGGTTCGCCGGAATTAGCATCCCTTACAACTCCTCGAATAGTTTGTTTAGGCCTTTCTCTTTTATACTCATTGTTCTCTTTTGATTCCGGTATGATTACAATATGTTTATTGTTAATTTTGAAGGTAAATCCGCTTCCTTTTAATATCTTTTCAAGTATCTCTTTCAGAGGTTTATTTTTAAGGGTTACAGATATTTTTCTTTCGGTATTGAACTTAGTTAGATTATATGCAATTGTATATTTACTTTGCGCTTCAATCTGTTCAAATACCTCTTTAATGGTTGAGTTTTTTACATTGACCTCTATTTTATCGTTCTGTGCCATTGCAGTAATGTAGACAAAAGAGAACAACAGCAGGTATATGCAACTTTTTGAATGCGTCATTTTATTGTTATTATAATAATATTATTATTAGCGTAAGTATATGTAAACCCCTCTTCCGTGACCTCTTTGAGTAGATCGAGTATTTGGGTCAGATTCTCTCCATTTGTGAATTTTACAGAGTATTTATCTTCTGATTGTCTGGTTTGCCGGTAGGTAAATTTGACTCCGAATTTTCGTTCTAACTCCTTGAATATTTCACTTATTGTCAATTCATTAAATATTAATGAACCATCCTGCCATTTATAAGAATTATCTGTTACCACCTGAATAACTGTGCTTTCATCTATTGTGTTATAAATTAATTCCTGATTGGGGCTCAGTGTATATTTCTCTTTTGGCGATTGAACTGTAACTTTTCCACTTGTCAGTGTTGTGGTTACCAATTTATCGCCGTGATAGGCTTTTATATTGAATTGTGTTCCTAATACACGGATTGTGATCTCTTCGGTATTAACCACGAACTGTTTTTTTTCATTATGCACTACTGCAAAATATGCCTCTCCTGTTAATGTGACATGTCGCAATGAATCGCTAAATTTTTTGGGATAACTAATCTTGCTGCAGGCATTCAGCCATACTGTGGAACCGTCAGGCAAGCAAATTTTTTTCTGCTCTCCTGCATAAGTAGCTACCTCAATCGTATCAATATGAGTATTTTGATCTAACCAAATACCCATAATAGTAAGCAAAGGAATTAATATAGCCGCTGAACGTAGCAGTGTCTCTCTCATAAACCATCTTTTTGAACTTTTCAGTCCTATTTTAAGATTTACCTCTTTAAGAGATCGATAAACGGATTTATCTGCTTTACTGTTTAAATTTTTCCATATATTAATTAAGGCTATCTCTTTAAGTCTCTGCTGGTTATCCTCTATTAACCACTTCTGTATCTTAATTTCAGTATCGGAATTATGTCGTTTTATAAAATATCGTGTGATAAGTTCGGAAATATAATTTTTCATTGCTTAGAATTTTAATTGTAGTTTACCCCCCGCATTGTAGTTCCATTTCTCTTTATTTTCATCTTTTCGATACTCAGCGCCAATGTCGAGTTGTGAACCTCCGCCGAGGTTTAATATCAATGAGCTCCCTATTCCAGTCTGTGGAAGTAGATTGTCAAGTGGTGAATCGATAGAACTCCCCGTAATATATTCCCCCCAAATTTTAAAAGCAAGTTGAGTAGTTATTGCGTAGTTTAGATTTAACCTAACTCCTGAACGATCGCTCCCCTGACGTGAAGCATTCATATACTGTCTCATTGCAATTAGTCCGCCCGTAAGAGATAAGTTACTATTTAATTGAGATCCTATAGCGAGATAAGCGAGGTTGTAGTTTGTAAGATTAATGTAGCGTTTATTGTCTGACTCAAGATAAAAATAGATCTTATTGGTGAATGGAAGGATGGCGTTGTTTCCGTAGTATTGATGTGGAATTGAGATTTTAAGCCTAATTGATTCCCTCTCAATTGCTCTCTCTTCTTCTTTTTCTTTATAATAAGGCAACATTGTTTCTGTCTTGTTTCCAATTGGCTTGATTGTTTTATTTATTGACTCGGTATTGATTGCAGACTCTTTTTTCTCTTTTGTCTGTACTTTTCTCATAGTCTCATTTTGTGCAGTTGCCGGAACTGCAAGCAATAAACACAATGGTATATAGAGTATTTTAAGTCTCATTTTTGCTGCTTTTATCTATATTACATCTTGCAGCGCCAATGCTCCCGACCTGATTAAGAAAATAAGATAAAAAATAAGGAAATTATCTTTCTGATTTCATGTAAAGCCAAACTCAATTGGTTTTCTACAGTTTTTTTGCTTATGCCTAATTTTTCTGAAATATCGCTGTTGGAGAGTCCCCTTTCTCTGCTGTATCTATATATTTTCTGCCGTTGTATGGGCATTTCGCTAACTGTCATTTCAATTAGTAAATTGATTTCACGGGCAAAGAGCACCTCTTCAGGGGTGGCAACATCGTTTGCTAAATGATTGCACTCGGCATATGATTGTTTAACAGATTTATGTTTTAAGAGATTGAAAGCAGCGTTTTTTGCAATCGTATAAAGATACCCACCGAAAGGTTTATCGATCTCTAAGGCTTCACGATTAGTCCATAGTTTTACGAACACCTCTTGTGCTAACTCCTCGGCATCGGCTTCAGATTTGATTATACCACAAATAAAGAGTTTCACTCGCTTGAAATAACAGATGAAAATCTTTTCAAATGCTTTGTGATTACCATCTCGTAGTGCCCGTATGTATTCTTTCTCCATATTAGAATTATACAGTTAAGTAGGGCAATACACCCGACCTCTATTTTTAAATAAATCCTTTTGCCCAATTGAGCTGTATATTTCGTAATGAAGTTAAGAGAGAGTTATATTTAGTCTCTCTGTACCATTATCACTCCAATAATTACAATGGCGATACCTGCTATTCTGATGGGTGAGAGTATCTCATCTCCCATTAGAGAGGCTCCTATGGCTGAAATCGCCGGTACAAGGGCCGAAAATGTATTTGTGCGCGTAATTCCTATTCTTCTTATTACACTTATCCAGAGTACAAAACAGAGACAGGAGCATAAGAGAGCGAGAGTTAATAGCGGAATCATCACCTCCGCCGTAAAAAAATCTTTGTTTACGCCGTCGATTCCGTGTGTAAGAAAGGTGGGAAAAAACAGCACTGCACCAATCAAAAACTGGTATGTCGCAATTGTAAAACTATTGTATTTAGAGGTGAGACGTTTAGCATATACAGAGAATCCTACAGCTGCAAAGACAGCCATTATCAGTAACGCTAATCCGTAAAAATGTTCCAATGTTATTTTGCTGCCGTCGGCAACTACCATTATTATTCCCGGTAGGGTAATAATAATACCGGAAATCTTTACGATCCCCATCTTCTTATTTATAAAGAATCTTTCGTATATAAAGCATACAATTGGGATAGTGGAGATTATGACAGCTGTAATTATAGCTGAGCCGGTAGATTTCATACCGAAACTTTCTCCTATATAATAGAGGAAAGGTTCACAAAATGCCATTAGAAATAACCATTTATAATCTGCTGTTTCAACTTTCTGAAGTTTACCGGTTATTTTAGAGAATAGCAATAGAAGTATTCCTGCAATGGCGAGTCTTATAAAGATAAAGGTGAATATTGGAATATCTTTATGGATCAACTGGTTAGTCCATAAAAATGAAAATCCCCACAGGGTTATTGAAAAAATGGCTGCTACATAGATTGCAAACAGCGGGCTTCCTTTTTGTGTCATTTTCTCTCTCTCTCCGTTTTCTATTTATCTCTTATTTTTTCTTGCCTCTCCCGCATTTGTATCATTTGTGAACCGTAGAGGCATGGTTTCCGGCCTTGATAAAAGGTTACCATTCTTTACAACTTGTGTTCCATTTACGAATGTATGTACGATGCTACAGCAGAAAGTGACTCCGTTTAATGGACTCCACCCGCATTTATATGGGGGATGAGCTGTAGAGTGGGAGTCCTTTTCGTTTGGATTTACTATCGCGATATCTGCGTAAAAGCCCTCTCTTAAGAATCCTCTTTTTTCCACTCCAAAACATTCAGCAGGTCCATGACACATTCGTGCCACTACCTCTTCTTTTGTAAATATTCCCTGTGATGAGAGTTCCAACATCATTTGTAAAGAGTGTCTGATCTCCGGCATACCGCTCGGGCATTGTTGATAAGGTTTGGTCTTCTCCTCTTTAAGATGGGGAGCGTGGTCTGTGGCTACAACTTTCACGATACCCTCTTTCACTCCTTTTATTATGGCCTTTTTATCTAATTCGCTCTTGATTGCGGGGTTGCATTTTATAAAACCGCCAAATTTTTCATAATCTTTGTCGCTAAACCACATATAATGAACGCATACCTCTCCACTTATTCTTTTGTTTTTTTGTTGTACGGCCTTCAGATTATCTATCTCCTCTGCTGTACTTAGGTGTAGAATATGGAGTCTTGAGTTGTATTTGACAGCAAGCTCCATTGCCTTACAACTGCTCTTTATGCAGGCCTCTCGGCTACGGATTAAGGGGTGTTCGGAAAATGGGATCTTCTCTCCGAACTTTTGCACTGAATTCCGGAGATTATCTCTTATTATTGATTCCTCTTCGCAGTGTGTGGCAATAAGAAGAGGTGATTCCGCAAAGATTCTTTTGAGCGAGTCGGGGTTCTGTACCAGCATATTTCCAGTTGAGGAACCCATAAAGACCTTTACGCCGCATACTTTGGCTCTATCTACTTTTTTAATCTCATCAATGTTGGTATCGGTCGCTCCAAGATAGAAGGAGTAGTTGGCATATGAGACTTCGGATGCTTTTTTGAATTTCTTTTCAAGCATTTTTATCTCTGTTGCCGGAGGATTGTTATTGGGCATATCCATAAAACTTGTTACTCCACCCAGTACAGCTGCTTTGCTCTCGCTCTCAATGCAGGCTTTTTCTTCTGCGCCAGGTTCCCTGAAATGAACCTGATCATCTATGACTCCAGGCATTATAAACATACCATCGGCCTCTATAATCTCGCTCACCTCTCCAACAGTCTTTATTGCCTCCTCCGTAAGAGAGCCCTTAATTATTTTGGCTATATATTTATCTTTAATTAAAAGGCTGCCTAAGTAAGACAGCCCTTCATTTATTATTGTTCCGTTTTTAATTAGAATTGCCATATATTTATACGGGTTTAATCTTTAATGGAATTTGCCGGCCTTATTCTACGGAATTTCATCTTTATAATTCCCCAGAAGGCCTCTCCAAATATACCTGAACTCATTTTTGAGGTTCCCTCAGTCCTATCAACAAAAATAATCGGCACCTCTTTTATTTTGAACCCCAATTTATAGGTGTTGTATTTCATCTCGACCTGGAATCCGTAGCCTTTCATACGTATGTTGTCGAGGTCTATACTTTTTAGTAGTTCTCTTTTATAGCATTTAAAACCGGCCGTGCAATCAAATACCTTCATCCCAAGAACAAATCTTACGTAGGCGGAGGCATAATAGGACATGATAACTCTTCCTATAGGCCAGTTAATTACACTTATTCCATTGCAGTAACGGGAACCTATCGCGAGGTCTGCTCCGTCGAGACAGGCACGGTATAGCTTTGGGACATCGTTCGGATTGTGTGAAAAATCGGCATCCATTTCAAATATGAAATTATATTTGTGCTCTATAGACCACTTGAATCCTGTTATATATGCGGTTCCGAGCCCCAATTTTCCACTCCTTTCTATAATGAAAAGGGATTCTGGATACTCTTTTTGTAATCTTTTGACAATATCAGCCGTTCCGTCCGGAGAGCCATCGTCTATTACAAGGATATGATAATTGCCTTCCAATCCGCATATTGTGCGAATCATCTTCTCTATGTTCTCTTTTTCGTTATAAGTAGGAATTATGATAATCTTATCTGGCATATAGTATATTTGACTTTACGGTACAAATGTAGTTAAAATTATTGAGATGTAATTTTAACCTGTATAAGTTGATAAATTATTAATATTATCTTATTCTTTTGTAGCCGATGCCGATAATAAACCGGGTCTTAACAACTTTGTACGCTCAATGGCCTGCTCCTCCTGCCATGTTGCAATTGTTTTCGGATTGCCGCTGAGCAGTACATCTGGAACCTTCCACCCGTTAAATTCAGCCGGTCTTGTGTAGACAGGGGGAGAGAGGAGATTATCCTGGAAACAATCGCTCAGAGCAGAGGTTTCATCGGTAAGAGCGCCAGGAATAAGGCGAATTATCGCATCACATACTATTGCTGCCGGAATCTCACCTCCGCTGAGCACGTAATCACCGACTGAAATTTCTGAGGTGATAAGATGCTCTCTGATTCTATGATCTATCCCTTTATAGTGCCCACACAGAATAATGATGTTATTGAGACAAGATAGTTTATTTGCCAGAGGTTGATCCATAAGTTTACCATCGGGCGACATGTAGATTATCTCGTCGTAGTCCCTTTCCTTTTTCAATTTAGAAATTAGAGTGTAAATAGGTTCAATCATCATGACCATTCCGGAATCACCACCATATGAGTAGTCGTCAATCTGATGGTAGTTTCCTTTGCCATATTCCCTTAAATCGTGAATGGCAATCTCTACAAGCCCTTTATCTTTAGCTCTTTGTACAATTGAGTATCCTAACGGGCTCTCTAAAAGTTGAGGTACTGCAGAAATAATATCTATACGCATAATGTTGCAAAGTTAGTCATTTTATGAGATTAAAATGGTGAGGGAGTGTTTTTTTAGCGATTTTTTTTAATTACATTTGCGGTTTATAAATTTATTGGCTAAAAAAATATTTTATGGACAACAAGACTACCGCTTCTATTGAGGAGACTACTGTTCAGACAGTTGATTCCACAGTTAAGAGCGTAACAGAAGAAAATAACTCCGCTGTCTCTGCCAATGCAGTTTCTGATCAGCCGGAGGTTAAAGCAGATGGTATAATCGACTATTCCGATATGGGCCTAAAGGATATTATTCAATCTTTTCAGGAGATGTTGGAGCGAGGAGACCAGCAGGAACTTTACAAATATGCGGAGATAATAAAGGCTGCATTTTACAAGGTCCTGAAGAAGGAAAAGATAGCTTCTGGTATGTTTGCCGATAAAGAGGGCGCTCCGCTGCAGGAGGAGGAGATAGAAAAATCAGTTTCGAATAATCCGTTTGCAGAGATAGAGCGAGGCTTTAAAGAAATTTATACAAAATACAAGAGTGAGAGAGCGAATTTTGTACAGGATATGGAGAAGGTGAAGGAGGAGAATCTTGTTAAGAAAGAGCAGATTATAAATGAATTGAAAGAACTTTTAGATAAGGCGGAGGATGTTAACCATACTTTTCCGGCCTTTAGAGAGTTGCAATCGAGGTGGAAAGCCATTAATAATGTACCTCAGGCGAAGGCCAAAGAGATATGGGATAGTTATCAGCATCTTGTTGAGAAATTTTATGACTACATAAAGATTAACAACGAGTTCAGAGATCTCGATTTCAGAAAGAATTTAGAATCTAAAACCGCACTTTGTGAGCAGGCAGAGGCTTTGGAACAGGAGCCTAACATTGTTAATGCATTCAAGGAGTTGCAGAGACTTCACGAGGAGTGGAAGGAGATAGGACCGGTTGCAAAAGAGTTTAGAGAGCCTATCTGGGAGAGATTCAAAACCATTACAGCGACTATCAATAAAAAGCATCAGCATTTTTTTGAAAATCTTAAAGATGAGCAGAAAAAGAACCTCGACTCCAAGGCTGAGCTTTGTTCTCAGGCAGAGGAGATTGCTTCAAAAGAGATAAAGGAGTCCAATGAGTGGAATGCCAGTTCTAAGCAGATGGAAAATCTCCAGGAGGAGTGGAAAAAGATAGGATTCGCGTCAAAAAAGGAGAATCAGAAGATATACGATAGGTTCCGTGCGGCGTGCGATAAATTTTACAACTCAAAGAGAGAATATTACGCCAACTTTAAATCTGTAATGCAGGAGAACCTCGACAAAAAGATAAAACTTTGTGAGCAGGCCGAGGCCCTTATGGAAAGTGAGGATTGGAAGAAAGTTACCGACCAACTTATTAACTTGCAGAAGGTATGGAAGGAGGTTGGCCCTGTTGCCCGTAAGCAATCCGATGTTGTTTGGAAAAGATTCCGTGCTGCCTGTGATCATTTCTTCGATAGTAAGGCAAAACATTTTGGAGGAGACGATGAAAAATTCGCTGAAAATCTGATTGCTAAAAATGCACTTATCGAAAAAGTCAAAGCCTATCAACCTCTTGAGGATCAGGAGGAGAATATTGCGGCTATGCGCGATTTCCAGCAGCAATATAACGAAATTGGTTTTGTTCCCTTTAAGGACAAGGATAATGTTCAGTCCGAATTTGAAAAGGCTATGAATTCTCACTTTGGAGAGATAAGAAATATGGCCAGCGAGAAGAAGTATAACAAATTCAAGAAGAGAGTTAATGATATGAAGAACTCCGTGAAAGGCGATAGAGTTCTTAAGTTTGAGCGCGATAAACTTCTCCAGAAATACAAAAGGATGGAATCGGATATTGCTACGCTAGAAAACAATATGGGCTTCTTTGCAAAATCTAAGAATGCAGAGGCACTGATTGCAGACATTGAGAAAAAGATAGCAACCTCTAAAGAGGAACTTGCTCAACTTGAAGAGAAGATAAAAGTAATAGACAAACAATTTTAGTTTTAAAACTGCTAATGAATAAGAATACTATTTTAGGTTTTGTATTGATTGGGGCGATTTTATTAGGATTCAGCTGGTATAATACAAAAATCTATAAAGAACAAGCGAGGGTAAAATTTGTTGCGGACTCCATAGCCAAAGTGAAGGCTTTTAAGGAGGCGAAAATTGCCGATTCGATTAAAATAGCTAATGGAGATACTCTCAAAACAATCTCTGCCGATAGTACTAAAAAGATTGATTCTGACTTAGTTGCCGGAGGAGCTCCGGTTTATAAAGACTCAATTCTTGAGGTCGCAAGCAAGGGAGCTGAGGAGTTCTATCAACTTGAAAACGATAAGGTTTCAATCAAGTTTACAAATAAAGGGGCTCAGGCATACGAAGTCCTTATCAAAAATTATTATACTTACGACAGTCTCGGGCTCTATTTGATGAAGCCTAATTCGAGTAAGTTTGGGATCTCTTTATATGCTAATCAGCAGATAAACAGTGCCGATTTTTACTATACTAAGGTTGAGCAGACAGACTCTACGCTTGTCATGCGTCTCAATTTTTCTGAAACCTCCTTCATAGAACATTCATATAAGTTACCGAAGAATAGTTATATGTTGGATTTTAATGTTAGAATGAAGGGAATGGATAAGTTCATTCCTAAAAATGTGACTGCGATAGGGGTTGATTGGAAAATGAATGTACCGAGATTAGAGAAGGGTTATGATAATGAAAAGAACTATTCGACTGTAGATTATAAATTTCCTAATGAAAAATCGGTTGAGAATCTTGGGTTAAGAAAGGCTTCGGCTGAGAAGGAGCTTAAGACAAGAGTTGAATGGTTTGCTTTCCAGCAGCAATTCTTTTCCGCTATTTTATTGGCTGAGAATTCATTTACGGCAGGAGATCTCAAACAGCAATTCTATCCCGAAACGGATAAGTCGGGAAACTTGATGACTTGTACGGCCGATATGCAGGTTGAGTATGCCTCTTCCGACGAGGTAAATATTCCCTTTAAATTTTATTATGGTCCCAACCTCTTTAAACTTTTAAAAAGTTACGGTCATAATTTTGAGAAGATTGTTCCGCTGGGAGGATGGCTTATCGGGTGGATAAACAGAGTTGTTATTATCAACTGTTTTGATCTACTAAGCAAGTTTATCTCTAACTACGGTATTATTATCTTGATTCTAACCATTCTTATTAAACTTGTTATCTCTCCGCTTACATTAAAATCCTATATGTCATCTGCAAAGATGAAGGTTCTTAAACCGGAGATAGACAAGATTGCCGAGAAATACCCTAAAAAGGAGGATGCTCTCAAAAAACAGCAGGAGACAATGGCGCTCTATAAGAAGACGGGAGTAAGTATGTTCGGAGGATGCCTTCCAATGTTGCTTCAATTCCCGATACTCTTTGCTATGTTCCGTTTCTTCCCGGCTTCATTTGAGTTGAGGCAGCAAGGATTTTTATGGGCGCAGGATTTGAGTACTTACGATTCTATTTTGAATCTGCCGTTCACTATTCCGCTTTACGGAGACCATGTGAGTCTCTTTGCCTTATTAATGGCCGTCTCTATGTATTTCTATTCCAAACTTACCATGGACCAGATGCCGTCAAATTCTCAAATGGCCGGAATGAAATATATGCAACTCTATTTTATGCCTATATTCCTTCTTGTGCTTTGTAATAATTTCTCAAGCGGATTGAGCTACTACTATATGCTTTCAAACTTTATTACTATTGCTCAGACGTGGGTTATAAGAAGATATTTTATAGATGAAAAGGCTCTTTATGCCAAACTTCAGGCTAAGGCTGCTACGGCAAAGACTACAAAGAAATCCAAGTTTCAACAGAAACTCGACGAAATGTACAAGCAGCAGCAACAGCAGATGAAGAACAAAGGGCGTTAATTATGATAAAAGAGAATTTAAATAAAATTAAGAGTGAACTGCCGTCAGCTGTAACGCTGGTGGCAGTTTCCAAATTTCACCCGGCCTCAGAGATACTTGAAGCCTATAATGCCGGACAGAGAATTTTTGCCGAGAGCAGGCCGCAGGAGCTTGCAGCTAAGGTCCCCGCCCTTCCCGACACTATTCAATGGCATTTTATCGGTCATTTACAGAGCAACAAGCTGAAGATGGTCTTACCCTATGTATCTCTAATCCATTCTGTCGATACAGAGAAACTTATGGTAGAAATTAACAGGTATGCCGGAGCCCATAATCTTAAGATTAATTGCCTTCTTGAGATTTTTATTGCAAGCGAGGAGACCAAACAGGGATTCAGCCCGCAGGAGGCTTTGCAAATTGTAGAGAAGGCGGCCGATTTTGAAAATATTAATATCTGTGGAGTAATGGGTATGGCCTCTTTTGTGGAGGATAAGGAGAAAATCAGGGCGGAATTTACCTCACTGAAGGAGTTGTTCGAGATGATTAAAAATAGCTATGGCTCCTCCCTTCCGGATTTTAAAATCATCTCTATGGGAATGAGTAATGACTATCCGATTGCCATAGAATGTGGTTCTACTCATGTTCGAATAGGTACCGATATTTTCGGTGCAAGAAATTATTGATTAAATCTCTATTGTTGTTTCGAATACGAATTTTGCGGGACCGGTAAGATAAATATCGGTATATTTCCGCTTTTCCGGATTATAGATAAATTCTACTCTTAGTGAGCCACCCAAGGTCTCTATTTCGTAGCGTCCGCTCTTTATCGAGTCGGTTTTATCCTTCATTTGATACTTGAATGCTGCAATTGCAGAGGCTGTAACGCCTGTTCCGCAGGCAAAAGTTTCGGCCTCTACGCCTCTTTCGTATGTGCGTACAAAGAGTGATCCGTCGAGATTCCCATTACTCTTGTTTATCTCAACAAAATTGACATTGGTACCATCTTTATACGATGGATGCCATCTCCAGAATTTACCAACTCTCTCTACGGGAAATTGCTTTATATTGCGGATAAATTCTATATAGTGAGGTGAGCCTGTATTAAGGAAATAGGCCTTCTCGTTACTCTCTCTTCCGGCAATATCAGTATTGGAAATATCTCTATATTCGCCGTTAGGGGTATAATCTACTATTTTTCCGCAATGCTGGAATTCGATTATCTCACTAAGATCGTTCATCTTTAATTTAACAGTGTATGTGTTCTCCCTCTGTTCAATAATCTCTCCAATGTGATAGCCGTCCGAAGCGGAGAATTCAAAGCTTGTAATTCCCATTTTTGCGGCAAAAGCAACAAGACATCTTCCACCGTTTCCGCACATTGTTCCGATATTTCCATCTGCGTTATAATATTTCATGGAGAAATCATATTGATTATGCCCTCCGAGCAGCATTAAACCATCTGCTCCAATCCCGAATCTTCTGTCGCAAAGCTGTTTTATTTGGAGATTTGTGAGATTATATTTCTCCTCTCTGTTGTCGATGATAACAAAATCGTTACCGGCTCCCTCAAATTTGTACGCGTGAATTAACATCTTTATTATTGCTTATTTAGTTCCTCAATCATTGCCTCGGCTATTCTACCGGATGCCCCTTTGCCACCGAGCTCTATTCTTACCTCTTCATAATCGCCAAGCATTGTGGCTCTATAGGTCTTATCGTTCAGTATTTTTAGTAGTTCGGCGGAGATAGTTGCCGGTGTGCAATTGTGTTGTAATAACTCTTTGAATATTTGCTTGTTGAGAATAAGGTTGGCAAGGCTTATATATTTTAGTTTTACAAAATGTTTTGCTATTGCAAAGGATATTTCGCTCCCTCCGTAACATACAACCTGCGGTGTTCCAAGCAAAGCAGTCTCCAGACTTGCAGTACCTGAGGAGATAATTGCAGCATCGGCATTTAGAATAACAGAATAGGTCTCTCCGCTTACCATCTCTAAATTGCACAGGTTTTCTATTGTGCTCGTTTTGCCACTAACGTTATGCCTATTTTTTAAAGAGTTTTGAAGTTCGGAAAAGATGATTTTTTTATAGTATTCCGTTTCGATTGCAGGTGCGCAGGCAAGAATGAATTTATACTCCTGCATTGCTACTGCTGTCTGTACAATTCTTGGGAGAAGATAGCTAATCTCTGTCTTCCGGCTTCCGGCAAGGCAGGCTATAGTTGCCTTCTCTTTTAGTCCGGAGTTGCTTAGAATAACGCGCTTATCAACAGTACGTTTTATATACTCCTCTTTGCTCTCCTTTAGGTAAGGATAGCCGCTGATGCTATCGAGTAGGGGGTTACCGCGATAGACGGCATTGATACCCCATTTTTTAAAATAATCAATTTCGAAGGGGAAAATGATAAAAAGCCTGTCAACAAATTTTTGCAGTTTATGTACCCTGTTCTCTTTCCATGCCCATACCTTGGGCGCTATATAATAAAAGACCTTGTAACCATGTTCCTTTGCAAATTCAGCTATTCTGAAATTAAATCCGGGATAATCTATGAGTATCACGACATCTGGATCATAACTCAATAGATCCTTTTTGCAGGTATTGAGGTTGTTTATTATTTTTCTAAGGTTGGTGAGTACCTCTAAAAAGCCCATTATAGCGCTCTCCTTATAGTCTCTTACAAGTACGGCCCCGGCCTTTTGCATAAGATCTCCACCCCATGCTCTGATTCTTGCTTCAGGGTCTTTTTCTATTATTCCCTTAATCAGATTGGAGCCGTGGAGGTCGCCCGATGCCTCTCCTGCAATGAGATAATATTTCATACTGTTATAATGTAAGAGTCCTATTTCCCTTTGGTTTTATACTGCCCAACAGTTTTTAAGTCTGTCTATTTCTGAATAATCGGTGGTGTCAATTTTATGAGGAACAATAGAGATATATCCCTCTTGTACCAATTTATGGTCTCCCATCTCCTCTCTATCCTCTTGATCCAAGAAAGATCCGCTCATCCAGTAGCACTCGTTACCGTGAGGGTCTTGCAGTGTGTTAAATTCTTTGGTCCATCTTCCCCTTCCTTGTGCGGCAAAGTGTATCCCTTTAATCATAGCGGGTTTTATATTAGGAAAGTTGACATTTAAATAGACCCCCTTTGCAGGAGGAAAATTCAGAAAATTTGTGAATAGTTTGTCGAAATTCTCAGTGATAGGAGACAAATCTATCTCCGGATCGTGTGAATCAATTGAGAAACCAATTGATGGAATTTCGTATATAGTGCCCTCTATTGTTGCTCCGAGTGTGCCTGAATAGATGGCGGCGGCCGAGGCATTTGAGCCGTGATTTATCCCCGATACCATAACATCCGGAGCTTGGTCGCAAAAGAATTTTACCATCGCGAGTTTTACACAATCAACTGGAGTTCCGGTAAGAGAATAAAAGGTTAATTTATGTCCATTTTCTGACATTTCGTCAGATATTAAATTAAGCTTAAGAGGGTTCTCCATTGTAATTGCCGTAGACTTTCCAGATTGAACATCTTTTGGCGCTATACACAGTACATCTCCGTATTTTACAAGTAATTGTGCAAGTGTCTTTATTCCGTTTGAAAAGTATCCGTCGTCGTTGGTAAGAAGTATTTTTAGAGGCTTATTTTGCATTTTTGAAATTTATTGATAATAATGTGTGACAAAGATAGCTAATTTTAGAAAAATGACTAAATTTGCATGCTATTTGATAAAAGAATTAAAGTGACAGGAGAGTATAATTTTATTAAAAAATAAGTAAAATGAGCAAAATTAAAATTGGTATTAACGGATTTGGCCGAATTGGCCGTCTTGTGTTTAGAGCAGCTCAGTCAAGAGACGATATCCAGGTAGTTGCTATTAACGATTTGATCGATGTTGAATATATGGCATACATGCTCAAATACGATACAATGCATGGAAAATTCAACGGTACTATTGAGGTTAAGGAGGGTAAACTTGTTGTAAACGGCAACGCTATCAGAATTACAGCAGAGAAAAATCCTGCTGATCTTAAATGGGGTGAAATTGGTGCAGAATATGTTGTTGAATCAACAGGCCTTTTCCTTACAAAAGAGAAAGCAGAAGCCCATCTTCAGGCAGGTGCAAAACGTGTAATCATGTCGGCTCCTTCTAAAGATGATACTCCTATGTTCGTTTATGGTGTTAATCAGGAGAAATATGTTGGTCAATCAATTATTTCCAATGCATCATGTACAACAAATTGTCTTGCTCCGATTGCAAAAGTACTTAACGATAAGTTTGGTATAGTAGATGGTTTAATGACAACTGTTCACTCTTCAACTGCAACACAAAAGACTGTTGACGGTGTTTCCGCAAAGGACTGGAGAGGTGGTAGAGCAGCTGCTGGGAATATTATTCCTTCATCTACCGGTGCTGCCAAGGCTGTTGGTAAAGTTATTCCCGAGTTGAATGGAAAACTTACCGGTATGTCTTTCAGAGTTCCTACTATTGATGTTTCGGTAGTTGACTTGACAGTTAATCTTGCCAAACCCACTACATATGATGAGATATGCAATGCAATGAAACAGGCCTCCGAAAAGGAGTTAAAGGGAATTCTCGGTTATACTGAGGATGCTGTAGTATCATCAGATTTTCTTACCGATGCCCGCACCTCTATCTTTGATGCGAAAGCAGGTATTCAACTTACCCCTACCTTTGTAAAGGTTGTATCGTGGTATGATAACGAGTGGGGATATTCAAACAAGATTCTTGAGATGGTTAAATATATGTCGACCGTTAAATAATTTCTTGTTAAATTGATATTTATTGAGAGATAAGCTCAATAGATTTAACTAATAACTAATTTAAAGCAGACTCTTCGGTATTTTCCGGGCAGTCTGCTTTAATATAAAGATCATATCCCCCCGGAAATTGTACTCTTCTCTATTGAAACTCCAATCCGGGAGTGAAACAAAGTCTATGCAGATGGAATTGTTATTGGTAAAAATTAGTACCTTTGTACGCGATTAATAATGATTGTTAACATATATGGGAATAAGAAGAAAAATATCTCTCGGATTTGTGATTATTGCAACAATTCTGTTGTTTTCCGGTTTGATTTCGGTATATGAGTTTATCAATATGAGGAGGTCTGTCTCTAATCTCATATCGGATAATATTGCCAGCATAAATACCTCTTCACTTCTTTTAGAGGTGACAGATGAGTATAATTATGCCTTTCTTAAAAATATAGGAAATGATACATTGCTTCATATACCTGATTTATCTAAGGACGACCGTTTTGCTACCTATCTTGCAGGAGTAAGGGACAAATATACAACCGAGGAGGAGAGGAATATGGCTGATTCGGTTCTATTTGCCTACACTGCTTATGTGCATTCTGCTAAGAATGTGAAAGTTATATGGCAATCTGATTATCAGAACAGGCGTACTTGGTATTTTGGTAAACTTTACCCAATTTATACTCAACTCAGAGAATATATTCAGAAGTTGACTCATATCTCTCAAAAGGCACTTTCTGCTAACTCTCAGAATTTAAGTGAGAGCTTTTATAGAAGTATTATGCCCGGAGTTGTGGCGGTAAGTATAGGATTGATACTTGTCTTATTATTTAACTATTTTGTGAATTTTTATTTTATTTCTCCTCTCCTTAAGATGATTGAGGGAATCAAAAATTATATCTCATACAGGAAGTCCTATAATGTAAATATCGACAGTGATGATGAACTTACAGATTTGAATAGTAATATACGGGAGATCATTGATGCCAATAAGACTTTTTTGCGTAAGAAGAGTAAGGGCTTTGAAGAATAATCTATATAAAAAGATCTTAATAATCCACTTAAAATGAATGTAAGCGTAGTTTCGAGAAACATTGGTATTGCTCTTGTGTTTAATGCCTGCTTCATGTTCTTTGGGGCCTTTACCTCAATGATATATGATTTCGACTCCGCATTTTCTCCATTGCTTTTAAGCGGTATCATTACCATGACAGTTGGGCTTTTTCCTCTTATTTTTGTGCGAAACGAATCCGATATAGATATCAAAGAGGGATTTACAATAATAGTCTTTTCATGGGTGTTGAGTTGCCTCTTTGGTATGCTTCCCTATTTGTTGTGGGGAGGAGAGTTTTCTTTGGTTAACGCGTGGTACGAGAGTGTTTCAGGTTATACTACCACAGGTGCTACTATTCTTACCAATGTGGAGGCAGTTCCAAAAGGTCTGTTATTATGGCGCTCCTCTACGCATTTTCTCGGAGGTATAGGAGTAGTGGTTTTTATGCTCTTTGTATTACCTACCGTGAGTGTTTTCAGAATGAGGCTAAGTAAAGTGGAGATTTCAGCTTTATCTAAGGAGAATTATAAATTCAAGACACAAGAGACTATCAAGGTAATCTCTTATGTATATGTCGGATTGACTGTAATTCAGACTATTTGTTTAATGTTAGCGGGTATGAACTTTTTTGATGCTCTCAATCATGCCTTTTCAACAGTCTCTACAGGAGGGTTCAGTACAAGAAACGAGTCTATAAAATCTTTTCACTCTTTTCCGATAGAGCTCATTATTATGATATTTATGTATCTATCCGGCCTTCATTTCGGACTTCTTTATGCAACTATTATAGGCCGAACTACAAATATTTTTAAATCATCCGTAACAAAGTTTTATACTGCGACCTTGCTCATTGCAGGTTTTGTTGTTTCAGCCGATTTGCTGATTACCGGACAGCTCAATAGCTGGTCCGAGGCATTGAGACAAAGCTTCTTTCAGGTGATATCTTACGCCTCTACAACCGGTTTTGCTACTACAGATACCTCTGTTTGGCCGCATGTCGCAATACTTTTTCTTATTTACCTCTCGTTCCAATGTGCTTGTTCCGGATCAACTGCGGGAGGTTTGAAATCTGATCGAGTATTGATTTTTTTTAAAACGCTCAAGGCTCAGATGCAAAAGACAATTCACCCCAATGCGGTTATTCCTATCAGGGTAGGTAAGCATATAATAGAGCATGAGATGGCCGGTTCAGTCACTTTGTTTATTGTTTTATATATTCTTATTGTCTTTATTGTTACGGTTTTACTCTCAATTATGGGCGTTAATTTTATGGATGCCTTTTCCGGTTCACTTGCCAATATGAGTAATGTCGGCCCCGGATTCGGTTCTATAGGTTCACTTGCTAACTATTCTGCTTTTCCGGCAGTGGGTAAATTGCTTCTTTCGGTTGAGATGCTCTTAGGCCGTCTCGAGATCTATTCGCTTCTGCTTATTTGCTTTATTTATAAATGGAGATAGATTATGGCTGCTGAAAAATTTCTTAAAGAGGCCATGATCAAAAAACTTGATTTCGTTCCGACAGAATGTCAAAAAAACTTATTCGAGATGCTTGGAGCTTTTGTAATGGACGACCCTTCGCAAAAGTGGCTTATGATGATAAGCGGTTATGCTGGCACAGGTAAGACAACCGCTATAGGAGCCTTTATCGGGGTACTTGAAACACTAAAATTTAAATATATTCTTACAGCTCCAACAGGTCGCTCAGCCAAGGTTTTGACCAATTATACCGGTAAAAGTGCAAAGACTATCCACAAGCAGATTTACAGACAGAAATCTTTGAAAGACGGAATTGGACAATTTACTCTTGATGTTAACAACTCTAAAAACACATTCTATATTGTAGATGAGGCCTCTTTGCTTACAAATGGTTATAATTCCGGCTCCTCGCTCTTTGGTTCCGGGGATCTTCTCGATGATCTAATCTCCTATGTAAGACAGGAGAGTAGCAATAGGCTTATTCTTATGGGCGACCCCGCACAATTGCCTCCGATAGGTATGGATAAAAGTCCGGCACTCGACCCCGACTATCTTAAACGTTATGTTACTCCTGTTACAGCCACCTTGCGCAGTGTGGTAAGGCAGGAAAAGGAGAGCGGTATATTAAAAAACGCCACTTTACTCAGGAACCAGATAGAGAATGAGGATGATTCTCTAATTAAACTTAATGTGGAGGAGTATGAGGATATCAGCAGAATAACCGGGGGGGATCTAATTGAATGTATAGGTGATGCGATGGATAAATACGGCCCTGATGATACGGTTGTTCTTTGCCGCTCAAATAATAGAGCGAATAGATATAATATGGGAATACGACAAAGTGTTCTCTTTAAGGAGGAGCAACTTTCAAAGGGAGACAAGTTGATGATTGTGAAGAATTGTTATCAATTTCTGGAAAATATACCCGAACTCGATTTTATTGCGAATGGTGACGTTGCCGAGTTAATGAAAATATCTCATTATGAGGAGCGGTATGGTCTCCATTTTGCTACTGCTACTCTTGCTTTTCCCGATTATAATAATGTGGAGATCACTGCAAAGATAGTTCTCGATACCCTTATGTCTACCTCTCCGGCACTGAGTCAGGAGCAGCAAAAAGCTCTCTTTGATGCTGTTTATGAAGACTATAACACAATTAAAGGTAAGAGGAATCGTATGAAGGCCGTACGCGAAGATCTCTATTTTAATGCGCTTCAGATTAAATATGCAGCTGCAATTACATGTCATAAATCGCAGGGAGGTCAATGGAAATGTGTCTTTATTGATAATTGTTTTTGGAATGATGATATTACCATCGATGATAAAAAGTGGCTTTATACGGCTATTACGAGGGGTATAGAGAGAGTGTATCTTGTAAATTTTAAAGATCTTTTTTTTACTGGCAAATAATAGTGCTCTTTTCTTTTGGCTTATTCCTTTTTTATGGGTAATTTAGCTTGAAAATTTCACTAAAATAATTGTACAGTAATGATTAATAAATTTTTTAAAATAAAAGCTGTGGCAAATTGTGTTTCACTCTCTATTGTGTGTGCATTTGCCATTGTACCCGCTTTCATCGGGTCTGACGCTAAGGCGCAAACTAAATTCACTCAGGAGGAGATTCTTAAATTACCAGATGGAGTTCTAAATGATGTTGTATATCCTCTACAATGGCAAGATAATGAGAACGTTCTGTTATTGAAATATGGTAAAGAGCGTACTCAGCTATTGTATAATTTAAAAAGCGGTGTCACAACACCTGTTGAGAAGAGAGAGGAATCTAAAGTCGTAAGTGCGGCTCTGGAAAGATTCAAGACGTTGAATAATTTCAAAGAGGTTAGAAATTATACCTTTTCTCCTGACTCATCTATGATTGCCTATACCCGTGCCGATAATAATCTATATCTCTATGATGTTGCATCGGGTGTAGAAAAAGCTGTAACTTCCGATGGAACCAAACTTATCCTTAACGGTTGGGCCTCATGGGTATATTATGAGGAAATTCTGGGCAGATCGTCGAGATACAAAGCCTTCTGGTGGAGTCCCGATAGTAAAACTCTTGCCTATTATAAATTTGACGATACCAAAGTACCTATGTTCCCAATTTATGATTCGAGAGGTAAGGCCGGTTTTATAACCGAAACTCATTATCCTAAGGCAGGCGATAATAATCCTACGGTAAAAATAGGTTTTGTAGAGACCGGTGGTTTTGTTTCAAAAACAACCGAACAGATTGCTGCGGCAACAGTTTGGGCCGATTTTAACTCTCTCGATGACCAGTATTTCGGGATTCCGTTTTGGAATGCCGAAGGTACTCGTATGATGATTCCGTGGATGCCGAGAGAACAGAATAATCTTATTATATTTTCGGTCAATCCTGTTAACGGTTCTAAAGAGAAGATCTACAATGAGGTTCAAAAATCATGGATTGATTGGCCAGATCAGATGGTCTTTACAGCTGATGGTTTTTATATGATAAGGGATTTTGAGATGTGGGAACAGATCTATTTTCAATCGTTCGATGGTAAGAGGTTAGAGAAGATTACCGAGGGCAGGAATTGGGGTGTAAATATTCTAAAACTCGATCAAAAGGGCAAAGCTATCTATTTTACAGCGAGAAGAGAGATCAGTACCCGTAATGATTTTTATAAGGTAGATCTTAAAACAAAAAAAATCACAAGGCTCTCTACAGGACCTTATAATTTTACCAATGTTTATCTCTCTCCCGATAATAAACACTTTATTGCCAGATATTCCAATTCGGAGACTCCTACTCGTGTAGGCCTCTTTACTATTGGAAAGAAGGGTACGGATGTGAAGGTATTGTATGATTTGAAGGGGGAGAAATTTGATCAGTACAAGATTGCAAAGACAAAGATGCTTTATATGAATGTTGATGGATTTACTATTCCGGCCGAGATTATTCTACCTATTGATATGGACAGCACAAAGAAATATCCGGTGATTGTCTCTATTTATGGTGGTCCTAACAGCGGAACAGTCATGGATACATGGAGAGGAGTGGGGGAAGGTACCCAATGGTGGGCTAATGAAGGTGTTATACAGGTTGCAATGGATCACAGAGCAGCCGGGCATTGCGGTAAAGAGGGTGTTAATGCAATGTATAGAAGTTTCGTTACAGTTGAGCTTGCAGATTACATTGCTTGGATGAAAGAGTTATATAAACGTCCTTATGTAAATAGGGAGAAGGTAGGAATAACAGGTTTCTCTTTCGGAGGTACTGTAACAAGTACTGCTGTTATTCGTTATGGTAACTATTTCCCTTACGGTATTGCCGGTGGCGGTGTATATGATTATATTTTGTATGATTCTCACTATACAGAGCGTTATATGGATTCTCCTAAGGATAATCCTGCCGGTTACAAAAATACTTGCCTTATGGATTTTGTCTCCTCATATAAAGGAGATTCTACAAATTATCTGAAGATAACTCACGGGACCAGCGACGATAATGTTCATATGCAAAATGCCATGCAACTTATTAACGCGCTTCAGAATGCGGGCAAGCAGTTCGATCTTATGTTATACCCGGGAGAGTTTCATGGATATAGAGGTATGAAGGGTTTGCACTCTAATCAAGGTGACTATCTCTTCTGGTATAATCATCTTCTCGGTAAAGAGGCTCCTATAATTCTTCTAAGAAATGAGGTTAAAAAGAGATAGTCTCTTTGCTCTATAGAAGAGATATTAACTCAGGTGAAGGGCGTGAATTATAACTCTTTCACCTGAGTTTAATGTTATGGCGAAGAGATAATCCTCACCTCCCTCCTTAATTCTCATCTTTTGTCTGAGGGTATTGGTGTTGAGAGGAAAATTACGGGCGCATAAGTTGGCCCTGGAGAGGGTCTTTTGTAATGATTTTATTGTCTTGTGATTAAAGCTATATATTGCCTCTATGGAGAATACTTTACCCGGAAAGTCTGTCAACATCTCATTTTTGCGGTATGCATCTGTTGTATATAGATGTGTACTTGGGGCAATTTTCTCTATTGCGTACCTGCGGGCAACAGTTTTGAAGGCACCTGCCTTGAGTAGGGATTTATTAGGTTCCAAAAGAATAAGAGCCTTGCTACTTTTGCTATAAGAGTCGCCTTGTGCATTGGGGTAATCGTTCGGGTCTATCTCAAAATAATCCGCAGTGGAATTTGCCTCCTCCGAATAGGTAAATTTGAAGGAACTTTGTCTCCCTTGTTTACCCTCTTCTATAATGTTTATTGCGTCTATTTCAACCTCTGTCTGTTTTTTCTCCTCCCGTGTTGTCTCATCTTTCCCTTTATATATTGTTCCGTTTTTGCCCTCCTCGGAGTTTTTTTTAAGAAGAAAAAGCAGCTCCTTACATTCGTTATTAACTGAGACAATATGAATCTCTGTTGTTTCAGGTAATAATTTTAAGTTTAGTTTAATATCTGCCATGGGGGAGATTTTCAGCAGAAGATAAGGCGCATATTTAAATAACTCCTCTTTTAGTTCTATTATATTAGGCTCATAATCGTCTATTAGTATCATTTTACCGGCCGCTGTAATTCCTGTATAGTGTTTTTGTTTTTCGGCAGACTCTCTTCTTGCTGGGTCGGCGTAGATAAGAGCCAACTCTTTACCCTCAAGTACCCCGACATTCCCCTCTATATCGAGGTTCTTTACGATTATACGCTGATTACCGAGTTCGGCAAAATTATATGCGGCGCTTTCACTCAACTCTTTATTTTTTTCAAAATAGTAAAGATTCTCTGCGGCATCTGAGATAAAATAGCTGTCTACTCCCATTCCTCCTGTTATATCTGCAATATTTCTATAGTAATTATTCTGCACGGAAGCGGGAAACTCTCTTTTCACTCGCTCTATTATCCTCTTTGCGATTGAGTATTTATAGAGGGCAGACGATTGTGAACTGCATTGCTCTACAGAGAGGGAGAACGGGTAGACAAGCGAGGGAACGGAATACCAGAGAGGTACCTTTATCTTCATTTTTTTTCTTGCCTGTATGCACTTTACGCAGAGCGGTAGGTCAATCTCTTCACTTCTTCTGCTTAAAAGAAGTTTTGAGGTCTCTGAGTTCTCATTTTCAATTATATATTTAATCTCCGATGGATTCATTTGAGTTCTTGATTAGTCTCAATGTTAACTTATGAAACCGGTATTGGCTCGCAATTGCAACTAATATCAGTCCGAACAGAAGGCCGAGCCAAACTCCAACCGCTCCAATTCCGAGTATAAAGCCAAAAAAATAGCTTAGCGGAAGACAGATAAAATAGTAGGAGATTGTAGAAAACAATAGTGGTATCTTGACATCTTTGAGAGCTCTTAGCCCTGCGAAACCGGAGAGTTGTGTAGCATCAAATACCTGAAAAGCTGCCGATATGATCAACATCTTGGCAGTAAGCTCAATTACCGCATCATCTGAGGTGAAAATCATAGGAATATAGCCTCTAAAGAGTATATATATTATACCAGCTGTTCCCATAAAAAGAACCGCAAGGTGTGTGGCGGCAAATCCGGCATTTCTTGCCATGGAATAGTTTTTCTCTCCGAACTGATGCGATACAGTTATTGTTGCCGCAACGCCAATTCCCTGAGCAATCATAAAGGAGAGTGTAGACAATGTATTTGTGATCTGATATGCGGCAAGAGATTCTTTGTTAATCCATCCTACCATTATTCCCGTAAGACCGAATGCCGTTACCTCTACCAGTCCCTGAAAAGCAATTGGTATTGAGGTATTAAAGAGCTTTTTCATCTTGTCGAGGTCTATAAAGGGTATAATCTTAATCTTTGTAAATTTTGTATATGCCTCTATTCTAAAGAAAATATATGCAAAGAGAATAACCATTACTATTCGACTGATAAGGGTGGCTATTGCTGCTCCTGAGACTCCTAAATATGGGAAGCCCCATTTGCCGAAGATGAGCAGCCAGTTAAGCAGTATATTCAATAAGTTTGCAAATACTGTGATATACATGGCATATTTGGTAATTCCTATCCCTTCCGAGAAGTTTCTCATTGTAAAAAAGAGAACAGTAGGAATCAAGGAGACAAGTGAGTACAAATAATATTGTTTTGCATAGAGGAGAATTTTCGGGTCCTGACCCATTTGATCCATAAATGGTACAATCAGTGTCATTAGGGTGAGTACGAAAAGACAGATAATGAGATTCAATATAAAAGAGTCTTGCAGATAGGCCTTCATATCTCGGTGGTTACCTCTGCCGTAATTCTGACCTACATAGGGTGTGAGTCCTTGAGTAAAGCAGATGGTAAATACCATGCCAATCATAAAAATTACATTGGCGAACGATACTCCTGCAAATTCTGTAGTTCCCAAATGTCCTACCATTATATTGTCGGCGATTTGTACCACCATCTGCCCCGCCTGTGTTATCATAACTGGCACGGCAAGATTGAAATTTCTTTTATAAAATGGTTTGTATTTTTCGTATAACATGGGCGCAAAGATAGTCAATTATAATTCTCTTTAGTATATTTGCAGATTATGCCAAGTTTTTTACAAGTAGAAAATATAAGCAAATCCTATGGGACCAAAGTGCTCTTTAATGGGGTTTATTTTAATATAAATGAGGGCGACAAGATTGCGTTGATTGCTCCTAACGGTACAGGTAAAACTACGCTGCTTTCTCTTCTTGCCGGTAAAGAGCATTCCGATTCGGGCGGTTCTGTGAAATTTATGAAAGATATCACTATCGCATTTCTTGAGCAGAATTATGAATATAATCCTCAAAATACGATATTTCAGGAGGTTTTTACCAAAACCGATGATTTATATAATGTTGTGAAGGAGTATAATAGGGCAATGGCCTCTCAAAATAAGGCAGCCCTTGAACGTGCGATAAACGATATGGATAGAGTAGGAGGATGGGATTTTGAGCAAAAGATAAAACAGATACTCTCCTCGCTTCAGTTGGATGACCTTTCCAAAAAGATGTCCGAACTTTCCGGAGGAGAGATAAAAAAGGTTGCGATAGCCTCTCTTTTATTGAAGGAGGCCGATTTTCTCATTCTTGATGAGCCTACAAATCACCTCGATATAGAGATTATTGAGTTTCTTGAGGAGTATCTTAAAAAATCCAAGTGTACCCTCTTTATGGTGACTCATGATAGATATTTTCTCGACCGTGTATGTAATACTATTTATGAATTGGATGGAGGTGCACTCTATCTGTATAAGGGGAATTACTCAAATTTTTTGGAGAAAAGAGAGGAGAGAATCGCCAATATGAATTCTGCGACCGATAGGGCTAGAAATCTTTTTAGAAGAGAACTTGAGTGGATCAGAAGTACGCCCTGTGCGAGAACAGGTAAGGCAAAATATCGTATTGATGCCTTTTATGATCTGAAAGAGAGAGCAAAAATGAATGTTGTGGAGGAGCGTAAACTCAATATGAGTGTTCATACCTCCAGACTCGGAACTAAGATTATTGAATGTAAGCATCTTAATTACTCCTATGGAGAGCACTCTCTGTTGAACGATTTTACCTATAATTTTGCCCGATACGAGAAGGTTGGAATTGTTGGTGAAAACGGGGTGGGTAAAAGTACCTTTTTGAATCTTATAACAGGGTCATTGCAACCGCAATCCGGCTCCATCGAGGTGGGAGAGACGGTGACATTCGGCTATTACCGACAGGAGGGTATGGAGTTCGCCCCGGGTAAAACAGTATTTGATATTGCTTATGATATTGCGGAGATTGTTACAATGGCCGATGGCTCGAAAATAAGTACAAGCGCGTTTTTAAACAGATTCCTTTTCCCGCCTGAGATGCATTCCGTTAATGTTGAGAAATTGAGCGGAGGTGAAAGAAGAAGGTTGTATTTACTTACCATTCTTATGAAAAACCCCAATTTTCTTATTTTAGATGAGCCGACCAATGATCTTGATATTCTTACATTGAATCTTCTTGAAGAGTATCTCAACTCCTTCTCCGGATCTGTTTTGATTGTTTCCCATGACCGTTATTTTCTCGATAAGATAGCAGACCATATATTTATCTTTTCCGGCAATGGAGTTGTAAAGGATTATATAGGTAAATGTAGTGAGTATAGAGAATATATTAAGGATTTAATGAAGGAGGGTAGATTACAGGCGAATATTGAGACTCAGCAGAGAGTATCGCATGGGGGCAGAATGAAATCAGGTGGGGTGATTACCGGTAATGAGAAATATTTGCAGGAGAAGAGGAGTGCTGCGCTTCTTGTTAAGAAAAAACTCACCTATAAGGAGCAACGCGAACTCGAACAATTAGAGAGAGAGATAAAGGAGTTGGAGAGTGAAAGAAAGAGAATGGAGGACTCTTTATGCTCCGGAAATTTAGACCCCGATAAATTAATAGCTCTCTCTACGGGGCTCGGAAAAGTTATTGAAGTGCTCGATGAAAAGGAGATGAGGTGGTTAGAATTAAATGAATAATAGTCAAAAAAGCTATATAATTATGGAAAAATTTATGGAGCAGGCCGAAAAGTGGCTCGGCCCGGAATATGATCAAACGACACGTAATGAGGTTAAATATCTCATTGATAATGACAAAAAAGAACTCGAAGAGCGTTTTTACAGAAATTTGGAGTTCGGTACGGGCGGATTGAGAGGAATTATGGGTGCGGGAACCAACCGGATGAATAGATATACTGTCGGCATGGCTACCCAGGGGCTGGCCAACTACCTAAAGATGAATTTTGATAATTTACATCAAATAAAAGTAGCAATCTCGTTTGATTGCAGGAATAATAGTAAAGAGTTTGCAAAAGTTACTGCCGATGTCTTTGCGGCCAATGGTATAAAGGTTTATCTCTTTGAGTCGTTGAGACCTACTCCGGAGTTGAGCTTTGCCGTTCGCTTTTTTAAATGTCAGGGCGGAGTTATGATTACAGCCTCTCACAACCCAAAGGAGTACAATGGATACAAGGCATATTGGGAGGATGGAGCTCAGATTACATCACCTCATGATACCAATATTATTAATGAGGTGAACAAAATTACCTCTCCGACTCTTGTAAAGTTCTCCGGAGGTGAAAGTAATATAGAGATAATTGGGAAAGAGGTGGATGAGGCATATCTTGCAGCACTTTCCACTCTATTCCTCTCTCCGGATGCAGTAAAGAGGTACTCCGACATAAAATTCGTATATACCCCTCTTCATGGGACAGGTGTTAAAATCGTTCCCGAAGCCTTGAGGTTGATGGGATTTAAGAATATTTACGGAGTAGAGGCACAAAACATAAACGATGGTAATTTTCCTACTGTAAAATCCCCTAATCCGGAGGAGAGTTCAGCCTTGGAGATGGCTGTTGCGAGAGCAAATGAAGTTGGTGCCGATGTGGTTATGGCAACAGATCCAGATGCGGACAGAATGGGTATTGCCCTCAGAGATTGCGATGGGAAGATGGTGCTGATGAACGGGAATCAGACAGCATCCATTCTAACCTATTACCTTCTTGAAAGATGGAAGGAACTTGGTAAATTGAACGATAAAACATATATGGTAAAGACTATTGTCACCACCGAACTTATGGCTGCAATGGCAAAGGCCTATGGCGTAAAGATGTATAACGTTTTGACCGGGTTTAAATATATTGCCGAAGTTGTTAGAGAGCATGAGGGGAAGGAGCTATTTATCGGCGGAGGAGAAGAGAGTTATGGTTTTAATGCCGGCGAATATGTACGGGATAAGGATGCTGTAATTGCCTGTTCTCTTTTTGCGGAATGTACCGCATGGTGTGCCTCTCAGGGGAAGACACCTTTTCAACTGCTACAGGAGATTTACCGGCAATATGGTTTATACAAGGAGTCTCTTCTCTCTTTGACAAAAATTGGTAAAGCGGGAGTGGAGGAGATACAGGCTATAATGAAGAGTTTCAGGAACAATCCTCCTACCGAGCTGGCAGCTTCTCCGGTGATAAAAGTGGTAGATTATCTCGAACCGGAAAAGACAAAACTTCCAAAATCCGATGTCCTACAATTTTTCTCAAAGGATGGTTCTGTTGTTTCTGTTCGTCCTTCAGGTACGGAACCTAAAATAAAGTTTTATTTTGGAGTGCATGGCGAAGGTTGTGATGAAAAAATAGAGGCCTTAAGGGCTCAATTTTCTGGAAAAGATTTGAAATGAGACGGTTTTTAAGAGATTTCTTCTGTGTGGCGGGCCTTATTGCTCTGTTTTGTTCAACACCTTTTGTTCTTTATGCTCATCGTGGCGGAGCAAGAGGGAGTAATGATTATGAGGAGAATAGTGAGAAGGGTAAGAGTACCTGTATGAGCACCGGAAAGAGTACCGGTATAAATACCGATATGAGTGCCGGTAAGGTGAATAGTGATAGTGACGGGAGAATTAAATTTCAGGTAGATTCTGTTATGAAGAGACTCACCTTAAGAGAAAAGGTCTCTCAACTCTTTATTATTGAGTTTGTAAGTAAACAATCGGATGATGTAAAGCATTATCAGAATAAACTAATACGTCATAAGATAGGAGGCGTTATCATTATGGACGATTCGCTTGCACCGGCAATTGAGAGGATGAATAAATTTCGTCGGATTGCAAAGGTACCTCTTCTTATCACTATCGATGGTGAATGGGGAGCCTCTATGAGATTTAAGGAGTTGCCGGCTTTTCCCAAACAAATGCAGCTTGGTGCGCTTTCCTCCGATAAATTAATCTACAAGATGGGCTATGCTATTGGCAAAGAGTGCAAAAATTTGGGAATACATGTCAACTTTGCTCCGGATGTTGATATAAATAATAATCCGGAGAATCCTGCTATCAATGTTCGTTCTTTTGGGGAGGATCCAGAGAAGGTTGCACTTTATGGGGCTGCCTATATGGAGGGTATGAAGGCTGCCGGAGTTGCCGGTTCCGCGAAGCATTTTCCGGGACATGGGGATACGAATGTGGATTCTCATAAAAGTCTGCCTGTATTACCCTTTGGAGTAGGCCGTTTACAGACGACAGAATTATATCCCTTTAGATTTTTGATAGGTAAAGGGGTAGATATGGTTATGGTTGGACATCTGCAAGTTCCCGTATTGGATTCTACTGGTGCTCCGGCTTCAATATCTCGTCCGATTATTACCGGATTTCTTAAGGAAAAGATGGGCTTCGACGGAATTGTCTGTACGGATGCACTTAATATGGATGGAGTATCTAAGATGTCGGGGTTACCAAAGAAAAAGATACCTCTTGCTGCTTTTAAAGCCGGTGCGGATATCTTACTTATGCCTCAGGAGGTAGATAATTCTATAGATGAAATTGTGAAGGCAATCGATTCCGGTGAGATTGATGAGATTATGCTGGATGAAAAGGTGAGAAAAATAGTCGCGTTAAAGGCTCGTTTAGGTCTCTTTTCTAAGGAGGAAAAAGAGTTAGAGATAGACACCGCCGGTTTGTCGGAGCGTTCAGTTAAGCAAGCCAACATAGATATTATTAATAAGATATGTGCCGCTACAGTTACTGTTTTAACTAATCAATCATGTAATTCGCTTTTTACCCCGGGTAAATTGTATCAGCCTGTCCTTCCTCTAAAAAAACTAAAATACAATAAGGTTGCTTATGTAGGGTATGGAGATATGGAGAGTGGAGCTGCTTTTTCCTCTACGCTTATCAGAGGTGGAAAGATCTACGATGCAACTGTTTTTCCATTAGATACTTTTATTGTCTCACAGCAGACGGATCTCTCAAAAATGGAACTTCTTAGAGATAGACTTAAGAGCTACGATCTTATTATTTTAGGACTCCACGATACAGATTCCAGGCCAAATAAGAATTTTGGCCTCAACGAATCTAAAATGAATTTTTTTGCTGACTGGGCGACAAAGCAGAATATTGTAGCTGTCTATTTCGGTTCTCCTTATGCAATTGCAAAGATTCCGGGGATAAAGAGTTATAAGGCCTTTGTTATAGCCTACTCCAATACGCTATATAATAATGTGGCTGCTGCCAAGGTTATCTTTGGTGCCTCTCCTGCAGTTGGAGTGTTACCTGTGAGTTCAGGTGAATTTAAGGCCGGATTCGGTTTGCAAATTAAGCAGTAAATTTATTATTTGAGTTTTCCCAGAAATCTCTCTCTCTCTACAATGAACCTCGTATGTGTTCCTTTTCCGATGATTATCTCATCTGTATCACCTTCATATACTGTTACTTGAAATGTAAGTTTTCTCCCCTCTGCTTCTGTCAGATTGGCTACAGCTTTAATGTTTTTACCTATTGGGGTAGCTTTGGTATGATCTATATTGAGAGAGATTCCGACAGTTGTATTTGCAGAGCTCTCCATCCCCGACTCTTTTATGTAGATGGAGGCGGCATTCATTGCGGCATTTTCCATTAGAGCGCACATAGCAGGTGTTGCGAATACCGGCATATCGCCGGAGCCCATACTTTCTGCTGTGTTATTCTCATTTACGATTGTGTATGAAGTGTACGTGCTGATCATTGTTCTTCTTATTGATTATATACTATTTTATCTCCTCTTCTCTGAAAGCATATTATTGCCACCTTTTTTTACTTGGTTATGCTACCTCATTTACTCTCTGTTCTTTGTGAAATGGGTAGATAAAAAGGTTAATTATTATGTAGGAGAGGAATATTGTGAAAATCCAAAATGATAATGAGAAGAGTCCGCATAGGAGGTAAGTAATAGCAAATAGGGCTGAAACGATTATAAAGATGAATCTTATTTTATTCTCTTTCCATTTGAGATTCTTGAATTTAAAAGAGAACATAGGAATATTGCTTACAAGCAGAAGTGCAGTGATAATTGTGGCTATTACTAAAACATAGGCGTTACTATAAAAAAACTTATTGATTATATCGAACTCTTTTAAACTTGCCATTAACCCGCCAATCATCATGGCGGAAGCAGGAGTAGCTAGACCTATAAAATTGTGTGTTTGGCGTGTATCGATATTAAATTTGGCAAGTCTCAGTGCGGAACAAGCTGCAAGGAGCAATGGCAGTAACATTATAAGAGAGTAGAGATAAGTGCTCTCTCCGCTCTCTTTAGCTGCAATATAATATGGTTGATATGTCGAGGTAGTAAAACTCAACACCATTAGGGTAGGAGCGAGACCGAAACTTATCATATCTGCAAGAGAATCCAGCTCTTTTCCTAAGGGTGAATAGGCTCCAAGCAACCTTGCAACCAGACCATCGCAAAAGTCAAAAAGGGCTGCAGCAATCATAAAATAGAGGGCAGACTGATATTGTCCGTATATTCCCTGGACCGAGGCGATAATGCCGCAAAAAAGATTGAAGAGAGTGATAGTGTTAGGTATATGTTTTGTAATGCTTTGCATTTCAAATGGTTTTTAAAAAACTGTCCTGCAGTATTGAGTGTTTCAAAAGCTGCAGGACAGATATTTAAGATTATTTAATATTAAGTTTTGCTCTTATCTCCTTTGGAATTGAATTTTTGTTGACAAGGATACTGATACATTTTGCTCTTACATAATTTTCAGACATATTGAGGTAGCCGTCTCCGTTACCGGTTCCCCAAGAGTTCTTGGTTATGTAGTATTTTGCACCGTTCTGATCTTTACTGATACCGGTAATATGCATCAAGTGGTCATCGGTAGAGGTAAAATTCTCTATGCCGGCCTGTCTGCTCTCCTGTGTTACAGGAGTTTCAACTATTCTTTCTTTAGCATTTTTTAAACTTTCATCTGTATTTAAGGCTATATGGTTGCCGTGAGAAAATGCTTTTTCACTTACATCACCATCCCATGCAATTGTGTAACCTTTCTCAATAGCATTATCCATAATTTTGATAAGTTCATCAATAGGAACATTATATAGTAGTTCATGATCCCAGTTATCGCTGATTTCAAGAGGTACTCTTTCATAGAATGGATGATGAGTTACGCTTGTAAGTTCTATATAGTCCTCACTATTAATGCCAAGACTCTTATAAAAACTCATAGGTGTATATTCTTTTCCTTTATAAGTGAATTTTGCAGGAACCTTACCAAGGTAGGCATCGAGAATACCATTAAGAATCTCAGGTTGAAGCGGACGTTTGTTTTTTATTGAGATTTCGCTCGCACTCTTTACCCACTGTGACAACTCTTTGTGATTATGAAATTTAGAGCCATAATTAAGTCCGTCATATACTGCTTCTGGAAGAAGACCTGATTCGCTCATTCTTTTAATATACATATGAGCTATACTACCAGGACCAATATTCCCATCGCCTGCTCGGAGATAATTATCCCATATTCTTTGAACATAGTTCATTCTTACTATATACATCTCGGAGAGATCATATTCGCCCTTTCCCATTCTCAGTAGCTCTGATTCTATAAAGGAATTTGTTGCGAAACACCAGCATGTCCCGGTACTCGCCTGATTTTTTACAGGTGTAGCGGGGTTTACCTTAACAGTAGTAAATTCATATTTATATTGTGCCAATGCATATGAGCCTGCACAAAACAATACGATTAAAGAAATTAATAATTTTTTCATAAGTTTATAATTTATTAGAAAGTGATTTAATCTATTTAATTCCAAGTTTTGTCTTAATTGAATCAGGTATTGCAGCCTTGTTAATCATGATATCCATTGTTTTGTATTGAACAAAAGGAACAGATACATACCAAATACCTTTGTATTTACTATTTGTGCTCCATGAGTTCTTTACCATATAATATTTGGTACCATTCTGATCCTTTGCAATACCGAATATTTGCATTCCGTGGTCGTCTGTGGTCTCTTTGCTATCAAAGGCATCTTGACGCATTTTTTGAGTGATCACCTTCTCTTTACCTGGGGCATTAAGATTGTATAAAGCGGCATTTTTATCCTCTTTATTTGCACCGACCCATCTTGCTTGATCTGAACCTGCGCTCTTCTCATTTGCCTCTACATCTGCAACAATACCGATACCGTCTCTTGTGAAACCCTTCTCACTTACATCTGTACCCCATGCGATTGTGTAACCGTTTTCGAGGGCGTTGTCTATAATCTCCATCATCTCATTCATAGGAACATTATAATATTTACTTCCCTGCCAGTTATCAGCTACTTCAAGAGTAAATTGAGTATAAAAAGGATGATGAGTATATGAGGTAATCTCTATGTATTCATCTGCATTCAGCCCAAGAGCCTTTGCATAGCTTATAGGAGTATACTCTTTTCCGTTTACGCTGAATTTTTCAGGAATATTTCCTAAATAAGCCTTAAGAATACCTTCGTAAGCTACTTTCCAAGCAGGAGAGAGTTTTCTGTTAGGATTCTTTACAATAACATCGACAAAAGACTTTGTAAGAGCATCAAGCTCACCGTGAACGTGTTTCTCTTCTCCATAATTAAGGCCGGTCATAACATTTTCAGGTACAATTCCATAATTTTTAAGAACATATGTTACGTCATTTGCAGCACCGCCGCCGGCGAAATTAATTGTGCCGTCCATACGGATATATTTATCGGCTTTGTCTAAATAACATTTATATACAGGAAACATTGGTGCAAGATTTAGAGTCGTATCAGCCGTACCCTTCTTAATGGCTTCACTCTCAAGAAATGCTATGGTTGAGAAAGACCAGCATGTACCGGACCTGTTCTGGTTTTTAATTGAGGTGATGGGACTCGTCTTTACAGTTGTAAATTCATAGGTGGCTTTTTTCTCTTCAGCCGCCTTTTTTGATTTTTTTGGTTGTGCATCTGCTCCTGCAACAATGCAGAAAGTAGCGAACACCAATGCTAAATATTTTAAATTCATGTCAGATAATTTATGGTTTTTAATTAGTTATTAATATAGGGTGCTATGGGATATGCAGATATTTATGCGTTTGTAAAGAGATCATCCATTGCGGATGAGCCATTACATAGTTTACCAGGGTAGGCATTATGCTATCTCTCTTGCTCCACTCCGGTTGAAGATATAAAAGGCAATTCTTTCTCACTTTTGAGGCGCACTCCTCTGCCCATGCAATATCTTCGGGGCATTCTATTATTACCTTTAATTCATCGGCAGTCTGGTAATTCTCCTTTATAGGCTTTTTTCGCTTTTTGGGTGAAAGGCAGATCCAATCAAATCTTCCGCTCATTCTTTCCGACCCAGATGTCTCTAAGAAAATCTCGAGTCCCTTCTCTTTTAGTGCATTGCAAAGTAAATCAAGAGGATATCTAAGCGGTTCCCCTCCTGTTATGACAATAGATTTTGCAGGGTAAAGCTCAACCTCATCAACTATCTTTTGAATCTTGACAGGTGGAAATTTTGTAGGATTCCACGACTCTTTTGAATCGCACCAACTGCATCCGACATCGCACCCGCCCAATCTGATAAAATAGGCGGCTTTACCTGTATTGTATCCCTCTCCTTGAATAGTATAAAAACTCTCAACGAGAGGAAGTAGTCTTCCCTCGTCAAGTTGATTCAGCTCCGTGCCGGTTATGATTTTATTTGTTGCTTTACTATTTGTCATTTTATACAAATATAATAATTATATTTTGAAACCATACTTATCTTGCCTCAGAAATAGATTTCTTGTAAAAATTCTTAACTCATTTGATACTTTTGTGTGATATTTATATCAAATTTTAGAAATAATATGAATTTTTCGTGCGTTTAGTAAGAGATAAACGTTATTAATAAAATGAAAATCCAATGACCGAAAAGGAGTTCAATATAAAAGTGATTCCATTGCGAGACAAAATGTATCGTTTTGCCCGTGCAATAATGGAGGATGATAGTCTGGCTGAGGATAAGGTCCATGATGTTATGGAAAGAATGTGGCTTAATCGCCGCAATCTGGATCACTACAGTAATTTAGAGGCGTTTGTAATGGTATCGGTAAGAAATGCCTGCTATGACGCACTGCGTCGAAAAAGAATTTTGAGAAATCACGATATGCTTCAAGATTCAATTGTGGAGGAGACGGAGATTTGGGATATGCGAAAGATGTTACATAGTGCTATCTCCTTGTTGGATGACAGAGAGCGAACGGTTGTTCACTTGAAGGATGTTGAGGGGTATGAGACCTCGGAAATAGCAGAAATTCTTTCGATTCAGGAGAATAATGTCCGTGCTGTTCTCTCACGAGCTCGGCAAGAATTGCGAAAAAACATTGGAAAAATAATGAATTATGGTCTGAATAGTATAAAAAAGTAAATGATATGGAAAAATTTAGTGTGAATATGGAGCGAATTGCAACTCTTCTTGAGCAATGGGAGCAGGGAGCCACTATCTCTACTCAAGAGCAGGAACTTAGAGATTTTTTCATCTCTTCTAAAGAAATTCCTCAGGAGTGGGAATCCTATAAAATTATCTTTTGCGGTTTTGCAGCTCTGTCGCAGGAAAAAGCGAGTCGGAACTATAGCTCTTTGGGGCGCAATTTTGGGTTTTTTAAGACAGTTACTCTCTATTTTGCTGCTGCAGTTCTTATTGCAGCTCTTTGTCTCTCGATATTGCTTCTCAGGAGACCCTATTGTTATATAAATGGTAAACCAATCAGGAATGCGGAAATTGCTATGCAGGCCACCGATGCTTTAAGTGATTTGAGCCGTTTTGATGTGCCTGTTGAGGCTCTTAAACAACTCGAAAATCTTTCAGTACCGGATAATTTAAAGTAGAAAAATTTATAGACAAATGTTAAAACAATAATTAAAACAATATAATCTTATGAAACAAGGATTTATTATTACAATTGCAGTATTACTTCTTTTTCAAACTGCCAATGCTCAGGAGGTGAAAAATAAAGATACTGTTATTTCATACAGTGAAATAAAGATAACAAGTACAAATAGCAGCGACTTTATAGTTCAGGTTGGTGGTCACGATTTTACCTTTGGGAAGAGGGGCAACAATTCTTTTCCAAACTGCAGAGATATTGTCAACAGGAGAAAAAATTATATCTCATTTTGCAATAACATCCGTTTAGGATTCAATGCGCTTGTAGATACCGACTACTCCAAATATGCACCTGAATATAATGATTTTTTAGATCTCAAAGGGGGAAAATCAATCCATTTTGGGATGGATATAGCAGGAATGTATTTACAACTCGACCGACGTGGCGATATCTATTTGGGAGTGGGGGTAAGTGTACAATGTGACAATTATACCTTTAGCAACAATATAACTATTAAGAGAATAGATGGTGTAATTATGCCAGAAGAGTTGGATAAGGAGTATAAAAAATCCAAACTTACAGCCACTTATTTTGGAATTCCCGTCTATTTGACCTTTAGACCGTACAACAAAATAAAGATTGCGTTGAATGGTTATGCAGAGTTTCTTACCAATTCTCATACTAAATATAAAAAGCCGAAGCATAAGTCTGATATTTCCGGACTGAATCCGGTACAGTTGGGATTGGGAGGTAGTTTTACTTATTCCGGATTTGGAGTCTATGTGAAATATTCACTGACACCTTTATTTAAATCCGAAAGCGGTCCTGGTGCACATCTACTATCTGCCGGTCTGGTTATTGGATTTTAATGAATTTCATCTTCAAAAATTATAATAGTATGAAAAAATTGATTGCATTATTGATTACAATATTCATTGCTACGGCTATGATTGCTCAAGATGGAAGGTTTATGGTCATTTTTCATAAATATGAAAAGGCGGATAATTGTTCATCAGTAGAGATGAGTTCAAAAATGATCTCTATACTTGCCAAGGAGACCGATAACGCCCTTCTTGCCGACCAATTGAAAGGTATTAAATCTATCATCACTCTTACCGTTCCCATCTCTTTCGGAGAGTTTCATAAGGAGTGTTCCGATTACATATCTTATATGAATCTAAAAAAACTTGCGAGCAACCACTCCGGGACTCTCTCTGATGAGTACTATTTTTACGACGGATACGATGACAATAATTCTATATTCTTAATGATTAGTAATAATGGCGTGAAATATACTGTTGTTTATATTTACGGGAGATTTGATATAAAACATATCTCAAAACTCTCTCAGATAGCAAAATAAGGTACTCCTAATTTATATGACATTTTGTCATATAAATTCAGCTGGTAGATATTTTGTGAGATTCTTATCGGACCTGTTTGAAACATCAACAATCATAAATTCAGATATACGATTATGTTTCGGGCAGGTCCGAAAAGGAGATATAATATGAATAACAATCAGAATCAAAATCAAAATCAGAGCAGTGCTCTTAACACTTATGCAATCAATCTCAATGAGAGAGCGAAAGCGGGGAAGTTGGATCCCGTAATTGGGAGGGACGAAGAGATAAGACGTGTATTGCAGATACTCAGCCGCCGTACAAAGAATAATCCTATTCTTGTAGGTGAGCCAGGTGTCGGTAAAACTGCGATAGCTGAGGGAATTGCCCAAAGAATAGTTCACGGCGATGTTCCTGAAAATCTTAAGACTAAACAGATATATTCACTCGATATGGGTGCTCTTATTGCGGGTGCAAAATACCAGGGCGAGTTTGAGGAGCGTCTTAAGGGTGTAGTAAAAGAGGTGGTGGAGAGTGAAGGGGAGATAATTTTGTATATCGACGAAATACATACCTTAGTAGGTGCCGGAAAGAGTTCCGGAGCGATGGATGCGGCAAACATACTTAAACCCGCTCTTGCAAGGGGTGAGCTTAGAACGGTAGGAGCCACAACTTTGGATGAATATCAAAAATACTTTGAACAGGATAAGGCGCTTGAACGTCGTTTCCAGATGGTGATGGTAGATGAACCCTCTACTGCCGAGAGTATCTCTATATTGAGAGGATTAAAAGAGAAGTATGAAAACCATCATAAGGTTAAGATTGAGGATGATGCGATAATAGCGGCCGTTGATTTATCGAACCGATATATTACAAATCGTTTTTTGCCGGATAAGGCTATTGATCTTATAGATGAGGCCGCCTCTAAATTGAGACTCGAGATGAATTCCGTACCTGATAAAATAGATGAATTAAACCGCAGAATTAAGCAACTCGAGATTGAGAAGGAGGCCATTAAGCGTGAAGGAAAGTCTCCGAAATTTACAGAAATATCCGATACTCTTGAGGCTTTGAACAAACAGCAGAAGGTGTTAGATAAACAGTGGAAAGAGGAGAAGGCTGTGTTGAGCAATATGCAGAGCAAAAGGCAGGAGATAGATAATCTTAAGACAGAGGCGGATAATGCAGAACGTTCCGGCGATTATGGAAAAGTTGCCGAAATACGTTACGGCAAGATAGCCGCCATTCAGTCGGAGTTAGAGGAGTTATCAGTTAAACGTAATGAGAA
>CAYLGW010000004.1:58065-105984 GCA_964383385.1 uncultured Muribaculaceae bacterium
AGATAGCCGCCATTCAGTCGGAGTTAGAGGAGTTATCAGTTAAACGTAATGAGAATCCCGATAGATTGATCAATGAAGAGGTCAATCCGGAGGATATTGCGGAGATAGTCTCAAAATGGACAGGCATACCTGTTAACCGGATGCTGCAGAGTGAGAAGGAGAAACTTATTCACCTTGAGGAGAATCTTCATAAGAGGGTAGTTGGGCAGGATGAGGCGATAAAGGCTGTAGCTGATGCAGTAAGACGTTCGCGTGCAGGACTTCAGAATGAGAAGAGGCCGCTCGGATCATTTTTATTCATAGGCACAACCGGTGTAGGAAAGACCGAACTAGCCAAGGCGCTTGCTGAGTTTTTGTTCAATGATGAAAATTTGCTTACGCGAATCGATATGAGTGAATACCAGGAGAGTTTTGCAGTGACAAGGCTTATTGGTGCGCCTCCGGGATATGTAGGGTACGATGAGGGAGGACAGTTGACAGAAGCGGTCAGACGTAAACCCTATTCGGTAATATTGTTTGATGAGATAGAAAAAGCTCATCCCGATGTATTCAACATTTTGTTGCAAGTATTGGATGACGGAAGGTTGACAGATGGTAAGGGCAGAACCGTTAACTTCAAGAACACCATTCTTATTATGACAAGTAATGTGGGGAGTGATATTATTCAAGAGTATATGTCGAAATTAGATAATACTGATAAGGATAAAGCACTTGCTGATTGTAAAACAGCGGTTATGACTCTTCTTAAACGTACTGTAAGACCGGAATTTTTGAACAGAATAGATGAGATAATAATGTTTCAACCTCTTACTCGCGAAGATATTACCGGTATTTTAAAAATGCAAATTGAACAGATTAGGGAGATGCTGAAAGAGCGCGATATTATTATAAATTTCAGCAGTGAGGCAATTGATTACCTCTCCTCAAAAGGTTACGATATTGCATATGGTGCACGACCTATTAAGAGATTGCTGCAGAAAGAGCTCGTAAACGAACTTGCGATAGGACTTATCAATGGTAATATATCAAAGGATAAACCTATAAATGTTACAGCTAAAGGGAATACTTTGATATTCGAGTAAAATATATTATTTGATTTTTTGCGCCGACAAATATTTGACTATATTTGCCGGCCATTTTTTTAGGCAATTATATGATAAGGAATTATACGGATAAGCTTAAATCTCTCTTAAAAAGGATTGTAAGTGTTGATTTTGAGAACTTTTTATATTTTGGTCATCTCTCAAGACAGCCGCATCGCCGGCTGTTGATAGGTTATTTAGGGTACATTATTATTGGAGTGGCACTACTCTCATTGCCTTTTTGCCGTTTAACTGATATACGCGTAATAGATAATTTATTTACTGCGGTATCGGCAGTTTCAACTACGGGGCTCTCTACAGTTAATGTTGCTACCGCTTACTCTTTTTGGGGACAACTCTCCATATTGCTGCTCATACAACTGGGTGGTTTAGGCTATATGACGATGAGTAGTTATGTGATGTTTTTACTTACTAAACATTTTACCGAGATAAAAACAGGTATCCTTAATGCGGAATTTGCAACTCCGGGCGGAATACAGATGCACTCCTTGATTAAGAGCATTGTTAATTTCACCTTTCTATTCGAGGCCTCCGGAACAATATTACTCTATTATTTCTTCTCTTTGCACAGAGTAGAATCCCCACTTTGGACGGCACTATTTCATAGCGTCTCCTCATTCTGTACCGCCGGATTCAGTACGTTTCCGGATAACCTTGTAAATTATAGTACAGATTGGGGAATAAATATTGTTATTATGGCATTGAGTTATGCCGGAGCGATGGGCTTTATTGTGATGACCGATTTGTGGAAAAAAATTACTATTCGCGGATATAGGGTTACTTTTACTACAAAGAATATAATTTTTGTTACAATTATACTTACTCTCTGGGGAACAATCCAATTGTTCTATATGGAGCCGAGTCTGATGAGCTACAATGTGCCGGACAGACTGCTTATTTCGTTGTTCCAAACTGTTTCCGCCCTTACCACGGCCGGTTATAATAGTGTGAATCTCGGTCTGTTTATCCCAATAACTCTACTTACTCTCACATCTGTTATGTATTTTGGAGCATCACCTTCCGGTACCGGAGGAGGTCTTAAATCTACTACCATAACCGCCACTATTGCTTTCGTCAAGTGTAAATTGAGTGAAAAGCGTGATGTGTATATCTGTGGGAACAGGCTTCCTACCTTCAGAGTAGATAATGCCCTCTCTACATTTATACTATACACCTCAATTCTTTTCTTCGGGTCCTATATTCTTACGGCTGTAGAACCGAGCGATGAATATGTACAATATCTTTTTGAGTCGGCCTCTGCTCTCGGAACTGTAGGCCTTACAACAGGAATTACGCCCACTCTTACCGATGCCGGAAAATTAGTTCTGATAATTTTAATGTATATTGGGCGTGTAGGTGTTCTTACTATAGGATTCTCTATGATGAAACGTATGGAAAAGAGAAATTCACCGATGCTCAGAAATGGAGATCTTGCTGTATAAATCTTCATTTGAATAAGTTTTTTGTATATTTGAAAAGTTAAACATCAACCGGATGAGATTTATTACTTTCCATTTTACCATTATATTCTTGGCAACATCTTTTTTGTCATTTGTTGTCGTAAATAGTTGTAATGCTAACTCTTTTGCTTCTGATTCTACACATAAGCCTCATATACATATAATTGCTACGGGAGGTACTATTGCTGGTGCCGGTTCCGATTCTGTGGAGTCTACCTATGAAGCAGGGAAAATAGGGATCGGTGTTCTTTTAAAATCTCTTCCTGGACTTGGCAGAGTTGCCACTCTAAGTAGTGAGCAGCCTGTAAATATTGGTTCTCAAGAGATGGATGAGACGGCATTCTTTCTTTCTCTGGCGGTAAGGTGTAGAAAGCCTATAATTATGGTAGGAGCTGTGCGCCCGTCAAGTAGAATGAGCGCAGATGGACCTCTGAACCTATATAATGCTGTTGTTGCGGCATCAGATGGGAGAGCTTCGCAATACGGAGTCTCAGTTGTTATGAATGATCTTATTTTTTCAGCTATAGATATTGAGAAGACAAATACCATTGCCGTAGATGCTTTTAAGGCCCCTAACGGTGCCCCTTATGGCTATTTTAGTTCAGGCAAACTTTTTTTGACTCAGAATCTTCCGCTACATCATAATCTACTTGGGAGTTTTGAACTCTCTAATATAAATAAACTTCCTAAAGTTGGTATAGTTTATGGTTATGCAGGTGTAGATGAAGCTGTTGTTGAGGGTTATATTGCGGCAGGGTATAAGGGAATAGTGTATGCGGGGGTTGGAGATGGTAATCTGAGTGGCAAAATGCTTAATTATTTGACTTCTAAAATTAAGAATAAGATAGTTGTTGTGCGCTCATCTCGTGTGCTGTCGGGAGGGACAATGCCGGATGGTGAGGTAGATGATACAAAATATGGCTTTTTGGTAGGAGGACGTCTTTCTCCTCAGAAATGCAGAGTTCTATTAATGTTATCTATGGCGTGCCAACAACCCTATTTAATCTTATGAGAAAGATATTATCACTAATATTTGTTGTTATAGCTATTCTCTTTTTAATCTTTCTTTTTTTTAAAAAATATTATAATACAAAAGAGATCTCTTCGGCTGTTACAAAGGAGGTGATATTTGTAAGTTCCTATCATGATAATCAGTCCTGGACAGTTGATGTGCGAAATTCTATGCTCAATGAGTTTTCCAATGGTCCCTTTCAGATAAATATGCATAATATCTATCTGCACTCAAAGAGTATTACCTCTTTTGCGGAGAGAAAAAAGATACTTAAAGCCAATATTGAGCCTATAAGGGATAAGGTTGATATTATTGTTGCCTCCGATTTGGAGGCTACTGAGCAAATGATGGATTATATAACTTCAGATTCTATAAAGAGCCCTGTTGTAATGCTTTCTGAGCATAGTTATAATGAGAAAAATGAGAATAATAATATCTATTCTATAGTAACGGAGACAGGCATTCGTTCAACTTTCGAATTTGCACTAAAGACTTTTCCTCATGCGAAAAAGGTATACGTTTGGTCTGATAAAACCATTACCGGTAACTATTACATGGATCTTGCAAAGAGAGAACTTGAACCCTTTAAAGACTCTTTAGAGATAGATTTTGGTATTGCCGCTTCATCAGACTCTGTTTTTCTTGAAAAAGCATCGAAGCTCATGGCAAATTCCTTTGTGATTTTTTGTACCTGGCAGGTAGACGATAATGGTAAAGAGTATGATGCTCAGCTATTTTATCCTAAGTTGATTAGCAAGACAAATGTCCCTGTTTTTACTGTAATCAGCAATGTTATGGATTGCGGTTTTTTGGGAGGGTATGTACTTTCCCCCGTCAATAATGGTAGGTCCGCAGCCAAATATGTTGAGAAGATTCTTAAAGGAGAGAGTGTGTCGCATGTGGAATATATTCCACCTGTTCCTGTTTTCAATAAGCGTGCTATGAAATATTGGAATGTGGAGCAAGAGCTACTGCCGAAAAATTCCCGGATACTATTCTCCGTCGGCACTCTTTTTAAAGATAATTTATTATGGATAGTCGGGTTGTTGATTGTAATTTTTATTGCACTATTAATTATCGGGATACTGTGGCATTTTGAAAAGAGAATAGAGAAGCAATATGCTGAACTTGAGGAGTATAAAAATAATCTCGATATCGCTCTTGAGGCCGGCAGTGTCTCTGTTTGGCTCTATGATTATGAAAAGGAAGTTTATCATCAATTGCGAGGCGATATGATTTGTGGTGTAAATATAATGAATGATAAGGAGCTTAAAAATATTTTTCATCCCGATGATTACATTAACTATTCAGAGATATTAGCTACTTTGAAAAGAGGTGATTTAGAGCGAGCTGAGGCGGTTTTTAGATGTTTTAATAAAGATGGTACTTATCATTATATAGAGTCCAAAATGATTGCAAATAGGGATAAATATGGCAAAGTTGTCACATTGACCGGTACACAGAAAGATGTCACTAAAATTTATCTCTACCGCAAGGAGATGTCCACTATGTTCAATAAGCTTAAATTTGCAATACAGACTGCAAATATGGTTATTTGGGAATACGATAGTATAAAAAGGTATTTTATTACCTATAATGATCCTATTGCCGACTATAAGGATAATGCCATTATTTACCTTGAGGATTATATAAAATATATGCATCCTCAAGATATTTTAAGTGAACAAACTTCTAATTCTCTGCGAGTATTTAATAATATGCTTGACGAAAGTTTCACGTTTAATCTTCGTTTAAAGTCTTCACGTGATTTGGAATGGCAACACTGCACGATACTCGGCCTGCCGATGGAGAAGGGTAGTGCGGGTAAAGTTACTCGATATATGGGTATAAGGGTCAATAATACAGAGATGATAAAATACCAGATCAAGTTGGAGGAGGAGGTAGAGAAGGCATTGGCTGCTGATAAACTAAAGAGTATCTTTTTAGCCAATATGAGTCATGAGATACGAACTCCTTTGAATGCGATTGTCGGTTTTTCCAATATGATGCTTTCTGCTGAGACTCCGGAGGAACGCTCCGAATATGTTGATATCATCAATCAGAATAAAGATTTGTTGATCAGGTTGATAAGTGATATATTGGATTTATCAAAAATTGAGGCCGGTATCGTTGATTTCAAGCCTGAAAGGATAGATTGGTCTGTCATTTTCAATGATACATATAAAAGTTCCAAGGCGCGTTACATCTCTCCTAAGGTAAAATTCTTACAAAGTAACCCTTATAAGAGTTGTATAATAAATTTCGACAAAGACAGGCTTGTTCAGATTATTACGAATTTTATAACCAATGCTATAAAATATACTTTAAGCGGTCATATACTTATGGGTTATGAAATAGTGGATAGTGGCTTGAGACTTTATGTAGAGGATACAGGAATAGGTATTGCCGCGGAGAAACAAACTAAAGTATTTGATCGTTTTGAGAAGTTGGACTCGTTTGTACAAGGTACAGGTTTGGGGCTGGCAATCTGCAAGGCGATTGTAGAGATTCAGGGGGGTAGAATCGGAGTTGAAAGCAAAGAGGGCGAGGGTTCTACATTTTGGGCATGGCTGCCGTGTGATGCGGAGATCTCGTAATTATTATTTTAAATAGAGTGCCGATTTATTATACGTATAAGTACCTTTTTATCTTTTGTGTTGCGGTCTTTTCGAATGGTACATGCTGCTCAACAATTTCGTTGATTTTTGAGGATTTGTTTACATGATTATTTACAAACTCTAAAATATCGCTTTTAATTCTCTCCAATTTTATATTGAAGATAATTAAACTCTCCTCTTCATTAGCTACTTCACTTCTGTTTTCAACCTTAGTTCTTTTATTACTTCTCTTTTTCTCCTCTGTATTCTTCTTCGCCACAGCTTTTTGCCTGTAATCTTTCCATTTTTCTACAAGTTCGGGATATTTCTCCGCGTATTTTTTACTTAATTGTTCATATTTTTTGCTAAGCTGCTCATATTTTTCAGAATACTTCTCGCTCAATTGCTCGTATTTTTCGCTCAAGGTCTTTTTCATATCGGCGTAATCCTTGAGAGCGGCAATCTGCTCATAGTTAAAATGAACCATTGCAACCAGTTTGCCGGCTTTTTTTGCAACAAGAGACTCAAGTACAAAGTCATTTTCATTGATTGCTGATTCAATCTCTTCGGGGTAGATATTTTCGCCGTTTGCCCCGATTATCATATTATCTACTCTTCCTTTAATATAGAGATTGTTTTGTTTGTCGAACATTCCCAGATCTTTGGTCTTAAACCATCCGTCCGGAGTAAATGCTGCTTTAGTCTTAGCTTCATCTTTAAAATAACCCGGCATTATATTCGGTCCCTTAACTTGGATTTCGCCAATACCCTTTTCGTTTTGTTCTGCTATTCTCATCTCCATGCCAAGAAGAGTAGGGCCGGTTGTTCCGAATTTAAATTTATTTACTGCGCCGGCAATTAATGGGGAACACTCTGTAAGGCCGTATCCTATTGCGTACGGGAATCCGCCATCTCTTAAAAAATGTTCTACCGTTCCATCGAGTTTTGCTCCTCCAATACCAAAAAATCTTACTCTTCCGCCAAACATGCTCACCATTTTTTTGCCTGCGATTTTATGCAAAAGTCTCCTTATTGGTCTTATTGAATAGATAAACTGCTTTGCCCAATTATTGGTGAACATTGGGCGAACTTTGTTTTTATAGATCTTTTCAACTATAAGAGGTACACTGCAGATTATTGTTGGCCTAACTTTTTGCAAAGCAGGCAGTAGTAGCGATGGGGTAGGTGCTCCGTCGAGATATACGACAGAGGCCCCTTTATATATTGGGTAGAGCATTCCGAGGGTACATTCGTAGGCATGTGAAAGCGGTAGGAATGAGAGGAAAATATCGTTTTCGGTTATCGGATAAAGGGCATAGCACATTTGTATATTGGCCGTAAGGTTCCCATGTGTTAGCATTACTCCTTTAGAGGCACCGGATGTGCCTGAGGTGTATATGATTGAGGCTATGTCGTCAGGTGTAATAGTAGTTGAAGTTGCCTCAGAGCTCTCCTCCTTTTCCTCTGTAATTGTGTTAGATTCTCCTTTAAGTATCTCTAAGGTGTCGAGACAGATAATAAGATTGAGTTTTTCCTTTACGCTGTCGGAGAGTTTATAGATTAGTTTTTTTGATACTATAATACTTTTCGACTCTGAATGTTCTAAAATATTGGCGATCTCAAATGCTGTAAAATCGGGTAGTAAGGGTACCACTACTCTTCCCGATGTTGTTATTCCCAGATAGGCTACGGGCCAGTTGGGCATACTACCGCCAAGCAGTGCGACTTTGTCGCCCTTGGCTGTATTATAGCGTCTTAGCAGATTGGAGAAGTTCTTAACCCTATTGTAGAATTGACGATAGGTTAAGGTCTCTCCGTTTATTATTCCAAAGGAGGGATTGTCGGGGTACTTTATAATAGAATCCTCGATGTAATCCTTTAATGTATGTTTTTGTATAATATTTTCCATAATAAAACGGCAGCAAATATAGTAATTACATTTGATAAAGGGTGTAAGTTGCTTTTTTTTTATATTTTTGTGAGAAATAATGAGAAATAAATTGAAGAGAGATGATTAACTTTTTCAAGCAGATAAAGAGGAGACGTATACTTTCCCGTATACTTTCCGAAGTGAGGGAAAAAGAGAGGGATATTTTTTTGAACTTTGATAAAATTGGTTCCGTAGGAGTTGCCTACACAGTATCACACCCTAACTCTTATAATGAGATAAAAGATATTATTGACTTTTTAAACTCTACAGGTTTGTGCTTTGTAATAGTGCTTTTTGAGAGAAAAAAAGGTTACTTTGTTAAGTTTGGTATTGAGCAGCTTCAATCTACTCCAAATATTGTTTTGATACCGAAAGATAAATTCAATTGGGTAGGGGTGCCTTTTGGGAAGAGTTATAATGATTTGATTACAAATAATTACGATTTATTTCTCTTTTGTAATTCTCCGCATGATTTTCCAATGGACTACACTGCGGCTAAGGTTAATGCCAAATTTACATCCGCTATGTGTGATAGCGGCCGATCGCTATATACTCTTTTGATTTGTGGTGATAATAAGCAGTTGCTCTCCTCTATAGATTATGTAAAACAAGTGTTTCATTATATAAAAACAATAAAAACCAATGATTAATTTTTTTAAGTATCTGTCAATTACAATAAAAGGAATATGTATGGGAGCAGCCGATGTTATTCCCGGAGTCAGCGGAGGTACAATAGCTTTTCTAATGGGTATCTATCAAGAACTTGTAGATTCCATTAAAGCAATTGTCCCCAACTTTAAATATCTGCTTCAGGGTAAAATTTCACTCTTCTGGAAAAATATCAATGGTGTTTTTCTTGTCAGTCTTATCTCCGGTATACTTATAAGTGTCTTCTCCCTTGCAAGGCTTATGACTTATCTCTTGCACTATCACCCTATTGAATTATGGAGCTTTTTCTTTGGTCTTATTTTAGCCTCTTCTGTCTATATTCTCAAGGATATTGACAAATGGAACTTTAAAAATATTATCTCATTGATTATCGGAATAGCTATTGCTGCTTATATCTGCCTTGTCTCTCCAAGTGAGACGCCCGATGCCTACTGGTTTATTTTTCTTTCAGGCGCTATAGCTATCTGTGCCATGATATTGCCCGGGATTTCAGGTAGTTTCATTCTTTTATTAATGGGTAAATATAAGTTTATTATGAGTGCTGTTACCGAATTGAACCTCCCTGTCCTTTTGATTTTTGCAGCGGGAGCTATATTAGGTATTCTGCTTTTCTCTCATTTTTTGAGCTGGCTCCTCAAAAAATATTATATGATGACAATCTCTCTACTTTCCGGATTTATGATTGGATCTTTGATTAAAGTATGGCCATGGAAAGAGGTGCTCTCTGAAGGAATAGATTATCCGGTACTGCCTAATCGTTTTGCTGAGATTACCGGTACCTCTACTCAGCTTACAGGTGCTTTAATCTTTTTAATTGTAGGGGTAATTGCCGTATTTGTCATTGAATTTTTTGCTGTAAAGAAGAGAAAATAACCACGATTCGTTACTTTTTTTTATTATGTGAGAATCCCTATTTAAAATTTTGCCACTCCTTGATTTTTAGTTTTTTACAAAAACTTAACATTTAAAAAAAAAACGTCAATAATTTTGGAAAAATGAGTCTTAATTTATATCTTTGCTCGTAATTTGTTTGAAGAATAGGTAGAATTATAATTTGACGAATAGAAACCCTGAACTGAGTTTATGATTAAAACATTGAAAATTAATATATTATCGTTAGGTATAATTATTATATCTTTGTTATTCATACCTTCAAAGGGTGTATCACAAGTTACAAATTCAACAGTGGATTCTTTGGTTAATGCAGGGTTCGAAAATGTTTGTAGTACAGAGACTGATACCGAAAGAATTTACGTAATTCAGAATTCTGCATACAAATTACAGGGAGTAGGTATAGGAAAGGCGTTGGATATTATTATGTTATCGGGGATGCCGGTAAATAAACAATGTAGAGTTATAGTTCTTAACAATAATATTCCTCAAATTTCTCTTATATGTAGCAAAAAGATTATGGCAGAGGATTCTACTTCATTAATAACTCGTTCCGATTGGGATGTTACTTATGATTTGGGAAACAGTTGGGAACATGTTAAGGGAATAACAAAAAAGAATAGTTCTTTGTATAAAGTTGATATTGTAGTCTATCCTGAATTACTCTTCAGAAATTACATTTTGTCAAAAATGTATGAATTTGTCTTCAACCTCTCTCCGGCAGTGGAGGTCTCTCTTTGGAAGGGGATGAAATTGACTGCTCAGGTGGTGATACCTATTCATAACGATTATGGAGAGAATTTTAATCAGGTTCGTCCTGGATACTTGTCCGTTTCTCAAACGTTCAGGCTTCCTTACAAAACTTTTGTGACGGCCACAGTTGGAAACTTTAATAATTTCAGAATGGGATTCGATCTTCGTGCAAAGCACTTCTTTAACAATGAACGTTTCTTTGTGGGAGCAAGGTTGGGTTATACGTGGCGCGGTATGTTTGATAAGTGGTCTTATTATCATGGTAAGAAATGGACTCTTATTGGTGATATAGAGGGTGGGTACTTTTGGCCGAAATATAACACCCAGTTTACTTTACGTGTTGAGCGTTTCCTTTTGGAGGAGTATGGATTAAGGGCTGAATTGGTAAGACATTTCAGATATGCTTCAATAGGGTTTTATATGATGAAGGTTCAGCATATGGATTTGATTGCTAACAAAGGATTTAACGGTGGTTTTATGTTCCAGATAGCATTACCGCCATATAGATATAAAAGAAGGGGTTATGTGCCGAGAGTTACGACAGGTGAGTTTGGGATACGGTATAATGCCGGAAACGAAAAGCAGTACGGTAATACTTATAGGTCTTTACCGGATGACCACTATATGACAGAGAATGAATTTAATCCGTATTTTATAAAATCGGAGATATTAAAAAAATACTAAAACCTATAACATAAACGTGAACTTATTTTAATTTAATAAGAATACAAGTAAATTTTATTAACAATTAACTATTAACTAATTAATTTTATTGTGATGCAAACAAAAATTAAGTTTTTGGATTTTAACGCGCTTAAAGCGTTAGTCGTATTGGCAGTATGTAGTATTATGTTTACTAGCTGCTATGAAAAGGAGGGCATTGATATTGTCTCCCTGCCAGATCCGGTTTATACTATTACCGGTAGTTTGATTTCCGCTGCTGATGGTCTTCCTGTAAATGGTTCAATCACCATCAACGGGACTGCTGTTACAACATCTAATGGATATTTCTCATACAAAGCATCTCAGCCAGGTGATTTTGTAATTAAAGTTGCTCTAAGCGGATATTTGGATGTTACAAGAACAGTTTATCTTGCAACAGCTTATAAGGGACAAACAAGTACATCTAATGTAGAGATATGGCTCTATAATGCTAATCAGTTTGTTAAACCTGTTCCTACTATAGATGCCCCTGCATCAAAAGCAGAGGCTAAAGCAATTGAAACAGCTGTAAAGACTACAGTATCAGATGCTCTTAAATCTATAACCGGTTTAACAGCAGGTACTATATCAATTAAGACTAATGACGATGGTACATCTACAGCTATTGTTCCTTTCACACTTCCTGCTAAGAAATCCGGTGCTGTAACAGTTCCTTATTACGCATTTAAAGGTTATTCTTCAGATATCACACCTGCAACAAAGGCTCTTACAAGAGGAGAACTATTTATTGCGAATGCAAGTGCTTATCTGAATATGGCATACGGAATGTCACCTGTAGCACTTACAGTAGATATAGCAGCAATGGAAGGATATAACCTTACAGGATACACTGTTGAATATATATTTGCTAACCGTTATCTTACTTTTAATGTTGCAACTAATCCTTCTAAGGAAGATCTTTTAAAAGGTTGTGTGACTTATTTCTCACGTGCTCTAGTATTCCCTATATACGAGTCTCATGATGGACATGATAGACATGATAGCCATGATACTCATGATGGACACGGTATTACTCCATCAGCAGGTGGTGGTGCTTCATTCAATTATTAATAGTTGTTTAATTTAAATTATTGTCAACTTAAGTTTAACTGTTACCGATGCAAAAAAGAATAATAATATCACTCTTTTTATTGTGCTCTCCCTTTGCACTATTCGCTCAGTTAACTTATGGCGTAACCGGTCTGCTCCATACTCCCTCTGCAGAGATGCAGGAAGATAAGACTGTAATGATTGGCGGCAATTTTTTAAATGAGAAGATAACTCCATCAAGGTGGGATTACAATACATATAACTATTTTTTAAATGTAACTATTTTTCCCTTTTTAGAGGTGGCTTACACATCTACATTGTTCCAGTCTCAGACCATAGGGATAGATTGGAAGGTCGGAAAGCATAAATTTACAAATCAGGACAGATATTTTTCAGCAAGATTAAGAATGTTAAAAGAGGGTCAATTTTGGAAATATATGCCGGCAGTTGTTGTCGGAACCTCGGATCCCTATACGGAATCCGGCGAAGGGAAAGTTTCGTCTACTGACGGTAACGGATATTTCTGCCGCTTTTACCTTGCTGCTACCAAACATTTTCAGTTCGGTAAGGAGAAGTTGGGGTTCCATCTCTCTTATCTATATAATAGAAGAGTGGATTACCACCTCAACGGCTTTGCCGGGGGTGTTACCTATGTACCATCGGTTCTCCCGAATCTCACTATGATTGCTGAATATGATGCAAAAGATTTCTCTGTCGGGGCTACTTATCTGCTTTGGAAATTTTTGCACCTACAGGTACAACTTCAGAGAATGCAATATTTCACCGGGGGACTTACCTTTGTAATTCATTTGAAATAGATATGTATAAAAATAGTCATAAATAGAATAAAAAAAAATCAAAATAATGAGAAACAAATTAGTTTTAATATCTTTACTTTTGGCTGTTGCAGTAACCGCTACTGCTCAGACTAAAGAAAAGTATTACAGTGAGCACTTCAAGGATAATATCTTTGTCAGTGTAGGTTTCGGCGCACAAGCGTGCGTTAATCCTGACAACTTTGATTATGGTTTCAGTCATGCTGTTACACCTGTAATTACTTTGTCAGTTGGTAAATACTTTTCACCTATCTGGGGTGTTAGACTCCAGGGAGCAGGTGCTTGGACTACATTATATTCCAAATATTATGTTACAGACTATGCTACCGGTGCAAGAAGTGAAGCAAAGTACAACGAGTTTAAAAACAAAAAGTATGTAACTGTTCATGCAGATGCATTGTTTAATCTTTCTAATGCAATCAATTACAGACCTGATCGTTTACTTAACGTTTCACTCTTCATGGGTCCTGGTTTGACTTTTGCAAAGAACGCTTCTACAAGAATTCAGAATACAGAGGGTACTAATTATACTTACGGAGATAAATCTCTCAAGGCTCTTATTAACGGGTCTGTTGGTATAATGGGTTCATTCAATATCAGCAATTTTGTTGATATTAATATTGAGGCAAGAGGTGAGGTTTCACCCTCTCCATTCGGAGCATATAGTAATGCTGTAACCGATGGTGCTGTTTCAGTTACTGCTGGTATTTCTTACTATTTCGGTGGAAAGAAATTTGTTACTTGCGATAAGAAAGATGATTCAGCTCTTGATGCTTATATTAAGGATCTTGCTAAGGCTAAATCTGACCTTGCAGATGCTCAGAATGCTTTGAAGAACCAGAAACCTGTTATTAAAGAGGTTGTTAAAGAGGTTGTTAAAGAAGTTGAGGTTGCAGGCCCACGTGCTATATTCTTCAAGATCGGTTCTATTAAACTCGACGACTACAATTTGGTTAATATCCGTCTTGCAGCTAAGACAATCAAAGAGAACCCAGACAAGAAGTATAAAGTTGCCGGTTATGCTGACAAATATACTGGTAGCGCTAAGCTAAACAAGAAGTTGTCTGAAAGACGTGCTCAGGCCGTTTATGATGCTCTCGTTAAAGAGGGTGTTGATAAGGGTCAACTTGAAATGGTTGGTGAAGGTGGTACCGAAAATATGTTCGGTAAATCACTTCTTAACCGTGTAGTTATTCTTGAGAAAGCAGAATAATTAATAGTTAATTTACTTAGATATATTCCATAAGGTCTCCGGGTTTCCCGGAGACCTTATTATTTAATAACATATCCTTTACACTATTGCCGGTCCTATAGAGGCACGTATAAACAAGAAAAGCACTCAAAAGAGTGCTTTTCTGTGACCCGTCAGGGGATCGAACCCTGGACCCCAACATTAAGAGTGTCGTGCTCTACCAGCTGAGCTAACGAGTCATTTATTTGACGGTGCAAAAGTAAGATAATAATTCAATTTTTTCAACTTTTTTTTTACTTTTTTGCTAATATTATTGCCGGTAGTCTTATCTGATTACTCATTTGTGCACTATGAGCCAAAATTACTCTTATTTATTCTTATTTAGGCCAAATTAAGTTATTATTACTCCTGTTGGAAAAGATGCGGATACTCATATTTATCTCTCTTAGACTCCGATTATTCCGGCTTTTACTCTTTGTTGTTATATAAATTATTGCAAAAATTAATAAGATTGATCAAATCTTGCTCTTTAGTGATCTCAATTTTATTCTTCTCAAAGTAATTATTTATCTCGTTTTTGTATTCAGGAAAAATTTTAAACAATGTTTTTATATTTTTTATTATATGGAATTTCCCTCTTTTCTCTATAAGGAATTCATCTATTATTTTGTATTTTATATCTTTATATCTCTCCATAGTTTTGTAATTTCCGAATACCGGAGAATCTTTATTTATATTGGAAATGGCCGTTGTTTCAGATGGCTGACCATATGCTCCGGGCTTACTACTATCTACTTTGCATTCTGTATGGCGCAGGGCTAAGAGTTTAATATTCCCATTTACTATAAGTTGCCCGAATGCTCGTCCGGATATGTAATAGAAATTTTGATCGCGAATGGTAATTAATTCAATTTCGTTGCAATTGCCGATAGCCATTATATTATTCTGAGCATCCAGAAATTGCATCTCATCTATAACGGTGTTGTAGTTGAGCCTTGCGTATGATTTGGTTCCGTCTTTAAAGAATACTATACCATCAATGAAATCATCAAAAAGAAAGAGAGCATTTCTCGGCAGTTTATTAAATATATCATTTGAAGAGGTATAATCCACATTCTTTATTGTCTTGTTTTGAGAATAGCCGCACAGGCTTACCATGGCTAATAAAATTGTCAATAATGTTGTTTTCATCTTATTATAATTGATTTATAATTTCTCTCCAAATTACTGCATTAATAATTTATTTTCCAAATAATATTATGTTTATAATCGTATTAAATTAGAGTTACAGGCTATTGTGAAGGGTATATAAAAGAAGCACTCAAAAGAGTGCTTCTTTGTGATTCAGAAGGGATTCGAACCCTTGACCCACAGCTTAGAAGGCTGTTGCTCTATCCAACTGAGCTACTGAACCGATCCTGCTTTACTACATTTTACTGGCGTTTAAAGCGGTGCAAATATATGAATAAATTTTCTTTTTACATAACATCGACACAGTTTTTAAGCCATTTTTATGCTTATTTACTATTTTAAGATAAACCAGAATGTGGATCCTTCCCCCTCTTTTGAGGTTACGCCTATTTCGCCTCCCAGCAGTGTTATTATGCTTTTGCATAAAGATAACCCTAAACCATTGCCGGCGGTAAAGACATCAATTTTTTCAAATCTATGGAAGATTTTGTCGAGGTTCTGTTGAGCAATTCCGCAGCCTGTATCTTTTACATAGAAATAGGTACTCTCTTCGTGTATCTGATACCCGAATATGATGGTACCCGAGGTGGTAAATTTTACTGCATTAGAGAGTAAATTAATCATTACCTGCCTGAAATTCCACTCATCAGTATGGATTGTATGAGGAGTATTAGGTGTGTCAATTAGTATTTCTATGTTTTTGTGTGTGAGTAATTTCTCTGTTGAGAGCATGTGTACCGTTGTTATACGCAGGTCTTTGAAGATATCATTAAGGTTCAGGTCGGACATATTCATTACATAATTTCCCGAATCTATGTTGGCTAATGAGAGGATGTTGTTTATTAACTCTATAAGCAGTACGTTATTACGCTTAATAATATTTACAATCTCTTTGTTCTCTGAGTTCTGATCTATAATCAACATTTTAGAAAAACCGATTATTGAGGTGAGTGGCGTGCGGATTTCGTGACTAATATTATTGATAAAATCAGTACTGTACCGATAGGCCTCTTTGGCCTTATCATTATATATTTCCAGATCTGTTTCTCTCTGCTTATTTTCTGTTATATCGTAGTTTATCTCTATTAATGTAATATTGTTTGCACTTGGATAGTAGTCTTTTAAAATAATTTGATAATTAATCCATTTGGTTTTATGTTTTCCATTTACCGGGTCAATTATATTTACCTGAATCTCCTTTTGGAATTTTGTTGCTTTGCCCTCTATAACCTCCTTTATGAAGTCGTTTATCTCTGCCTTGTCCTTAGTCGAAATATTAGTGTATTTAAGAGTAATATTTTCGTTAGTACTATTCTCTTTTTCCTCCATGTTTGTGTACCATCTCTTTGTGGCATGTCCTTTTCTTGTATAGATATTATAAGAAGCTATGCCGAGAGTGTATATTTGAGATATTTCATCAATCAGGTTATAGTATGTATCATTTCTCTTATTTGAATCCTTTTCAGAATGATCAATTGTAATACTTATGGAGTATTTGAATGGGCTATTTATATTACCGGCGAGGGGTTTAATAATGATTTTAATAGTGGAGTTATCATCCTTTATTCTCAGATTGGATTCTTTTTTGCTCCTTATATTATCTTTTATCTCATTTGATAAAAATTGTGCCTTAAAAAGATTGTCTGGTAGATATTTTTTTACTTGTAAACTATTCTCATCCGATTCATCACCTATAATGTCGAACTGTTTTTCTCCCATGCTATCATATATAGCAAAATAAATTTTTGACTTGGTGTAAATCTTCTCTAATATGTCGTACTTGTTTTTATATTCCTTTAGTTTAATACTATCCTCTTTGCTGGCTTGAATATATTTAACTGATAGATATATTAATGAGAAAAAGATCAGCAGGGCAATAGTAATAAAGATTATCAATAGTTCGTTTTGACCTGTAAAGGATTCCGGTACATTTATATATTCAACTTCGAAAAAGCCATCGGTTGTGCTTTCGAGAGAAAAATGTTTTATTGCTGCTTTATTTAGGATGATATTACCGTTTTTTAATGATTCGGGCTGAATATCTGTTATTGAGCTACCTTTTATTATCTTGATAATCTGATCTATAATCTTCTCGGATCCCATCTTTATTGAGAGGTTGTATCCTCCTATAACATAAGCATTGTTATAGCCTATATTTGTCATAGAGAAAATAGGAGAGGTTATGGAGTTTGTAAGGAGGGAGTCTATTGTGTTGAAATTAAAGGTTGAGTTTTTAAATTTAAAATCCCATGCGTATGTCAGAATTGCCCTATTTGGTTTATTGTCCAGGACTGTAGATAATTCGGTATCATCAAAGTTATCGGTGTGTATAATAGATCGAAACGGTACATTAATATGTTGCCTCTTCATCTCCTCTTTAATAAGTCTAATTGCAGCTCTCGAACCTTCATAATCGTCGTCTATAAATAATATCTCGTCAAGATTTGTGAGAACCTTACGGATAAGTTCTATATTCTCTTTTGCCGGAATTTCAAAACTTACACCTGTTGATCCTTGAGGAAAGTTTGTCTCTGTAGAGATCATAATTTTAGGTATGGAGTTAAAAATTGAAACCTGATTGTCAACTTTTGAAACGTACCTTTTTGCCTCTTCTCCAATGGCCAATACCATATCCGGTACCGGTACACTACTTAAAGAGAGATCATTATGATTAATATTTCTGTTCGATTTTAGCTCGACTCTGGTGAAATCTATTTTTTCATACTGTAATGACACCTTGGATATAACGCTGTCAATCAACATATTTGCCCAATTAACATTTCCGTCGTATGAGTCCACAATAAGGATATGTCTTATGCTTTGAGCTTGAATGTAATTAGCTGAGAGAGACAGTAGCATTACTGTCAAACAGAGGTAAAACCTTATTTTATTTGTTGGTTTCATACTATCAAAAATTTTGCCTGGTTTCACTATTAAAATTAATCTTCCCCGGAATGTAATAGTTTGCTTTGTGGCTACTTGTCGAGAGATTTGGTAATCAATTCAATAAGCTCCTTTTCATCTACCGGTTTTGCTATATATCCCGTGAAGGCACTCGACATTACTTTATCGCGGTCGCTATCAAATGCGTATGCTGTTACAGCAATTATCGGAATCTCATTGGAGAGCTCTCTTATCTCTGCAGTAGCCTGATATCCATCTTTCACCGGCATCTTTATATCCATTAAAATCATATCAGGTTTATTCTTTTTAAACATATCTATTACCTCCTGGCCATTTGTTGCATGCAGAATCTTATAGTTTCTTTTCAACATGAAGTTAAGCAATTGATAGTTGTTTTCATTATCTTCTGCTATTAGAATGACCTTCTGGTTAGTAGAGGTGTTTTGTGTTATCCCTTTTTCTAATCTCTCCTTTATACCTGTTTGGGATTCAATATTTTCCATACCTATTGGAATAGTAATAGTGATAGTTGTTCCGGTATTAGGACTGCTTTCACATCTTATTTTTCCATTTAGAAGCTTGACAATGGAGTTTACTATTGGCAGACCTAAACCTGTACCCATATACTCCTTCTTCAACTGATTGAATCTTTCAAATAATTTTTTCTGTTTTTCAGGAGATATTCCGCAGCCCGTATCCTTTACACTAATTGTGACATTTTCATCATGGCAATTATAACTGAGTTCTACATAACCGCTGTTTGTATATTGTATGGAGTTTGACACCAAGTTTACAATTGCTTGTTTTAATCTTTCGTAGTCAGAATAGACTATGCAGTTTTCGTCTGCTAAAAGGTTGAATTTTACGTCAGGCTGCGTATGAGCATGCCATTCATTATAGATCTCCGTAACGAGCTCTTTAATATTTATCTCAGAGAAGGTGCAGATCATTTCACCTGTCTCAATATTCAGCATATCCACTATATCTGAGATAAGGCTTAACAACTTTTCGTTGTTCTCCCTGATATATTTTAACAGCTCATTCTTCTCCTCATTACTTTGAGATTCAATGATGAGCTCCGAAAAACCGACAATTGCATTGAGAGGAGTCTTAATCTCATGGCTCATATTAAGTATGAAGGAGTTCTTCAGTTCCTTAAGTCTAATGAAGTTATCAGATTCCTTTTTGAGATTCAGCTCCCTCTCTATTAGATGATTAATATCGCATAGAGTACAAAGAACCTTGGTATTATTGGAGTTATCTTTCATTTTAAAAGAGATATTATACCAATGGATTTTATCGTAGCTCTGTATACCGATATTTTTTGAAATAGTCTCCTTTTTGCCGGCTTTAATTTTTAGTATTGCATTGTCACAAAATAGTCTATCCTCTTCTCTTACCTTTAGAAAGCATTCCGGGAAATCGCACTTGCTGAGATTCAAATTCTCGAACCACCGTTCACCGGCCAAAATGGAATTACTATTTAAATCTATCTCTGCAAAGGTTATCTTTGCCTCTCTTAATGCAGTTTTAAATATCTCTGTTATTGCCTCTTGATTTTTATTATTGAGATAAACCTGTGTGTTGTCCCATATCATCAGCAACTTACATTTATCCATCGGTTGAATAAGGATTCTGTAATTGACGATGGAAGAGTTGTCGTTTGAATCATAGGATCGTATCATATCGCAGACCTCTCCATTCGCAGTTCTGGCGAATATTTGTTCGTCAACAATTGGCAGATCTGTCATTTTTAACTTCTTTACTGATTTTACAACTTTAATGAGAGGTTTAATGAGCTTTTCGTATTCACGATTGCTCTCTACGAGATCGTTATTTTCATCAAATATTGCAAATGCCGCAGGTGAATTATTGTAGATGGTATTGTAGTGGTTGAATAGTTTTGAGTACTTATTAATTTTTATTTTGATTCTTTTGCTCTTTATTCTCCATCTGATTGTAAATATGGCTGTCAGGATTAGAAGCAAAGAGATAATAGTAATAGTTATTATATTAATAAGCGTTTGTTTGAATCTACCGTTATCCATCTTTATCACGTAATGCGATAGGTTGGCCGGAATTTCTATTTTTAATTTATCTGCTATATTACCATTAATAAAGGTCTTTATTTCCGGCTCTTCATCGATGTAAAAATCCGGAGATATTCCATTATATAGGGCTGCAACAGTAGAAGCTGTCTTGGAGGCATATTTATTAAGATCTTCATATACTCCGCCGGTAGATAACCTTGAAGTGTATGTTTGTTTTAAAAAGAAGATGGGTATTGTAACCGGTCTTATTACCAGGCTCCATATATTATAATTATTTACAAGGAGTACCGATTTAATGTTTTTTGATTCAACTGCAGCCTCTTTAAGAAAATTAGGATTGTTTTTATCAATCTCAATTACACTCATATTATTGATACCTACAAGATTTTCAAGTTTATCTATTATTCTTTTATCAGAGAAGGTCTTCTTTGAGATATATAAATATTTATCAATTTCCGGCAGTAGATTTTTTATGAGTTTTGTAGTTTGTTCAAGCGTGTTACTGTATTTTATAACATAAGCATTATATCCTTTTATGCTTGAATCAATTTGAAGGCTGTTTTCTTCTGTAATCTCTTTTGAATTAAAATAATCGTTATAATCGTGGCAAATTATATCGTTGGTACTGCATATTATTATCTTCGTAGAGTCAACTCTTCCTAATGACCGGTATGTCATCCAAGCCTCATCACCGATAAAAATAAGAATACCCGCCATATCGGCTCTTGATAGCAGTGCCTCATTCAGTTCTTTAACCGCATCACTATAATTTTTAGCATAAGCTATATCTGTGTAGGAATTTATTATGGTAGCGTTTGGAATCAGCTCTTTCAGCTCCTTTTTCAATCCTTTGACAAGGAAATGCGCAAACTCATTCTCATATGAATAGGAGCTGATAATATTTACAACTTTGTCATTTGTTGTTATAGTAGATTGCCCATATCCATTTAGTGAAATAAGAACAGTAATAAGAACGACAATTATCTTTTTCATAAGAATCCGTTTATGTTGCAAAAATAGTTAAAAAACTCTAAACTTGTTGCTTTCCAGGGAGTTTTTGCAATAGTTGTCTATTGTGGTATTGCAGGTGCAAATAATCATAATGGTCTTACGATACGTATGCCGTTTATGTTTTTACTTGAGTTTACGTATTCCAAGAGGGATTTACTCTCTATGACTACCTTTTTGGCTTTAAATGAGGCGTGAATAAATCCTACTTTATTGTTATTTATATAGATAATACCCACATGACTTATATCCATACCGGCTTCTGCTGAATTAAAGCAGAGAATATCACCGCTTTTTAGAGAGGCGAGAGACTCGGGAATCCTGTTTTTCGGGATGTAATAATATTTTCTCTTATTTAGTCTTTTTTCAGTATCGGCAATTTTCTTTATCTCGGAGGGGTTGTTTACCAGTTGTTTATAACTATTAACGTGAGTGGACATATATTTGATAGGTTGTTTGCACTGTACCCCAATCTCTTTACTTATCTCCTTAAAATAGCCATTAGCGATTCCCTGGCTTATCCACTCGGATGTATAATGTACGCGGCTTGAGTAACCCTCTACTACTCCGTCGCGATAGCGGAGAGATTGAATAATAGTTGAAAAAGTTTTGAAATCATTGCATGAACTCTTTTGTGCTATTGCAAATGCAAGACAACTTTCGGCAAATAAGATGCAATCTGTTTCATGTAGATTTATTATAAGTTGCTCCGGTTCTTTTTCGAGAGTACCTGAAACATAGGGGGTCCCTATTCTTTGCAAAGCAACTTTTACAACAATTTCTGATGTGCTTAAGCCCTTTACTTCCCCGACTGCATTCTGCAAATCCTTGTAGAGTGTGGCTTCCTGTTCATTTTGAGCCATTAACGAGATTAGAGAGAAGAGAGAGAGGAGTATTGAAAGAAGAAATTGTTTCATAAATGGAGATATTTAATATTTATTTTACAAAAGTAGTATTAGAAAGGCATATTAAGAACTATTTTTTAAGTATTTTTGCCGATAATATGAATTATTATTACAAAGGCGTTCGTGATAATGAAGCCGAAGATGATATTTTTAGCGGCTATCTCATAAGTTAATTATTATAACGCATGGTGAGAATTTATAAAGTATCATGTGGCGATTTTCAACGAAAGTAATCAATTGTAGAGGTTTGAGCTATTACTTATTAACAGAAATCAATTAAAAATATGAAATTAGATAGACTTTTTCAGTATTTTGTAGTTAAGGAGAAAAAATTTTATCCTTTATATATTAAACAGGCCGCTGTTGTAGAGAAGGCTGCTTCGCTTCTTGTTGATCTTTTAAAAGAGGAATCTTATGAAAAGAGAAAAGAGATAGCTAAAGAGATTAAAAAGAGCGAGTCGGAAGGAGATGTTATTGCCGATTGTATCTTTGACGAACTCTATAAAACTTTTGTTACTCCCTTCGATAGGGAGGATATACAGCTTCTTGCCTCAAAAGTAGAGACGTTTCTGGATTTTATTCATGATTCTTCTAAAAAGTTGGTAATATATCATCCACAAACTATCGACAAAACTTGGGTTGAGATAGGGGAGGCCATATATGAAGATGCGAGGATATTGAGCGGAATAATGCAGGACCTTGAGAATATTAGTAAAAAATCCAAGTTTTTAATGCAGAAATGTGTGAGAATAAAGGAGATTGAGACAGAGATAGACGATATTTACGAGTGTTACATGAGCAACCTCTTTGAGGTTGAAAAGGATCCTATAGAACTTACCAAATATAAAAATATAGTTCAGAATCTCGAAGATACTACCGATAAAGCCAAGGAGATAGGCGATTGCATTAAGACTATTATTATTAAAATTGGTTAAAAGAGATGATTACAGTAGTTTTGATAGCGGTAGTTATAGCTCTTCTTTTCGATTTTCTTAACGGAATGAATGATGCGGCGAATTCCATTGCCACCATAGTATCTACAAAAGTTCTTACTCCCACTGCTGCTGTGTTTTGGGCTGCATTTTGGAACTTCATGGCAGTCTTTATATTTGGAGTGAGTGTTGCGAGTACAATGGGAAAGGGGATAGTAGAGGCCTCTATTATTAATGAGTGGGTAATATTAGCAGCTCTTATGGGATCGGCAATATGGGTATGGCTTTGTACTCATTTCGGAATGCCTATTAGTGTCTCTCATGCGCTTATAGGGGGGCTTATTGGTCCTGTCTGGTTCGGCTTCGGCAGCAGTTATCTTATAGGCGCCGGTATCCTTAAAATTGCTATTTTTATAGTTCTTTCTCCTTTAATTGGTTTTATATTAGGATTTTTTATGATGTGCCTTACTATGTTAGTATATAAAAAACAGACACCAAATGGAGTGGAAGGCCATTTTAAAAAGATGCAACTTTTCTCCTCTGCCATATTTAGTTTAGGTCACGGAGCCAATGATGCGCAAAAAACAATGGGAGTAATTGCAATTTTACTTTTCAGTGCAGCTCCGACAACTCCTTTTATTAATAATTTTCTCTATAGTGTAGAGTCCGGTTTTCATGTTCCTCTTTGGCTTATGATCACCTGTTATTCTGTAATTGCAGCCGGAACCATAACCGGTGGCTGGAAGGTTATTAAGACTTTAGGAGATGGACTTGCAAAACTGCGCCCGGTACAGGGCTTCTGTGCCGAGACATCAGGAGCACTTACCCTTATAATGACTGCCGTGCTCGGAATACCTGTAAGTACTACTCATACAATTACCGGCTCTATTATCGGAGTGGGAATAACTAAAGGCATTGCCTCCGTAAAATGGGCTACTGCAAAAAACATTGTTGCAGCCTGGCTACTTACAATTCCAGCCTCTCTTATTATGTCGGGAGTCCTGTATCTAATCTTTAAACTCTTCGTCTAATGAGATTCAAGGGATAATATCCCTTTTATTCTTCCCTAATAATAAAAGAGGCGCTGAGACTCTCTTATAAGTTAAAAGTTTCGCTAATTGGGAAGAGACCGAAGAGACCTCCGGTATGAATAAATAGGATATTTTGTCTCTCCTTTATATACTCTTTACCATTTTTGCTTTTTGAGAGCGAACCTCCCTTTTGGACTTCATTATAAAGGCCGTACATAGCTTTTCCTGTATAAACTGGGTCGAGTATCAAACCTTCGAGGCAGGCAATCTTTTTTATAAATTGCAGCTCTTCTGGTCTACTCAAAGCGTAGCCTATTCCAACATATTTGTCGTTGAACTCAATGTTATTATAGTTGAGTTTTATCGGTTTGCCGTTTTTATCTTTACGGAGCGGAAGAGGAAGATGATTAATTGCTTTTGTTGCTATCTCCTTAACTATCTCTGTGAAATAGGCTGAATTGTCACATACGGTCATGCCTACTATACGTTTACCATAGTGGTGTACCTCATTTGCAAGGAAGAGACCTGAATATGTTCCTCCGGATCCCGTTGCTACAACAATGGTATCGAATTTTATATTTAATTTTTTCTCTTGTTTGATAATCTCATTAAGACAGTTATAGTATCCTAATGTACCTATTTCGTCTGAGGCCCCTTCCGGGATTACATAAGGTCTGTAACCCTTTGAGGTGTAATCTTCTGCTATTTTATGCATAATCTCCATCCTGTGTTCCCTATATTGGTCTGCATTGCAAAAATGTACCTCAGCACCCATAAGTTTATCGAGGAAATAGTTACCGAGAACAGGTGGCTTTTCTGAAATTCTGAGCAAAACGGCCGATTTCATTCCTAATGATGTTGCTACCGCGACAGTTGCTCTGCAGTGGTTAGATTGTATTCCACCGCAAGTAATAAGTAGATTGGCCCCCTTCTTTAGTGCATCGGCTACAACATATTCGAGTTTTCTTACTTTATTTCCGGAAAACTCACTACCGGTCTGATCATCTCTTTTAAGATAGATGTTTGCATTCAGTTCATCAGATAATCTTTCAAGTTTTTGGATTTTGGTTGGAAGATTGGCGATGTTGATCTTTTTAATAATAGTATTGGGACTCATTGTGGGTAATTTTTATAGTTACATTTCCAGCAAATTTATAACCTTTTTTGTACATTTGCGAACCAAATTAAATAATGATGTCACAATTTAAAAATTATCTTATTGTTGTCTGTTTGTTACTGACCTCTTTTAGCTCTTTAGCAAATAATCAATTCCAGGACTCTTTGAAATTAAAGTTGGCAGGTGAGGTCTCCCGATACCTTAAACCTTTGGCCGCTATTAATGTAAAAATCAAGGTGGAATCTATTGTTGAAAAGAGGGATGATGTTGCCATTACATTCGGCAATATTATGTCGGATTACTACTTCAGAGACTCAACAATTTCTAAGATATACTCAATAGCGCAGAGCTATTTCCCCGGAAAGCGGCTCTCTCTCTATGCAAATGGTTCTTCAATTGAGGAGCTTGCCTCAAAATTTTACTCCGGAGAAGAGTATGGTATGAAGAAGGAAAAAATTAAAAAGAGAGCTAAGATAAAGTTAAATGCAAATGAAACCTATCCTCTTGTAAAGAACCTCTCCGTACCTTATTCCATACCTCACGGATTGCAAAATAAATATATAGCAATGTGGCAAAGTCATGGTTTCTATTATGATCAGCCTTTACAGCGATGGGAGTGGCAAAGGGCAAGAATTTTTAGGACAGTAGAAGATATTTACACGCAGAGTTATGTAGTGCCATTTCTTGTGCCGATGTTGGAGAATGCCGGAGCAAATGTATTGTTGCCGAGAGAACGCGATTGCCAACGGAATGAGGTCATAGTGGATAATGACTCCGGTGCCGGAATATACAGCGAGGTCACAGGCTCCAATAGTTGGGCTACTGGGGAGGTAGGATTCTCAAATCCAAAATCGGCTTATGGCGATGGCGAAAATCCTTTTATAATGGGAACTTACAGATATGCCGATGTTGTCACTCTTCGTTCTATAGATAAAGGGAGCAAGAAAAGTGTTGCTTCTTGGAGACCAAAAGTTCCGGAAACAGGAGAATATACCGTATATGTTTCATATAAGACGCTACCTAATAGTACTCCGGCTGCAAGATATACTGTTAAATATAGTGGTGGAGAGAAGAGTTTTAATGTAAATCAGCAGATGGGTGGCGGTACCTGGATCTACTTAGGTAAATTTATGTTTGATAAGGATAACAGCGAGCAGGGTTTATATTTAAGTAATCTTCTTAGTGAACCAAAATTGAGAAACAAAGGGTATGTTATTACGGCAGATGCTGCCAAATTTGGCGGCGGTATGGGCAATATTGCAAGACATCCCTCCGACAATATGGTGGAGAATATAAAAAGTTCCTCATCGGACTCGCTCGTAGAATTAAAAAACAGATATTATGTTGAACCACAAACAAGTGGTTATCCGAGATATACCGAGGGCGCGAGATATTGGCTTCAATGGGCTGGCTTTGCTGATTCTGTATATACCTATTCCAAGATGAAAAACGACTATAACGATGATTATATGTCTCGCGGAAGATGGGTAAATGCTCTCTTGGGAGGCTCTTCTAAAAATCCTGGTGCACCTGGTTATAATATTCCCGTAGACCTCTCATTTGCATTTCATACTGATGCGGGAACCTTTCTTGACGACTCCATAGTTGGAACTCTCTCTATTTATACCAAAACCTCTAATGATTCCGACCGATACCTCAATGGTGAGAGCCGAATGTGGGGAAGAGAATTAGCAGATATAGTTCAGACTCAACTTGTAAATGATGTGAGATCTGGTTTTGAACCCAACTGGAGCAGGAGGGGGTTATGGGACAGATCCTATGCTGAGTCCCGTACGCCTGAAGTGCCTGCAATGCTGTTGGAATTTTTATCGCACCAGAATTTTGCCGATATGAAATATGGTTTGGATCCCACCTTCCGGTTTGCGGTCAGCCGCGCAATTTATAAGGGAATTTTAAAATTCCTCAGTCTTAAAAATGGATCGGAGTATATTGTTCAGCCGCTGCCTGTTAAAAATTTTGCTATTACATTTAGTCCGAAAAAGGTAAAAGGTGGTTCTGCAAAATATTTGAAACTTTCATGGCAGCCGCAGGCCGATACTTTGGAACCATCGGCAGTTGCAAAAAAATATATTGTATATAAACGAGTGGGAAAGGGTGGATTTGATAATGGTACAGTGGTTAACGAGACCTCTACGGAGATTCTTATTGAGCCAAATATTATTTATGGTTTTAAAGTGGCTGCAATCAATGAAGGAGGAGTCTCTTTCCCCTCCGAGATTCTCTCCGCGGGTATAGCAAGCGGTGCCCTATCCAATAATAAAACAGTAATGATAGTAAACGGATTTGAGAGATTGTCGGCTCCGGCAACTTTCCAGTCGAAAGATTCTACCTATGCCGGATTTTACGATGAAAAGGATCATGGGGTTCCCTATATTAATGAGTTCTCTTTTATAGGAAGTCAGTATGAAATTCGCAGAGAAATACCCTGGATGGATGATGATTCTCCGGGATTCGGTGCCTCTTATTCCGATTATGAAGATAAAGTTATAGCAGGCAATACATTTGATTACCCATCTCTACACGGAAAGGCCTTTATGGATGCCGGGTATAATTTTGTCTCCTCTTCTGTAGCCTCTGTAAGAGAGAAAAATATACAATTAAATGAGTATTATATTGTGGATTTCATTATGGGTAAGCAGACTCAGACAAAGATAGGACGCGGAGTAAAACCGATAAAATACGAGGTTTATCCCTCTGATTTACGTGATGTGATTACAGAATATTGCAACACAGGGGGTAAGATTATTGTTTCAGGAGCTTATGTAGCAACTGACCTGTGGGATACATATAAGGTGACTCCGGAGGGTAAAAAATTTGCCAAAGAGGTTCTCAAATTCAAATGGATGACCCATTATGCAAGTAAAGACGGGGAGGTTAAGTCTGTGGCCAATCCTTACGGTTTTTCCGGCAGGTTTAATTTTTATAACATGCCTAATGAAAAGTCCTATGTTGTAGAGGCCCCGGATGCAATGACCCCTGAGGGTCCTGATGCTTATACTATTTTCAGATATTCCAACAATATCTCTGCCGGCGTAGCCTATAGCGGTAACTATAAGAGTGTTGTTTTGGGATTCCCGATAGAGACCCTTACCTCTCAGGAGCAGATTAATGAGGTAATCGCTCAAATTATCGCCTTTTTTGATAAGAGATAATTTTAGGGAAAAGTAAGTTAAGATTGTTATAGAACATATAGTAAATATTACAAATATGAATAAACAAACAATAGAAAAAATAATTGCTCTTATAAAAAATGAGGTTAAACCGGCTCTGGGTTGTACCGAGCCGATGGCGGTTTCACTTGCCGTGGCAAAATCAACCGAGGTTTTATCCTCTCATTCATTTTCGGTCAACAGATTGGAGGTGGAGGTGAGCGCCAATATACTTAAAAACGGGATGGGGGTCGGTATTCCGGGTACAGACATGATAGGATTGCATATAGCATCGGCACTCGGGACAATATGCGGCAAATCAGAATATGGATTGGAGGTACTGAAAGAGATTAATGCAGAGGCAATAGCAAAAGCAAAGAAGATGGTAGAAGAGGGGAAAGTCAAGATACTTCTTGCAAGCGATCCTGCAAAATTATATGTAAAGGCAAAGGTTTATTCTTCTGACCATGTAGCTGAAACTGTGATAAAAGAGAATCACGATTCAATTATATATGTAGGTTATGATGGAGTGCAACAGGAGATTATAGCTAATGACAGTTCAGACCGGGCTCAAGATTGCCATAAAAAAGAGGCAGCAAATAAGAGTTATCATATTGAGCAAGATTTCTCTAAGAAACTGACCGTAAAAGAGATTTACGACTTTGCAATGGAGACTCCTATTGAGATGATTGCTTTTCTGCAGGAATCTGTAACCCTTAATAAAGCTCTCTCTATTGAGGGGCTTACTAATAACTATGGACTTAAAGTGGGAAAAACCATTGCTTGCCGGCGACATTTGGATATTTTCGGAGACTCTATTTTAACCTATTCCATGGCTGCAACTGCAGCTGCATCTGATGCAAGAATGGCCGGCTGTACCTTACCGGCAATGAGTAATTCCGGAAGCGGTAACCAAGGTATAACTGTAACGATGCCGGTCATTGCTGTGGCCGAAAAGATGAATGTTTCTAATGAATCTTTGTTGCGCGCCCTTGCAATAAGTCATCTTGTCGCTATCCATATTAAGGGTTATCTCGGAAAACTATCGGCTTTATGTGGCTGTGTAATTGCGTCTACCGGTTCTTCATGCGGAATTGTTTATTTGAGAGGAGGCTCATACGAGCAGATTTGCTACGCAATAAAAAATATGATAGGAAATATTACCGGAATGGTATGCGATGGGGCTAAAGTAGGATGCGCTCTTAAGGTGGCCTCCGGAGTCTCCTCCTCCATTCAATCGGCAATACTCGCACTTGATAATATCTGTATCTCCTCTAAGGAGGGAATAATAGAGGAGGAGATAGAAAAAACAATCTCAAACCTCGGCCATATCGGATCGGAAGGTATGTGTGCCACAGACAAGATGATTCTTGATATTATGATAAAAAAGTAATTCGGATTAGTTCAATTATCATAAGCAGAGAATTTTTATTATTAAAGTAAAAAGGCGGACCTGTAAGCCGAATTCTGTATCCGTATGCGCCAGCCTCAAAGAGACTGTATGGCATCGGGCTTCTATCATTTATCTATTGCAGCCTACCCCCCGGCAACGAGCGAGCAACTCTTAACTACCGGTATATGTGGCCTTGCAGGTTGTAGCAGCATACCATATATATGTCGCCGTATATACGTGTGGGCTCTTACCCCACATTTTCACCCTTACATTTTCTCAAAGGCTAAATAATCCGTATGGATTAATACCCTCTGGAAAGTTGCGGTAATTTTCTGTTACACTAACACAAACTTTCACCTGTCTGCGCTTTCCGCAGTACAATGCCCTTTCCTGTCCGGACTTTCCTCCCATCTAAAAGATGAGCGATAGAACGATCCGCCGATTCTATTACAAAAGTACTTATTTATTCTAAAATACCAATTCAGCCTCAAAGATTATGCTCGTTTCTTTTCTGCCTTCAAAATAGAAACTATTTTTTCCTGCTCTCTCGGCAGTTAACATTTCAGAGTGAAAATTAGTATATATTTCCACTTTGTCGCCAACTTTTGCCTCTGTAATGAAATTTATTTGAAACTCTTTTAAAGTAAAATATTTAAGTACCTCGATATCAATAATATCCATTAACCATTCTATATATTTGGCATTATTTGCGTGCATATTGAAATCCAGATCTGAATAGCTGACATTATGCTCACCGCCTTTTATAAGATTATCGGGTGCATGAAGTTTTTCACATGGCTCTTCAACTGCATCTACCATATTGGCCAATGAATTAGCCTCTTCGCTTGTGTTGAAGGCATTATTACGCTCAATTCTGCGTGTTTTAGTATTAATAATCAGCCATGAACTTGTTGCAGTTATTGCTGCCTCAGAGAGAGTAGCGCTTGAATAGTTCTCATCCCCATTCTCAATAAAGAGAGCAAAATCTCTCAATCCGAAGATTCCCTGTTTTCCCTTATGCCATGTCTCTGTAAATATTTTATCTCTCCATTCAGGATATTTCTTGAACTTTGCTCTAAAACGACTCAGAACCCACACTTGATCCAATCTCATCAATTCGTCATATCCGAACTTCAGTTTAGACGCATGTTCATTTGCAAGCTCCTGTACTCTATTCATGAAGGAGTGGGGACGCAGTTTGTTGTTTATGTCCGTTTCATGCCATAAAACCCTCCCACTTGTTCCGAACTCTTTTAGCCTATGATTATCTGCAATCTTCATAAATTATCCATTTTATCTTTTCGGTTCAACATTTTTTATTGTAACATTTCTGCAAAAATAGGCATTTTCCGGCTTGCTTAATCAAAATTTAAGGGCTATCTTTGTAACCCGTAACAAATAATCCAAAAGCTATTAAGATGAGCACTAAATATATTTTTGTATCGGGAGGTGTTGCCTCTTCGCTCGGGAAGGGCATTATCGCAGCTTCCCTGGCTAAACTTTTGCAGGCCAGAAAATTGCGAGTGACTATTCAAAAATTCGATCCATACATTAATATAGATCCCGGTACTCTGAATCCTTACGAGCATGGAGAATGTTATGTCACTGAAGATGGTGCTGAGACAGATCTTGATCTTGGTCATTACGAGAGATTTTTGAATGTTTTTACCTCAAAGGCGAATAATGTCACTACGGGTAAAATTTACAAGACTGTTATAGATAAAGAGAGAGAGGGAGCATACCTTGGAAAGACAGTTCAGATTATACCTCACATTACTGATGAGATAAAGAGAAGAATGATGCTGCTTGGAAAAAGCGGTAATTACGATGTGGTGATTACTGAGATAGGTGGTACAGTGGGAGACATTGAGTCTACTCCATATATAGAGGCTGTAAGACAGATACAGTGGGAACTACCAGATAATGACTGCCTGGTAGTACACTTGACTCTTGTACCCTTTTTAAATGCTGCAAAAGAGTTAAAAACCAAGCCTACACAACATTCTGTTCGTATGCTTCAACAAAGCGGAGTAAATCCTGATATTATAGTATGTCGTACGGAACACTCTATTCCAATTGAGATGCGCCGCAAGGTTGCATTGTTCTGCAATGTAAAACCGAATGCGGTAATTCAATCTATGGATGCCAAGAGCATATATGAAGTTCCTCTTAACCTTATGAAGGAGCACCTCGACGAGATTGTTTTACAAAGATTCGGAATTAATGCTGCCGCTCCGGATTTGACAACATGGAAGGCTTTTTTAAAGAAATTGTTCAATCCTAAACAAGAGGTAAATATTGCTCTCGTAGGAAAATACGTTGAGTTGCAGGATGCCTATAAATCCATACTCGAATCTTTTATTCATGCCGGAGCCACCAACGAGTGTAAAGTTAATGTTCATACCATTCATAGTGAATATATAGACAATAGTAGTGTTGAGGGAAGCCTGAAGGAGATGGATGGCATTCTCGTCGCACCCGGTTTTGGTGAAAGAGGTCTTGCCGGAAAGGTACTTGCGGTAAAATATGCGAGAGAGAATAATGTTCCCTTCTTCGGAATCTGTTTAGGAATGCAGATGGCTGTGGTGGAATTTGCGAGGGATGTGCTAAATATAAAAAACGCTACTACGACAGAGGTTGATCCTAAGGCGGAGGAGCCGGTAATAGATCTTATGGAGGAGCAGAAATCTTTGACCATAAAAGGTGGTACAATGCGTTTGGGAGCATATAAGTGCGAATTAAAGAGAGGGACTCTTGCCTATGAAATATACGGGAAAAAGATTATTTCTGAGAGACACCGTCACAGATATGAATTTAATAATGCTTATTTATTAAGGATGGAGCGTGCGGGGATGGTTTTCAGTGGTAAAAATCCTGATACCGGTTTAGTGGAGATAATTGAGATACAGTCGCATCCGTTTTTCATTGGAGTACAATTCCATCCGGAACTAAAAAGTACTGTAGAGAATCCGCAACCAATATTTGTCGCATTCGTTAATGCGGCTATGAAATATAAAAACTCACGGGAGGAGAGAAAACAATAATATGTCAAAACAATTTAAGTTCAAAATATTAATCCCATTATTTATTTTAACTTTAACCACTTCTTTTTTGTATTCTCAGGGTAAAGTTGTTGAATACGGTGTCAGGGTAATTGAGAGTTATCCTCACGATAAAAGTTCATATACCCAGGGCCTTTTCTTTTATAACAATCAACTTTATGAAAGTGCGGGACAATACGGAGAATCGAGCTTTAGAAAGGTTAAATATCAGACCGGCCAAATATTGAGGATTCTTAATTTTGAAGCTAAATATTTCCTCGAAGGTTCATGTGCGCATAATGGTAAGGTTTACATGCTTACCTGGAGAGAACGTAAAGGTTTTGTTTATGACATAAATGATTTTAAATATCTCGGTGAGTTCAGAATTGCGACAGAGGGGTGGGGACTGACTACAGACAATAAAAGTTTGATTATGACAGATGGTTCCGATAATCTAATCTTTATGAACCCTGAAACATTTGCGGTAGACTCAACGCTTCAGGTTAAAATGTACGGCAGACCAGTCAATTATTTGAATGAACTTGAATATATTAACGGCGATATTTGGGCGAATGTATATGGAGAGGATTATATAGTAATTATAGATAAAACCGATGGAAGAGTAAAGGGAAAAATAGATTGCAGCAAACTTTTGCCTGTTACATTACGAACATACTCTACCGATGTTCTTAATGGTATAGCATATAATTCTGCAACTAAATCTATCTATTTTACCGGAAAATATTGGCCGAGACTCTATAAAGTTGCCATTTACAAGAAGAAATAGAGGTAAATGCGATACTGATTTGAAAACAAAAGTGCCGTACGGCGGTACACTATTATATTAATAACAATTGCTTGGGGGTGCCTTTTTGGCTGAGATTATACCCTTTAAACCTGATCCGGATTATGCCGGCGTAGGGAAAGAACAATTTCTTTCTTAACAGTTTAAAGTTAAACACCCTCCTGCATATAAAACCTGTTTTATGAAAAAAACACTGTTTTTTTGCGGGATTTTATTATGCCCGTACTTAGGAGTAGCGCAGCAGCATAGGGCTGCAAAAGATGAGAAAAAAGAGAGACTCGACAGCATTGTCGTTTCCGCTCCTCTGATAGGTAAAAATACTCCGCTTACCTATTCGGAAATGACAAATGATGAGATGAAAAAACGGCCCTCATCGTATTCATTGCCGATGATATTCTCTCTTCAGCCATCGGTTGTAGCAACCACAGAGGGCGGTACGGGATTGGGTTATTCAAAGATCTCCATAAGAGGAACAGATGCGTCGAGATTGAATGTTACACTTAACGGAATAACGTTAAATGATGCCGAAAGTTCGGAGGTCTTTTGGGTGGATATTCCTTTTATTCAATCCTTTATTAAGTCTGCTCAGATTCAGCGCGGAGTAGGAACTTCAACTGCAGGCTCTGCATCGTTCGGAGGAGGAATAAATATGCTGACAAATTCTCCTGCAAATAATGCGTATGGCAGTGCCGAATTTTCTCTCGGTTCATATAATACATACATCTCCTCTATAGGGGCGGGTACCGGTCTAACCAAGAGAGGGTTCTCATTTGATGCCCGGTATTCTCATTCTGAAACCGATGGTTATATTCGTAATGCATATGGTAAACTAAACTCTCTCTATACCTCTCTCACATGGAGGAATAAGAATAATTTATTGCGTACGAATTATCTCTATGGAGACCAGCGAACAGGAATTACTTGGGAGGGAATCTCTCTTGAAAAATACTATTCGGATCGTAGATACAATCCGAGCGGTGAATATTACGATGTTGCAGGCAATATTCACTACTATGATAATGAAACAGATAACTATAAGCAGCACTATCTTCAGCTCTTCTATACTCACAGATTCAGCAAGCATCTTGCGTGGAACTCGGCCTTTAATTACACAAGAGGAGACGGCTATTATGAGAATTATAAGGCGGAGACAAAATTCTCAAAATTTGGGCTTAAGCCACAAGTAGTTGACGGAATTACCTATAAAAAGAGCGATATAATAATCAAACAGCAGTTAGACAACGATTATTTTGCCGGTTACAGCGGCCTTAACTATGTAAACGCAGGCTTGGATATGTCGGCGGGAGTCGGCTATTCATATTATGGCGGAGATCATTGGGGTAATGTTATATGGAGCATGTATAATAATAATATTCCCGATAATTTTCAATATTATAAAAATGACGGAAGGAAAAAAGAGTTTAATTTATTTGCAAGAGCCCAATATAAATTGGGCCGGCATTTTGTATTATATTCGGAGCTTCAATATCGAAATATTAACTATAAAATGAGAGGAATAGATAAGGATTTTTTCCCTCTATCCAATAACCGAAAGTATAATTTTGTAAATGGTAAAATAGGTCTTACTTATAACCTCGACAAGAATAATTCATTTTATCTCTCTGCCAGTCTCGCTAATAGAGATCCGTCGAGGAGCGATATCAAAGAGTCAATCAAATCCGAAAGGGGTGATGATATAAAGAGCGAACGTCTTCTCGATTATGAGATAGGGTATAAGTACATCACAGGAAATTTTACGGCAATGGCCAATTTATATCTGATGGAGTATAAAAATCAACTTGTGGCAACCGGTAAACTCTCCGAGACCGGCCATGTTATTAAACAAAATGTGCCCGACAGTTATAGAAGAGGTATCGAACTTGTATTGGGATGGCAGCCTATTTCATCTCTCCGTTTAGATGGAAACCTTACATTATCAAAAAATAAAATCAAAAAATACACCTCCTTCATAGATACTTATGATAATCCTAATGACTGGACACCTCTGGCTCAAACTCAAATATACTATAAAAAGAGCAATATTGCCTTCTCACCGGAGTACACGGCTATGTTGATGTTGACCTGTAAGCCGTATAAAGATATTTCATTTTCGCTCTCAAATAAATTTGTTGGTAAACAATATATGGATAACAGCTCATTGGCGGAGGCAAAGGTACCGGCCTATATGACTGCATCTTTTAACGCATCCAAGTGTATTAGGCTGCAAAATGGCTCAAAATTAGTCTTTTCCGGAACTGTCGACAATTTATTCAATAACAAATATTATGCTTATGGCTGGATATATAGAGCTCTTTTTGCCGACGGATCTAAGCAGCATTTGGAACAAGGAGTTTATCCACAAGCCAAAATTAATTTCATAATTAGAATTGCATATGAATTTTAGTTATATATAAGACAAAATAGCGTTTAATTTGCCTTGTTGTCCGATATTTTTAATATCTTTGCAGTGCACCAAAATAATAAAAAAATGCAATTGATAGCTGACAGTGGTTCTACTAAAGTTGACTGGAGAGCAATCTATGATGATGGTACAGTTAAATCTATTAGTACAGAGGGTATTAACCCCGTCTTTCATAATCCCGATACTATAACAAATATATTGAGAGTTAAGTTGCTATATGAACTTGGTCCCGATGTGGAAGAGATATATTTTTACGGAGCTGGTGTAGTGTCGGCAAATATTAAAGAGGTTTTATCGCATTGTTTTAAAATGGTTTTTCCAAAATCGGTTTGTTATGCAGAATCAGATGTTTTGGCAGCCGCGCGTGCTCTATGTGGAAGACAATCCGGTATTGCATGTATTTTAGGAACCGGATCTAATTCCTGCTTTTATGATGGAAAGAATATTGTCAAAAATGTTTGTGCCGGTGGATTTATATTAGGCGATGAGGCAAGCGGAGCTTATTTGGGCAAACGCCTTATATCAGATTTTATTAAAGGTCTACTTCCTAAAGACTTGGAAGATGATTTTCAGAAACGATACAAACTCGATTATGGTAAAATTGTAGATATTGTCTACAAACAACAGCTTCCGAGCAGGTTTTTAGCCTCATTTTCTCCCTTCTTGAATGAATATAGAGAAAACTTATATATTGCTAACTTGTTAAGATCGAGTTTCAGTGAGTTTTTCAATCGTAATATTTACCAATATGATTATATGAACTATCCTATAGGGTTCGTAGGTTCCATTGCCTACTATTTCAAGGATTTCTTAAATGAAGTTGCTGAATCTAAGGAAATGAGAATAGGGAAGATTCTAAAAGCCCCTATTGATGGACTTACAGATTACCATAAGGGCCTTATATAAACTGCAATCATGAAAGTTACCGAACAGCAATCCAATTATGCCGGACTTGACACAATGTCAACAGCGGAACTATTAACAAATATTAACAACGAGGACAAAAAGGTACCATTAGCGGTAGAAAAATGTATTCCCCAGATCGAAAAACTTGTGGATGGAATTGTAGAGAGAATGCAGAGGGGGGGTAGATTATTCTATCTTGGTGCCGGGACCAGTGGCCGACTTGGCATTTTAGATGCTTCAGAGATACCTCCCACGTATGGAGCGCCATTTGATCTCATAATAGGCCTTATCGCCGGCGGTGATACTGCTATAAGAAAGGCAGTTGAAAATGCCGAGGATGATTTTATGGGTGGATGGAACGATATGCAACCATATAATGTTTGTGAGAAGGATGTTGTTGTCGGCATTGCCGCATCAGGCACTACTCCATATGTTATAGGGGCTGTAAAGGAGGCAAAAAAAAGGGGCATACTCACCGCCTGCATAACATGTAATCCGGGTGCACCTGTAGCCGAAGCTGTAGATATTCCTATTATTGCCATTGTAGGTCCGGAGTTTGTAACCGGCAGTACAAGAATGAAATCAGGTACTGCACAGAAACTCATTTTGAATATGATTTCCACTACAGCCATGATCAGAATGGGACACGTTAAAGGCAATAAGATGGTAGATATGCAATTAACAAATGCCAAACTTGTAGATAGGGGTACTAATATGATTATGGATGAGACAGGCATAAAAGATTATGAGCAGGCAAAGACTCTCTTGCTTGAATACGGATCTGTGCGAGGTGCAGTAGATTTTTATAATAAAGAGAGACAATAACGGACTCAAATGGCAGAAACCGGATTTTCCTCGCTTCTTTTGGCGAAGGCGGTAGAAGAACTTGCCTCGTTGCCCGGAATCGGGAGAAAAAGTGCTCTGCGCTTTGCATTACACCTTTTGAGGCAGCCGGCTGAGAATGTAGAGAGATTAGGCAATTCCATTATTAAATTACGCAAAGAGATAAAATATTGCTCGGAATGTAATATGCTTTCAGACTCCGAGAGATGCTCAATATGTTCAGATAAAAACCGAGACAGATCACTTATATGTGTAGTTGAGAGCATTAGAGATGTCATGAGCATAGAGAGCACGCAACGATACAGAGGATTGTATCATGTTCTTGGTGGTATTATTTCTCCTATTGATGGAATAGGCCCTTCTGATCTTTCGATAGACTCTCTACTTAAAAGGGTCTCTTCCGGCGAACCGCATGAGGTGATACTTGCTTTAAGTACAAGTATGGAGGGTGAAACAACCTCCCTGTTTCTCTTTAAGAAATTAGTTACATACAAGGTCAAGGTTACCTCAATAGCAAGAGGCGTTGGCTTTGGTGATGATCTTGAATATACCGATGAATTAACTCTCGGACGTTCAATAGAAGATAGACAACTTTTTAAACCCGATAAATAAAGATCAATATGAGACACGAATTTCCACTTTATCTGTTCCTTATAGCTTTTGCTCTCTATACTATAGTACTTTTTTTTATCTCCTGGCTTACTACAAGGAGAGCCGGTAACAGCTCCTTTTTTTCCGGTGATAAAAAGGCACCATGGCCGGTTGTAGCCTACGGAATGGTTGGTGCCTCAATTTCAGGAGTTACGTTCGTTTCTGTTCCCGGTAACGTACTTGCGCAGAACTTCTATTATATGCCTCTGGTATTAGGCTTTGTCGGGGGCTATTTTGTGATAGCGAGGGTGTTATTGCCGCTCTATTATAAGATGAACCTTACCTCAATATATACCTATTTAGGAGAAAGATTCGGTATAAAGTCTTATAAAACAGGAACATCTGTATTCATGGTGTCGAGAATTCTCGGAGCTGCAGTGAGGGTTTTTGTCGTAGTACTTGTTCTTTATGCATTTATCCCTAAAAATGTTATAGGCGGCCTCTCCGATATTGTAGTCTTTGCTATTGTAACATTTATTTTTCTTGCACTCATTTATCTCTATACCTATAAGGGTGGCGTTAAGACAATTATTTGGACAGATGTACTGCAAACAACCTTTATGCTTTTAGCTGTTTTTCTTACTATATGGTATGTCTGCAAGGATCTCGGTTGGTCGTTCAGCGATATGGTTGCATCAGTAGCCAATAGTGAGAATCCCCAGGCAGGAGGCTGTTTTTCTGATATGTTCGATTGGAACTGGAGTCACGGTACAAATGCTGTAAAGCAATTTATTGCCGGCATATTTGTGACCATTGCCATGACTGGATTCGATCAGAGTATGATGCAAAAAAATCTTGCCTGCAAGGATATTAAATCGGCGCAGAAGAATATGTATACAACAAGCATCATTATTGTTGTGGTTAACTTCTTTTTCCTTCTTTTAGGTGCGCTCCTTTCTGCCTATGTAGCTAATAAGGGAGGATTTGATGCTATGGGTATTGCTAAAACAGATGAGATGTTTCCTACAATTGCCAGTCAATATTTAGGAATAGGAGTTGGTGTGTTGTTTTTGATTGGACTTGTATCGGCCTCATATCCAAGTGCAGGTGGAGCATTAACCTCTCTTACAACCTCATTTTGTGTAGATTTTCTCAATTTTAATAACAGGACGGATATTCCGGTAAATAAAAAGGAATCCTCGAGGAAACTGATACATGCAGGTTTTACCTTTTTATTTTTCATTATAATTCTTATCCTTTTCGTCTTGAGCAATGATGCAGTTGTAAATCTTGTATATAAACTTGCTTCCTATACATACGGCCCTCTTTTGGGACTCTTTTTCTTTGGAATATTCACTAAATATAAAATTATTGATAGAGTGGCACCATTCATAGCTATTGCTGCACCGCTTCTCTGCCTTTTAATCAATACGTTTTGTAAAAAATATTATGATTTCGATCTCGGTTTTTCATTACTTATAGTAAACGGAGCTCTCACATTTTTCGGATTATGGTTATTTAGAATTAGAGATAAGGGGTCAATTAAATCCGCTTGAATTCTATGAGCTATGCAGAAATTTTTCTTCTTGCGATAAGCCTGTGTTTTGACACTTTTGCTCTCTCTCTTGTAGGGGGGGCATGCAAGAATTGTCTCACTTTTTTAGTAAAGAGTAAAATTATAGTTTTTTTATCGCTCTTTCAGGCCGGATTCATCTTTGCAGGATGGGCTCTTGGAACTACTGTGAGTTCTTATATAGATAATTTTGATCATTGGGTGGCCTTTGCCCTGTTGCTTTATATCGGTGGTAAAATGGTTATAGACTCTTTCTCTAAAGGTGAGGAGAAAAGTGTGGATTTATTGAGTACCCCAAAACTTATTGTCGCTTCAATTGCAACCAGTATAGATGCTCTTGCAGTTGGAATCTCATTTGCATTTCTGCGCATAGGGTTGACTAAAATGCTCTGGTCCGGGTTAATAGTTGCGATTGTAACTGCTATAGCCGCTCTTGCCGGTCTTCTTGGAGGAAACATGATAGGGGAAAAAATTGGGCGCAAGGCGAATTTTGTAGGAGGTTTGATTCTTATTTGTATTGGTATAAAGATATTAATTGAACATCTTTAATTTACCCAGAATCTTTTTCTAAAATTTTACTGTAAGAGCAGGATAAGTTGTATTTCAAAATATTCTGAGAGGGAATTCTATACGGACTCTAAAAAAAATTATTACCTTTGCAAACTTTATGTATTATTGCAAGATGATAAAGCATACATCAATCTCATATAAATGTACTCTTGCTAAGAAAAAAGAGGTTTTTAAGGACTTTTGGACAATGGCTCTTGCTGAGTTGAGGTCTAAGGTCCGATGGTAATTTTATGTTCGGGAACAGAGTGAACATTTAATTAATTACCATTAAAAAACCCTATAATGATTGATATTTTTTACAAATCTAACGGACAGATAATTAGCTCTTCCAAATTAGCCGATCTTGATGAACTTGGTTTCGATGATGTTCTATGGATTGATCTATATGAGCCTTCAGGAGAGGAAAAACGGGGAGTAGAGTCCTTTCTCGATACCACTCTGCAAAGCAGAGCTCAGGCTGAGGAGATTGAAAGTTCGTCAAGGTACTCAGAGACAGATACTACTATCTTTGCAAATACAAACTTCCTTATACCCGGTCCAGATAATTATAGTATGGAGGCGGTCTCTTTTATTATTTCAGAAGGAATATTGGTCTCTATAAGACAGGTGCCGTTGAGAACACTTACCGATTTACAGAGGAGGATTACTGCAATGGCAACTGCAAAATTATATCCTACAGGTTATCATATTCTTGTTGCCATAATGGAGAGTAGAATTGACCTCGATGCAGATATGATTGAGTTGATGGCCAAGGAGATAGAGCAGTTTAGCAAACGAGTTAGTTTAGGCGAGAATGTAAATGAGGATTTTCTGTTGGATATTAATCAGTTACAGGAAAACACAATGATGGTAAGAGAAAATGTCGTGGATAAGCAGAGGATGATCTCCTCAATTCTAAAGAGCGATAAATTTCCACGTGATGTTCATGCCAAACTAAATGTTGTAATAAAAGATATCGGATCACTTCTTAACCATACCAATTTTAGTTTTGAAAGGCTTGAGTATCTGCAAAATACGGTACTCGGTCTTATTAATTTAGAGCAGAACAAAATTATGAGGGTTTTGACCTTTGTCTCCCTGTTGTTTATGCCCCCGACTCTTATCTCCGGAATCTTCGGGATGAATGTTACACTTCCTGTAACGGGCCACAAAAAGTTGGATTTTATTATAATTGTGGCAATTATGTTAGTTTCTGTTCTCGTAGCCTCTTTGCTTTTCAGAAAAAAGAAACCGAGACGTTAACATATTGAGATTTCATTGATAATGATAGTGTAATAAGAGTGAAGTGGGTGAAATATTTGGATTATTAGTTAATTATGTTTACTTTCGCAGCTTAATTGTTCCAATTGTATACAGGTGATTATCCTGTGTGCTAAAGGACTTTATAAATAATGTTTAATCACTTGTTTGTTAGAAATTTAAAAAATGACTAAAGAGAAACAAATTATGGACAATGAGGAACCTGTAGTTGTTCCTATCCACAAAAAAGAGGAATCTATAGAGGCATTTGTAGAGGATGCAGCCCCTGTAGTTGACACAACCAAAAAAAGAAAAAGTAATGCATCAGTACCTGTTGATAAATTTAATTGGGATGCCTTTGAAAAGGAGACCGATTATGGTAAATCTAAAGAGGAAGTTGCAGAGGAGTACGACAAAACCCTTTCAACCATCATAGAAAATGAGGTTGTAGATGGAACTGTTGTAGCTGTCGGAAAGAGAGAAGTTATTGTAAACATAGGTTACAAGAGCGAAGGTGTTATTTCTATTAATGAGTTCAGATATAATCCGGAACTCAAAGCTGGTGATACTGTAGAAGTTTATGTTGAAAACGCTGAGGATAAAAAGGGTCAACTTATTTTATCCCACAAAAAAGCCCGTTCATTACGTTCTTGGGATAGAGTCAATGAGGCTTGCGACAAGGATGAAATAGTTAAGGGTTATATTAAATGCCGTACTAAAGGCGGTATGATTGTTGACGTATTCGGAATCGAGGCTTTCTTGCCTGGTTCGCAGATAGATGTAAAACCTATCAGAGATTACGATATATATGTCAACAAGACAATGGAGTTCAAGATTGTAAAGATCAATCACGAATTCAGAAATGTGGTAGTTTCACACAAGGCTCTTATTGAGGCTGAACTTGAGGCTCAGAAGGCCGATATTATCGGAAAACTTGAGAAAGGTCAGGTTCTTGAGGGAACAGTTAAGAATATCACCTCATATGGCGTATTCGTTGACCTTGGTGGTGTAGACGGACTTATCCACATTACAGATCTTTCATGGGGCCGTATTAATCATCCTGAAGAGGTTGTTAAATTGGATCAAAAGATCAATGTCGTTATTCTCGATTTTGATGATACCAAGAAACGTATTGCTTTAGGTCTTAAACAACTTACTTCACATCCATGGGATGCTCTTGATGCAAATCTCAAGGTAGGTGACAAGGTTAAGGGCAAAGTTGTTGTTCTTGCAGATTATGGTGCTTTTGTAGAGATTCAGCCTGGTGTAGAGGGTCTTATTCACGTTTCAGAGATGTCTTGGTCTTCTCATTTGAGAAGTGCTCAGGATTTCCTTAAAGTAGGTGACGAGGTAGAGGCTCAAATTCTTACACTCGATAGAGAGGAGAGGAAGATGTCATTGGGTATTAAACAGTTGAAAGAGGATCCATGGGCTACAATAGTTGAGAAATATCCTGTAGGTTCAAGGCATACAGCAGTTGTTCGCAACTTTACCAACTTTGGCGTATTCGTTGAGTTGGAAGAGGGTGTGGATGGATTGGTACATATCAGCGACCTTTCTTGGACAAAGAAGGTTAAACATCCTTCTGAGTTTACTGCAATAGGAGAGAACCTCGATGTTGTAGTACTTGAAATAGATCAAGAAAATAGAAGATTAAGTCTTGGCCACAAACAGCTCGAAGAGAACCCTTGGGATGTATTTGAGACTGTATTTACTGTTGGTTCTGTTCATGAGGGAACTATTATTTCATTCAACGATAAGGGTGCTACAGTTGCTCTTGAGTATGGAATTGAGGGTTTTGCACCTTCAAAAACACTCTCCAAGGAGGATGGAACAACAGCTAAAGCTGAGGAAAAACTCGAGTTTAAAGTTATTGAGTTCAATAAATCCAATAAGAAGATCATTCTCTCGCATACCAGAGTTTGGGAAGATATAAAGAGAGAAGGTGAAGCAAAGGAGAAGAATGAAAAAATAGCTGAAGTAGAGTCTACTCATAAGGCAGTTAAAAAGATGAAATCAAATCTTGAGGTTACTACACTTGGCGATATCAGTGAGCTTGCCGCTTTGAAAACAAAGATGGAAAATAATGCTGAGAACAAGGAGACAACCGATGAAGAGAGATAATTTTTAATCATTTTGATGGAATTTTCATTCATGACATTGGGGACGGCTTCGGCTCTCCCCATTGCTCACAAATATCCAAGCGCTCACGTTCTCAATATACGTGAGCGTTTGTTTTTAATAGATTGCGGTGAGGGCGCTCAGATGCAGATGAGAAAGTATGATGTTCAACTTTCAAAGATCGACAATATATTTATCTCACACCTGCATGGAGACCACATTTTCGGTCTAATGGGGCTTCTTTCAACTTTTGGAATGATGAACAGATTGGCTCCACTTTATATATATGCTCCTGAAAGTATGTCGGGATACCTCAATTATTTTAAGGAGAATTTTGCAGAGGGTGTGAAGTATGAAATTATATTTATCCCTGTTAAATCCTCTAAACCTAAACTCATATATGAATCTCATAATCTTGAAATATTTGCTTTTCCTTTAAAGCACCGTGGCGAGACATACGGATATCTTTTTAAGGAGAAGGAGCCTATGCTTAATGTTCGTAAGGAGTTGATTGAGAAGTATAATCTCTCCCTTTCTGAGATTGGTGCGCTAAAAAGAGGAGAGGAGGTTGTCAGAATTAGTTCTTATTTGGAGTCTGAATCATCATCTCACTCTTCTTGTGATTCTATCTATTGTGTGGAGAAAGACAGATCATGTAAAGAGATTCTTAAAAATGAGGATTTTACCTATTTACCCTACAAACCGAGATCTTTTGCCTATTGTTCAGATACCGCCCCATTTAAAAAATTACCTGAATGGGTTAGGGGGGTTGATCTTCTCTATCATGAGGCTACTTTCGCCTCTGATTTAACGGAGATGGCTAAAGCCACATACCATTCCACAGCTGAGCAGGCTGCTGAGGTTGCTTTAGCGGCCGGAGCGAGGAGATTGGTCATTGGCCACTATTCGTCGAGGTATCGCGACAGAGCTCTTTTTGTTGATGAGGCAAAAAAAATCTTCCCCAATACCTCTTCGGCTAAAGAGGGAATGAAATTTGAGATACCATTAGAAAAATATAAAGAGTAGAAGTTGTTATTACCTCTCTATAAAAGTATATAAATATGAATCATAATTCAAATAAGTTTTTTGCTGTAGCGTTGTTTTTAACGTTATTGCCTTTATCTGGGATAAGTGCACAATCCTTTTTTCGTCAGGGTACTGTAAAGGGAGGAGTGGAATCTAACATAACCAAGATAGGACAGACTTTTTATCTTTTGGATAACTATTATCTCGATACTCTTAATTTTGCTACTATCGCCGATAAAGCTCTTTATGCAGTTACAAAGGAGCTCGATCCACATTCCGTATATATACCTGCAAAGGAGGTTCAGGCGATGAATGAACCTTTGGAGGGAAATTTCAGCGGAGTGGGTGTAGAGTTTGCAATTATTGAGGATACCCTTACAGTTCAATCTGTTATACAAGGAGGGCCCTCTGAAGGTGTTGGTATAAGAGCAGGAGATAAGATAGTAAAGGTTGGTGATGAGAAGATTACAAATACAAAGCTTACAATTGAAAGAGTTCACAAGTATCTTCGTGGCCCTGAGGGATCGAGAGTGAAGGTTGAAATTATTAGAAAGGGAGAGAGCGGAGTGCTCGATTTTATGATTACAAGAGCTAAAATTCCTATCAATAGTCTGGATGCTGCATATGAGATTGAGCCGGGCTTGCTATATCTTAAGTTAAGTCGGTTTTCTGCAACCTCGTACGATGAGATGATGACTGCGGTAAAAAAATATAATCACTCAAATGGTATAATTCTCGATTTGCGCGGTAATGGTGGTGGGTATCTTATTACAGCTCTGCAAATTGCAAATGAGTTTCTAAAACGTGGTCAGTTGATACTCTATACAGAGGGCAGAAAAGTGAGGAGAATGAATGAATATGCAGATGGTACAGGTATATTGCAGGGGGTAAAACTAACAGTTTTAATTGATGAAAATTCAGCCTCTGCAAGTGAAATTGTCTCCGGTGCCATACAAGATTGGGACAGGGGAACAATAGTCGGACGACGTTCTTTTGGGAAAGGGCTTGTCCAGCAGCAAATGCCTCTCTCAGATGGTTCTCAATTACGTCTTACAGTTGCCAGATATCATACACCAAGCGGCAGAGTAATTCAATCTCCATATAAGGCTGGTAAGGCCGAGGAGTACTATAAGGCTTTTTATGAGCGATTTGCAAAGAGCGGAGGCGGTATTTTTGGTAAAGACAGCATACAGTTTCCCGACTCTTTAAAATTTACCACTCTCGTTTCCAAGCGAACCGTTTATGGCGGCGGCGGTATTATGCCGGATATATTTGTAGCTCAAGATACTACCTTCTATACAAAATATTATGGAGAGATTTTGAGAAAGGGCATTATAACCGATTATGTAAACAAGTACCTTGATAATAATCGCAGCAAACTTCTTAAGCAATATCGCCATGGTGAGTCGTCGCTTTCCGGAGCCTTTAAAAACAGAGATTACGACTCATTTAAAAATGGCTTTAAAGTTGATGAACAGCTATTTGCCGATTTTGTCAATTTCACTAAAGAAAAGGGGTTGAAGCCTGTTGATAGTGATCTTGAAAAATCTGGTGATCAACTGCAACGTTATCTCAAGGCCCTTGTGTTACGTGGTGTATTTGATTTTAACCTCTATATTCGCTTTTTGAATGAAGAGGATTCCGATATTAAACGGATAACAGAATAATACTACTCCTTAAAGAGCTAACGAATAAGAACATTTATCTTTTCAATTGTAACTTTCATAGCTCCACAGACCGAAGTTTATTTAATTATATAACTTTTAAGTGCTTCAACATATTCTACAAAGGCTGCTTTACCCTCTTTAGTAATTGAACATGTTGTGCGCGGTTTTTTACCATAAAATCCTTTTACTATTGTTATATAACCTGCCTCACTGAGTTTGTCGAGTTGTACACTAAGATTGCCGGAGGTGGATTGTGTCTGTTCTTTTAAGAAGACAAAATCAGCTTCTGTTGCAGAGATCAAGATCGACATTATTCCGAGTCTTAATTCCGAATGTAATAAAGGATTTAATTCTTTAAACATTTCTATTATTTTTAGTTACTTTATTACGAGATCTGTAATTTAATATATGTCCGGGAACTATCATCATTGGAATAAAAATCAGTGCGAATACCAATATACTATCTAAACCATGATAGAAAAAACAGAGGTATGAGCAGATCATTGCAACTAATCCCCCAACTATTCCCGGAGTGAACTTTGTTACCATTCCTGTGAGAGCTGTGCCCATTCCCATGATAAGAATCACGCAAAAGAGAATCGGGAATTCACCTCTTAAAAAGAAGGGTGGGATTGAGATTAAAAGTGCTGTTATTCCAAATATGGTCCATATTTTAGAGATAATGGTATCTATATAGGTTACTATATAACCATTCGATCTATTTTTTTTTCGCCTATCATTAAGAGCCTTTAATGTAAATCCTATTACCGGTAAACTAAACCACAGAAATTGCCAATTATACTCTCCGGTGATAGAGGTTAAATACCAAATTGCAATAGAGACAGCAATTGTGGTGTACCCGAAAATTAGAAATACATCACCCGACTTCTCTTCCATTTTATCTTGGGTGTTACTTATCATTTGAGAAATTATCCTCATTGATTCTTGTTCGTTAATAGTTTTGTTTTCCATGACCTTATTGTTTGTTTTATTAATATGCTGCAAATGTAAACAAATTTATAATATAAACCAAATTATTTTTAAAATATTTTACTGATTATTTACAGAATATTGTAGGATATTTAGGCTATCTATTGGTAATATTTTGGAATTTAATGATTCTTTCTCTTATGTTTCTTTTCAGGCAGTCCTTATAAAATAGGAGCTCCTGCAAATGATAATTTCCTCTTGGAAAGAAACTTGCAAGTTGAGGGAAGA
>CAYLGW010000005.1:0-95882 GCA_964383385.1 uncultured Muribaculaceae bacterium
TTGCCCACTATATAAATATTAGTATGAAGAATATAAGGAATTTCTGCATTATTGCGCACATAGACCACGGGAAAAGTACATTGGCGGACAGACTGCTCGAGGCTACACATACTCTAAATGAGAGGGAGATGGAGAATCAGGTTCTCGATTCTATGGACCTCGAGAGAGAAAAAGGTATTACAATAAAGAGCCATGCCATTCAGATGCAGTATGTGAGGGGCAGTGAACACTATACTCTCAATCTGCTCGATACACCCGGACATGTGGACTTTTCTTACGAAGTGTCGCGTGCCATTGCCTCAAGTGAGGGCGCACTACTTGTTGTAGATGCAACTCAGGGTGTTCAGGCTCAGACAATTTCGAATTTGTATCTGGCAATTGAACATAATCTTGAGATTATTCCGGTTATCAATAAAATCGATATGGAGTCGTCGATGGTTGAGGTTGTAAAGGACCAGGTAATAGAGTTGCTGGGTTGCAAGGAGGAGGAGATACTGCTGGCCAGTGCAAAAACAGGGGTGGGCATTCCCGAGATTCTCAATGCCATTATAGAGAGAATCCCGGCTCCGGTTGGTGAGCCCGATGCTCCGCTCCAGGCGCTTATTTTTGACTCAGTATTTAATTCATTCAGAGGTATTATAGCCTATTTTAAGGTAGAAAACGGCTCTATACGAAAAGGTGATCGCGTAAAATTTTTCAATACAGGGAAAGAGTATGTAGCAGACGAGGTTGGTGTATTACGTATGAAGTTATGCCCGAAAGAGCAGATCAATACCGGCGATGTAGGTTATATCATATCGGGAATTAAAAGTGCGGTTGAGGTTAAGGTCGGAGATACGATAACTCATTGTGAAAGACCTTGTAATAAGGCTATTGCCGGATTTGAAGAGGTGAAACCAATGCTTTTTGCAGGCGTTTATCCTGTTGTTGCCGATGACTATGAGGAGTTACGTTCCTCTTTAGAAAAACTTCAGTTGAACGATGCCTCTTTGGTCTTTGAGCCTGAATCTTCGCTTGCCCTCGGATTTGGGTTTCGTTGCGGATTTCTTGGTCTTCTCCATTTGGAGATTGTTCAGGAGCGTCTTTTCAGAGAGTTTAACACAGATTGCATAACGACAGTTCCAAACGTTTCTTATGTAGTTTATACTACAATGGGAGAGGTGGAAAATGTTCATAATCCGTCCGGATTACCTCCTGTTACAACAATAGATCATATAGAAGAACCTTATATTAGAGCACAGGTTATTTCTAAGAGTGAATTTTTTGGCCCTATTACAAAACTTTGTCTCGATAAACGAGGGACATTAATTAATCAGCACTATATTACAAGTGAGAGAGTAGAATTGAATTTCGATATTCCTCTTGCCGAGATAGTTTTCGATTTTTACGATAAATTAAAATCTATTTCAAAGGGCTATGCCTCTTTCGATTATCACCTCATAGGCTATAAACAGGCCGATTTGGTAAAACTCGATATTCTGCTTAACAGTGAGCCGGTGGATGCTTTATCGAGTCTTATTTATAAAGGTCATGCTTATGATTACGGACGCAAAATGTGCGAAAAGCTTAAAGAACTTATTCCCAGACAGCAGTTCGATATTGCCATTCAGGCTGCTGTCGGAGCAAAGATTATTGCTCGTGAAACAGTTAAGGCGGTCCGTAAAGATGTTACTGCAAAATGTTATGGTGGCGATATTTCCAGAAAGAGGAAGCTGCTGGAGAAGCAGAAAAAAGGGAAACGTCGTATGCGTCAGATAGGTTCTGTCGAGGTTCCTCAATCGGCTTTTATGGCTGTTCTTAAATTAGATTAGTTTTTTTAGGGTATTTCATCTTTCCGGAGGCAGGTGATAGTTACAGGTATGATTTTCAGTTGAGTTGTGCCAACCATTTGGCAAAGGCTGTATAATTTTTGTCTGAATCCCAATTTTGCTCCCAATTAGTACGTGCATTTTTACTTATTGTCTCACGCTCCTCTTGCGGCAGGGCAATAAATTTTAATATATATTCTGCCAATTGGCTGCTTGTTATGTTGTTAGGTATCAAGACTCCGATACCCTTTTCACCCTCCAACTGTTGTAAGTTGCCATTGCCCGGCTCGTTTGCACGACTGCTGTTAATTGAATTAAATAGTTCTCCTGTACCCCCGACATTTGTGGCGATTACGGGAACGCCAAAAGAGAGAGCCTCCATAATGGAGACAGGAACTCCTTCGCTTCGGCTTGCATTAATAAATAGAGCCGGCCGGAAGCTGCCGTATTGCTCAATAACCTCCGAGTGCCGAAGTGCCCCGGTAAGAACAAACCAATAATCATCCTCCTTCTCGCCCGAAACATGGCCGGATTTGATATTCTCCTCAGTTAGACATATTTGCGTAATAGTCTCTAAAAGAGGACCATCGCCAATATGCATCCACTCTATTTGTAACTCCCTGCAAAGGTTACCATACCCTTTTTTAATACTTTTCCTTGCCAAAATAATAGCCTTTGCTATTAACTCCACACGTTTGAGAGGAATTATATTTGAGCAACTTATTATTCTGAAAATCTTCTCAGATTCTCCCGAGGATGAGGATTTGCGGATTAGCTTCACTCTCTCTTCGTATGGGAGCTTATTAATTGACCCAAGGTGAGACACCTTAATATTTCTCGGTAGATTTGCCGGATAATTCTCTTTTATATACTCCGCTCCTTTTTGCGAAACAGGACAGGCGTAATCAGTTGAGCTGTAAATCTCCTCTCTAAAAGGCAGCAGCCCCTTAGCCTCCTCAAAAATATCTGAACCGTGGAATCTTACAACAAAAGGGGCTTTGATGCCCATTTGCCTCTTTAAATAGGGCAATATCATTGCGGACTTGTCGCCCCAATAGCAGTACAGCAGAGCATGATTCTCCTTTAAGTACCCCGATATCTCTTTCAGAGTCCTTCTATTTCCTATTATGGCCCTTTGTATAAGAGCATAACTTGTAAAGAGACGGACTCTTTTGAAACTCTGCCATGCTCTTTTTTTTAGAAATTCTTTAAAAATGGTGCGCAGAGGAGCTAAATTAAAAAGTCCATAAAGGAGAAGCCCGGGAATGGATTTATGATCACATTTCAATAAAGGCTCCATTATAATTACATTGGAAGGAATCTCTCTTTGTAACAAGACGGTATTGCCGTAGGAATTTTGGCTACCTCTCTTTTTATTGATCTCTCTCGGAAGATAAAGCGGGTATATATAGATTTTTTTGAACTCCGCTGCCACGTACTTCAACTCTTCATGTAAAAAGGTCTCCCCTGTCCCGTACGGATAGGTATTTGTCAGTAATACTGCCTCCCTATATCTTACATTTGCAGATGTCATGGTACAAATGTACTATTTTAATATAAAACGACCGAGAAAAAAATAGTTCCCGGCCGTTTTAGCTTTAATCCTTAAACTCTTAGAGAGAAAAAACTACAGTTTTGCAAACTCAATATCGTTTTTACTTCTCTGAGCCAATTTATTATTCTCTGAAGCTTTGCTCAACTCAGCTTTAGCCTTTGAATTGTCGCCCTTTCTTGCAGCTATGATGGCGCGAAGATAAGCCTGCTCCGGAGTATTTGCAGTAAGAATACTATTTGCCTTTGACTCGTTATGTGTCAAGATATTAGCAAGAGCTTCGTTATAAGTGTTACTGCCGTTGAGAGCCTGAACAGCCTTTTGATACTGGCCTGTTATGATATACGGTATAGCAGAATTTACTTTTGCCTCTTTGAGAGAAGATTTGCTAAAATTATTTAGGGCAGCCTCATAATTCTTATCCTGTAATTCGGCAATACCCATATTGTTGTAGTAGTTATCCTCCTTTTTAGCTATCTGAGACAAAGCCTCTTTAGCCTGAGAGGTTTTACCTGCTTTAAGATACTCTACAGCAAGGTTATTATAAGATCTGTCGCTCTTATTTGCCTTTGCGGCAGCTTTATATATCTCTACTCTCTTTTCGGAAGAGTTTACCAAAGTAGCCGCATGCAGAAGAGACTCTTCGTCGAGGTTATAATTATTGTTGTTAACAATCTCCACAAGCTCTTTATCTGTTTTGTTCTGGACCTCTACATTGGCAATAAATCTTGCACGACGAAGTTCCGGAAGTATCTTGTCTTTTAAAGAGGTGAAAACGCTCGACATATTCTTTATCTCTCTCTCTCTTACAGCAGGGTCTGAGTACATCGACAATACACGTAAAATAAGCTCTTTATCCTGAATATTGGAGTTTGCAACCAATTCACGGAAGCCATCCCAATCCTCGGCAATCTGAGATACATTTACGGGAGCATTGTTATTCTTTCCAATAGTCTTGGTAAAGGCGGTTTGAGCTGTTTTAGCTCTGTCCTGAGATAACTCATTATTTCTTTCCCACGATCCGTCCGGAGAGGCATAAGCAACTATATCGTTTGATTTAAGACTCTTCTTGCTATCTTTTTCAATCTCTTTGAGGAACTTTTCAAAGGCCTTTATCTCAGAGGTGGTAAGCTGGTTCTTTCTAACTTCCGACTGGTTGATAACATATTTTATCTGAGCCTCTTTTGTTTCATTAGTGATACTCTGATAATTATCCTTTGCGTATGTAGGACCGCCGGCGTTTGAAAGGGCCTTATTGTTTTTTGCAATAGCAGTATTCGCAACACCCTCTGTATCATTAACAATTGCGCTATTTATAACATCTGTATTTACAAGCATATAAGTGCAATTTGTTCCGTCTGCGATTTTAATTGGTTGAGCAATCGTATATACTTTGCCATTTGGCTTTGATGCGTCACGAATTTTTACTTTCAGTTCCAACTGAGCCTTCTCCATTCCGGGAACATATTTAAAGGAGACGGAATTACTTATTTTTCCTCCATTTGCATAGGGAACGACCTTATTGTTTTCAAGGACAGATTCTCCTTGCAGACTTTGTACGGGTGCATTAACTTCAACTCCATTATAAACAAGCACAGGAGTAATCTCAACTACTGCTTTTTTAACAAAAAATTTCTCAGGGAAATTAATAGAATAGGTTGCATCTATTTTACCTGCAACAACTTCAAGTACTTCCGGAGAGCACTCGGTTGATACCATAGAGGCAATTTTAGCCATTTTGGCAGGGTTGCTACATGCCACTGTCAATAATGCAATTGATATGAGACCCAAAACGTTTAAAAAGTTCTTTTTCATTTGTAAAAAATATTTATTTATGATATTAATAACATATAAAATGTAATTAATATTAACCACATATTTAATGCCAAAACAACTACTTTTTTGTAAAAAGAGCTTCGTGACTATTTAAATACTCCATATCTTGTGGTGTATCAACTGCTTGTGTTTCAAATTCGGTCTCGGCAACTCTTATCTTATAGCCGTTTTCCAGCCATCTGAGTTGTTCCAGCTTTTCTGTTTTCTCCAGATAACTTTGTGGTAATGCACATATTTCCACAAGTACAGAGGATCTGTAGCCGTATAGCCCAATGTGTTTGAAATATCGGGATTCTTTAATAAAGTTGTCGTTCATCTCGTTTCCTCTTGCAAATGGAATGGGGGTACGGCTGAAATAGATAGCATTATTATTAATGTCGAGAATCACCTTGGGCGAGTTAGGATTATCGACCTCCTCCTTTGTATTGATTTTTTTTACCAAAGTAGCTATGCGTACGTCGCTGTCATTAAAACAATCTGCAAGTTCCCTAAGTTGTTCAGGTCTTATATATGGCTCGTCGCCCTGAACATTTATAACTACATCGTAATTGGCCCCGCTCTCTTCCATCCTCTTCATGAGGGCCTCGAGACACCTGTCGGTACCGCTGTTATGCGAGCTGGAGGTCATTACCACTTTGCCTCCGAAAGAGTTTACCGCATCGGCAATTCTTTGATCGTCCGTTGCCACGCACACATTGTCGAATGCCTTTATTGTTTGTTCGTATACTCGTTGAATCATTGGTTTACCATTTATTATAGCCAATGGTTTTCCGGGGAATCTCGACGACTCATATCGAGCCGGAATTATTGCAAGAATATTATTATTCATTTTAGTATTATTTGGATTAACAAAAATAGTTAAAAATGGTTTATACTATGGAAATTTTTTAACTTTGCATGCTATGGAATTACAAAGTATAAAACAGAGATTCGATATTATAGGCGATGACCCTCAACTTAATAGGGCTTTGGATATTGCAGCGCAAGTTGCAAATACGGATCTTCCCGTGCTGGTTACCGGAGAAAGTGGTGTGGGTAAGGAGGCGATACCGCAAATTATACATCAGAACAGTCCGAGAAAACATAACGTATATATTGCGGTAAATTGCGGTGCAATACCTGAGGGGACAGTCGATTCAGAGCTGTTCGGCCATGAAAAGGGTTCGTTTACGGGAGCTAACGAGATGCGCAAAGGTTATTTTGAAGTTGCAGATAAAGGGACTATTTTCCTTGATGAAGTGGCCGAACTGCCTCTCTCTACGCAAGTTAGATTGCTGAGAATTTTACAATCGGGTGAATTTTACAAGGTGGGTTCCTCAAAGGTCCAGAAGACCGATGTAAGAATTGTTGCCGCTACAAATAAGAATCTTCAGCACATGATTCGTTCGGGGAAATTTAGAGAGGATCTATATTATCGCTTGAATACAGTTCCTATCTCAATACCTGCGTTGCGAGAGAGAAAAAATGATATTTATCTGTTATTCAGGAAATTCGCTCTTGATTTTGCCGATAAATATAAAATGCCCACCATTAGACTTAATCATGATGCGCAGGTGATGCTCCAGAACTACAGATGGCCCGGTAATATCAGACAACTTAAAAATGTTGCCGAGCAGATGTCGGTACTTGAGAGTACCCGTGATATTGATGCTGCAACTTTGCAAAGATACCTGCCTGCAGATACCCCGGAGAGTTTACCTATTTTGAACAGCCAGAGTACAATGCAAAGTGATTTCATCTCCGATCGCGATCTCTTTTATAAGATACTTTTACAGCAGAAGCAGGAGCTTGCAGAGGTGAAATCCGAGCTGGAGCGCATTAAAAATCTGAATTCCACCCAATCTGTACCTAAGGAACATTATCAGCCTGTGCCACTCTTCAACCAAACGCATCCGACAGTTGTCCAGGTTTCGCATCAGGGTGCTGTAAAACAAGAAGATGACTATGCTGACTATAGTGCTGTAGATGCAATTGGGAGGGAGGAGAATGATACGTTTTCAATACCTAATCTCAGTAATGAGCTAATAAAGAAATGCTTGGAAAAACATAACGGAAAACGCAGAGAGGCGGCTATGGAACTTGGTATCTCCGAGCGGACATTATACAGAAAGATAAAGGCCTTTACTAAGGAGGATTCTGAAAAGTAATCCAACCTAATAATTGCCAGATTGAGTTGCATGGGCTATATATGCAGATTAATATGCATAATATTATACGGTTACGTAGGTTATAACAGTACGCAAGAACATAATTTAATGTTCAAAAATTAAAAAGTATGACACTGAGAAAATTTAGATATATTTTGCCTTTGTTAGTGGCGGTAACGGCGCTAATCTCATCCTGCAGTATTAAGTATGGATTCAGAGGAACAAATCTCTCTCCCGATGTAAGATCAATTACGGTAAATACAATTGAAAACCGTGCGATTAAGATAAACCCCTCTCTTAGTAATACCATGACAAATGCCCTGATGGATAAGTACAGAAAACTTACCAAACTGGAGATGTTGCGAGAAGAGGCTGACCTTATTGTAACGGGATATATTACCAGTTATGACGTATCTCCTACTGCTATAACGGCAGATGAGGTTGCGTCTAAGAATAGGCTTACTGTAACAGTTAAAATTGTTTTCACCAACAACAAGAACCACGACGAGGATTTTGACAAATCTTTTGTAGCCTTCCAAGATTATGACTCCAACCTTTCTCTCGACTCTATTGAGGCGCAATTGTGTGATCAGATAGTTGAGACGCTTGTTGAAGATATATTTAATGCGACTGTAGCCAACTGGTAACGTTAATTAGATTAAGAATGTATTCCGACTTAAAAGAATTAGATATATATAAATTAGAGGAGATTATTCAAAGATATCCATGGTATGTTAATGCCAGGGTTGCTTTGTTGGATAAGTTGGCGCGTATGGGTAGAGAGTATTTTGAAAGCGGGGTAAGAGCCTCATTTATCTATCTCCCAAATAGAAAAGTTATTTTAAGGCGGATAATGGCAGAGATTCCCTCTTTGGACCCCTCTGCGGATAAATCTGTGGTTCCGGCGGCTCATATTACTCCTACTATAGACGAGGTTGCTGCTGTTAATGAGGAGTTGGAGATCAATGAGCGTGAGACAATTTTATCTGAGACGTCAGAGGTGGAATCTGATTTGGCCGATAGGTTTGAAATAGCTGAAAAAGAGAAGACAGAGTTGCCTACCGATAAACCGGAATTTGAGAGGAACGATATAAGAGAGTCGGAGACCGAGGAGATAGATTTCAATATTGTTATGGAGGAGATAAGAAGAACTCCTGACGAGAATAGGAGACCTAAACCGGGAGTGTCAAAACCTTATATTCTCGGAGGGGACTATTTCTCTTCTGAAGATTTTAAGGAGCTCGAGAGAGGAAAAGTTAATTTGGTAGAGGATAAACAGGTTGATTTTAAATATACTGAGTTTAGAGAAGAGAGAGAGAGTAATGCCGATTCGGTTTTTAGAGATATTGGATTATATACCGAGACTCTCGCGCAAATCTATGCTCAACAAGGTTATTATCAGCAGGCTATAGAAGTATATTCTAAACTAAGTTTGTTATATCCGGAAAAAAGTGCTTACTTTGCATCCCTTGTACAAGAAATAAAATTAAAAAAATAATATAAAATATGTATACAGCTATTGCTATTCTAATTGTTATCGCGAGTATCTTTCTAACGATAATAGTATTGGTGCAGAATTCAAAAGGTGGTGGACTTGCTGCCAATTTTGCTGCGGGAAACCAGACTTTCGGAGTAAGACAAACTGCTGATTTTCTTGAAAAATCAACTTGGGCACTTGCACTGATTATTATTGTTCTTTGTGTATTGGCAACTGCGTTCGCCTCCAAGAGAGGTGATTCCATCAATGCCGAACTAAAGAATAAAATAGAGAATACCAACAACGCTACGCAGCCTCAGTTCCCTGTAGATGCAGCTAAGCCGGCACCACAGCCAGCAACTCAACCTGCAACTCAAACACAGGAGCAACCTGCGACTGAGGGAACCCCGACTAAGTAAATTTCAGAGTTTCTTAACAAAAACTTAACAAATATTACAAGAGTCAGACGTACAGCTATATAGCGGCGAGCTTATTAAAATTAAGCAGGCTTTTAACCTGCTTTTTTAATGTCCACAGTACTATGTAATACAAGGTAATATTAATTATTTATATATTTGCATTACCAAAAACAAGGTAATAGAAGGTATTTTAGTTTTAATTAGAGATAGAGGTGAGGGTTTGGTTATAGCTTGGTGGCTGTCGGGCTCTTACAAAAATTATGGTAGTTTTATCTTTAAAATTTATTAGTAATATGAAAAAGGTTGTAAATGTCGGTATTGGCGGAAAGAGTTTTACTATGGAGGATGACGCATATTCTCTCTTGAGTGATTATCTGGAAAAGTTCAGAACTCGTACAAAAATGGGAGTACAGAGTAAAGAGGTAATGGATGATCTTGAAATGCGTATCGCTGAGCTATTTTCGGCTCGTATTAATTATTTTAAGGATGTGGTGGAAAAGGCTTTGGTCAAGGAGGTGGTAATCCAACTTGGTATGCCTGATGGCGAGCCCTATTCTTTCGACTCTTCATATGAAGGAGAGTCTACTTCTCAGTATAGGTGGGAGAGAGAAAATCTGGCTTCTAAGAAATTATTTAGGACTCTCGATGCAAAGGTAATCGGAGGTGTCTGTTCAGGCCTTGCAATCTACTTTAATCTCGATGAGGTTCTGATTAGAGTTCTGTTTATTGTGGGGCTTATTCTTGGAGGTGCTGCCTTCTGGATTTACATTGTGCTATGGATTGCGGCTCCGCTTGCTGTAACTCCTGTACAAAAATGTGAAATGTATGGAGTACCGGTTACTGCGGAGAATATTAGAAAGTTCTCTGATAATAAAAAGAATAATTAATGTTAATATAGATGATTATGGCAGATTCAAATGTAGAAAATACTAAATCTCAAATGCGCAAGGGCGTGTTAGAGTATTGTATATTAAGTTTGCTGCACAGAGGAGATTCTTATGCATCTTCTCTGCTTACAGAATTAAAAGAGGCTAAGATGTTGGTTGTCGAGGGTACTTTATATCCTCTTTTGACAAGGCAGAAGAATCAGGGCCTTTTGAGCTATCGCTGGGAAGAGAGCCCTCAAGGTCCTCCGAGGAAGTACTATTCAATTACAGAAAAAGGTAAAGAGGCTCTGGCCGAGATGGATGCAGCCTGGAAAGAGGTTGTGGAGTCTATAGAGTATATAAGAAATAAATAGTGTATTATTAAGTTACAGTTAAAAAAAATTGATCATGAAAGAAGTAGTTAAAATTGGGTTGGCCGGAGTTTCTTTTACAATTGCGCAAGATGCATTTGAGATTCTCAATGCCTATATTAATGAACTGAGGGAGCACTATTCTTCAGAACAATCTTGTGATGAGATTGTTGCTGATATAGAGGAACGTATTTCGGAACTTATAATGGAGAGAGTTGGAAAGGAGGGAGTAGTCTCTATTGAGACTGTGAATTGGATTATTTCTACATTGGGAAGGCCAGATGATATAGACGGGGAGCATAGAGATGAGAAGAGAGAGAAGGTTGTCAAAAGGTTGTTCCGCGACAGGGAACATAAGGTCTTTGGTGGTGTATGTAGCGGAATTGCGGCCTTTTTTGGATTGGATGTCGTATGGGTCAGGATTATTGCAGTGGCTTTATTGTTTTTTGCTTTCAGTGTTGGCAGTATAATTAATCATCTCTTTTATATTCATATAGCTTCGGGTTGGTATGTTGTTTTGGCCTATTTTCTGTTGTGGTTGATTATTCCGGAGGCAAAAACAGTAAATCAGAGATGTGCTATGAGGGGAGAGTCGTCGAGAATAGATACTATAAGTAATAAATTCAGAGAGGAAGCCGGGAATGTCTCCAATAGAGTGGGAAAGGTAGGAAGTGAGTTAGGTAAGGTTTTTGGGGTGGCAATAGGGATAGTATTATTCCTTATTGCGATGGGGGGTATTATTTCAGGAGCGGTAGTTTTATTCGGAGTTACAATTCTTTCCGATTTTAATATTATAGATATTATTGACTATGTTGTGCTCAATATTGGTAATACATTTATACTTAAACTGCTGGCCTGTGCTGTCTATTTCTTGCCGTTTATTGGAATGTTATATGCCTCTCTTCAACTTATTTTTAAGTTTAAAAGGCCCTTCTGGCATCCGGGTGTTGTAATCTTTCTCTTGTGGGTTCTGTTATGTATTGTGTTTGTTGTGCTTAGTATAAGAGCCTTTTCACCCTATTTCGGGTACTCCGATGACCGTGTCTCTAACGATTTACCAAAGGTATATGATACGATGTATGTTAAGTATGAGCCTTATGGAGAGGAGGGAATGGATAAAATTTCTTCGATGAGGCCAAGATATAGAACATATGTTAATGGTGTTATATATTCAGAGGATAACGATAATTATTTGTATTATAAAAAGTTATCTTTAGGAAAGGGCTTTGTTTTCGTTTACTATCCCTCTTTTGATGTTGATCGCTCAGATTCTACTGAAAATCATATAGAATGTAGAATGGAAAATATTGCCAGAGAAGGATTTATGGGCCTCTCAAATTATAATTCCTTTAATTTAAATCAACTTGATAAGATCTATTTTGTAAAGGATTCACTGATAACACTCTCTCCGCAGATGATTTCGCGGGGCAAGAAATTTGACGGGCATCTTTATAATCTAAAGCTCACAGTTCCCGAGAAGACAGTAGTAATGGTAATAAATCCGGAGGGCAGGATGTTTGAATATGACAATAGAGATAGATAGGGAGAGTCTCTCAAATAGAGACCATATAAAGTTAAGCTTAAAAATAAAGAGTCCGGTTTAATACCGAACTCTTTATTTTTAAATTAAATAATGTTAAACCATCCACTATTTAGGGCTACATCACTTTAATAATGGTCCTTATTATTTTATAACCTTCAACTCTTTACCTATTTTAGTAAAGGCCTCAATTGCTTTGTCGAGGTGCTTCCTTTCATGACCGGCCGAGATTTGTACCCTTATTCTTGCCTGGTCTTTAGGGACTACAGGGTAGTAGAATCCTACTACATAAATTCCCTCATTGAGAAGTTTCTCTGCCATTTGCTGTGAAAGTTTTGCATCGTAAAGCATTACAGCGCATATTGCCGATTGTGTAGGTTTAATATCAAAACCGGCCTCTTTCATCTTGCCTACAAAGTAATCGGTATTGGCATGAAGTTTATCTTGTAACTCATTTGTTCTTGCCATCATATCAAACATAGCGGAACCTGCTGCTGCAACCATCGGTGGAATTGAGTTGGAGAAGAGATAAGGACGAGAACGTTGACGAAGCATAGCTATTATCTCTCTCTTTCCGGTTGTGAATCCGCCTACTGCACCGCCGAATGCCTTACCGAGTGTTCCGGTAAGAATTTCAATCTTGCCTCTTAGGTTGTATTGTTCTGTTGTACCTCTACCGGTTCTTCCTACGACACCGGCAGAATGTGATTCATCAACCATAACCATTGCATTATATCTCTCTGCAAGTGCATGGATTTTGTCAATAGGAGCCACATTACCATCCATTGAGAAGACACCATCGGTTACAATAATCCTATGTCTTAAACTCTGAGACTCTTTAAGGCATTTCTCCAGCTCTTCCATGTTTGCATTGGCATATCTGAAGCGTTGAGCCTTACATAGCCTTACACCATCTATAATAGAGGCATGATTAAGTGCATCGGAGATTATAGCATCTTTCTCATCGAGAAGAGGTTCAAATACTCCGCCGTTTGCATCGAAGCAGGCTGCATACAATATTGTATCCTCTGTTCCGAAAAAGTCTGCAATTTTTTTCTCGAGTTCTTTATGAAGGTCTTGAGTACCGCATATAAAGCGAACGCTCGACATTCCGAATCCTCTCTCATCGAGAGCCTTTTTTGCGGCATTAATAAGTACCGGGCTGTTAGAGAGACCGAGATAGTTATTAGCACAAAAATTCAGTACCTCTTTTCCGGTGCTGACTTTAATATCGGCTTTTTGAGGGGAGACTATTATACGTTCGTTTTTATATAGGCCGGCATCCTCAATTGCTTTGAGTTCGGCATTAAGATAGTTTTGAAAATCTTTATACATGATATGATTTTTTAAAATAAACAGCTAATTAATTTTATCTTTGCCATAATAATGGGCAGATGAATATTCTTACAAATATAAAATATTCATGAGGAAAACGTATAAAAATTTTAACTAAAAAGCATTTTACCACAATTTTTAATGCAATTTTGGCTTTATTTATAATTATGGAAAGTATAAAGGAGATTTTCAAGCAGGGAAAGGGTCCGTCGAGCAGCCATACAATGGGACCGAGAACGGCTGCAATTCATTTTAAGGAGATTACGGATGGTGCGGCTTCATATTCGGTGACTCTATATGGTAGTCTTGCTGCCACAGGTCGCGGGCACTTGACTGATGTTGCAATAAGAGAGGTGTTGGACAAATGTACTATTATTTGGCAACCGGATGTTTTTTTACCTCAACACCCTAACGGGATCTATTTTTGTGCCTATAATTCCGAGGGGAAACTTATTAAAAGTTGGACTGTGTTCAGTATAGGCGGCGGTGATATAAGTGAATCCGGAAAGAGAGAGAGCAAGGAGAGTATCTATCCGCATCATACTATGAAGGAGATCCTTGATTGGTGTATGGAGAACGGTACAACTTTTTGGGAATATGTAAATTTGCATGAGGATAATAATATATGGGACTATCTGAACGAGGTTTGGAAGTGTATGTCGGCGGCTGTTGAGAGAGGTTTGGATAATGAAGGGGTGCTTCCCGGCCCATTGAAACTTGCGCGTAAAGCCTCTTCCTTCTATACCAAGGCAAAGAGTTATCAAGGTTCTATGCAGAGGAGAGCAATGAGTTTCTCATTTGCGCTCGCGGTGGCGGAAGAGAATGCTTCGGGAGGAGTAATTGTTACGGCTCCAACCTGCGGTTCATGCGGTGTTTTACCGGCCGTTTTTTATCTGAATAGAAAATTTTATGATTTTTCAGACAAAAAAATTATCCGGGCATTAGCGACTGCCGGAATCATAGGCAATTTGATTAAGACAAATGCCTCCATATCAGGAGCTGAAGTGGGATGTCAGGGGGAGATAGGCTCTGCTTGCAGTATGGCATCGGGAGCTGCAGTACAGTTATTCGGAGGTACCCCGATGCAGATAGAATACGGAGCTTCTATGGGAATAGAGCATTTTCTCGGTCTTACGTGCGATCCTGTTATGGGGCTTGTGCAGATTCCTTGTATTGAGAGAAATGCCTTTGCTGCAACCAGGGCGATTGACGCCAATGTTTATGCTCTAATGTCGGATGGAAATCACAGAGTAAGTTTCGACAATGTGGTTACCGCTATGAAGAATACGGGTCATGATCTTCCGAGCCTGTATAAGGAGACATCGACCGGTGGATTAGCCTCTATTATCTCAAAAATGAGGTAATTTATACCCCTGAATAGGGATTTTTCAAAAAATGTACTAAATTAGCCCCAAGAAAAGAGAGATAAAAGCAAAGAGGCTAAAGGGAGATATTAAAGAGATAAAACAACTTAATAATAATTTAAAAAACGATTAATATGGCAGAAGTTATTACAGACAGCAATTTTAGTGAGCGTGTTAAGGGAAACAGTAAACCGGTCTTGGTAGATTTTTGGGCGCCATGGTGTGGCCCGTGCAGAGCGATTTCCCCAATTGTTGAGGAGCTATCTGAGGAATTTAAAGGAAGAGTTGATGTGTTTAAATGTGACGTTGACGAGAATTCCGATATAGTTGCAGAATATGGTGTAAGAAATATACCTACTCTGATCTTTATTAAGGAGGGTAAATTAGTTGATAAATTAGTGGGAGCAACAACAAAAAGTGCTATTATAGAGAAAATTAATAGTCTTTTATAATATTGCATTTAATCTGACATAATCTTATGTTCAAAAATTATAATAGTATGAAGCGTTTATTTGTACTTATTGCGGTTTTGGCTATTGCCGTTACTGCTAATGCACAATCTGGTTTCGGTATAAAAGGTGGTTTGAATTTCGACTCTATGTCTGATATTAAGACCAACAATTATGAATCAACTATCGATGGCAGAACAGGATTCCATGTCGGTATTCTTTATAAAATTAAGTTACCGGCAGGCCTCGCTCTTCAACCGGAGTTATTGTACACTTCAAAGAAGAGTAAAATAGAGACCAATACTAATACCTCATACAATGCTTCCTTACAATATTTGCAGTTGCCTGTAAATATTCAGTGGGGGATTGATCTCGTTATATTGCGTCCCTTTATTCAGGTCTCGCCATATATAGGGTATGCTATTGCCAAGGGCAATAAGTTTAAGGATTTCGATTGGGGCAACTTCAATAAATTTGAGTATGGTATAGGATTGGGTGCCGGAGTTGAGATTTGGAGATTTCAAGTATCGGGTAGATATTGTTGGGATCTTGGGAAAATTGGAGATTTTAATAAAAACGATGTTCCTGATCAGTTAAAGAATCTCGATAAGGCAAAGCATAGGGGGTTTGAACTCTCACTTGCATATATGTTTTAAAATTATCCTTTCTATTGTGAATATAAATGTAATCAAAGAGTTTCTCGGGGAACATTGGGCAGGGTATAGAAAAGCTCTTGTAGAGGCACTTGAGAGTGATAGCAAGCTTCTTTCTGATATTAATGCCTACCTTATTGGTAGTAGAGGGAAGGAGTTAAGACCGGTACTCGCCCTTTTAGCCGCGCAGATTTGTGAAGAGGTCTCTTTGGAGGAGAGGAAAATTAATAATGAGAGTTATTGTTGTGCTGCTGTGGCCGAGATGATTCATACGGCCACTCTGCTGCATGACGATGTTGCGGATAATGGTAAGATAAGGCATGGTGTACCAACCGTTGTGGCTGCATTTAGTGCTGCCGCATCTGTTCTTTCGGGTGATTATTGGCTTGCGAAAGCGCTTTTTTTACTCTCTAATAGATGTGAAAAAAGAGTGCTCGAAACTTATACCAATACGGTACGTGAACTATCTGTCGGGGAGTTGATTCAGATGGAGAAGGCGGAATCATTAAATACCACCGAGTCTGATTATTATAATATTATTCAAAAGAAGACTGCAAGTCTTTTTGTTGCAGCTGTCAGCGGGGGAGCCATCTCTGTCGGAGCCTCCGATTTTTATATTGATAAAATAACCGAATATGCTCGTCAATTGGGCCTTGCTTTTCAAATAAGAGATGATATTTTTGACTATTCTCCTCAGTTAAAGACCGGTAAGGCTGCAGGAGCAGATATTTTGGAGAGGAAACTTACTTTACCTTTGCTTTGTGCAATGAAATCTGCAGGTACCGTTGAGAGTAGAAAAATTTTGGATTCAATCTCAACGATTGTAGACAGTAAACTTTTACTCTCTCCTGTAAGAGAGGAAGATCTCTCGGTGGCGAAGGAGGTCAGTCGCTTCGTATTGGATTTCGGAGGCATAGAGTCTGCACAAGAGAGACTTAAAAGCCATATAGATAAGGCAATAAGTTGTGTTGATGTTTTTCCTGATTCTATGGCAAAACACTATTTAATTTCAATAGCAAGGTACGTTGGAGAGAGAGATAATTAACTCTTTATACTCCTTTGTTTGTTTGAAGTTTCTCCCGCCCTTTTTCCTCCTCTTTTTCCCAATATTTTTCATCCCATTCAGGTTCAATAATATTATTATTCTCTTTAAGTCCGAAAGAGAGATATTTTATCTTAAAGCCGTTCTTTATATAATAGTTTTCGTAGAAGGTCTTTATAGATTTAAGTTCTTTTGGGAATGTGTTGTTTGACAACTCTTCGCCGTAAATATCCTCCATCGATCCGGCTATTGAGAGGTTATTTTGCAGAGCCGATTCTTCTGTGTATTTGTACAGAAAAAGGCTGTCGGTTTTGAGATGTATTATTCCGTCGGGTTTTAAAAAATTACGGTAACGGTTTAGAAAAAGCGATCCGGTCAGCCGTTTTCTAGCCCTTTTTATTTGAGGGTCGGCAAAGGTGATCCATATCTCCGAGATTTCATCTCTTCCAAAAAGAGACTCAATGAACTCTATTCTTGTTCTTATAAAGAGAGCGTTTCCGATTGACTTTTCGGTTACGAATTTGGCTCCTTTCCACAGCCGTGCACCTTTAATATCTATGCCGATGAAATTTTTGTCGGGGTACTGCATTGCAAGGGCTACCGTGTATTCTCCCTTTCCACAGCCGAGTTCCAATACAATGGGGTTATTATTCCCGAAAATCTCTTCTCCCCATCTTCCTTTTAGTTTGTACTCTTTTGAGAGCAACTCTATGGTTGCCGGTTGGAAAAGGCATTTAAAAGTCTCGTTTTCTCTGAATTTACCTATTTTATTCTTTGTGCTCATTCCTCTCTTTTTACGCTCATCCCCAATCCTTGTACCAGCGGGTGATTGAGATTATATCTGTATCTGATTATCTCTATATGCCATAGCCCTGCTAACTTGTTTTTTATGTTTGTTATGTAGGGGTATTCTATGCTTGTGCAACCATTTGCTACTCTGTAATTTCTACTATCGAGGGGGAGATTCAGCGGTAATGATAGGGTGTCAGAGTAGATTTTTTTATCTGGTGCGGTGAATATTAGAATAAGTGGAAGCGTATTGTCTTTATTTTTTTTATATAAGTTATTCATTTTGACGCACAGATAGAGAGTAGAGGTGGCGCAAGTATCTATATTCAACGAGAGATGTATTGTGTCTCTGCTCTTTAGCCCTGTTGTAGAGACATAACAGTAGTCATCGCTGATTTGGTTTACGCAGGAGCAGGCAATTATAACTATTGCCGCAACTGTTATTATACCTGCTTTCGGCATTTTATATCACCTTTTTATTTTGCTTATTGTTAGGGCGACGGTTCTTTTTTCTTGAGTCGAATCGGGAGATACTCTCTTCTCCAACAGCGCTCTTGAATTCCGGATCTTTCTCCTCAGGTACATTGTCCATCAGTGAGTTACCCTTTTCTCCTTTCTTGTTGAGGAAGATAATCTCTTTAACCTCATTTATGGAGAGAGAGAAGACATTACTCAAAGTGGTGCGATCGTATGAGAACCACATCTTCCCGGCAAGAATATCTGTTTTTACTAAAAAGGCCTCTCCATCTGTGAGTTGGAGCGGTTCCAATATTCTTGGTAATTTAGAGTGGGCTTCTATATAGACCGGTGCTTCATAATTAATGCAGCATTTTAATTTACCGCATTGGCCGGCAAGTTTTTGAGGATTAAGCGACAGATCCTGACATCTTGCGGCTTGTGTTGTAATAGATTGGAAGTCATTCATATATCTTGCACAGCAAAGAGCCTGTCCGCAAACTCCGAGGCCTCCTATAAGGCCGGCCTCTTGCCTTGCTCCAATCTGTTTCATTTCGATTCTGATCTTGAACTCCTCTGCGAACAACTTTATCAGTTGTCTGAAGTCGACTCTTTCGTCTGCAATGTAATAGAAGATAGCCTTTGTGCCGTCGCCCTGGAACTCAACATCGCCGATTTTCATATTCAAATGAAGATCTGCGGCAATTTGTCGTGCTCTTATCATAACCCGATGTTCTTTAGCGATGGATTCCTGCCACTTTTCAATATCGGTCGGTTTGGCTTTTCTATAAAGTTGTTTGAATTCGTATGATTTTATATCAATCTTGTCTCGCCTGAGTTGTTGTGCTACAATAGCGCCGGAGAGAGTTATTATTCCCACGTCACACCCGTTCTGTGCCTCAACCACAACAATATCACCATCCTTAAATCTTTGTCCGGTGGTGTTTTTATAGACGTATTTTCTTGTGTTTTTGAATCTTACCTCAAAATAGTCCTTTAGCTCCTCTTGGTAAACGGTTTTTAACCAGTTGAATACGCTCAATTTACATGAACGATAATCATATTTGACTGTTTTTTCGCCGTCCGGAGTGGTTATTATCTTGCATCCACGTGAGCAGTCGAAGCTAACTTTATCTTTTATAGTCATAAATATTTTATATATAATAATAGATGCGATTGCATAGATCGCAGAAAATAAATTTTGAATTCACATTTCTTTCTATTGAGTCTATCGCAGAATTGAATAGTGTAAATCCTTGTGCATAAAAATCTTTTTTAATCTCTTTTGAAAGAGAGCTATATGTCTCTCTCTCTTTTGGCGGTATATATGCTATCTCCTCCATTCCAAGCGAAAGCACATAGAGTTTTCTTAAGATCTCCAGCGCCTCTAAACATAGTTGTTTTTGTGACTCTTTGCCCATCATGGAGAGTTGCTCCCAACAATCACATAGAGAGGGCAGATCCTTTTTTGTTGCAAAATTCAACATATTTGTGATAATGACAAAATTTTCATCACTCTCTTCTCTGTTTTTTGCCATTTTTTTTGCCTTGCCGTAGCTTCCGCCGGAATACTTAGACCAGAAAAGAGCCTCTTCTATACTAATATCACACTCCTCTTTTATTCTTGAGGCCAGGATTTTTTGCTCCATCGGCGGCACCTCAATGATTCTGCATCGAGATAAAATGGTAGGTATTATCTTAGTAGGATTCTGGGAGATAAGTATAAAAAAGGTGTCGGGCTTAGGCTCTTCGAGAGATTTTAACAATTTGTTTGAAGCCTCAGTATTCATTCTCTCCGGAAACATAATCAGTGTTACTCTCGGGCCTCCTTCGCAGGCGCTTAAACTTAACTCTCCTATTATTGTATTGGCCTCTGCAACTCCTATTATACCAAGTTTATTCTCTATGCCCAATTTATTGTAAAGTTCCTGCTCTGAAAAGTAAGGGTTTTCTAAGGCAAGTTCCCGCCAGAGAGGATAAAATGCTGATATTTCCGGTTTTTTATCCTTTCCTATAAGAGAGGAGGTGTTGGTAGGGAAGATAAAATGAAGATCCGGGTGAGCCAATTTGCTTATTTGCTTGCATGAGGGACAGATCCCGCAGGAGTCGCCATTATTTCTTGATTTGCAAAATAGATATCTTATAGTTGCCCATGCAATTGTAAAGGCTCCGTACCCCTCTTTTTCTGTAAACAGCAGAGCATGAGGAAATTTGCCATTATCAACACAACTCCTCAGGTTATCTGTGATTTGTTCGTAAGAAAGGAGGTCGGAGTAGTTCATACGCAATAGTTATTTTTGCAAAAATACTCTTTTTTATCCAATAATAATCATTTCACATCTCTTGCAGTCAAATGAGAGCTTAAGCCTATTTTTGCCATTTACAAGATAAAGGGGATACTTTATCTCTTTGGCTTTAATGATTTGTCCCTTTGAGCTCTCTCTCTTTTTATTTGGGCAGAGGCCAAGTTCATACTTAAGGCAGTATTTTGTTCTCATCAACTCTTCTCCGCTGTGGCTCTCTATCTCATAGGCCTCTTTTACCTCTGTTGCTCCACTGGCAATATATATCTCCTTAGCTAATGAGTTTGAGATATTGCCGAGATATGAAATCTCTTTTCCGGTTATATATGTTTTGGAGTTACCCCGCTTTGTGAGGGCTATTTTGCTCGCCTCGGCTTGCCTTAATTCATCTGTTTTTTTTCTTAGTGCTACAATCTCTTTTATCTTCTTCGCAGCAAGCTCCGCAATCTCCCTTCTAAAACCGTTGAGTGTCGAGGTGCTGAAAAAGGGTAGTTCCCGGCACTGCACCGCTTTTACCTTAAAAGAAAAAAGACCTGAGCTTTTACTTAGTTGAGAGATAATGCTTTGAGTGGCATTTTCCGGGTTTTTAGCTATAGTAATAGGTCCGGTAACCCGATATTCAATTTTGCCGAGTTTCCATTCTCCTCTTATCAGATAGTTCTCCTCTCCGTGCTCTTCAAAGTAGAGGTCAACTGGAATTAGACGTTTTGGGCTATTGGTGCTGAGTTCCTTCTCGAACAGAAAGTTATAGTTGCGGAATATTTTAGCCCCCCTGTCTAATTCTCTCTCTTCATTTATGGTTATCCTATCTCCCTTGCATGTGTTGGCTCGCGCGCCTAATATTGTGCCGTTATTATTTAGAAAGCAAAGCCCGTCTCCATTTGAAATTGGTGAGGTTGAGTTGGGGTCGGGGTGGTATTCAAAGGCGAAGGCTCCATTCTTATCGGAGAATATTTTTGTAGAGATGCCTATATATTCTCCCATAAATTTTGCCCCATTTTCACTTCTCCATTCTCCTCTTTCTCCGTTTATAAAGAGACTGGTGTAACCTCGATTGAATGTTTTATCCGGATTTGGTAAGAAGCCTCCCGATACCTCTCCGAGAGAGGCCCTTGTGTAGTTAGGATTATTTGAGATGAAAAGGTCAATTTTCTCTCTATAATATTTAACGATATTTTTTACGTAGGAGCTGTTTTTTAATCTTCCCTCAATTTTAAAGGAACTGATTCCCGCCTCAGCAAGCTCTCCTATCTTTTCGCTTAAATTATAATCCTTTAGTGAGAGTAGCGGGCTTTCATTTATAAGTCTGTTTCCATCTGCATCCTCCAGATTATAGTTAGACCTGCAAGCTTGTGCGCAGCAGCCACGATTTGCACTTCTTCCCGTCAGGTATTGGCTAAGGTAACATTGTCCGCTGTAGGAGACACATAGCGCTCCGTGAACAAAAAATTCCAGTGCAACAGGATTTTTGCTGTGTATTGCTTTTATTTGGTTGAGAGAGAGTTCTCGTGCTAAAATCAGTCTTGTGAAACCAAGTGAGGATAAAAACTCGGCCCGCTCTTCACTCCTTATATCACATTGGGTTGAGGCGTGTAGTGGAATGGGAGGCAGGTTTTTAAGGGAGGTTATTCCTAAATCCTGAACTATAAGGGCATCCGCTCCTGCTTTATAAATCTTCTCAATAAGGTTACTTGCCTCCTGAAGCTCATTTTCGTATAATATGGTGTTTAATGTTACGTAAACCTTTGCATTATACAGGTGGGCGTAATCTACAAGTTCCTTAATATCGGGGAGACTATTAGAGGCGGCCTCCCTCGCTCCAAACTTATCGGCAGCTATATATACAGCATCGGCACCGCAGTCAATTGCCGCAATGCCGATGTCTTTATTTTTCGCCGGAGCAAGCAGCTCAAGCTCTATTTGCATAGTGTAGCAACTTTTGATTTGCAGAATGCTGCAATTTGTGCGTTTGGTGCATTCTGTGCAAGTTTATAGTTTGAACAAGCCTTTGCTTTGTTGCCTTTAGACTCATAAGCGCGTGCAAGATAGTATCTCATATCGAGAGCCTTTGCATCTGCAGCAACTACCTTCTCAATGGATGTGATGGCCTGATCATATTTTTTTGCATTAAAAGCGGCAATTCCTACAAGTTTATCGGCCTGCTGATTATTTGAATAGCTTGCTGATTTCAGCCCGTTTTTGATTGCTTCGTCAAAATTCTTTGCCTTGAGGGCATCATTAGCCTTTAAGAGGTATATGTTTGACACATTCTCCTTTTCGCCATTTTCTGAGGCCTTTGTAAAGGCTTCAACTGCACCCAACTCATCTCCCGACTGGTCTTTAGCTACTCCCATATAAAAGTATGCCTTGCCGTTGGTGGCATCTAATTCAATAGCTTTGTTGTAATCTGTAATGGCTGCTTTATAATCTTTTGATCCGAGAGCTGTGCTGCCCTGTGCCATATATACTTGAGATAAAAGCTCTTTAGCATCATTTACAGTCTCTTGTTTTCCATATTCCTTTGCAATTGAATAGGCAGAAGATAATTTTTCAATAGCTGTACCGAAATCCTGAGCTGCTGCTGCATCTTTACCTATTTGGAACATTATCTTAGGAATAATTGTCTTGCAATCATTAACCAAAGTGGCTCCTTCATCACCGAGAGCTGTAGCTGCTTTTAGGGCATTCTGGAAGCCGGTCAAGGCTTCAGCTGTCTTTCCCTCGTTAAGTGCTGTTGCAGCAGTATTGTATATTTCAGTAGTTTGACTTAGGTCTTGTGCATAAGCGGCCCCGAACATAAAGAACGACACTAACGCCGCAATGACTAATTTTCCTGATTTTTTCATTTAGACAAATTTTTTATATAGTTATTAAATATCTCTCATATTCACAAAAATAAAAAAAAAACAAAAAACAAACAAAAAAACTCTAAATTTGCGGCAAATCAATAATATGGCTTATTTAAGGTTTTTTCTATTTATCTTTTTTTCGGTGTCAATTTTTATGAGACCGCTTTCTGCTCAAAACTTGCAGAAACTACCTGATGATCCGCGTGTAAAGAGAGGAGTTCTCGATGACGGATTATCTTATATTATTATAAAGAATGGATCGCAGAGAGGGTATGTGAATTTCTGTATGGCTCAAAAAACCGGTTATTCTTTAGAGGAGGAGGGTCAACACGGTATGTCAAAGATGATAGAGGCACTCTCTTTAAGAGGAACGAGAAACTTTGCAGACTCAACTATTATTAACTATTTGAGTTCCATAGGTGTAGTGGGTAACGATATACAATTTGAGACCGGTGCAGATCAGATAAAATATTATATAAAAAATGTGCCGGTAAAGAGCAGTGCAATAGATTCTTCACTATTGATTTTATATAATTGGCTTTCGTCTATAAATTTGGATGAGGAGGATGTTACATCGGAGATGCCTTATCTTAAAAACAGAATATCGGATGAGTGGAGCGATGCTGAAAGGCGGTTGAATTACAGGCTTTTGAAGCAGCTATTCCCGCGTAGTCCCTATGTCGCATGCCAATCACCTCAAGATGCTACAGCCTTTAAAAGTTTCAATTCCAAAGATTTGAGAAGTTTTTATTATAAATGGTACAGGCCCGATCTGCAGGCTGTAATAGTTGTGGGTGATATAGATCCTGCTGCCATAGAGACAAAAATCAAGTCTGTTTTTGCTACTATTCCAAAACAGATGAAGGTTAAACACCGGGGGTATTATGATCCCGAGCTACCTAAGGAGCCTATAGTTTATCTGTTACAAGATAAAGAATACAATAAAACTAAGATAACGATAGACCTACTTGATAAATCCCTGCCCGACTCTTATCGTCAGACAAGTGTCCCTTTTGTTGAGGAGTTTATGAAGGAGTCTATATCGAGGTTACTGGGAGATAGGTTAAGAGCCAGTGTGATAGAGAAAAATTTACCGATATATAATATTAAAATTTCCGAAGGTTATTTTATGGGCATAGGTGCTGTGAACTCCTATTCGGTATCGTATGAGACTCTTCCTGATGCCTCCTACTCTACAATAGCATTTATAAGTTCTGAGATAAAGAATATTGCCTCTATAGGTTTTTCGGATCAGGAATTTTCCGTGGTAAAGGAGATGTACTTGCGAAAATTGGAGTCTTTGTATCTGAACAGATCTAATCTCCCGAATACCATCTTTTTGCAGAGAGCTCTGGCCTTCTTTTTCGATGGCTATTCTCTTGCAAGCATTGAGCTCAAATATGAATTTATGAAGGATGCTATTGCCGGTATGACATTATCTCAATTAAATGGATATGCCTCTGCAATTCTTGGAAACAGAAAAAGCTCGGTAATTTCGTGTAAGTATCCTGCGATAAAGGGCGTTGAACAGATCTCCAAAGAACGATTACTCTCTGCCTATAATGAGTTTTATGAGGTGGAAGCAGCAAGTTCCAAGGTTAAAATAGAAGAGGTTTCCTGGCCACAATTTGTTCAGCAACAGAGGCCTGCCTCTATTATCTCCGAGACAGATGATCTCTCCACAAATTCAAAACATATTGTGCTTTCTAACGGGGCCACTATAATATTGAAGAATAATTATGCCTCAAAAGATACCGTCTCTATAAAGGCGGTTGGAAGAGGTGGTTTTTCAATTACCCGTTATAATAATCGTGAGATGGAGAATTTTGTCAACGGTATGCTAAATATCGGGGGATTGGGCAATATCTCAAAAGCAAATATGTCCCGGCTGTTTTCATATTACAATATGGATTATAATGTTCGCATTAATGCCAATACCCAGGAGATTAACGGCTTCTCAGATATCTCCAATATAGAAAAATTGTTTCAGGGTATAAATATGGCCTTTGTCTCGCCGAGCGCGGATGAGAGGGCTTTCGATAATTATAAAAAAGGGAAGATATTCAGTAAGATTTATCTCAATCTTGCCTCCGATGAGGCTTTCAGAGATTCAATTGACTACTATAACAATTCTAATAAGGCCTATATTACGCCAATCAGCATAGATGAAATAAAGAGGATGGAGTATACTCCACTCTTTACTTCCTGTAAGAAATTATTCTCTAATGCTGCAGATTTTGTCTTTATAGTTATTGGTAATATCAGCTCTATGGAGAGCAGAATTAAGGAGTTGGCGGTGCAATATATTGGCACTATTCCGGGGAATTTGGCCGGTAAGGAGGATTGGCGGATTATGCCTCATTATTATGCAAAGGGCAATGTAGAGAAACGATTCCTCTTTAATATGGAGATTCCCAAGACACGTGTCAGCATAACACTTTCTCTTGGCACAGGCTATACAATAGAGAATAAAGTTATTTGCGATCTTTTGAATCAGTACCTTAACACAATTCTCTCTTCGGGTCCTATAAAAAAGATGGCCTCTCAAATCAGGCTAAAATCTGAGCTTAACTACTATCCTGAGGATATTGCGTTATTTAATATAAACTTTGTATCTGATAACACCGGTGAAGCATTTATAACTAAGACAGTTGAAAAAGAGTTACGTAATGTTGCTTCGGATAAGATGAGTGAAGCTGATTTTGCATCGCTGGTTTCAGCTACTGCCGCTGCATATCATTCAAAGTCGAAATACAATACTTATTGGCTCAATGTTATTGTAGATAAGAATCTTACGGGCACAGATCTTAATTATGATTATATTGGTACTCTCAATGGAATAACAAAAGAAAAATTCTCCACATTCGTAAGAGATCTGCTCGATAAAGGGAACAATATTTCCGTCATAATGGAGGGAACCACAGAGGATATCAGTAGTAAAAATCTCCTTAGAGGCAACAAATTCATAAAAGACTTTTTTGAACTTTAATTAATGGCCGCTATACAGAATTCAATAGTGATAGAAATTGGGAACTATCTTGTTTCGTCAGAAATAATAACCGAATATTTTTCTTGTAATTATGAGGAGTGCGGAGGCGCATGCTGTATAATAGGAGATAGCGGTGCTCCTTTGGAAAAGGAGGAGGAGGCACTACTCATAAAAGATTATAGTAATTTTGAAAAATATATGGCTGCTCCAGGTGTTGCGGCCGTAAAGGAGCAGGGATATGGGGTGATAGACTCCGATGGTGATTTTGTAACACCGCTTGTTAATAGAAAGGCCGAATGTGCCTATGCCTTTTTTGATAAACAATTCGGATGTATGTGTGCTATAGAGAGAGGTTTCAGGAGGGGTGAATGTTCCTTTAAGAAGCCGAAATCGTGTCGCCTTTATCCTATAAGAGTATCTCGGCTCTCAAGCGGATACATAGCGCTTAACCTTCACAGATGGACTCTTTGCAATGGAGCCTTTGAAAAGGGGGCAAAAGAAAAGGTTCCCGTATATAAATTTCTACGTGAACCTTTAATAGATGTGTTCGGAGAGGAGTTTTACTCCGCTTTGGAAATCTCTTCCAAAAGTCTTTTGGCCTCCAAGTAGTCTTTGTCGTCGACAACCAATTCTATACCAATAAGATCCGTATTGATTGCTCCCGTAACAAAACCGATGTTCTGGTTAAGAACTTGAGCATGGATACCGTTATTCTCAAGCATTCCTTTGGCCAGGTTTGCACTGAATACATTGGTGTATTTTTCAACAACTTTCATTTGTGTAGATATTGTTGTAATTATTGTTCTTTTTCCTTTTGTAAAAGGAATTCTATTGATCTTGAAAACCTTATGACATCTTTTCTCAATCCGCTTACGATAACGGGGTTATCTGAATAATCTACATTAATCTCATCCTCATACATTCTTAGGGTACGCATTATCGGGCTTCTAAGAATGAAAGCCATACTTGAACCATTATCTGATTTGAGAGTATATTTTGCATTCTCAAAGAGTTCAATAATCTCTTTTTTTCTCTCTTTAAAATTATCGTTTGTATAAAGCTGCTTCTTTGAGAACCCGAGAAGGGGATAGAGTGCTGCTATTGCTACAAAGAAGATAATTATTTTTGTTGCCGAACCCTCTTTGAATAGATCGAAAACGGTAATGTTAGCATGATTATTGGAGGTGTAGAAGACAATAAGTACTACTATACAGAATAAAACTATAAAATAGAGTAAATACTTAACAGATCGTATAAAATATTTCATACAGTTTTTATTTATTTGTTATAGATGGCAAATGTAGAAAAAATCGTACTTAATTACTATTTTTGCAAAATTAATATAATAATATTTATATATGGAAAAGAATTTGAAACTGATTATCGGGATACTGGCTGCAGCGGCAGTAATTTTGTGTGGGGTGCTTTTTTATGTCTGGCACGACCGCAATGCTATTATCGGGCAACTAACGGTTGAAAAGGGAGATCTTACAGAGGAGGTAACTCAATTGAAAACAGATTATGCAACACTTTCATCTTCAAATGATACACTAAACCAACAATTGATGGTTGAGAGAAGTAAGGTAGATCAACTGATAGAAAAGATTAAAAAAACTGAGTCGGGTAATAAGTTGCAGTTGTTGAGATACGAGAAAGAGATAGGTACTTTAAGAACTATTATGAGGAGCTATATTAAGCAGATAGATTCTCTTAATACTTTGAATATGAACCTTAGAACTGAGACAGCCGCTGCAAAGCAGGAGGCGAAGGAGGCTAATGATAAGTATAACGATATTAAAGTCACTACGGATGAATATGCCAAGCAGGTTGAGAAGGGTTCTGTTCTCAGGGGAAGAGGTGTTACCATGATTGGTATTACCTCAAATGGTAAGGAGACCGACCGCAGCGGAAAAATCAGTCGTCTGAAGACCTGTCTAAGTTTGGTAGAGAACAGCATTGCCAAAAAGGGACCAAGAACAGTATATATTCGTATAAAAGGTCCGGATGGAATCTTAATGACAAACAATCAGCAGAATGTGTTTATTGTCGCCGGAGAACAAATGTTGTATTCGGCTTCGAGAGAGGTGGATTATGAGGGTGATGAGGTGGAGATCTGTATCTATTTTGCCGAAGGTGGTTTTACAAAGGGAACCTATACAGTTGATGCTTATACGGCTGAGGGTAAATTGGGCTCCGCTCAGACATTCTTGAGATAGAGTTGAGAGGTATATATATACATATACCCTTCTGTTCGGCCTATTGTCTCTACTGTGGCTTTTATTCGGTAAAGAGACTCGGACTCATACAAGGTTTTACTCGCGCGGTAATTGAAGAGGCTGTGAGCAGGAGAGGATTTTTTGAGACCGGCACTCTCTCTTCCGGTGCAGCAACTTCGCCTTATACGCTTTATATTGGAGGCGGGACGCCTTCTATTCTTGATCCGGGGATACTTTCCCGTATTGTAGAGAGGATAAAGGAGTTATTTAAGATTGACTATTTCGATGAGTTTACAATAGAGGTTAATCCCGATGATATTACTCCGGAGTCTGCTCAAAGACTTCTTGAGATTGGGGTGGGAAGGATAAGTATGGGAGTTCAATCCTTTATCGACAGAGATCTCGCATGGATGCGGAGAAGGCATAATTCAGCGGAGGCGGTGGAGGCATATAGGGTTTTGCGTGAAGCCGGATTCAGCAACATAAGCCTCGATTTGATTTTTGGTTACTCGTTGCTTGGCCTCGAAGATTGGAGAGAAAATCTCAACAGAATAGTAGCTTTGGCGCCTGAGCATATTTCCGCTTATCAGATGAGTATAGATAGGGGTTCCGCTCTATACAAAATGAGTGAAAATGGCCAATACGAGATGCCATCGCAGGAGAGATGTCGGGAGCAGTATGAGTTGTTACAGGAGGTTTTGTCTGCCGCAGGTTATGAGCAATATGAAATATCGAACTTTGCAAAGCCAGGGTATAATTCAATCCATAATAGTTCATATTGGAGCGGGACGCCTTATCTGGGGTTGGGGCCAGGGGCTCATTCTTTTACCGGAGAGTTTATAGATGAGCGTGGAAGGCGTTTTGCACAGAGAAGTTGGAATAAAAGTAATCTGACAAAATATATTAGTGCGTATGAGGGGAGTGCTATATTGGGCTCCTATAATATAAGGGGGGAGGAGTTGCTTAATGAAAGAGAGTTGTTTAATGAGAAGATTATGCTTGGTTTGCGTAGGGTGGCCGGTGTGGATTTAACAGACCTTAACAAATTTTTCTTGGATAAGGTGACTCCGGAGATAGAGCGGCTGGAAGAGCAGAGGTTAATAGTTGTGGAGGGGAAGCGCATTAAGATACCCCAGAAAAACCTATTTATCTCCGACTCAATTATAAGAACTCTGTTTATTTAAAGATAATATTCTGTAATTATATGATAAAAAGGTGGTTATATACCTTGATAACGATAGTGTTATTTGGAGGGTCGCATCTATTTGCAGGCGGTTATAATTCCGCACAATTTAGAGCCGACACCTCTGTGGTAGGAAAAACAGAGACTTCCGCAGCTGTTCCAGATACCGACACTCTAAATAGTGTGGCCACCGGCGATTCTGTAGTTGCCCCCGTTTCTAAGGCAGATACTGTCCCTTCTATTAAAGAGGGAAGAGAGGCCTTTTGGGGTATAGATATGTCCGATTCACTTAGAGATGTCTCGGCCGGTTCCGGTAGATCTTTATGGGAGATAGTTATAACTGCTGTTTTGTGGGGCCTTGTTACATTCTTTATGCTAACATTCTATCCCATAGTGCCCTCTACCATCTCATCTCTTCGTGAGAATGTAGGGAGCAAGAGGGCCGGAAGCCTTAATTCTCTTCTCTTCTGTAGTGCTATAGTTGTATTTTTCGTTTTACCTCCGACAATATTATTCTCTGTAATATATATAATTTGTGGTTATACCGGTTCGGTTTCATTATTTAGTTGGTTTGCAACACACTGGATTCCCAACATTTTGTTTTTTATTATTTTTCTCCTCTTTTCCGCCTCATTTTTTGGAGCATTTGAATTTAAGATGCAGGCAGCGGCCATTAAGAAAGTAGAGGAGAGAGCCGAACAGGGTGGCATAACCTCTCACTTTTTTAAAGTACTGTTGGTAGTGCTTATCTCATTAGCTACTACTGTACCGATGGTGGGTACAGTTTTTATCAGAAGCATACAAGGGGCTATTAGGGAGCCGATTATAACAATGTTCGCCTTTTCAGTTGCTTTTGCTTTGCCCTTTGCGCTTTTTCTATTTTTCCCGGTTCTTTTGAAATATTTGCCGCAAGGAGGTGGCCGGACTCATTCTCTTAAGGTCTTTCTTGGTTTTACGGAGATTATTTTAGGGTTGATTTTTTTGAGCACGGCAGACCAAATTTATGGATGGGGAGTATTGGACAGGGAGATTTTTCTGGCAATACTGATTGTAATATTGACACTTCTCGGCCTGTATCTGCTCGGAGAGATTAGATTTAAGGGGGATGCACCTGTCGTCCATTTCTCTATACCCCGACTTATAATAGCTATTTCGGTTTTCGCCTGTGTTGCTTATCTGATTCCGGGAATGTGGGGTGCTCCCTTAAAGGCTGTGAGCGGTTCTCTTCCTCCAATAGAGACAGAGGATTTTCGTCTTATTCAAAGCAGTTCACAGATAGGAGGGGAAGAGTCGGCGGTTAAATCCAACCCGATTGTGAAATATGCCAACATAAAGCAGTTAAAAATGATTGATGGAATGTCGGGCTTTTACGACTATAGTCAGGCGCTCGACTATTCTGCAAAAATGGGGAAGCCGGTATTTCTCTACTTTACAGGCAAGGCTTGTGCGGAGTGCCGCGAGATGGAGACAAAAGTTCTTGGAGATGAGCGCGTGCAGAAAATCCTGAGAGAGAGATATATTGTATTGGTAATGTATGGAGATGTACGGTATAATTTGCATGAAGACGACTGGGTTATAACGCCTAATGGAAAGATCTTGAAATCTATAGGTAAAATAAATACCAATATCCTCATAACAAAATATGGGGTGACAGTAATGCCTTCATTTCTTTTACTAGATTCCAAAGGGCTTACTTTGTCTCCTACGCGAGGTTATAATCTCAATCTCAATGCCTTTATAAACTATCTTAACAGAGGATATAAAGCTTTTCTGTAAAAGTTTAAATGCTATTGGTCGTTATCCTATTATTTTGGATCTGAATCTCTTCTCAAAAGCCTCTTTATAGGAGTCTGATATTGGAATGTACTCCTTATTGAAGACAATTCTACTTCTCTCTATAGTGGAAATTTTATCCATGTTTACGATGAATGAACGATGCACTCTTATAAACCTTTCCGAAGGAAGGGTTGCTTCCATATCTTTCATATTCATAAGTGTTTGAATATATCCATTCTCATTACCCGTAAAATTGCCGTGGATTTTAATATAATCATCTATACTTTCTATATAGGTAATCTCAGAGGTATCTATAATAATCTGTTTGTATCCCGATTTTACAATCAAATTCTTAGGTATTTGCCTCTCCGAAGTTGCTGCTTTTTCGGAGAGGCGTTTTGCCGCCTTATTGGCTGCACGCAGAAAATCGGGGTAACCGAAAGGTTTTAAAAGATAGTCAATGGCATCTACCTTATAGCCCTCTATTGCATACTGCTCAAAGGCTGTTGTAAAGATTATAAGTGAGTTGGTGATTAGTTTGGAAAGTTCGAGACCGTTCAAATCGGGCATTTGTATATCCATAAAGATAAGATCAATTTTTGTTCTTCTTATCTCCTCCAATACCTGCGTACCTGCTGAACATTTTTCAACCAGAGAGAGAAAGGGGGTCCTCTTTACATAGCTTTCCAAAAGCTCAAGAGCAAGAGGCTCATCATCAACTATAAGGCAATTTATTATCATAATTTGTTATCCGGTTCTATAGTAATTTGTAAAATGGCTCTATATGTTCCCTCTTTTATCTCCGAGGAATATAGGTGCTTTCCCGGATACAAAAGCTCTAATCTTCGTTTGAGATTATTAATACCTATCCCTGAACCGCTTATATCTGTTTTATTCTTTGGGAAGTAGCTGTTTTTTACCATGCAGTCGATAGTTTTTGTTCCTTTTATTCTATCCTCTTCAATTGAGATGCAGATGTCGATAAAAGATTTTTCCGTTTGGGAAATGCCGTGTTTAAAGGCATTTTCTATCAAGGTTATAAAGAGAAGAGGTGCAATTGAAAAGGTTGAGGCGCTCTCTTCATCGGGCATTTTTAAAGATATTTTTGTCTTACTGCTAATTCTCAAACTCATGATATCGGTATAGCTTTTAGTAAACAACAATTCTTTTGTAAGAAGAACGGTATTTTGATTATTATCATAAAGAATATACCTTAAAATCTTACTTAGGCCGAGCATTGCCTCTTGAGCCTTTGCAGGGGCTATCTCTGTCAGGGCATAAATATTATTAAGTGTATTAAATAGAAAGTGAGGATTCATCTGGCTGCGTAGATTTTTTAGCTCTGCCTCACTTGCATCTGCCTCCATTTGTGATTTTATCCTTTCCGTTCTCATCCACTCAACTGTCATCTTTATTGCAACAGCAAGAGCTGCAATAAGAACCATAAACATTACATCTCTTGTAAAAAAGAGAACTTTTATTTGAGGAGGCATTGTAGGTCTTTTAGCCTCTAAAGGTATCTCTATATAGTTAAAATAGTAATATTGAATATATTGTAAGGCAACTGTGACAATAGCTATAATAGTGGCGTTAATCAAAAAGTAGGTTGCAAGTTTTCTGTTGAATAGGTATTTTTTAATAAGCAAGAGATAATTAAGATAAAAGAGAGCCATATAAAGTAATATGGTTATACAGTGGAAAATATATCTATCAAGGGTAATGACCCCCTCTCTCGGAGGAACTAAAAGAGGAATACAAAGAAAGATAAGACAGCCGATAATATTGATTAATATTAGTGCTCTGTTTTCGGCCCTTGTTCTATTTGCCAATATTGATTTCATCTCTTTATTTTCGGAATATAAACGGTCTGGGTGTAATAGGGTTAAAACTAATTGTATTATCAAATGTACAAAAATGTTTGTTTTGTGCTCCTTTTTTTGAGATAATCTTCTTTTTTCCTCTCTTACTGCATCTCTCCCGGAGCTCTTTATAAGTTGTAGGTCATCTCTTATTCGTACCTAATAGCATCAATAGGATTCAACTGGGAGGCTTTTTGTGCCGGGTACCATCCAAAAAATATTCCTGTTATTGTACAAACTGCAAAGGAAAGTATGATAGAGTACAGTTGAACGGAAGCTGGCCATCCGAGAATGACAATAAGTTTAGCAACTGCTACACCCAAAATTACCCCAATTATTCCACCCATTACGCTGATTATAACTGCTTCAATAAGAAACTGCATGAGAATATGTCTCCCTTTTGCTCCGATGGACATTCGGAGTCCTATCTCTCTGGTTCTCTCCGTAACCGATACATACATGATATTCATAATGCCTATTCCTCCTACAAGGAGTGAGATTCCTGCAATGCAGCCGAGTAGGATTGTCATCATGTCCATTATTGAGCTCATTGTCTCTATCATTTCTTGTTGAGATCTAACATTAAAATCATCCTCTTCTCCAATTTTAATCTTATGATTGATCTCTAATATTTCCGTTATCTCGGCGATAGCTTTGTCGGAATACTCTTCCGATATTGCCGAGGCTGTAATGCCGTTCAAATAGGTTATTGCGAGCATCCTTTTTTGCACTGTTGTGTATGGTGACAAAATAATGTCGTCCTGATCTTGTCCCATAGCGTTATATCCTTTAGGAGAGAGCACGCCGATAATTTTTAGGGGAATTTTATTGAATCTTATGGTTTTGCCAAGGACATCCGCTTCCTTTCCGAAAAGATTATTAACTACTGTCTCTCCAACAACACATACTTTTGAGGCGTGTTTAATCTCCTCTTCGCTGAACATTACACCTTTACCTACTTTGTAACCTCTTATGTCGGAGTACTGTTCGTTTACTCCGTAGATGGTCGTAGGCGAGTTGTTAGACCCGTTAATTGCTTGTCCTGAGGCGTTTACGGTGGGTGTTATCTTTGCGATATAGTTAGTACCCTTAACAAGAGATTCGTAATCGCTCATCTTAAGGGTCTGCATCTCCGATGCACTTTGCCTTACTCCTCCGAACTGCCCGTTACCCGGGCGAATCATTATCATGTTGGAGCCCATGGAGCCTATTTCGTCTCTGATACTTTGCTTTGAGCCGGCTCCTATTGCGAGCATCGATATTACGGAGGCTACTCCGATTATTATTCCCAACATAGTGAGGAACCCGCGCATTTTATTGTTTGCTATTGCACGTAAAGCTATCTGTATTAGATTTTTGTAATTCATATTAGTCCTCCTTTGGTAAAGTTGCGAGCATTTGAGCTGCATCCGAAATATGAGTGTTTATTTTATCTTCAATTATTTTTCCGTCCCGTAAAGTTATATTTCTTGAGCAGTATCGCGATATTTCAGGGTTATGAGTTACGAAGATTATGGTTCGGCCCTCCCTATGAAGTTTTTGAAATAGTGTAAGTATTTCAAAGGAGGTACGTGTATCAAGGTTACCGGTTGCCTCATCGGCAAGAAGAATAACAGGGTCGTTTACGAGAGCTCTCGCTATGGCAACTCGTTGCTGTTGCCCTCCCGACATCTGATTGGATCGGTGAAGAAGGCGGTCTCCCAATCCTACCGATTCGAGAGCAGCAACGGCTCTTTGCTCTCTCTCGGAACTCCTTATATCTGGGTTATATAGCAGCGGAAGTTCTACATTTTCTATAGCAGTGGTTTTAGGGAGCAAATTATAGCTTTGGAAAATAAAACCTATCTTTCTGTTTCTCAATGTGGCGCGGGAGTTTTTGTCCATCTCTTTTACAGAGATATTATCGAGATAGTAGTTGCCAGAAGTAGGAAGATCGAGACATCCGATTATATTCAGCAAAGTTGATTTTCCTGAGCCGCTTTTACCCATAATTGTAACAAATTCTCCCTCTTGGATTGAAAAGTTTACCTCTCTCAATGCATGTACCGTCTCTTCTCCTACCAAAAAATTACGTGTCAGATTCTCTATTTTTATTATGCAGTTCATAGCTACTTTGTCCTTTTATTATTGTCGTTGGGGCGTTTTGGCATAAATGGATTACCATTCTCCTGTTGTGGCTTCTCTTTGTTTTGGGAGTTGATAGTCTCCTCGCCTGTAATTACGTGTTCACCTACTGCAAGACCGGATATTATCTCTGTGTTAATACCATCTGAAGCTCCTGTAACAACCTCTTTGGTTTGGAGCTGACCATTTATACCCTTAACCCATACTGTTTTTCTATTACTGTTTTTATTTTCCTCTTTTTTGCCTTGAACCGGCATTTGAGCGGGTATGTTGGAGGGAGTGTATCTTAATGCGCGTACCGGTATCGTAAGTATATTATCGCGACTGAGTGTCTCTATGTTTACGTTGGCTGTTAGACCCGGTTTTAATTTAAAATCGGGGTTAGGTGCATTTATTACTACTTCATAGGTGACAACATTGGAAGTGGTTGTAGATTGCAGCCTTACCTGGCTTACGGAGCCGTAGAAGGTTTCATCCGGGAAGGCATCTACATTAAAATTGACCTTTTGGCCCTCTTTTACCTCTCCTATATCTGCCTCATCTACATTTGCTACAACCTGCATCTTTGAGAGATCCTCCGCAATAGTGAAAAGTGTCGGGGTACTGAATCCCGAGGCAACAGTCTGTCCTTCATCGACGGCTCTCGAAAGAACCACTCCATTTACGGGAGAATATATTTTGGCGTAGCCGATATTGGCTATGGCTTTTTTGTAGCTTGCAGTGGATTGATTATAAGTGCATTTTGCCTTCTCGTAGGTATATTTTGAGGTTTCGTATTCCGATTTTGAGATAAGGTCTTTTTTATAAAGACCGTTTATGCGGTCATAATTTGTCTTTTGATACTCCATCTCTGTCTTGGCAGAGTTCATCTGTGCTGAGGATGATTGTAGTTCTGTTTCGAGAGTGGTCTGGTCTAATTCCGCAATCAATTCTCCCTTTTTAACAATGGAGTTGTAGTCTACATAAATTTTAGCTATTTTGCCTGAGACCTGAGTTCCTACCTCAATTTTTGTTATCGGTTCTACGGTACCTGTTGCTGTAACCGTGTTGGAAATAGAACTTTGTTCAACGGTTGCTTCCTGATATGAGGTAATTCGTTTTTTGCCTCCTGTGAGCATTACAGCAGCTATAATTACAATTATTACGATAACTGATCCGATGATGATTTTTTTCTTCATATCTATTTGTTTTATAATTCTATAGGTTTGTTCTGATATATCTGTAACAACTTAAGCGCAAGTACGGCGGAAAATTTTGATTGTAGTTGTTGCGATTGGGCGGAGGCATAATTATTCTTTTCTGTGGTTAGTTCTATTATGTTTTTCAACCCGGCATTAAATTGTTCTCGAATATATTTATAGCTCAATTCTGAGTAGGCAAGTTGCTCATTTGATGAGATATATTGGCTTTGAGCAGATATTGCATCGTTATAGAGAGATTCAATCGTGGAAAATAGCGTTTTATTTGCGCTTTGTTCCTGCAGTTTTGTTGTAGAACTTTGAATTTTTGCCTTTTGTACCGCGCTTCTTGCAGACTTACCATTAAAGAGAGGTATGCTTAAATTTAATCCGAGGCTTTCGTTCATTCTCTCTTTGAACTGTTCCAGATAGCCTGTGTTGATATTTGAAAAGGTACCAGTGTTTATGCCTGCACTTGCTGTTATTGTGGGGTATTTTTGTGCCTGAGCTACCTTGACACCCATTTCAGCTGCCTGTGTGTTGTATTTGCTGCTTAGTATGTTCGGGTTGCTGTTGAGGGCGGTATTATAAACTTCATCTAATGAAGGTATTGTTTCCAGTACTCTATTTTCCTCAATGTGAGGGTAATAGATGGAAAATTTATCTTCTTGTCCAAGTTCCAGCAGCTGTTTTAATGTAATTATAGAGTTATTAAGCGTGTTTTCCGCCTTTACGATTGCATATTTGTCGCTTGCAGCTTGACTCTCCAGTTGGGCAAGATCTACTTTGGAAAGTGAGCCTGCCTTTACAAGCTCTTCTCCTCTTGATACTTGTGCTTTTGATAGCTCGGAACTATTTTGGGCAATTTGAAGAGCCTCTTTGTTGTACAATATTTGTAAATATGCCTGGGTTATGGAGATTTCAACCTCCATAATGCTTTGAAGCAGATTGTATTCGCTGGCTTTACCAAGCAGATTTTGTTGTTTTATGGTGTTTGTAATTTTACTTCCAGAATAGAGTGTAATGCCGGAGTTCAAATTGTAGTTTCCGGAGTAGTTTGTTTTGTTGCTTGCCTCGTTATAGTCATTATATGTTGTTGAGTTTTGAAATGAGAGACTGTGACTTGTGGAAAAGGAGAGGGTGGGGTAAAGTTGGGCCTTTGCGCTATTGATTTCCACCTCTGTAAGCTCTTTTGATAATTGTTTTGTCTTAATTTGAATGTTGTTTTCTTTTGCATATTTAAGGCATTTATCGAGGCTCCATTCCTCTGTACTCTGTTGAGTCGGAGTTTGTATAAGATTCCTCCCTTGTGATTGTAAAGGGATTGTAACTAATAGGGTTACAAAAAGAGAGAGAGTTTTGATCACTTTCATATTCATTTATATTACTTTGTGACAAAAGTATTTTTTAATGAAAATGAGTGCAATCAAAATCGGTAGAGAGGAGAATTTTATCGGCAGACCTGCGGTTTCGATTAATTATGAAAGTATTCTCTCTATTCGGACTGGTGTTTAAGAATGTACTCCTCTATCACTCTCGGAAAGTGTGTTTGTTCGAGCAGATGAATTTTTGCTGCGAGGTCATCGGCTGTCTCATCCGGTGAGATTTGGCATTTGGCCTGAAATAGGATTTCGCCGGAGTCGTATTTCTCATTTACCAGATGTATGGTAATTCCCGATTCCTTTTCTCTTGCGGCAATAACAGCTTCATGTACATGGGCGCCGTACATTCCCTTGCCTCCGTATCGGGGTAGCAGGGCGGGATGGATATTGATTATTTTGTCGGGGTACTTTCTAATTAGCGATTCCGGAATTTTAAGTAGATAGCCGGCAAGGATAATGAAGTTTATATTGTATTTTTTAAGAATATCTTGGATTTTAGGATTTTTTATATCTTTGCGCCTCTCGTCTTTTGGAGTTTGGAGCTCTAGAAGCGTTTCCTTTGGGAGTATAACGGATTTAACACCAAGCATCTCTGCCCTACGTAGGACGTAAGCGTTATGGTTGTTTGTTATTACTATTCGAACTTGGATTCCGGTATTTCCATCGTTGAAATGTCTGATTATGTTTTCGGCATTTGTTCCGTTGCCAGAGGCGAGAATTGCAATATTTATCATAAAGTGAGTGTATATGGTAGCGCAAAGATACAAATTGCATATTAAAAATTAATTATTACCTTTGCGATTCCAACATTGGAGAAATATTACTAAAATTTATAAACATATTTATTAACTAATTTATTTTAACCATGGCAGATATTACTTCTAAAGTTAAGGAAATTATTGTGGACAAATTGGGTGTTGATGAGGCTGAGGTTACTCCGGAAGCTTCTTTTACTAAGGATTTGGGTGCTGATTCTCTTGACACAGTAGAGCTTATCATGGAGTTCGAAAAAGCTTTTGGAATTACTATTCCCGATGAAGCTGCAGAGAAAATCTCTACAGTAGGTGATGCTATCAAGTACATCGAAGAAAACAAGAAATAAGGTCTTAAAGTAGAATATGGAATTAAAGAGAGTAGTTATTACAGGATTGGGGACTATCAATCCTCTCGGAAACAATATTCGGGATTTCTTTAAAAACCTCCAAAACGGAGTAAGCGGTGCTTCTTTGATTGACAGGTTTGATACATCTCTTTTTAAAACTAAATTTGCTTGTGAGGTAAAAGATTTTGACCCTGCCAATTTTGGAATAGATCGCAAAGAGGCGAGAAAACTCGACAGATTTACATTGTTTGCTTTAGCAGCAACTTCCGAGGCGATTGATGACTGTAAATTGGATTTAGAAAAAGTTGATAAAACGAGGGTCGGAGTCATTATAGGATCGGGTATTGGCGGAATAGAAACCCTTACCCAAGAAATTATGGGTTATTGCGAAGGTGGAAATATACCTCGCTTTAACCCTTTTCTTATTCCTAAGTTGATCCCGGATATTGCTGCAGGTTGTATCTCTATCAAGTATGGTTTTATGGGACCTAACTATGCAACTGTATCTGCTTGTGCATCATCTGCGCACGCAATAGGTGATTCTTTTAATCTGATCAGACTCGGGAAGGCCGATGTTATAGTAAGTGGTGGCGCAGAAGCCGGCATTACAATACCAAGCGTGGGCGGTTTTAATTCTGCTCAAGCTCTCTCTACGAATAACGACGAGTATATGACGGCAAGCCGTCCGTTCGATAAGACTCGTGATGGCTTTGTTCTTGGAGAAGGTTCTGCTACTGTAATCTTAGAGGAGTATGAGCACGCTCTAAAAAGAGGTGCGCATATCTATGCTGAAATTATAGGAGTTGGAATGAGTGCTGATGCTCATCATATTACAGCTCCTCATCCAGATGGAGCTGGAGCAATTCTTGCTATGGATGCCGCTCTTAAAGATGCTTCAATAAAGCCTGGAGATGTTGATTATATCAATGTCCACGGTACTTCAACACCTCTTGGAGATATAGCTGAGTTAAAAGCAATTGAATCTGTCTTTGGTGAGAGTGCGTATAAGCTTAATATCAGCTCAACCAAATCTATGACCGGTCACCTTCTTGGTGCTGCCGGCGTTGTAGAGACCTTAGCCTGCATTTTTGCAATGGAGCACGGGATAATACCTCCAACAATTAATTTTAAGGAAGAGGATCCGGAGATTGATTACAGACTTAATCTAACTTTGAATAAGGCACAGAAAAGAGAGGTCAATGTTGCGATGAATAATACCTTCGGTTTCGGAGGCCACAATTCATGCCTTGTATTCAAAAAGCTTTAATTTGTAATAGAAAATTTTTAATAACCTGGCTATTTGGTCAGGTTATTTTATTATATACTCTTAACCTCTTTATTTAGCGCCATCTCTCAAGGTCTAATCTTATAAAAATAAAGAGCATTGCGGTAAAGGTCCAGAGCGATGAGCCGCCGTAACTCAAAAACGGAAGAGGTATTCCGATAACAGGAACAAGCCCTATAGTCATTCCAATATTGATAACAAAGTGCATAAAGAAGATTGACGCTATACAGTATCCATATAGTCTGGCAAAATTATCTTTATGCTTTTCTGCTAAGGTTATTATACGGCTTATTAGAAAGATATAGAGTGAGATAACTATTATAGAGCCTACAAATCCCCACTCCTCTCCAACTGTGCAGAAGATAAAATCGGTGCTTTGTTCCGGGACAAAATTGAATTTAGTTTGAGTTCCCTGTAGATAACCCTTTCCGATTAATCCGCCCGATCCTATTGCAATTTTGGATTGGTGTACATTGTAGCCTACTCCCATAAGATCTTGCTGAAGGCCCAAAAGATTCTCTATCCTGGCTCTCTGATGTTGTTGGAGTACATTATCAAAGATAAAATCTACCGAAAAGGTAAAAGCGGAGGCGCAAAAAAAGCAGATAATAAGATATTTAATATGTCGGATTCTCTTTTTATTATATCTTATCAGAATCCATAGTGCAATGGGAATTAGTATTGCCATTATAATATATTCTGGCTGGATTGTGGAGATAAAGGAGAGAGACATCTGCCTCATTATTGGTGGAATAAATGAGAGAATTGTCCCGATGAGGAGAGCACATATTATACGTATGAATAATCTTTTTCTTATAAATCCATCCACAACAAAGAGAGCTAATATGAGAAATATAAGAGCTACAAGTGGAGAGAAGGCAAGAGTTATTACAAACAGCGTTATAATAAAGAGACCGAAGACAAGGAACCATCCGCTTAGTCCCTCTCTGTATAGGACAAAAATGAAACCTACATAGACCAATGCGGAGCCGGTCTCTTTTTCCATAACAATTAGTAGCATGGGAGCAAGAATAATGAGTGCTACCATTGCGGCATCTTTCAAATTGTTCATTTTAAACCCGTACCGCCCCATAATGTATGAAAGGAGAAGTGCTGTGCTGATTTTTGAAATTTCGGCGGGCTGAAAGCTGAAGGGACCGAGTGCAAACCAACTTTTGGAGCCGTTAATCTCTTTGCCGAGGAAGATCACAGCAAGTAGCAGGAGGAGAATCGTGATATAAAATATGGGGGAGAGTACAGTATATATTCTCGGGTTAAAAACAAAGAGTATTAGAGCGGCAATTATTGCTGAAGTGACTATCCAGATCAGCTGCATACCGTATTTCTGCGAGAAGTCAAATACGGATTGATGTTCCTCTGTATTGAGTGAGGAGTAGACATTCATCCATCCGAATATGACAAGAATAAGGTATACTCCAATCAGATACCAATCCAAGTGATTATATACTCTTTTTCCTTTAACCATCCTCTATTTTTTTACCGGTACATTCATTAATAAATCCGTTTTTATAATTCGCTCTTCGAGTTCCGGCCTATTTATAGCTCCCGTGAGATACTTCTCTATTAGCAGGGAGGCTATCGGGGCTGCCCATGTTCCTCCAAAACCGGCATTTTCTATATAGGCGGCAACTGCAATTTTAGGGTTGTTTTTTGGTGCAAAGCAGATAAAAACAGAGTTGTCTTTACCATGAGGATTCTGTGCCGTACCTGTTTTTCCGCAAATTTCAAGGCCTTCTACCTGAGCTACTCTCGCTGTTCCCCCTTCGCCTGGTTTACAATTCACTGCCATGTACATACCATCTATTACCTTTTTAAAGTTGGAGGTGTCAACAAGAGTATAATTTTTTTCACTATACTTTGCCGCCAAAACAGAATCTTGTGTGTTTCTTACTAAATGAGGAATATGGTAATAACCTCTGTTGGCAATTGTTGCAGCGAGATTTGCAAGATGCAAAGGAGTTGTTCCTATTTCTCCCTGACCTATTGAGAGAGAGATGATTGAGAGAGATCTCCAGCGTCCCTTGCCGTGTATTTTGTCGTAAGTCTTAACCGAAGGTAGCGTACCGCTTAGTTCGGAGGGGAAATCGCTGCCTAATTTTTTACCGAACCCGAAACTGAGTACATAATTTCTCCAATGTTCAAATCCCTCTTTTGTACTTTTATACTTATTATTATCGATAATGCTTCTGAATACATAGCAGAAATAGGCGTTGCATGACATCATTATTGCATGCGTGAAATCGAGCGGAGAGGGATGCACGTGGCAACCGAGTTTTCTGTTACCATAAGAATATCCTTGGTGACAGGGATATTTGGTCTCCAGATCTACAACTCCCTCCTGTAACCCGATGAGCCCGTTGACAAGTTTAAATACTGACCCCGGAGGATAGGCGGCCATTACCGCTCTGTTAAACATTGGTTTATATGGGTCTTTTGCTATCTCAGTATAATATTTACGTATATTAGCTAATTTGTCTATATCTATTCCCGGACTTGAAATTATGGCAAGTATCTCACCTGTTGATGGTTCAATTGCAACAAGGCTCCCAACTTTATTTTTCATTAAGAGCTCTCCGTATTGTTGAAGAACTCCGTCTATTGTGGCGTGAAGATCTGTTCCCGGGATTGCGTCCTTATCATATTGTCCGTTGGCAAAAGTAGATTGTACTCTATTGTGCACATCTCTGAGATATATTGTGTAACCCTTTTCCCCTCTTAAAACTTTTTCATAAGATTTTTCGAGTCCTGTGACACCTACGTAATCGCCCCTCTTGTACTCCGGATGCCGTTTAATATAGGAGGTATCTACCTCGTTAATATAGCCGAATAAATTTGCGCCGGCGTTAAAGGGATAACTTCTGGCTGTTCTCGGTTGAATGCTGAATCCTTGAAACTCAAAGGCTCTTTCTGAAAAGAGATTGTATTTTTCACTTGAAACCTGTTTGAGAAAGGGCATCGACTGGTATCCGATTTTTTTTCTGAACTGCTTATATTCTCTGAATTTTTTTTTCACATTTTCTATATCAAGTGAAAAAATCCTGCATAGTGCTACGGTGTCAAATGGTTGAACTTCATAAGGTGTGACCAATATATCGTAGGTGGTCTTGTTGGTGACCAATATTTTATTATTCCTGTCGTATATAACTCCTCTTGCCGGATATCTTGTTACATATTTGTAGGCGTTATTCTCTGCATTAATCTTGTATTCCGTGCTGAATATCTGTAAATTAAGCAGTTGACACACTATTATTGCACCAATAACAAGCAGCCCTATAATAAGAATATTCTTTTTATCCATTAGAATTGTTGACTAAGCAATTTTTCCAAAAATATTGCAATCAATAGATTTGTAACAACACCAATTGCAAATCTAATCAAAGAATAGAATATATCATCGGTAGTTAGACCATCAAGTAAAATATAAACCAAGAAAAAGAGAGAATAAAGAAGAGCGCAATAGCATATATAAAGTAACATTTTAATATACTTTCCACTGATGACCGGCATCTCTGCGAGGCTATTTTTATTGAGTAGAGTGTAAAGTAGAGGTTGCTTAAAAAAGGCCATGGCAACTAATGCGGAGGCATTCAGCCCTATTACGCCATCGGAGGTGGCGTCTATAAGCAAACCATAGAAAAAAGCAATTAGCATAAGAGGAACAGGCTTAACCCTGTCCGGAATGATTATTATCAATAGGGGGAATACAACAATATGCAGAATAGGGAATACATTAATGTACTCATCTGTTATAAGTTGAATTACAAGTAGTATAACACCTATTAATATAAATTTTATGCTATTATTCATATTTTGAAAATGGGAAATTAGACAAACTGTCAATTTCCAACCTGTTATTGTTCTTTGCTATAATTACGTAGGCAATGTTGCTTGCATTCTGGAATAACCTAACCTTTACAGCAAGGTGTACCCCATTAATAACTTTCGAGCCTATGACTCTTCCTATAGGGATATCGGGGGGGTAAAAGGAGGAGAGTCCGCTAGTAAAGACGGTATCTCCCTTTGTAATGTTTATATGTTGAGGAATCTCATGTAATGTTGCCTCCGTTATGCTTTTTTTATCCCAACGTAGAGGTCCGAAAGCATCTGTATGACCTATTTTTGCGCTTACTTGTTGTTTGTTGTTTAGGAAAGAAAAGACAAAAGAGTTATGTTCACCTACGGCGCGTATTATACCAATAACACCGGAAGTTGTTATTACTCCCATATTCTCCTCAATTCCGTCTGCTCTGCCTTTATCAATTATTAAATAATTATGGAGAGAGCCGATACTATTCTTAACAATTCTTGCTCCTATGTAGCTGAATCTTTGTTTATAATTATTAAGAGTGTCCTTTGCTCTCCGGGTGGAGTCGGCAGCCTTAAAGGAGAGAAGTGTCGATTTACAACTATTAATATCCGTCACCTCTCTATGCTTCATATTTTCCCTTAATAAAAAGAAATTTCTGAAGGCAAGATCCTCGTTCTGTTTTCTTAGATTTACAAACTCTTTAAGAGATTGGTTCTGTTTCCAGAATACAGATTGTACACTTCTTATCTTATCAAGTATTATATATCTCTGTATGAGCCCATTGTCGGAAATAAACATAATACAAACCGTCTCCAATATTATGAAGATAAGAATTCTTATCGGGACAATATATAGAGACGGTAGATGTTTCATTATGCTATCTCATTAAGAATGGATATTTCTCCACATTCTTAAGAGCAGCGCTTGTTCCTCTTGCTACGGCCCTGAGAGGGTCTTCTGCAACATAAAAAGGGATATTGATTTTGTCGAAAAGTCTTTTATCCAGGCCACGAAGCAATGCTCCACCGCCCGAGAGAAAGATTCCGCGTTGAACTATATCGGAGTAGAGTTCGGGTGGTGTCTGTTCAAGAACTGCAAGTATGGCAGTCTCAATTTTCGCAAGGGATTTATCTAAACAATGTGCAACTTCCTGACTTGTAACCGATACCTCAACAGGATGAGCCGTCATAAGGTTGGGACCGCGAACAATATAGGGCTCTGGAGCATTCTCGAGATCCGAAATAGCTGCACCTGCATTAATTTTAATAAGTTCGGCAGTAATTTCGCCCACTTTAATATTATGCTGTTGTCTCATATATTGCTGTATCTCGGCTGTGAAAACATCGCCTGCAACACGGATACTCTCCTTGCAGACTATACCGCCGAGCGAGATAACGGCAATCTCAGTTGTACCTCCTCCTATATCTACCACCATGTGTCCGCATGGAGCTTCAACATCGAGCCCGATTCCGAGAGCTGCTGCCATCGGCTCGTAAATAATGTACACGTCTCGTCCGCCGGCATGTTCAGAGGAGTCACGTACGGCTCTTATTTCAACCTCTGTACTACCTGAAGGGATGCTGACAACCATCTTAAGATTTGGGGTAAAAAAGGATTTTTTATTATTAATCATCTTTACGAAGCCACGTATCATTTGTTCTGCAGCATTAAAGTCTGCAATCACACCATCTTTCAGAGGGCGTACTGTTCTTATATTCGGATTAGTACGTTCGTGCATCATTCTTGCCATATGCCCGAATGCAATAGGTTTTCCTGTGTTTTGGTCTAAAGCAACTATTGATGGTTCATCCAAAACTATCTTATCGTTTACAAATATAACCGTATTAGCTGTACCTAAATCTATTGCAAGTTCTTGAGTGAGAAATGAGAATGCCATATTTTTAATATTAAAAATTAATTAGTGTTTAAAGTGCCTTACTCCGGTAAAGACCATTGCTACATCGTTATCGTTGCACCAATCTATGCTCTCCTGATCTCTGACAGAGCCTCCCGGTTGTATTATTGTTTTTATTCCCTCCTTAGCGGCAATTTCAACGCAATCATGGAAAGGGAAGAAAGCATCTGAAGCCATGACGGCACCATTAAGGTCAAAATTAAATGTTTTTGCCTTTTCTATGGCCTGTTTTAGAGAGTCAACTCTCGATGTTTGTCCAACTCCGCTGGCAAGCAATTGTCCCCCTTTGGCCAGCACAATGGCATTGGACTTTGAATGTTTTACCAGTTTATTTGCAAACAACAAATCATTAATCTCTTTTTTTGCCGGTTTTTTTGCAGTTACGCTTTTTAAATCTTTGGGCGATTCTCTATATGAATCTCGGTCTTGTACAAGCACTCCGTTTAAAAGCGAACGAAATTTTTGAGTAGGTACTCCGACACCTTCATTTACTAAGATTATTCTGTTTTTCTTGACTTTGAGAATATTAAGCGCCTCTTTTGAATATGAAGGGGCTATTATTACCTCAAAAAACAGTTTGTTGATCTCCTCAGCCGCATCCTTATCTATTGCCCTGTTTGTTACAATTATTCCTCCGAATGCCGAGACAGGATCCGCTTCCAAAGCTCTTTTCCAGGCCTCAACTACTGTTGACCCTGAGGCGCAGCCGCAAGCATTTGTATGCTTTATTACCGCTACGGTTGTATCGTCAAAATCCGAAATAAGCTCAATAGCAGCCTCAATATCGAGGAGATTATTGTGTGAGATCTCTTTACCGTGCAACTGTTTTGGCAACGAATTTTCTGAGCCGAAATAGGTTCCCTTTTGGTGAGGATTCTCACCATATCTCAGAGGCTTTGATTCTGAAAAGTTTGCTTTAAAGGAGGGAACGGAGGAGTCTTTATTCAGATAGTTGAATATAGCTATATCGTACTTCGACGTTGTGTCAAAGGCGCTTGCTGCAAAGAAGGCTCTCTCTTCTTCTGTAGTATTTGTTCCGTTTTTCTTTAAAATCTCCATAAAAGGTCTATACAACTCTTTACATGAGATAATAACAACATCTTTATAATTTTTAGCAGCTGCTCTAATAAGCGAAATGCCTCCGATGTCGATTTTCTCAATAATATCTTCATGTGAGGCTCCGGCTTTTACATACTCCTCAAAAGGATATAAATCCACAATAACAAGATCTATCTGAGGAATTTCGTATTTTTCGGAGTCACATGTATCGGCAATATTATCTCTTCTTGCAAGAATACCGCCGAAAACCTTTGGATGGAGGGTTTTTACTCTTCCTCCGAGAATAGAGGGGTAGCCTGTTATCTCCTCAACCTTAATTGCATGAATAGATTGGCTTTTAAGAAACTCATAAGTACCACCGGTGGAAAGAATCTCTACCCCGTTTTTATTGAGGAATTGTGAAATCTCCAACAGTCCATCTTTATGATAAACAGAAATTAAAGCTCTTTTAATTGTTTTCACGGATAATTAATTGACTTTGCGATTTTTTTACGCTGTAAAGATATAAATTCTTTATCTATTTTAACTACTTTTGTGATATAATTTTAGTAGACCAATAATTATGAAAGAGGGTGATTCACTCCTTTATAATCATAGTTTTCTTTTAATTATTTTAATTTTTAACGTATATATAATTTGAGTAAATAGAGATGAAACAATATGTAGTTATTACTGCAGGAGGAATCGGTGCAAGAATCTCTTCGGATATTGCTAAGCAATTTTTGGAAATAGAGGGAAAACCTATTTTATTAAGAACAATAGAGCAGTTCCTCTCCCTCTCTTATGATATTGAGCTAATAATTGTCCTCAAAAGCGAACAGAAAGAGTATTGGAAAAAATATTGTTCCGATCATGAACTTTTCTTTAAGCATACTATTGTTTCGGGCGGTATGACCAGGTTTCACTCTGTCAGAAATGCGCTTGAGTATGTGCCGGATGGAGCTATTGCAATTATTCATGATGGAGTTCGTCCCTTTCTCCCCCAATCGCTTCTAAAGAGGCTCTTTTCGACAGATTTTATTGGTAAAGGATACGACGGGCTTATTCCCGTTCTTCCTGCCATAGAATCTATGCGCGAAAGAAGTTATGATAAAGAGGGAAACGAGACAGGATCTCTCCCGGTAGATCGCAGTCGTTTTCTTTCTGTTCAGACTCCTCAAATATATGATTCTACTAAACTAAAAAAGGCATATAAGCAAGCTTATATACCGGAATTTACAGATGATGCCTCTGTTATGGAGAGAATGGGGTATAAGATAATGACCTGCGAAGGTAGCAGGCTTAATATCAAAATCACTACGCCGGAGGATTTGCAAATATGCAGATTACTCCTTCCGCTTCTTAAGATTTGATTGTTTATTAGGATAATCTTTTACCCATATCTGTCTTTCAATTGCCTGATCCAAAGAGATTAATGTCTCTGTTTGAAGCACAGACGGAATGTTTTGAATAGTATTTATTAATACCTCCATAAGATGGTCGTGGTTGAGGCAATACAATTTAAGGAGTAAGGCGTGTCTTCCTGTAATAAAATGACATTCCACAACTTCCGAAATCCTTTTTAGAGCATCAATGACTTCGGGATATTTATTTGCCTGAGATAGTGTTACTGCTACAAATGCACAGACATTGAGCCCGAGTGATTGTGGCTTAACAAGTAAACGAGAACCGGTAATAATTCCCAGATTCTCCATCTTTTTAACCCTTTGGTGTATTGCAGCACCGGAAACGCCGCATTCGCGTGCTATCTCCAGAAAGGGCATTCTCGCATTCTTTACTAAGAATGAAAGAATTTTCTGATCAGTTTCGTCAATCTGATATTTTGGCATATCTTATAGAATTAATAAATTGTGGCAAAAATAGTAATAAAAATTACAAAATAGAATATTTCTGGTAAAAAAACAGCCATTTCATGGGTACTTCACCAATACAAGCTGTCTTATAATCGGAAAATGAGCAAGGTATCAATTTGTTATTTTTATTACCTGAGGCAGGGACTTCCATCCACCACCTATCGGTTGTAGTACTATTAATAAAGACTATTTCATCGCCCTTTTCGCCAAAATTTACAATTTTTCTCATAAATTTCCCTTCCTGTTCCGAATCGTAAGGGTTTTCTGTAATATTTGTTTGAATGCCTTCACAGATATGCCATATAATTTGAGCAACAAGGTTATTACATACTTTATTATCAGCCACCTCTGTCAGGCCATAAAGATAGAAAGCCGAAACTTTCACACTAAGTCCCATGTAGCGGGCCACGCTGCAAGCCTCTTCTGCGTACAAGCCGTTCGGGTTACCATTTGCTGCATGTGGAAAATCGCTGTAACGTAAAGAATTCAGATCGAATAAATGTCTGTCGCAGCTTCTGAGCATCGGTTCACATAATGAGATATTTTCTCTCAAAAGGCCAAGTCTTAATTCCTGGAAGTATCGGTCGTGCAGACTATTTAAAAAAGAGCTGCTTGTCAGGTAGCCCTGATAACCTATATAAGAAAATTCATCAAGATTAGGTAAGTAAATAAGATCCTCTATTGCAGCTCTATCACTATCATTAGCGCAGTAACCCGACGAGACCATCGAGAGGGAAAACTCCGTTTTCGGAAGGGTTGCGGCGATAGAGTCTAAATTGCCTCCATAGACAATAGCGGGGAGGTTAGCCTCTCTGCATTTTTTAAGCACCTGTGCAAGTTTCTTCTCTGTAGAATAAACTACGAAAACCTTATAGTTCATTCTTGAGTGTAATCTTGATAGAGATTGAAAGAGAGCCTCTCCGTTATGCAAGTTAATTACGATTGCCTTGCAATCGGGCATATCGGGACTTATTGCTCCCGCAGAAATCTTTTCAAAGAGTTCTCCGGCCATCACTATTTAGTTTTTTTTGGAAATCTTTTTCCGCTATGTTTTGTGGGTTCCGTTGAGTTGATTATCTCCAGACATCTCTTTTCATCGAGCGACTCTATCTCTGTCTCTTTTGGCAACTTGTAGTTTTTGCCGGCACACTTGATATAGGGCCCGTATCTTCCGTTGAGGAGATGAATATCGCTGTCGGGGTACTCCCTAATGCACATTTTGGCCTCTTTATTATTATGCTCTTCAATAAGTGACTTTGCCTGCTCAATCGTAATAGAGTGCGGGTCGTATAATTTTCCCAGGGAGTAGAATTTGCCGTTATACCTTATGTACGGTCCGAATCTTCCGATTGCGGCAGTGACCTCTTTACCCTCTAACTCTCCAATATTGCGCGGAAGTTTAAATAGTTCAAGTGCCTCTTCAATAGTAATATTCTCTATTAATTGATCTTTTCTGAGGCTTGCGAACTGCTTTTGAGGATCGTCGTTCTCTCCCTTTTGAACGAGCGGACCATATTTCCCTATACGTGCAATTAACTTCTTTCCTGAGAGTGGATCTGTTCCTATCTCCCTTTCGGCTTTTGTATGGGATGTGTTTTTAAGTGTTGTTTCAACCTTATTATGGAATGGAAGATAAAAGGTCTTTATGAGTTCGTTCCAAATCAGTTTCCCTGCTGCTATTTTATCAAAATCGGATTCAACCTTTGCCGTAAAACCATAGTCGAGAATGTTTTCAAAGTTGGATTCCAGAAAATCATTTACAAGAATGCCTATATTTTGAGGGAATAACTTTCCCTTTTCCGAGCCTGCGGTCTCTGTGGCTTTTTCCTTTTTAATCAGGCCGTTTTTGAGTGTTATTTTAAGATACTCTCTTTCTGTGCCCGGCCTATCCTCTTTAACAATATAGCCACGTTGCGTTATTGTGGTAATGGTAGGCGCGTAGGTAGAAGGTCGTCCGATTCCCAACTCCTCGAGCTTCTTTACAAGACCTGCCTCGCTGTATCTCGCCGGTCTTTGAGTAAAACGCTCAGTAGCTTTTATCTCCACCTGCTCCATCTTTTCATCAAGGGTTAAAGCGGGTAGTATCTGATTTGCCTCCTCGTTTTCAATTTCGTCGTCATGTCCCTCCAGATAGAGCTTTAAAAAGCCATCAAACTTTACTTGTTCACCCTGAGAGATAAACTTCTCGGAAATTCTCTCTGCACCTATTGTAATATCGGTCTTCTCAAGCTCTGCATCTGCCATTTGAGAGGCAACAGCACGTTTCCATATTAAAGAATAGAGTCTCTTTTCTTGTGGAGTACCCTCGATGGTTTTGTTTGAAGGGTAAGTTGGCCTTATAGCCTCGTGTGCCTCCTGGGCCCCCTTTGTCTTTGTCTTATATTGTCTTACTTTTGAATATTCCGCTCCATAGGTCTCAATAATTGACTGTTTAATTGCACCTATTGCAAGTTGAGAAAGATGTGTGGAATCGGTACGCATATAGGTTATTAAACCCTCTTCGTACAATTTCTGGGCTATTCTCATAGTCTGTGAAACTGAAAAACTCAACTTTCTTGAGGCCTCCTGCTGAAGAGCTGAGGTGGTAAAGGGCGGTGCCGGAGTCCTTGAGATATTTTTTTTGTCAATCTTTTCAATGAAAAAAGAGGAGTCGGAACATTTTTTCAAGAAGGATTCGGCCTCCATAGCCTCAGCGAATTTTTTATCGCAAATTGCCGTTATATTGATTTTTGTCTCCTGATTGGCCTGATGGAATATTCCGGTTACCTTAAAGAAAGGTTCCGAATTAAAACCGGCGATCTCCCTTTCGCGATCCACAATCAGTCTCACTGCAACAGACTGCACTCTTCCTGCAGAGAGTTTAGGTGCTACCTTTTTCCAAAGTACGGGAGAAAGTTCAAAACCAACAAGACGGTCGAGAACTCTTCTGGCCTGCTGAGCCATTACAAGATTCAAATCCACCTTGCGCGGATTTTCTATTGCATTAAGAATAGCATCTTTAGTAATTTCATGAAACACTATCCTTTTTGTATTGTCGTCTTTAAGTTTCAGCGTTTGTTGCAGATGCCAAGCTATCGCCTCTCCCTCGCGGTCCTCATCGGATGCAAGCCAGATAGTCTCTGCTTTAGAGGCAAGTGATTTGAGCTCTGATACAATTTTCTTTTTATCTGCCGATACCTCATAATCAGGGGTAAATCCCTCCTCAATATTAATTCCAAGATTCTTTTTAGACAGGTCTCTTATGTGACCGAAACTCGATTTAACCGTAAAACCTTTACCAAGAAACTTCTCGATTGTTTTTGCCTTTGCAGGCGACTCTACAATTACTAAATTCTCTCCCATAATATTTCCCTTTTCTTAATTATCAAGAATGTGCAAAGTAAGACATAAAGTAGGGTAAAATGCAAATTTTATTTAGTATTTTTGCGAATCATTATTAATTTGATATGGAGATAAAAAACAAAAAGAGATTTATTAAGTGGCTGTGGGTCATTATTTTCAGTCCGCTTATTCTTATAATTGCCGGATTATTATTTGTAAGTGTCTTTGCAGATATCCCCTCTTTTGAGGAGTTAGAAGACCCTAAAAGCAATCTTGCTACACAAATTATCGGAGACGACGGAACCATTTTAAATACATTTCATATTGAGAATCGTTCCTATGTTACGTACGATCAATTGCCTCAGGGCTTAAAAGATGCGATAATAGCAACCGAGGATGTCCGTTTTTACAGACATAGCGGGGTGGATTTAAGAAGTTTGGCTCGTGTAGCCTTTAAATCTTTTCTCCTCGGCAATAGGCGTTCCGGAGGTGGAGGCAGTACCTTGACACAGCAACTTGCAAAATCTCTTTTTCCAAGAGATACAGTAAAATCATCGCTTCCCGGGGTAAAATTCTTTGTGCTCGGTGCAAATAAAATGAAGGAGTGGATAACCGCCGCAAAAATTGAACGCAACTATACAAAGAGTGAAATACTCAGTATGTATCTTAACACCGTCTTTTTTGGCAGTAATGCTTATGGTATCCAAACTGCTTCAAGTACCTTTTTCGGTAAGAACCCGAGGGATCTTACGATTGAGGAGAGTGCGCTTCTTGTGGGGATGGTAAATATGCCTACCAGATATAATCCTGTTAGGAATCCTCAAAAGTCACTTGTTCGCAGAAACCACGTATTGAGCCAGATGAATAAATACGGATATATGTCGGATTCCCAATACGATTCTATTGTAAAGCTTCCTATAAAACTCTCCTATACAAATCTCGATCATAATGCGGGCCTTGCTCCACATTTCAGAGATATGCTGAAGAGAATAATGAGTGCCGAGAAGCCTTCACGTTCGAATTATAATAATCTTCATGACTATTCTGCAGACTCTCTTATGTGGGAGGATGATCCGTTGTACGGATGGCTCAATAAGAATTTTAAGCCTGACGGCAGTAAATACAACCTCGATAAGGATGGTCTTAAAATTTACACTCCTCTTAATGCTAAGATGCAACAATATGCAGAGGAGGCTGTAGCCGAGTATCTGGGGAAGACTTTACAGCCCACTTTTGACAGAGAGTTAAAATGGAAGTCGAAGAGACCCTTTGCCAATGAGACATCCGAACAGGTAATCTCTATTATCATGAAGCAGGCGCGCAGATGGAGCGACCGCTACAGAATGATGAAACGAGAGGGAGCCTCAGAGAGCGAAATAGAGAGGAGCTTTGGCAAGTTGGTAAAGATGAGGGTGTTCAATTGGAACGAGAAGGGATACAAAGATACGCTTATGACTCCGGATGATTCTATTAAATATTATAAATCCTTCTTGAGAGCCGGTCTTATGGCTCTGGAACCGGGGAGCGGTAATATTAAGGCCTATGTAGGCGGAGGAAATTACAAATATTTCAAATACGATCAGGTAAGGCAGGGAAAACGTCAGGTTGGCTCTACCTTCAAACCTTTCTTATACACCCTTGCCATGCAGGAGGGTTTTACACCTTGCGATAAGGTTGTTAACGTACCTCAATCCTTTGTTATAGGGGAGGATGTTTGGACACCTAAGAGTACGGATAAGGCCGAATGGATAGGAAAGACCGTAACTTTAAAATGGGGACTTACAAAGAGTAGTAATAATATATCGGCGTACTTAATGAAGCAGCTCGGTCCGGAAGCCCTGGTTAATATGGCTCATACGATGGGTATAAAATGTTGGCTCAGTCCGGTGCCGTCGCTCTGTGTTGGATCGGCAGATATACCGGTTTATGAGATGGTTTCCGCATTTAACACCTTCCCGAGCAGAGGAGTGTATGTTGAGCCGTTGGCAGTTTTGAAAATAGAAGATAAAAACGGAAATATTCTATCAAGTTTCACTTCTAAAAAGAAGGAGGCTATTAGCGAGCAGACCGCTTATCTCATGGTTAATTTAATGAGAAATGTTGTCAATAGGGGTACTGCAGCACGTTTGAGGAGTGCTTTATATACCCCTCAAGGCGATATTGCGGGAAAAACAGGAACAACAAATGACCAGTCGGATGGATGGTTTATTGGCTATACGCCAAGACTTACGGCCGGAGTATGGGTAGGAGCAGAGGATAGGCAGGTGCACTTTGCCGGTCTTGCTCTCGGGGGCGGTTCAAACATGGCACTTCCTATTTGGGGACTCTTTATGAAGAAGGTCTTTGCAGATGGAACACTCGGCGTCTCCAAGAACGATACCTTTGTCGCCCCTATGGGGTTCGATATAGATATAACCTGCAACGGAAGCGAAGACGGGCTTAGTGATGATAACTCTAAAGAGGTTGAGGAAGAGATAGGATATTTCGATTAACACATATAATTATGAGAAAGAATGTAGCGATCATTTATGGCGGTAATTCGTCTGAACACGATGTCTCTATTCAGAGCGGTAAAAACGTGGCCGCTAATGTAGATAGGGAGAAGTATAACGTTTATGAGGTTTTGTTAAAGGGAGCGAGTTGGACAGTACAGCTTCACGAGCAGGAGGGAGATACCATAATCCCTGTGGAGATTGATAAAACAGACTTCTCTTTTGTTTATAACGGGGAAAAGGTGAATTTAGAGAGAGCCTTTATTATGATTCACGGAACTCCCGGTGAGAATGGGTTACTTCAAGGGTATTTTGAGATGATAGGAATACCGTTTAATACCTGTTCTGCCTTTGTTTCAAATATTGCCTTTGATAAATATTCCTGCAAGCGGTTTTTGGATTTTGCGGGAGTTGGTATTGCAAAGGATTACTATTTACGTAGGGGAACTCCCTATTCGTCTGTTGATATAATAAAAGAGGTGGGCTTGCCTGTCTTTGTAAAACCGACAAATGGAGGAAGCAGTTTCGGCGTCTCAAAGGTGAAGAGAGAGGAGGAGCTCGATGCTGCAATTGAGGAGGCCTTTAAGGAGAATGATGCAATAATGATTGAGGCGGCAGTAAGCGGTAGGGAGATGACAAACGGAATCTATATGAAGGAGGGTAAAATTGTCAAGTTACCGGTTACCGAAATTGTAACTGACCGTGAATTTTTTGATTATGAGGCAAAATACCTTGGGCAGAGTAAGGAAATTTGCCCTGCTCCTATCTCCGAAGAGTTGACCGCCAAGATTCAGGATGTTACGGAAAAGATATATAAATTCATGGGATGTCGCGGTCTTGTAAGAATGGACTATATTGTGAAGGGCTACGACGTCTTTTTTCTTGAGATGAACATGGTTCCGGGAATGACTAAGATGAGTCTTGTGCCTGCTCAAGTACGGGCTGCCGGAATCAGCATGAAGGAGTTTTTTAATACTCTTATTGAGGAATCGAAGTGTTAGCCCTCCTCTTAACGGAGACTTTTCCCGTTATATTCAATCGATTTTAGCAGTGACGATAGGAGGATTTCTCAACCGGTGTTCCGCACAATTAGCGGCTCTATATTCCAAAGAGGAGATAAGCTCTTTGGCAGCTATATTATTGAAAGAATACCTTGGAGTACCCCGATATATTCTCTTTACAGATAAGGAGGCAACCCTCGAATCTGCTGCTTTAAAATATCTTGAAGGTTCGGAGAACTCCGGAGAGGTCTCTGTAGAGATAAATTTGGCTGTATGCAACCTATATGACGCGCTCTTTAAGCTCGCTACAGGTATGCCTGTACAGTATGTGCTGGGATATCAATTATTTTGCGGTCATAGGTTTTCTGTAAATAGAACTGTTCTTATTCCGCGTCCAGAGACGGAGGAGCTTGTAAAATTAGTTGAACAAAGTTGTGGCTCGGAGAGCGGAGTCTCCCTCTCTATATTGGATGTTTGTACCGGAAGTGGCTCTATTGCGTGGTCACTTTCCTACTCAATGCCCAATGCGTTTGTTGCCGGCTGTGACATTTCTCGTGAGGCACTTAAAACAGCGAGTGGGCAGTCAGTTTCCGCCAACGTACCTCTTTTTTTTGAATGTGATGTTTTAGAGAGTAATGCGGTTGCTAAAGTTATGGAGGCTGCTCAATCTTGGGATGTAATTGTTTCCAATCCTCCCTATGTTTGTGAAGAAGAGAAAACGTTCATGCATAAGAATGTATTGGAGTTTGAACCGGCCGAAGCTCTTTTTGTAAGCGATTCCGATCCATTGCTGTTTTATAATAGGATAGCAGAGATGGGACTCGTTCTGTTAAGGCCTGGTGGGAAACTGTTTTTTGAGATAAATGAGAGATTTGGTGAGCAGATAGTAGCAATGTTAAGAAATAAAACATATATTTGCACAACTGTTTCGCGAGACATAAATGGCAAGGAGAGATTTGTGAGTGCCGTGCGTGGCTAATAATTTAAGGAACGGGAATAATTTAAGAACTTTTTATTAATTATGATTTTCGGTAAAGTTAACGGTAATTGCTGGTGGTGGCGCAAGAATTCTCTTGTGAGCATGCCTGTGCCGTCTATTTGCTGAAACTAACGGATATAATTAATTAATAATACAAGGGGTGTTCACATTGTGAGCACCCCTTTTTTATTTAGCCGGCTCCTATTAAAAATCAATTTAAATTTTAAATATCAATTAATTATGAAACCAAACATTGAATTGTTCAACTTTGAAAAACTCACAAAAAAAATTACTTTACCTGAAAGCGAGATGCCTCTCCAATGGTATAACATTGTGGCGGATATGAAGCACAAACCAGCTCCGCTGCTTAATCCTCAAACTCGTAAGCCGCTGCAACCCTCCGAAATGGAGCAGCTTTTTGCGCAAGAACTTGTAAAACAGGAATTCTCTACCGAACGATTTGTCGAAATACCTCAACAGGTGAGAGACCTATATAAAATTTATAGACCGACTCCTCTTGTAAGAGCCTCCGGGCTTGAGAAGGCTCTCGATACTCCGGCAAAGATATTCTTTAAGAACGAGAGCGTAAGTCCGGTTGGTTCACATAAACTCAATACTGCAATCCCTCAGGCCTATTATAATGCCATGCAGGGGATTAAAAACCTTACTACCGAGACAGGTGCAGGTCAGTGGGGCTCTGCAATGAGTATTGCCTGTAAGCATTTCGGGCTCAATCTTAATGTGTTTATGGTAAAGAACAGCTATGAAACAAAGCCATACAGGCCGGCCGTAATGCGAATGTACGATGCGACCGTTCATGCCTCTCCCTCCTCTGTAACCAAGTATGGTAGAGAGACACTTGCCTCCGATCCGCAATGTCGGGGAACTTTGGGTATGGCAATTTCTGAGGCTGTTGAGATGGCTGTTTCCACTCCCCATAGCAGATATGTCCTCGGGAGCGTACTTAATCATGTACTTTTACATCAGACTATCATAGGACTTGAGGCTGAGAAACAGATGGAGATTGCCGGCGAGTACCCCGACACAATAATAGCCTGTTTCGGAGGAGGTTCCAATTTTGGCGGTATCGCGTTCCCTTTCTTAAGACATAATTTTTCAGGTGAGAGAAAGACAAAATTCATTGCAGCTGAGCCGGCTGCATGTCCTAAACTTACGATTGGAAAATTCGAATATGATTATGGTGATACCGAGGGTTTGACCCCTCTGATTCCTATGTATACTCTCGGACATGAGTTCAGGCCTGCACAAATACATGCTGCCGGTCTCAGATATCATGGGGGTGGTCAAATTGTGAGCGAATTGAAAAAGGAGGGACTGATAGATTCCGCTCCGGTTGAGCAGGATGAGGTGTTCCGCGCAATGAAGCTTTTTGCTTGTGCTGAAGGTATTATTCCGGCTCCTGAGTCTTCGCATGCTATTGCGCTTGCTATACGGGAGGCCTTGCTTGCAAAAGAAGAGGGCACTAACAAGGTTATATTGTTTAATCTTTCAGGACATGGGTTACTCGATTTGCTTGTGTAGTATTGCAGCAAGAGGCCTATTTTCTCTCTAAAAAAGAGATTTTACAAGTTGCTGGATATTCTCAATAGAGACTATTTTTATTGCTTTTTCGGGGAGTGTTTGCCGGTGAGGGGGTTCTATAGCTTTATTTTCATGAGCGCTCGGCTTGTTTGACCCTTTTGGAATCAGAGACTTTGCAAAATCGGATGGAATATTGCAGAACGACGAGATATAAATTCTTTCGAATCCCAATTTAGCAGCCTCTGCAATGCGCTTTTCCACCTGACTCACCGGGCGTATCTCTCCGCTTAATCCTATCTCTGCTGCAAAGGCTGTACGTTGTGAGATTGGAACATCAAAATTAGAGGAGAGAATTGAGGCGACAACTGAGAGATCGCATGCCGGGTCGGTTACTCTGATGCCTCCTGCCACATTAAGGAAAACATCTTTTTGTGAAAGTTTAAATCCCACACGTTTTTCAAGTACGGCAAGAAGCATATTCATTCTGCGGACATCGAATCCTGTAGCAGAGCGTTGAGGCATGCCATAGGCTGCGGAGCTCACAAGGGCCTGTACCTCAATAAGGAAGGGCCTTGTTCCATCTATTGTGGCACAAATCGCCGCTCCGCTTAAATCCTCTCCATGCATCGGAATGAACATCTCCGAAGGGTTTAATATCTCCTTCAGACCATTTCCCGTCATTTGATATACTGCAAGTTCGGAGGTTGAACCAAACCTATTTTTTATACTTCTCAATATTCTGTAGGAGTGTCTTGTATCTCCTTCGAATTGTAAAACCACATCTACTATATGTTCTAACACTTTCGGACCTGCCAGACTGCCCTCTTTTGTGATATGACCTATTATTATAACAGGAGTTTCGGTCTCTTTTGCATACCTTAACAGCGACGCAGCACACTCCTTAACTTGTGATACACTGCCTGCTGTGGAATCAATATTCTGTGAATAAATTGTCTGAATGGAATCTACAATGAGCAGTTGAGGGGCGACAGCTTTCGTGTGGTCGAGTATATTTTCCAACAGGGTTTCCGATAGAACCAGGCAATTATCGGGGTTACCTCCAAGGCGTTCTCCGCGCATCTTTATTTGTCTGGCGCTCTCTTCACCGGATACATATAGTGTTTTTAAGTTATTGCAGTACAGTGGTATTTGTAAGGAGAGAGTGGATTTACCTATCCCCGGTTCTCCGCCAATAAGAATCATAGATCCTTTTACCATTCCTCCTCCTAACACTCTGTCTAACTCTTCATTACCGGAGATAGTGCGGTTTTCATCGCCGCTTTCTATAGTAGATAAAAGTTGAGGTTTGGAACTGCTTCCCTCAATAAATGAGCGGCCTCTCGAGGTCTTTGCATTGTCGGGGTCTCTGCTTATGATCTCCTCAACCATAGTGTTCCATTCTCCGCAAGAGGGGCACTTACCCATCCATTTTGTACTCTCCGCTCCACATTCGCTGCAGAACCAGGCTTTTTTAGCTTTTGCCATATTGTTTATTTTACAGACGCTAAGATAATAAAAAACCTTAAGCCTTCAATGAAACCTCTAATGTCCGGTTACTCTATCGGAATAATTTTATTAAAATAGAATTTGAATTCAGGGAATGAGTAATTTCTTATATTTGTAAAAAAAAACTTACAACAAAATGAAACGTTCCTTAATCCTTATTCTTGCCTTGTTTTTCCTTACGGCAGGTAACTCTCAGACAAAGTATCCCGACAGTAGAAAAGTGGCTGAACAAATTGATTCTTATATCAAACAGGTGCAGCAGACGTGGCAGTTGCCCGGATTAGCCGCAGCATTTTATCTCGACACAAATGTTATTCTTTCCAGAGGGTATGGAGTAAAGGAGATAAAAATGCCGGGTGGAGTAGGCTATAAGGGCTCATTGGAGAAGGAGAGAAAAATTGCATCCGGAGGCTTTAAAGGTGTATTAAATGAAAAGGGTGCAGTGATAGATAATAATACTGTGTTTCAGATAGGCTCGGTGTCGAAATCCTTTACGGCAACGGTTATGGCCACTCTTGTGGATGAGGGAAAATTAAAATGGGACGATACCGTAAAAAACATCCTTCCGGATTTTAAAATGTACGATCCGTGGGTTTCAGATAATATGCAGGTAAAAGATATTATGACCCACCATACAGGGCTTGCCGAGCAGGCAGGAACCTATTTTCCAAATCTTGGCTATTCTCGGGACGATATCTACAAGATGATTGCCTTAATGAAGCCGGCTTATAGTTTCAGAGGAGATTATCAATATAATAACATAACTTTTATAATAGCTGAAAAAATTATAGAAAAATTAACAGGTAAAAGTTGGGAGGAGAATGTTCGTGAAAGAGTCTTCAAACCTCTTGGAATGAGCTCCTCTTCTATGAATGCAGAGGGCTATGCAAATTCACTGAATGTTGCAACTCCTCATGACTACTCATTTACCTCTATACCGGGAAAAACCAATGAAGCCGGTATTGTAATCCAGCCGCTTTATGCCGATGAGCAGGCTCTATTCTGGCTTACGGGAGTTGGCCCTGCAGGCAGCATCAACTCCTCTGTAAATGATATGATTAAGTATGCTCAAATGCATATGAATAACGGATTTATAACAAAGAAGAATCAGTTGACCGGAGAGACAGATACTATTAGAATCCTCTCCGAAAAAGCTGCTAAATATTTGCACAGAGGGCAGACAATAACATCGCAAAGTGATAATAGAACAACACTTTACGGGCATTGCTGGTTTGTTGAGCAGAACAATAAATACAGATTATATTTTCATACCGGTACAACATGGGGAATGACGGCGCTTTGTTTTTATCTCCCGGAGTTAAAGTTATGCGGAACGGTTTTAGTTAATAGTGAGGCCGGCTCCTCTCCGCGGTATGCTATCATGCGCCGCCTTATAGATCTTGTAATGGGTGCACCTGCTGATAGTTATACAGATATTTATAAGGATTATAATAAGGACTATTTTGACGAATGGTATACCGATTCAAAGAAGAGTTGGGAGAAGAAACAGAAACAACTATCGGAGTCTGCTAAACCTGATAAAGCTCCTGATTATAGCTGTTTGACAGGTAATTATGTTAAGGATGAACTGTTTGGGCCTGCAAAAATAACGCTTGAGAAGGGAGAGTTGTTTATTACCATTGGGAAGCAATCCTTTAAAAACAAACTTAATCATATAGGGGGTAATAAGTTTGAATTCAGAAGCGACGGGCATGGTTTCCCGATTCTTTTTAAATTTGAGACTAAAGATAGACGGGCAAGCGGTTTTACCATAGAGTTCGGCTATGGCGAGGAGAAAGATTTCGGCGGTTGGGTTAGGGAATAACGGCTATTAGGTTATTTAGATTAATGAAACAATAATTTGATAATATTAATTTTTATTTATAGTAGTTAAAGTATGAAAAAAGTTCTTAGTATTTTATTGGCAGTTGTGTTACTCTCTGCCTTATCGGAGAGTGCATTTTGTAGAGACAAAAAGGGGAATCAAGCTCAAAAGCCCGTAATAGGAATTTCTGCAAAAGATGCAACTGGTCTTGCGGCAACAAATATAACTTATGTAAATGCTATTAAGAAGGCGGGCGGAGTACCGATTGTAATACCTATCACTACCGACACAGCAGAGATAGATGCTATTCTGAACATTGTTAGCGGTGTAGTAATGACAGGCGGGGAGGATATTGATCCGTTAAAATATTATGGTGAGGAGCCTATAAGAGAGCAGGGAGAGATTGTTCCGGAGAGAGATGTGTACGATTATCTGCTTGTTAAAAGAGCTGTAAATAAGGGAGTTCCGCTTATCGGAATCTGCAGGGGAGAACAAATTTTGAATGTTGCTTTCGGGGGTTCGCTATATCAGGATATCCCAAGCCAAGTTCCTGGTCTCTTTGTGAAACACAACCAGAATGCTCCAAGTAGTTACGGAACACATTCTATTATCATCGACAAAACATCTTTGCTTTATAAAATTCTCGGAACGGATACAACTATTGTGAACTCCTTCCATCATCAGGCAGTGAAGGAGTTGGCACCAGGATTCAAAGCTATAGCTAAGTCTAAAGATGGAGTAGTAGAGGGTATAGAGATGATTGGTAACGACAAGGTACTTGGTGTACAATTCCATCCAGAAGGACTTGTATCTAAAGGAGATAGCACTTTCATGCCGATATTTGACTATTTAATAGCAAAGGCCAAAGAGTATAAACGTTAAATAAGCTCCTCCAAGTTTATTTCCATACGATAACGCCAATAGTTATTAGAATTTGTAGGGTTGTTAATCCTTTCGCTTTCGGGGTATTTACTTCTTGCCTTAGGGTTAGTGGAGAGCCAATCTTGAAGAGGCAGTATTACAAGCATACTGCTGGAGTTAAGATTTTCATTTATAACTTCTCGGCACTCTTGAGGCGTGGCATCCGGTAACAGAAGTACCTTTTTCAATTTACTTTTATTTGAACTATTCTCTTCCGTTTTTTTAGGTGTGGCTACCTGATGCAGCCTTCGTCCTAACCACATACGTAGAGTCTCAATATCATGAGTGCTTGTGGTGCAAACACTTAAATAGGGATATTTTTGAGGATCGCCTATTCCGGTTCCGTTATCCATCCCCATCTTTGGCATCGATTGAACCTCAAGAGAGAGTATCTTTAAGTCTTTCAGACATTTGCCTACAGACTCAGACAACATTCCAAGATCTTCTGCGCAAGGTAACATATTTGTTGCCGCAATTAGTTGTTGCAGCTTTTTCATAGCATTATCGTACCAAAGTTTCTCGTTTCTATGATAGAAGAAATCGTTGTGCAGTTTCTCCACCTTTTTGCGTGCAGGCTCGGATAATTTTTTATACTGATCGCTGTTTAATGCCTTTATTGCCGGATGATAAAAATTGGGTTTGTCGGGATCCTCAATAAATAATGCTTTGTTTTTTGCGGCTTCAAGCCCGGTCATATCGTAGATCTCCTTGGCAGAGTATGGCAGCGATGGAGAGAAATGTCCCTTTGAACTCTCCGCAGTTGAGATAGGAATCTCCCATATTCTAAAAAAACCGAGTACATGGTCAATCCTATAGGCGTCGAAGTACTTTGACATATGCTTTAATCTCTCTCTCCACCATGAGTAGTTATCCTTCTCCATATTCTCCCAGTTGTATGTGGGAAAGCCCCAATTTTGTCCCTTGTCCGAGAACGCATCCGGCGGAGCTCCTGCCTGCATTCCAAAATTGAACAGTGATGGAAACTGCCAGGCATCAACACCGTGCCTTGCCACTCCTATCGGAAGGTCTCCCTTTAGGGCTACATTCTTGGCGTGAGCATATTCTTTTACCTCAAGCATCTGTTTGTGAGCATGATACTGTAGGAAGATATAATAATCAATCTCGTTTTTATACTCTTTGGCGTATCCCGACAGAGAAAAGACTCTCTCTTTTGAATATACGCTTTCCTCTCCCCATTTGCCGAATTCCGCACTTTTGTTTTTATCTCTCAGCACGCAGAAGGTTGCGTAGGGATACAGCCAATGCTTGTTTTCCTTTTTGAAGTTATAGAACCCAGGTTCGGCAAAGGTGTTTTCCTTTTCCTGTTCAAAAATTGCTCTAAAAAACCGGCTTTTCAGATCCAATACCTCCTCATAATCGAGGAATACGAGATGATTTAGTGAGACGGCCTCTCTTTTTATCTCTTTTGCAAGTTTTTTATCCTTTAAAGATCCCATGCTATCCAGATTCAGATAGATAGGGTGCAATGCAAATACGGAGATGCAATTATAAGGATAGGAATCCCTTTGATTCATATATTCTGAGGTATCGTTTATAGGCAATAATTGTATTATGGAGAGATTATTGGCCGAGGCCCAATCCACCAGGAGTTTTATATCGTTAAAATCTCCTATCCCGCTGCTGTTTTTTGACTTGAGCGAAAAAACAGGAACGGAGCAACCCTTGAATTTTGGATGAGCTACCGATAATCTCGACCCCGCATGCTCTATAATAATCGAGTTGTGTTTTTTAATCTCAGGAATTACAATACATCTATTTTCTCCCTCTTCCCATTCAATGTCGGAGTTCTCATTCTCCTGTCTAGATACCCTGATAAATTTATATTCTATTTGTTGCTCAGTCTCTCGTTCCAATTGAATATTGGCCTCCCATTTTACTCCTGCCGCACGCACCATTCTTACGGCTTTTGAAAGCTCCCAATTACCGAGTTCTGGGATATTTCCGCATACCTTTATCTCATCTTCATAACGGACGTTTGGAATGGTAACTTTAATTATCAGTTCATTATTTTGTATGTGCGTTTGGGTATATGTTGTACTTCCTTTTCCGTAGAAGACTTGATTAAAAGGTGCGGTAAGAAAAGGGGCGTCTGCATTGTTACCCTGCCATTGATCCATTGCGTTAATTGCTCTTGTAGAGGTGCTTACTGCAATTATCCTTTCATTTCCGGCTTCAAAATAGAGCTGTCCGTCTGAGGTTTTTACAAAATAGCGATAAGAGAGGCTTCGCTCCTTTGCCGAGTCGAACTTTATCTCTCCCTCCCAATTTTGCCCCTCTCCTCGGCTTAGTTTGAATGCTTCAGATATTTTATTATTACCCAATTCATTGGAGGATCCGGTAATATATAGTTCTTCGCCCCATTTGGTCTCATAATTGATAGAGAATCTGATTATCATTTCTTAGCGGATTTGTTAATTATTGCGGTGCGCACTCTTTTTATAGACTTGCCGGAGATATTTATGCTTATCAGCGATATGGCACCGCATATTATCATCATTATAGCTTGTGATTCGTGAGAGATTGTTGCAAAAACAACGCCTTCTGTCTGAGGTATGGTATAGACAGTTGCAAGGGCAAGACTTACAATAAAATGATATGCTCCGAGTCCTCCTTGAACGGGTACTACCCAGCCCAATCCACCTACTACCATTAGAAACATTGCATCTACAAGGGTGAGGTGCCCGACAGAAGGGAATGCAAGAATTGTGGTATAACTTGTTAACCAATAAGTTCCCCATAATCCGACAGTGTAGGCAAAGAACAGCCATTTGTTTTTCATCTTGAATGCCGACATCATGCCCGCAGCGAGCCCGTGCAGAATTTTAGAGAGTTTCTGGATGAATTTTGATTTCAATAATTTTGCTCTGAAGATTCTTGCGAGCAGGGCTATTAAAACTACTATTCCAATGCATATTCCTCCGAGCCACCAAATTCCGGCACCTGAAAATTTATGAAGAAGGGGTGCAAAAAGTTCGCGACTCATAAAGGAACCAAACTCATTCCATTTGAAGATTAAAATTGCCAAGACAAAAGCAATCAGACAGACCATATCGAAACTTCGTTCAAGAACTACAGTTCCTAAAACTCCTTCAAATGAGGTTTTTTGTCTCTTTACAATGACCCCGCAACGGGCAAATTCACCTGCTCTCGGGAAGGCAAAATTGGTGAGATAAGCTATCGTGGTACCATCGTAAGCCTCTCTTCTTGTAATATTATTATTCAGGGGCAGCATCAGCAGTCTCCAGCGGAATGAACGGAAAATAAAACCCATAAAGCCCACAGCCATTGAGGTTAAAATCCACCAATAGTTGCATTTTTTAAGGTCTTCAATAAACCCGTCCCACTTTACCTCTCTAAAGGAAAAATAGAGAAGAATGGCAGCAAGGATGAGCATAGCGGCTAACTTAATGATCTTCTTTACTGTTACTCCCTTTGAGCATTGTTCTGAATTGATATCTTGGATTATCTCCTTTGCAATCTCTATCTCTTCCTTTTCAAGGAGAGAATCGTTTTCAATGAAGGGCTCTTTTTTCAATGAGGATTCATTTTCAAGGGGGTACTCTTTTTTTGAAGAGAGCCCTTTTAGGGGATTATGTTGTTTTGAAAAATTCTCCATTACATAAATTAATTGCTGCAAAGATAATGGTTTTTGTTAACTTTGCAGTCTTAAAATTATCCCATATTTTTATACAATCGGCTTATGAAATCCATATTGGGTATAGGCAATGCCCTCACAGATATTTTGGCGATATTGCCTGACGACGAACTTCTTAAAACATATCACCTTCCAAAGGGAAGCATGCAGCATGTAGATGCTGAGACGGGGAATAAAATCTGGCACGCTTTAAAGCAGATGGGGGTACTTCAATATGTGCCCGGAGGCTCTGCTGCCAACACAATAACAGGTACCTCAATATTCGGTATGCCGAGTGGTTTTATCGGAAAGGTGGGAGATGATGAGTTGGGGCATCTTTTTAAAACGGGGCAGGAAAATATTGGGATTAAGCCTACCCTTTTGAAGGGGACAAAGGCCTCCGGCAGGGCTATGGTCTTTATTACTGCGCCAAATGCCGAGAGAACTTTTGCCGTATATCTTGGTTCTGCAATTGAACTTGTTTCGAGCGATCTCAAACCGGAGTTTTTTGAGGGATATGATTATTTTCATATTGAAGGATATCTTGTACAGAATCAGCATCTTCTAAGAAGAGCTATTGAACTTGCAAAGCTTGCGGGAGCAATAATCTCAATAGATATGGCAAGTTATAATGTTGTTGAGAGCAACGATGCTTTTTTGCATGATATTGTTGAAAACTATGTAGATATTGTCTTTGCTAATGAGACGGAAGCCAAATCATTTACAAAGAAGGAGCCCCGTAAGGCTCTCGACGAGATTGCCAAGATTTGCAAGATAGCGGTTGTGAAGTTGGGGCCTGAGGGTTCTATGGTTAAAAGCGGAGATGAATTTTATAAAATTGATGCTTGGCCCGCTGATACGAAGGATGCTACCGGCGCCGGAGATATCTATGCGGCCGGATTTTTATATGCTCATTCTCTTGGTATGCCAATAAAGGTTTGCGGAGAGGTAGGTTCTATAATTTCTGCTAAGGTTGTGGAGGTAATTGGTCCAAAGGTTGATGTTCCCCGTTGGAGAGATGCCAAGCAGGAGATACGCGAACTTATCTCTAAGTACTAAGAGGCTTTATAATTTCTCTCCCACTACTAAGAGGCTTTATCTTTGTGATTTTGTGGGCTCTCATATTGTTAATATTATTAACGTTTTTCTTTTATTGTTTGAGATGCTTTTGAGCCTTTCAGTAAATAGGTTCTCTTTGCACTTCGTCGCAGGAGTGCTGGTGTCCGGTAAATAATTGCTGTATTTTAGAATATACCGTGTATCTGGGAATCTATAGCATCAATAATAAAGCTCAGGTCTTTGGGATTATCTTCGAACTTTATTTCATCTACATTGATTATTAATTTTTTACTATCGTTGTACGTGTCCATCCATTTATCGTACAATTCATTAAGCCCTTGCAGATAATCCAGCCTGATGCTGGCTTCATAGTCGCGTCCACGTTTTTGTATCTGATTAACGAGATTGGGAACTGAAGATTTAAGATAAATCAGCAGGTCGGGTGGTTTTACCAGCGACAGCATGAGGTTAAATAAGGAGGTATAGTTTTCATAATCTCTGGAACTCATAAGCCCCATTGAATGAAGGTTAGGTGCAAATATCCTTGCATCCTCATAGATTGTTCTGTCCTGAATAACGTTCAGTGAGGATTTGGCAATCTCAACAACGCCTTTGAAACGGCTGTTGAGAAAATATATCTGCAAGTTGAATGACCACCTCTGCATATCATTATAAAAATCAGACAGGTACGGATTATAGTCAACATCCTCATATTGAGGAATCCAACCATAATGTTTTGATAAAAGTCTTGTCAATGTGGTTTTTCCGCTTCCGATATTGCCGGCAATTGCTATATGCATAATAATAGAAACAATTAAGATGTTATTAAAAAGCTATAAGTAATTTCAATAAAAACTTCATCTTTCAGGGGCTTTTTACCTTTAAAAACGAGTGCTCCTCTCGCGGAGGTTATCGGCTTTTAAGCATGAGGCTCCTTTCCGTATGATTTTTTACTTTTCTCGCGGCAAAAATACAAAAAAATAGTCAGAGATTTAGTAAATTTGCAGAATGTTGGATACTATATTGCATAAGGGGCGCAGAGCTCAGTTGGTGAGAGAATTAACCGAAAAAAATATTTATCGTGATACTGTAATTCAGGCTATTGGCAGAGTACCACGACATCTGTTCATCGATCCTGCTTTAGATCATATTGCCTATGCCGACAGGCCTTTGCCTCTCCCGGCGGAACAGACTATTTCCCAGCCCTCCACCGTTGCCCTTCAGACGACATTGTTGGATGTTCCTAAAGGAGGCAGAATAATGGAGATTGGTACGGGCTGCGGTTACCAAACTGCCGTTCTGGCAGAGTATGGATATAAAGTGTTCAGTATTGAGCGGCAACACGACCTTTATGTGGAGGCTTCGCGCAACCTTTCAAGGGCGGGATATACTGCTCCGATGCTTATTTTTGGAGATGGATATGAAGGGCTTACGAATTTTGCTCCATTTGATGGTATCCTTATTGCTTGCTGTTCTGAAGCAATACCTAACAAGTTGTTGCTCCAGCTTAAATTAGGAGCAAAAATTGTAATGCCTTTATTGACAGGTTTGGGCAAGCAAGAGATGTTTGTAATACAGAGAACGGGAAGGGAGCATTTTGAGAGAAAATCGTACGGGAGTTGCAGTTTTGTACCGATGATAAAAGGGGTTAACAGGTAGGTAAGCAAATAATAGGTCCTTATGTAAAAAGTTAAAATTTTAATATAAAAGATATGTCAGAAATTAAACCATTTTATTTAAATGATTTGCGAGAATGTTGCTATGTACTTTACGATAAAACGGGAGAGTGTGTGATAGTTGACCCCGGTATGCAAAACGAGAATGAACAGAGCCGGATAGAGAAATTTATTACAGCTAATAACCTTAAACCGGTTAAACTATTGCTGACTCACGGTCATTTCGATCACATAATGGGGGTGGCTTTTGTTATTAAGCGATGGAATATCCCGGTTTATCTAAACTCAAACGATTTGAATCTCTTTTCCGATGCGGGGAAATATTTTAAAATGTTTGATTATTCTGTTGAGGCACCGCAGGGGACTACAATAAATGTCTCAGATGGAGACCTTATTAAATTCGGCGACACCGAACTCAAAGCTATTGCCAGCCCGGGACACACAAAGGGAGGAATGTGTTACTACTGCGAGAGGGATAACTATCTTATTACGGGAGATTCTTTATTTGCCGGAAGTATAGGGCGTACAGATTTACCGGGGGGAGATTACGATGTTCTTATGGAGAGCTTGTTAGGCAGAGTGTTGAGTAGTGTAAGTAAAGAGGCGCGTGTTTTTCCTGGGCATGGACCGAGTACTACGGTTATAACAGAGTTACAAAATAATCCCTTCCTAAGATACGAGTAGAGCTCTTGTCTCTATTTATTAAGGATAATTTTAAACGAGCCTTTGAAGAGTAGAGTACGAGAAAGAGAGTGAGGCTATTTAGTATTAATAATTTAAGAACAATGAAAAATTTATATAGCATCTTAATGGTTATTACCTTGTTAGTGGTTTCAATGGCGGCTAATGCTCAGGCAAAAGTGGAGTGGTGGAGATATAATGAGCCCGAGAAGCCTGCGCCAAGCCAGAATGTTATTATTCCAAAATTACCCTCACATGCGTCATTCGCCGGAGAAAAGGTTCCGTTGCATTATTTTGATGTAAGTGAAAGTTTGCTCCGTGAAATGACCTCCATAATGTATTCTCACAGTAGTATCTTGTATATTACACAACTTACCGGACGGTACATGAATAGAATAGAGAGAATATTGAAAGAGGAGGGCATACATCCCGATTTCTTTTATTTATGTGTTGCCGAAAGTTCATTGCAGCCCTTAACCTCTATTGCAGGAGCAAAGGGTTATTGGCAGTTTTTGGAGCATACGGCTAAAGAGTATGGTCTTATTGTTAATACCGAGGTTGATGAGAGGTATAATGTAGATAAAGCTACTCGTGCGGCATGTAAATATTTCAGAAAGGCCTTTTCTAAATATGATAACTGGACTCTTGCAGCCGCCTCGTATAATGTGGGAATGGCTGCTATAGATGCAAGGATGAAAGCCCAGTCTGTTTATAGCTATTACGATATGCAATTACCCTCTGAGACCGCAAGATATGTCTTTAGAGCGATTGCCTATAAGATAATTCTTAACAACCAGAATGAGTATGGCTACACTGTCTCTAAATCTCAGATGTGTAAACCTATAAAATGTAGAGAGGTTAATGTGAGTGGAGCTGTCCCGAGTTGGAGCAAATTTGCGGAACGTCACGGTACAAATTTTAAGATGCTTAAAATGTGTAATGAGTGGATACGTTCTGGAAAGATGGATAATAGACAAAGGCATACCTTTACGGTAGAAGTTCCAATTCCGGATTCGCGGACAAATTATTAATACAAATGAATAAGATAGTCGTTATAGGTGCCAATGAACACAATCTTAAAAATGTGAGTGTGGAGATACCGCGCGATAAGCTTGTAGTAGTTACAGGCCTCAGCGGCAGCGGTAAATCTTCTCTGGCATTTAACACTATCTATGCCGAGGGGCAAAGACGTTATATGGAGACACTCTCTTCTTATGCACGTCAATATATAGGAATACTGGAAAGACCGGCAGTAGAGAGTATTACTGGATTAAGCCCGATAATAGCAATTGAACAGAAGACCACCGGCAATAACCCTCGTTCCACTGTAGGGACCATTACAGAGATCTATGATTTTCTGAGGTTACTGTATGCAAGGGCCTCCGATGCCTACTCTCCCGTAACGGGGAAATTAATGGTAAAGTATACTAATGAGCAGATTACCTCTCTAATTATTAAGGATTATCTGAACAGAAAGTGTATTGTTTTGTCGCCTGTAGTGGTGGGGAGAAAGGGACATTATAAGGAGTTGTTTGATACCTTGACAAAAAGAGGTTATCAGCAGGTTAGGGTAGATGGTGAGATATATCAACTCTCCGATATTAAGCCTTTGGATCGTTATGTTACTCATAATATAGAACTTGTTGTTGATAAATTGATTCCCTCTGAAGAGGACCACAAGCGCGTTTTCAGCTCTGTAAATACCGCATTGGAACAGGGAAAGGGTACAATGATGATGCTCGATACCGAAGGCGGAATACGGTATTTCAGCCGCCACCTTATGTGTCCAGATAGCGGTCTCTCTTTTATGGAGCCTGCTCCTCATACTTTTTCTTTCAATTCTCCGCAGGGTGCTTGCCCTAATTGCAAAGGACTGGGATATATTTCTCAGATAGATATTTCAAAGATAATTCCCGATAGTAAAAAGTCTATCAACTCGGGGGGAATACAGCCTCTCGGCCCCTATAAAGAGAATAACTGGTTTAGGATCTTGGAGAGTATGGCAAAGAAATATGATTTTTCTCTTAATGACCCTATTTGCAATCTCTCTGACGAGATTATTAAATCTATTCTTTACGGCACTGATGATTTGTTTCGGGTAGATCTTTCTGATGGTCGGCAACTTGCTCCATTCCCGGGCATTATAGCAAAATTAGAGCAAAATAGAGCTGATGATGAGGTCAATACAAATAAGGAAAAGTTTGTTATGGAGACTGTTTGTCCGGAATGTCGAGGTACTCGATTAAAAAAGGAGGCATTATATTTTAAAATTGCAGGTAAAGAGATCTCTCAGGTGGCAGATATGGATATGAACGAACTTTATAATTGGGTTCGGGAGTTACCCTCTAAACTTAATGATAAGCAGAATAAAATAGCGGAAGACCTTATAAAAGAGTTATTAGAGAGGATAAATTTCATCCTTCAGGTGGGGTTGAGTTATCTTTCGCTAAGCAGGTCCACAAGGTCGTTAAGTGGAGGTGAGAGCCAAAGAATAAGGTTGGCAACTCAGATTGGAAGTAAGTTGGTTAATGTGCTTTATATTCTGGATGAGCCGAGCATAGGACTTCACCAACGAGATAATATTAAGTTGATTAATTCCTTGAAAAATTTGAGGGATGAGGGCAATTCTGTAATGGTGGTGGAGCACGATAAAGAGATGATTCTCTCTTCCGATTGGCTTATAGATCTTGGCCCGGCTGCGGGGAGAAAGGGAGGAGAGTTACTTTACTCAGGGACTCCCGACAATATAGAGCATCTCTCGTTAGAGGAGATTAAGGGATTAAGGAGTTATACTGCAGACTATCTGCGTGGCGTAAGAAAAATAGAGGTTCCTCAAGAAAGAAGAGAGGGAAATGGTAAATTTCTTGAGTTGAGGGGGGCTACCGGAAATAACCTCAAGAATGTTACTATAAAGATCCCTCTTGGAACATTTGTGGGGGTAAGCGGAGTGAGCGGCAGCGGAAAATCTACTCTTATTAATGAAACTTTAATGCCTATTCTCAGCAACTATTTTTATAGATCTTTGGCTAATCCGTTGCCTTATGATAAGATTATAGGCATTAATAATGTGGATAAACTTATAGAGGTGGATCAAACTCCTATCGGCAGGACTCCGAGGAGTAATCCTGCAACTTATACAAATGTTTTTGCCGATATAAGGAAATTGTTTGAGTGTACAAAAGAGGCCAAGATAAGGGGATTCAGGGCCAATAGGTTTTCATTTAATGTAAAAGGCGGGAGATGCGAGGTCTGTAGAGGAGCGGGAGTACAGACTATTGAGATGAATTTTTTACCGAGTGTTTATGTAAAGTGCAGTGAATGTAATGGTAAAAGGTATAATCCGGAGACTCTTACTGTGAAATATAAGGGGAAAAGCATTAGCGATGTGCTGGAGATGACTATCTCTCAGGCGGTTGAATTTTTTGAGCATGTACCCTCTATATTACCAAAACTTAAGGCATTGGAGGATGTGGGCTTGGGCTATATCAAACTCGGTCAGCCTTCTACAACGCTTTCGGGCGGAGAGAGCCAACGTGTTAAACTTGCCGCCGAACTTGCGCGAAAGGGAACAGGCAATTCTGTTTATATCTTGGATGAGCCTACTACGGGATTGCATTTTCACGATGTGAAAATTTTACTTGGTGTTCTACAGAAGATTGTAAATCAAGGTAATACCGTGATAATTATTGAGCATAATTTGGATGTTTTAAAATCGGTAGATTATCTGATAGATCTTGGTCCAGAAGGGGGGGCCGGAGGTGGCAAGGTAATTGCGTGTGGAAGGCCGGAGGAGGTTGCAGAAAATAGCAGTTCGTACACCGGTAAATATTTAAAGGAAGAGCTTGAAAAGAGTAAAAATAATAGATATGGAGAGTGAAAAAGAGACAAATTTAATTCGTGTTTTTTGTAAAAATACAGGAAAAGATTATGTGGTAAATCCGGGTCTAAAACTCGTAGATTTCCTTAATCAGATAAAATATACAGCTCCTTCGGGAAGTAGAATATTGGCAGCTTATGTTGATAATCAACTTAAAGAGTTAAGTTTTCCTCTTTTTATGGCTCATTCCGTGGAGTTTCTTACTATAGAGCAGAACGACGGCCGCAGGACATACCAACGTTCCTTATGTATGGTATTGCAAAAGGCAGTTTATGATCTTTATCCGGAGTACCAGCTGGAGTTAGATTATACTCTTCCTAATGGCCTTTATGGGGAGTTAAGAGTGAGGGGAAACTGCAAAACCACAACAGAGGAGAATATCGGGGTACTTCCGCAATCCATGACAATTACAGATGCCGATGTTGAAAAAATTAGGAGTAGGATGCAGGAGATCATAGATAATGACCTTCCAATTATTAAGACAAAGCAATCTAGCCGCGAGGCAGTTTCACTTTTTCTAAGACATGGGCAGACAGATAAGGCAAGGCTTTTTGAGACCCTTGGTATCTTTTTTATCTCTGTTTACTACCTGGATGGTTATGGTGACACATTTTATGGTCCGATGCTCCATTCTACAGGCTATATCAACAGGTTTAATCTTATAAAATATAATAATGGTTTTTGTTTGCAGTCTCCACAAACTCAGCAGAATGTAGATATGCCGAAGGTTAAGTATCAAGAGAAGTTGCATGAAATATTCAAGGAGAATTCTGATTGGTGTACCATTCTTGGGGCCAAAGATATAGGAACTATAAACAGGGCGATTCTCAATGGAGATTCTACAAGAGCAATTCAGATTGCGGAGGCTCTGCATGAGAGGAAGTATGCGGCAATTGCCGACAAGATTTATGAAAAGAAAGATCGCATAAAGTTGGTATTGATTGCAGGACCATCGAGCAGTGGAAAAACAACTACCTCAAAGAGACTTGCACTTCAGTTAAAGGTAATTGGACTTAATCCTGTGGTGGTAGGGATGGACGATTATTTTGTAAACCGCGACAGAACACCAAAGGATGCGGAGGGAAATTACGATTTTGAAAGTATTTATGCTCTCGATATTGAATTGCTCAATGAACAGATGAATCAGCTCTTTAATGGGGAGGAGGTGGAGTTACCGAAATTCGATTTCACTAAGGGGTATAGTTCTCCGTCGGGGAACAAAATAAGAGTTGGCTCAGAGGATGTACTTATTATGGAGGGAATACATGCACTTAACCCGGAGCTCACTGCACAGATAAGCAACGACAGGAAATTTAAAATATATGCCTCCGCTCTTACCTCTCTCTCAATAGATGAGAACAACTCAATATCTACTACAGATAACAGATTATTGCGCAGGATAGTAAGGGATAGTAATTTCAGGGGTATAAATGCAGAGGAGACAATAATTAGATGGCCGAGTGTGGTACGGGGAGAATTTAAAAATATTTTTCCTTATCAAGAGAACGCCGATATTATGTTCAACTCATTCCTTATATATGAATTGCCTATGTTGAAGTATTTTGCTGAACCGTTGTTGAGGAGAATATCGCCTGTGTCTCCCGCCTATCCGGAAAGTTTACGTCTTCTTAAATTTCTTTCATATATAATTGAGATTAACTCCAAAGAGATAGCCGCTATTCCGCCAACCTCGGTAGTGAGAGAGTTTATAGGAGGAAGCACCTTCTCTTACTAACCCGATACAGGTCAACTATTCGGTTTAAGAATCAAACTATCTTAACCACGATTCGGGATTCTGTTTTGCACTTCCGTTCCAAAGTTCAAAATGCAGAATATCTTCATCTATGCGTCCTAATACAGTGCCTGTGGAGACTTTTTCGCCGACAGAAACCGCTACACTACCCAATTTGCAATAAAATGTAAAGTAAGAGCCGTGTTGAACCAAAATACAATGGCTGTACCCTGGAATAATAATTATCTGCTTTATTGTTCCGTCAAAGACACTCTTTACGTTGCTATTTCTCGGGGCCGAGATATTTATTCCATTATTAAACGGCAACTTGACATTCTTAAGAACGGGGTGGTCATGTTCTCCGAACTGTTCTGCAACAACTCCATTACTTACAGGCCATGGAAGTTTACCCTTATTTGAACCGAATTCCCCGGAAAGTTTAATATCAGCTTCGTTACTCTCAGAACTTCTGGTGTTTTTGGTCTTGCTCTGCCTAATAGCCTTTGCAAGCATTCTTTCAATCTCACGATTAAGGTTGGCGGCTTCACGTTTCTTTTTATCCAATTGTACTCTGAGATTTTTTTGCTGTTTGGCAAGCACATTAGCAACTGCCTGTGTCTCCTTTTCTTCAGATTTAAACTTATTATATTCAGATTCCCTCACTTTCTGAGTTTCGGCAGTCTTATCTCTTATTATCACCAGAGATTCTCTTTGCCGGCTCACCTCCCTCTTTATTCCCTTAATCTTTTTACCCTGATCGTTTATCGCCTTTGCATAATCCTTCAAATAAATCCATCTCCTATAACCTTGTTCTATATTGTCGCTCGCAAGAATAAACATGAACCATTTACGCATATCTCGGTTTTTATAGGCACTAATTACCAGATGTTTGTAGCTTTTCTGCAATGAATTGAGGTTAGATTCGAGTTTTAATAGATGGGCGGTTTTTTTGTCTAAATCTGCATTTTGGTTCTTCAGTCTTTTATCTAATTCATTAAGAAGTTTTTGCCGCTGAGCAACTTTCCTTTTTATAAGCATTAGGCCGCTGAGGGTGGATTTTTGCTGTTGAGTTGCAGAACGGATTTGCTTGTCCAGCAAAGCAATCTCCTCCTCAAGTTGCCTTACCTGATCCTTTTTTGTCTCTACATCCTGAGCCTGCATAGCTATGGTACAGGTAAAACAGAGAGTAACGGCAAGCAGTGTCGTGATTATATTCTTTTTTGAGAGATATCCGGGTACTCCGATATGTGATAGAACTTTTCTCATTTTTTCCCAATCTGCTCTTTGCGTTCTTTTATTTTCGAATCTATGTTAAGCGTGCGGTCAATATTGTTGGCCTGTTCCCAATAGATAAAAGCCAGATCATACTCCTTAAGTTTATAGAGCACCTCGGCATAATGATCGAGAATTACAGCATTCTCTTTGCCACCATAAAGCATTGCGTGCTTAAAATGGGATTTAGCCTCTACCGGTCTTCCCATAAGGTATAAAATCCACCCGAAGGTATCGAGGAAGGTTGGATTATCGGGTTCTTTGGCAACTGTAATGGAACTCATCGTATAAGCCTTCTTAAGGTTCTGTTTCTTAACTGAAAGATAGTATGCAAAATTATTCAGAACAGGTAGATTATTAGGGTCTATGGCCAGCGCCTTCTTGTAAAATTGGAAGGTTTTAGCCTCATTTCCAAGCTCATGATAGGTGTCCCCTAAAAGGGAGTAGGTGTTAAGAAGAGCTGTTGTATCATTATTTTTTAGGGAGAGTTCTCTAATTTTTTCCAGAACCTCAATGCCCTCTCGGTAGTTCTTAAGTTGTATCTTGGAGATAGCATTTACTTGTAACGGATACAATTCTTTCGGAAACTGTTCTGCTATTACAGCGGATTCTTTGCCAAGCAAATTCCAATCCTCGGTAGAGTAGATATAAGAGAGATATTCAAAGGCCGGAAATTTATTTTCCGGGTAAAGATTATGATTTTTACGCAAAAGATCTATGCACTTGTCGGGCTTTCCGCTCTTGGAAAAGTAGGCGGCGCAAATATAATAGGTAGTGGAATCGGGCTGTGCCGATGCTATAATATTATCAATGAGCGTATCAATTTGTTTTTGATATGTTTGGACAAAATGCTGAGATTGCATTATCTGTTTAAGGTACTCGGTCTTCATCATCGCGGGGACCGATGCATTCCCAAAAAGCGGAGTCAGCTTCTTAAAATATTTATCATAATTGCCATTATTGCGAAATACCTCAGCTTGCCCGTAAATTGCTCCCGGATTGTTCGGCTCATTTTTCAATGCCTTGTCGTAGTACAACATAGCAAGAGAATCCTTGAATCTATCGGCATAAAGATCCCCAATAAGGGTCTCTATTTTAGGAGAATCCAATCCTTCATCAAACGCAATAAGATATTTAATTGCCCCGTCCCAATCATTTTTCACTCTGTAAATATTGAACATTGCCAAGCCTACAGCCTCGTTCTTACCAAATATAGTCACTATCTTTTTAAGAGTCGTATCTGCCTTACCGAGATACTCTGCGTTAAGATAAAGAGTTGCAAGATTGTAATAGATCTCTGTTTTTTTAGGGAATTTATTGATCAGGTCCTCATATATCTTTATAGCTTCATCGGCTCTTTTTGATACCGCATAAATTTTAGCAAGCATAGATCTGTACCAAAAATTAGAACTGTCGAGCTTGACAGCCTTTTTTAGATAACTCTCTCCGGCCATTGGATCCTCCTCCATAAGAGCTATCTGGCTCAGATAATAGTAGGCGGCATCACTCTCCGGGTTTATTAAAAGAAGAGATTTAAAATATTCCTTAGCCTTGTTTAGCTCCTTATTATTATAACTCTCCATTCCTTTGAGAAAAAGGGATGAAGTATCCTTTGCGGTTACTGTCTCCTCTACTGCACTTTTATTTTGCGCCTCCGATTTTATCGTTATCATAAGTGTAATTAAAACGAGTAAAAACGTCAGGTAAATTTTTGTTATTTTCATCTAAATAAATTACTTTTACAGCTACTAAAAATGCAAAATTAGCAAAATATGTTACAATAGGGTTATTAAATTATTTTTTATAACATCTGCAACTTTTATACCTTAAATTGCATCTATATTATTGGTGAATGGTAGATAATTTATCATTGGTACCCGAGCGAGAGCTTATTAAACAATGCTTGTGCAATAATAGATTAGCACAAAAAGAGATGTACGAGAGACTTTCTCCTCGTATGTTTGCTATTTGTATAAGATATATTGGTGATAGATATATAGCGCAAGACGTTTTGCATGATGGTTTTATAACTCTTTTTGCAAAACTTAGCACATATAAGGGTGAGGGTTCTTTTGAAGGATGGGCAAGAAGAATTTTTGTTAACACCGCGTTGATGCAGATAAGAAAGGCGGATGTTTTAAAAAATTCGGAGGATATTGAGGCTCCATATATAGAGGTTGAGTATGGAGAGGATGTTATTGAAAAACTCGACTCCGAAAGGATTTTTACAATTATTTCGCAGATGCCTACCGGTTTTAGGGCAGTATTTAACCTATTTGTAATAGAGGGCTTCTCGCATGAAGAGATAGCAAAAGCGCTTAATATTTCGGAGGGGGGATCGAGATCTCAGTTGAGTAGAGCGAGAGAGTGGCTTAAGGCGAGAATAAAGGAGTTTTAATGTAGGGTGTAATTAGTGCCTCTGAGTAGGAGATAAAAGGGAGAGGTTATAGAGAGAGTCGCCGGCACAACAACAAAGAGATGACAAGTTGAGCGCGACGATGACAAAAAGAATCTGTGGTTATTAAAAACAGATAAAGAGATTAAAGAAGAGATGATAGAGAGAACAAAATCGGAGATGTTGTTGAGTAAAAAACTCAATTCCGTTCAGGTGAATCCGCCTGATGGGATGTGGGAGGCTATTGATAGCTCTCTCTCCATGGCCGATATGCTCTATAGAAGAAGACAAACTATTAGAAAAGTAATCTGTGGAGTCTCTGCTGCAGCGGTTATTGTTGTTTCCGCCATTATTTCCTTACCCTATTTATCCGATAATCATGTTAGTGTAGAAAAAGCTGTCGCTGTTGTAGAGTCGGCAAAAGAGATGAAATATGAGGCATCCGATACTCCTGTTCAGGTTGCTCCCTCTATTGCATCTGTTGCAGAGCAGGCAACGAACAGTTGCGGTGTCAATTCAAAAGCGTCAACTCAATTGGAGGAGAAGAGAGGGGAAGAAGTTGCTAAAAACAGTAATGATATTGAGAGTAATGAGAGGAAGGCTTTGGCGAACTCCATAGATAGTGAGCAAAAAATTCTCTCTCAAAATGTGACAAATGAGCAGAATGCGGTTTTGCCGCAGAAGGTTTGTGAGTCTAAGAGTGAGGAGAAAAAATACTATGAAACAAATTATAAAATTGATGACTTTGCAGCTCTTGAATATGGGGAGTCGATAGCAGCACGTAATCGTAAGCGGTACTTACTCTCTTTTTCTTCTAATGTTGCGCCCGGAGCAAATACTGATGTCAACAGTGGCTTTAAAATGGCATCATTCGGGGAGGATATCTCCTCTTCAATTAAAGGAGTATCGGTGGTTGAGAGAACCTCGGAGATAAAATATTCTCTTCCGTTCAGTGTTGGAGTTCAGCTCCAGATTAAACTATCTAAAAACTTAAATTTAGGTGCGGGAATTAATTATAGTTATCTGAGAAGCAAGTATGACGGCCTCATTAACAAGAAGCCGTACAACATCAAACAATCGCTTCATTATATTGGAATTCCTGTAAATATTTATGCCCTTTTCCCGTATAATTCAAAATTCATATTTTATGTTAATGCCGGAGGAACAATAGAAAAGGGCATAAGAGCGGTGAACCGACTGAAGAGTTACAACGAGTCGTACCGCATAAGCAATTCAATCTCCGGGGTGCAATATTCCATTAACGGGGGGCTTGGATTTGAATATAAATTTAATAATTCTACCGGTATTTATATTGAACCGAATGCCGCTTATTATTTTAATTCAGATGTTCCTGCAAGTATTCGTACAGACCAGCCGTTCCAGTTTAAGGTAGAATTAGGATTTAGAATACACCTATAAAAATGATTTTAGTTGTTTTGCAATAGGTGAGGCAAATACAAAATCGTTCAACTCTTTGCACTCTGTCTGTAAGATCTCTTTATTACTGCCTTCCCATTTTTTCTCGCCATTGTATATAAATCCGATTTTGTTTCCAATTTCAATGACCGAATTCATATCATGAGTGTTGATTATGGTGGTAATATTATATTCTTGAGTAATTTCCTGTATCAAATGATCTATTAGGATTGAGGTGGTAGGATCGAGGCCTGAATTGGGCTCGTCACAGAATAGATATTTTGGATTCAGAGCTATTGCTCTTGCTATACCTACTCTTTTTTGCATACCACCGCTTAATTCGGCTGGAATTTTCTTGTTAGAATTAAGGATGTTTACACGTTTTAGGCAGAAATTAACCCGCTCAAGTTTTTCCTCTTTGCTCCAGTCTGTAAAAAAATCCATAGGAAACATGACGTTTTCCTCCACTGTTGCAAAATCGAACAGAGCGCTTCCCTGAAACAACATTCCCATCTCCTGCCTTATAATCTTCTTCTCGCGCACATTCATCTCTGTGAATAATCTGTCGCCGTACCAAATCTCTCCCCTCTCCGGTTGATGCAGTCCAACAAGACATTTAAGTAATACAGTTTTACCTGATCCGCTGGCTCCTATGATTAAAGAGCATTCCCCTGACTTATACTCAATGGAGAGGTCCTTTAGAACGGCCTTGCCCTCAAACTCTTTATATAAGTTATTAACCTTTATCATTGTTGTTATAAAATGATTTTTGTGAGTATAAGATTAAAAATCAGAATCAATCCGCTACTTGCAACTATCGCTTTTGTGCTGGAACGTCCAACTCCGAGAGAGCCGCCCTCTGCATAATAGCCGTAAAATGAGGAGACAGATGTTATTATATAGGCAAATACCGCCATTTTGGTCATACTGTAATAGATATAGTATGCTTTGAATGAAAATTGTAGACCGTCGGAATATTGTCCGAGTGTTATTATTCCTGTAAAGAGAATTATTAGAGCTCCGCCAAAAAGGCCTACCATAAAACTTGCGAGCATAAGGAACGGACTAAGTGTTACGGCAGAGATTATTTTAGGAAGAATAAGATAGTTTGCAGAGTTGACACCCATAATATCCATGGCATCAATTTGTTCTGTTATTCTCATGCTTCCTATCTCGGAGGCAATATTGGAACCTATTTTTCCTGCAAGAATGAGTGCCACCATGGTGGAGCAGAATTCGAGGGCAAGACTCTCCCTGGCCATATACCCAACATACATTTTAGGTATAAAGGGGCTCTCAAGGTTGTTTGCTGTTTGCAGAACAATTACGGCTCCTATAAAAACGGAGATAAGGCAGACAATTGGTATAGAATCAAGCATAAGCTTAGAGGCCTCAGCAACATACTGCTTCCAAAAGATTCTCCATTTGTCGGGTTTTTCAAATACCCTGGTCATTAAAATACAGTATTGTCCTATTAATTCCAGGCTCTGTCTCATACTATTAAAATTTTTTTGCAAGTTAAGCAAAATTTATATTTTAATATATAATTTAAAATAGCTAAATTCGCTTAATTTTATAAAACTCGACACAAGTGAATTTTCTATACACAATAGGGATATATCTGTATTGGTTCTCTATAAACATTGCAGCATTTTTTAATCCTAAAGCCAAACTTTTCAAGGAGGGCAGAATTGCTCTTTTAGAGAGAATCCGGAGCGAAGTTTCTCCCAATACGGGTAATATAATTTGGGTACATTGCTCATCAGTGGGGGAGTTTGAACAGGCAAGGCCTATTATTGAATGGATAAAAATCAATTGGCCGGAGTATAAAATTCTTATTACTTTTTTCTCTCCGAGTGGATACGAGCTCAGAAAGAATTACGACAAAGCAGATTGGGTTTATTATATGCCTATAGACACTCCTAAAAATGCAAAATGCTTTATTGCTGCAGTAAAACCGGTTAAAGCCATCTTTATAAAATACGAATTCTGGTACAACTATCTCATGACATTAAAGAGCAATGGAATTGAGACCTATATTGTTTCGGCCATCTTCAGACCCTCCCAGATCTTTTTCAAGTGGTATGGTTTTTTCTTTAAAAAGATGCTACATTGTTTTACCACATTGTTTGTTCAAGACAAAGCCTCTGCCGAACTTTTGCAAGGCATTGGCATATCGGGGAATGTTGTAGTCAGCGGAGATACAAGATTTGACAGGGTTGATGCTATTGCAAGCAAGAGTAAGGATCTTCCGCTTGTAAAGAGTTTTGCGGAAGATGCCTTTACAATGGTAGCAGGAAGTAGTTGGCAGCCCGACGAAGTAATTATAGCAGATGTTCTAAAAAATTTCTCAAAGGCAAAGGTCATTTTGGTGCCTCACGAGATAGATGATGCTCATATTAATAGTATTGTAGAACTCTTTGCCAAATACAAAATAGTTAAATACACATCATTGCTCCAGGAGGGCAAGAGTGACAATGAGTTGTTGGCAGATGAAGCTGTCGTAAAGTTATTAAAAGATTCGAATGTTTTAATTATAAACACAATAGGAATGCTATCTTCTATATATAAATATGGTAATTGTGCATATATAGGTGGTGGCTTCGGAGTAGGAATACATAATATATTGGAGCCTGCAACATACGGTTTACCGGTTGTTTTTGGACCAAATTATCATAAATTTAAAGAAGCAAGAGATTTAATCAAATTAGGCGGAGCATTTCCAATCAGAGCCGATAAAGAATTATATAATATTCTTACAGACTTTGTAAAGGATAAGAACTCAATAAAATCGGCCGGAGAGATAAGTAGAAAATATGTCGAAACAAATCTCGGCGCAACAGGAATAGTAACAAGCTATCTTTAATAAATAGAGTATTTTATTGTGCCCCTTTTGCAGATTGTGCCGCTATACGATTAGTTTATCAGCACTAATCAAACATAACATCAAATATTTAGCTCAAATAATACAACTAATTGTTATTAAGGAATAAAAATATTCTTATCTTCATAGCGTAATTCAAATAGTGTAGCTCCTATCGTTTAACTTAAAATTCTATTAAATGAAAACTAATCGATATGTTGCAATTTTATTAGAAACAGACGGTGATGGAAGGGTGATGATAGTCTTTAAAGACCGTCTGACAAACGCACTGCACAGCGGAGGTAACAACGAGACAGGCATAACATACGATGCTTCAGGCTCGCTGCTCCAATCCACCGACTATTACGCATTCGGCCTGCCATTCAGCACAACAAACACAGACAAAAACCGCTACCTTTATAATGGTAAAGAGATAGAAAACAACACTATAGGCGGCACACAACTTGCCACTCTCGATTACGGCGCAAGACACTATGACCCAATAATAGCAAGATGGTTTACAACAGATCAGATGGCAGAGATTAATGAGTAATATATAAAAAAGCCGTCTAATAATTATGTTAGACGGCTTTTTTTTTGTATATCAATCAGTCTATTTCTGATCAGCTAATCTCTTGTAAGAAGCTAAACGAAGTTTAGCAAACTCTTCTGTAAGATTAAATAATTCAGATGCCTCTTGAGGGAATGTTTTGGTAAGTGATGAATACCTAACTTCACCTTTAAGGAAGTCTTGGAATTTAGACCAATCTGGTTCTTTACTATCTAAAGTAAATGGATTTTTACCTTGTTCTGTTAAAGTTGGATTGAATCTGTATAAGTGCCAATAACCACATTCAACAGCAAGCTTCTCTTCTAATTGACTATGTCCCATTCCTGCTTTAAGACCATGATTAATACAAGGTGCGTAAGCAATAATTAGAGATGGACCATCATAAGCCTCAGCCTCTTTTACTGCATTAAGGAATTGAGCTTGGCTTGAACCCATTGCAACTTGAGCAACATAAACATAACCATAACTCATAGCCATCATACCAAGGTCTTTCTTGCGAATCTTCTTACCGGAAGTAGCAAATTTTGCAACAGCACCGGCAGGAGTAGATTTAGAAGATTGACCACCTGTATTAGAATAAACCTCTGTATCAACAATAAGAACATTTACATTTTCTCCAGAAGCTAATACATGGTCTAATCCACCATATCCAATATCATAGCCCCAGCCATCGCCACCAAATATCCATTGGCTACGAGGAACGAGTACATCTGTGAATTTTATGAGTTTTTGGCAAGCCTCGCATTTGCTCTCAGAAAGTAGAGGAACAATTTTGTCTGCAAGCTCTCTTGTAATAGTAACGTCTGATTTATTTGCAATCCATTGTTTGAAGAACTCTTTAAGTTCTGCTGAGCACTTGTCGCATCCTATTGCATCGTTCATCAACTTTTCTGCTGATGTACGTAATCTTTCCGAGCCGAGTCTCATTCCAAGGCCGAACTCTGCGTTGTCCTCAAAGAGAGAGTTGGCCCAAGCCGGACCTCTTCCGTTCCTATCCTTGCAATAAGGGGAGGCAGGGAATGAAGCTCCGTAAATTGAGGAGCAGCCTGTTGCGTTGGAAATCATCATTCTGTCTCCAAACAACTGTGTGATTGCTTTAATATATGGGGTTTCACCGCAACCGGCACAAGCTCCGGAGAACTCGAACAGTGGCTGTGAGAACTGTGAATTTTTAACGTTCTGAGCCTTAGGAAGGAGTGTATCTTTGTACCCAATGGTTGTATGCATGTACTCAAAATTAGCCTGTTCAACTTCTTGTGTTGCTGCAGGTTCCATTACAAGAGCTTTAGTCTTTGCAGGACATACGTCTGCGCAGTTTCCGCATCCCGTACAGTCTGCCGGATCTATCTGGACGGTAAAGAAGTACTCTTTAAGAGCGCCGTTGCCTTTAACGCGTTTGATAGATTTAGGAGCCTTAGCGGCCTCTGCCTCTGTCATGATGAAGGGGCGTATTGCAGCGTGAGGGCATACGAATGAACACTGGTTACATTGGATACAATTATCGGGGTTCCATGAAGGAATATGTGTCGCAATTCCTCTCTTCTCATAAGCGGCGGTTCCGGATGGAATTGTCCCATCAGGCATCTCTTTGAAAGCACTTACCGGGAGATCGTTACCGCACTGGGCGTTGACAACATTCGCAACGGTTCTTACCCACTCAGGAGCCAAACGGCTGTATGAATCAGGAATGAATCCCTTTGCTGAAATGTTCTTCCATTCGTAAGGTATCTCAACCTTTACATATTCAGCACCTCTGTCTACAGCGGCGTAGTTCATGTTTACAATATTTTCACCCTTTTTACCATAGCTTTTTTCAATAGCCTTTTTCATGCTCTTTACAGCAAGGTCGTAAGGTATAATATTGGTAATCTTAAAGAATGCCGATTGAAGAATAGTATTTGTTCTATTGCCTAAACCTATCTCTTCTGCAATCTTGGTTGCATTGATAATATAGAAATTAAGATTCTTCTTTACAATCTCTTGTTTTGCAAAATCCGGAAGTTTCTTTAAAGTTTCGTTAGTGTCCCAAAGACTGTTTAAAAGGAAGGTTCCGTTTTGTTTAATACCTTTTAGAACGTCGTATTTAGTAAGATAAGAGGCAACGTGACATGCCACAAAATCTGGTGTAGAAACCAGATAAGGTGAATCTATTGTCTTCTCTCCGAAACGCAGGTGTGAGCAGGTGTAACCGCCCGATTTTTTTGAATCATAATCAAAATAGGCCTGACAATATTTAGGAGTGTTTTCACCGATAATCTTAATGGTGTTTTTATTAGCTCCTACTGTTCCGTCAGAGCCGAGACCATAAAACTTACACTCGTAGGTTCCCTTTTTTGCAAGGCTTATTTCCTGTCCGTGCGGGAGTGATTTAAAGGTCACGTCATCTACTATTCCTATTGTGAAATCTTGCTTAGGCTGTTTAGCTTTAAGATTTTCAAATACTGATATGATTTGTGCAGGACTTGTATCCTTTGATGAAAGTCCGTATCTGCCACCTATAATTTTTATGTTAGGATTTGTCTCTGCAAGAACAGATTTAATATCCACATAGAGAGGCTCTCCAACAGCTCCCGGCTCTTTTGTTCTGTCGAGTACTGCTATTCTCTTTACGCTTTTCGGAAGAACTCTCAGGAAATATTTAGCCGAGAAAGGTCTGTATAGTCTTACATTGATAACACCAACCTTGGCTCCCTCTTTTTCTTTCAGATAATCTACAACCTCTTTTATTGTTTGTGTTACAGATCCCATTGCGATAATAATATTCTCAGCATTAGGGTCTCCGTAGTAGTCAAAAGGCAAGTAGTGGCGTCCGGTAAGTTCGCTTACTTCACCCATATATCTTGCAACTATATCCGGAACAGCTTCATAATATGAATTAGAGGCCTCTGTGTTTTGGAAGTAAACGTCTGCATTCTGGGCCGTTCCTTTTGTTACAGGGTTATTAGGGTTTAATGCTCTCTCGCGGAATTTTGCTATAGATTTCATGCTAACCATTTTCTTGAGATCCTCTATATCGAGCGCCTCAATTTTTTGGATTTCATGAGAAGTTCTGAATCCGTCGAAGAAATGCATAAAAGGAACAGAAGATTTTATAGCGGAAAGATGGGCGACTGCGGCCATATCCATTGCTTCTTGTACACTTGCTGAAGCAAGGAGAGAAAAGCCTGTTTGTCTTGCGGCCATTACATCTTGATGATCTCCGAATATAGAGAGTGCATGAGTTGCCAATGATCTTGCGGTAACATGAAATACGGCTGGGAGTAATTCACCTGCTATCTTATACATATTAGGAACCATTAACAACAAACCTTGTGAAGCAGTGAATGTTGTTGTTAGTACACCTGCTTGTAAAGAACCGTGAACAGCTCCGGCTGCACCACCTTCACTCTGCATCTCAATAACTTTTACAGTCTCTCCAAAAATATTCTTTTTCCCGTAAGCTGCCCACTCGTCAATATGTTCTGCCATTGGCGATGATGGTGTAATAGGGTAAATGGCTGCCAGTTCGCTGAACATATATGCCACATGAGCAGCTGCCTGGTTCCCGTCACACGTAATGAATTGTTTTTCTTTAGCCATGTCTATTTGATTAAAGTTTGTATTTGTATTTTAATATTTAAAATCAACATAAAGCCGGCCCAAAGGGCACCGGCTATTTTATCCCAAATTTAGCAAATTAAATTTGAATACTAAAATTTATTGATGGCTTTCTGCATCTACCTCCGGCGCAATCTTTTTTATCAGATTTTGGAGTACGGTTCCCGGGCCGAGTTCAATGAAATGATCAGCACCATCATGTACCATATTCTCTACGCATTGTGTCCATCTTACAGGTGAGGTGAGTTGCATAAGCAAATTATTTTTAATCTCATCCGGGCAGGTATGAGGTTTTGCATCAACATTCTGATAAATCGGGCATATAGGCTTGGAGAAGACAGTTCTCTCTATTGCCTCAGCAAGCTCTATTCTTGCAGGCTCCATAAGCGGGGAATGAAAAGCTCCGTTGACAGCAAGAGGAAGAGTCCTTTTTGCACCTGCTGCCTTAAGTGCTTCGCAAGCCTTTTGCACTGCCTCTATTTCTCCCGAAATAACAACTTGACCATTGCAATTATAGTTTGCTGCAACAACTATACCCTCTGTTTTTCTGCAAATTTCTTCTATAGTATTGTCGTTGAGTCCTAAAACTGCTGCCATTGTGGATGGTTTGGTGTTGCAGGCTTTTTGCATTGCAAGCGCCCTTTGATATACAAGATTAAGGCCGTCTGAGAAGTTCATAGCCTTGGATGCCACTAATGCGGAGAATTCACCAAGAGAGTGACCTGCCGTCATTTCCGGTTTAAAGTCGGGGGTACATTCGGCAAGTATAGCCGAATGGAGGAAAATAGCGGGCTGTGTAACTTTTGTCTGTTTAAGTTCCTCTGAGGTTCCATTGAACATTATATCTGTTATTCTAAACCCAAGGTTCTCATTTGCTACTTCAAACATCTGTCTTGCAACGGGATTTGTCTCATAAAGTTCTTTGCCCATTCCTGTAAATTGTGCTCCCTGTCCGGGAAATACATATGCTCTCATTTGATAGGTTTTTAGTATTATTAAGTGACAAAGGTATATATTTTGAGTAAAATATCTAAATTTGCAACTCATTAAGGTTTGCCCCCGTAGTTTAAAGGATAGAATATGAGATTCCGGTTCTCAGGGTAACGGTTCGATTCCGTTCGGGGGTACTTTTCGTCCATTTTGTGTAATAGTAAGTACTTTTAGGCCAATTTTAACTCTTTCTTATATGTATTTTTGCGAAAAAATATAATAAATGGAACAAAAACTATTAGGAAGTTTTACTGTTGAAGATATAAGAGCTCAAGTACCTTTTCTTGCAAAATCCATTCATCTTGGAAATGACATAATACTGCATGAGGGCAGTAATCTCGATAATATTCACAGTAGAGATGGTGAGCCGTCGTCATCATTTTTCAAATATCCCTGTAAGATAAACGCGTTTGTCTTCATTTTGTGTAAAAACGGGTCAATGAAGATAATGGTGAATCTCAAGGAGTACACTCTTACAAAGGGAATGATATTAATATGCCACCCGAATAATATTATCCAGATAGATCACAATGAGTTTTTTGAGATATCGGGGCTAATAGCCGCACCCGATTTTCTCGATAATGTGCATATCAGGTTCGTGAATCTCGCCTCTCTCTTTATGAGAGTGAACAACATGGCCTCCCTGCGGCTGGAAGAAGAGAGTATTATGCTTTTATCAAAATTTTTCAATTTGATAAAGGATATTATTACAGATAAGGAGTCGGAACATAAGGTTGAGATTGTGAAGGCACTTGGGATAGCCATGTTCGACAAATTATATGATATCATTTCTGAGGATTCCGGTATGCAGTTAAATGGTGCTGTTGTGCAAAATAGGCGCTCAATTATTTTTGAGCAGTTTATTAAGAATGTTTCGGATCATCATTGCGTAGAAAGAGCAGTCTCTTTTTATGCTGCAAAGATTTGTGTGACTACGCGTTATCTTTCAGCGGTCATAAAGGAGATTAGTGGAAAATCGGCGGCAGAATGGATTGACGAATATGTGATTCTGGAAGCAAAGAACCTCCTGAAGTCATCTGATATGAGCATTCAGGAGGTTGCTTATACTTTAAATTTTAAGACGCAATCTTTTTTCGGCAAATATTTTAAACACCTTACAGGCATGTCTCCAAAAGAGTACAGACAAAAAAAGAATTGATTAGTTGATAAAGGCAACAATTTCATCTTTCTGTACCATCTCGCCCTGTTTAGGATATATTGCAATAAATTTACCGCTTGCAAGAGCTTTAATCTCTTCCATTCCATAATATACCTCTACATGAGCAATAACATCTCCCTCTTTGACTGACTTGCCAATAACAGGAGCAGTAGAATCGCCGGCAACATCAACTTGCCAAATAATTTTGCCTTTTGCAGTTGCTTGAACAGGTTTTGCATCGGGATATTGAGCTTTAACCTTGTCAACATCTATCTTTGGAACCTCTACAACAGGTCTCTCAACAATAATTGGAGCGTTTGCTTTAGCTTTAGCTGCTTCAAGTTCTTGATTGAAACGCTGTTTAGCAGCGCCACTCTTGAAATCGCGATACTGTCTTTCGTGCATAGCAAACTCAAATAGCTCCTCATCATCCTGACCGCGATCCCAGCCCTCTTTCTTCATCTCCTCTATGAAATGAGGAAGTTCATCAGGGAAGGCATCTTGAGGGTTTCCGGTATAGAAATCCAAACCTTTATTTTTTACAATTTCCTTAATTTCCGGAGCAAGTTCGCCAGGCAGCTTACCGGCCTTACCAAGAATCATGTTCATAGTATCTTTATCGATAGTTGTCCATCTCGGTTCACCCTTAAGAGTATGCATAAGATTCATCAATGCGGTATTCTTGACATATTGGCTGAACGGAGTTACCAAAGGAGGATAACCAACTCTTGGCCATACATAGGCAACCTCTTGGAAAAGCATTACGACAAGGTCGTTAAGAGATAATTCCTTCTTGCCCTGGTTTCTTAAAGAGGAATTAATTGCGTTGTGGAAGCCTTTAAGGTCGGACATCATTGAGCCCATCATACCTCCTGGAAGTCCGCAACCTACCAGCAACGACGACTGCATATGGTTTGTAGGCTCTATAAAATAGCCAAGGAAATCATCAATGAAGGTTTGTGTAAGCCTTCTTGCCTCCATATATGCATCCATGTTAATCTCCTTTACAAGGAATCCGGCATCCTTCAGCATAGCCTGAATTGTAATTACATCCGGATGAATTTTTCCCCATGAAAGCGGCTCCATTGCAACATCAATGTACTCTGCACCTGCTCTTGCAACCTCAAGCATAGAGGCAACGGAGAAGCCGGGACCGGAATGTCCGTGATACTGTACAATAATATGCGGGTATTTGTCTTTTATGGATTTTGTTAGTCTTCCCAAAAATGCGGGACGCCCTATTCCTGCCATATCTTTAAGACAGATCTCGTCGCATCCGTATTCAACTACCTTATCAACAACATCCATATAATATTCAACTGTGTGAACAGGTGAATAGGTAATACTTAAGGCAACTTGAGATATCATTCCGCCCTTTTTAGCTCCTATGACAGAACCTTTAAGGTTTCTATGGTCATTAAGTCCGCAGAAAGATCTCGATATGTTTGTACCTTGTTTAGCTTTGACTTTAAACATAAGTTCTCTAACGTCATTTGGAACAGGATTCATCCTCAATGCGTTAAGACCTCTTTCCAACATGTGAGTCTGGATTCCAACTTTATTGAATGGAGCTGTCCACTCTCTTACTGCCTTGTTTGGGTTCTCTCCAAAAAGAAGATTTACTTGTTCAAATGCTCCTCCATTGGTTTCAACACGGTCGAAGCATCCCATATCAATAATAACAGGGGCAATTTGTTTAAGTTGGTCTACGCGAGGGACATATTTGCCGGAAGACTGCCACATATCCCTATACAGTAGCGAAAATTTTATTTCTTTTGCCATATATTTGTATTGTTTGATTATATCTCACAAATTTATAAATTAAATTGTACATTAATCTATCTTATTGAAGGAATAATGCATTTTTTTTTCAACTTATCAAAAAACTCCATATATTTGCATCCTGCAAAGAATCAAAAATTCTTAATCAGTGTTTAGGCAATGCCTAATATATGGTGGATGTAGCTCAGTTGGTTAGAGCACTAGTTTGTGGCACTAGGGGTCGTGGGTTCGAGCCCCATCTTCCACCCAAAGTAAATAACAGAAATAAGCCTCTCCGAAATCACTTCGGAGAGGCTTATTTATAGCCATATTTCAATTATAGAGTTTTATAAATAGCGTGTACCTGTTAAAGTGTGTATTTATGTGGTGTAGAGAGAGATTCCTTAATGGATTGGATTACAATATCTGTAATTTTAATCCGAAAGAAATTTTAACTATATCGCTGAGATGAATTGAACTATTTTTTACGGCCGATATAATGTAAATATCACAACTACTTAATTCATAGTAAAATGAGATACTTCTGTGAAATCTGAATCGGTTGGGTTTTATATAAAAAGTCATCTTTTCACCTAAAAAGATATAGGGTCTTAATCTGGGTGAAAAGCCGTAGTAACCTTTAGGATAGTGATCCGGTTCGCTGGTCCAAAAATCATTATCAAATATGGTGTTAATATAGAGACCGCATGTCAGCGGCTCAAACGATAATTTAGTCTTTTTAATAGGTATACTCCAGGGAATATAGTTCTGTTTCAATGTAAAAGTAAGTTTCGGGCGCTTGGAAGAATACTTTGGCAAGTATCCGAAAAACATATCTGTCTCCCATTGTCTGTGCTTTCCATAATCCCATCCCCATCCAACAGAGATCAGTCCCATACCTCCGGCAAATTGGACTTTACTATATTTAGGAATAATTCTATCCCAAAAATTCTTGTATTTTTCTACTCGTTTTGTGTAATTGTCATCTATTCTGTAATTCAGTGAGTCATTCTCTTCTGTTATAATGTTTTGAGAAAAGGCTGTTGATGGCAAAACTAAAGCAAGTATGATTAACGTTTTTTTAAGGAGAGAATATTGCTGTTTAGAATGTAACCACTTCATAGTCATACCCTCCTTCTTCTTTAATTGTGAATACAAGATAACTCCTCTTATTGATGCTTGCACATTCATAATAGATGATTCCATCCCCAAAGACATCATCTACGGAGACGGAGTGATTATGACCGTAGAGACAGAACTGAGTCTTTGGGAAACTGGTTACATATCTTTCGAAAATGTTGGCAACATTATTATTAAATATAAAATCGGTGGGTTTAACATGCATGGCAAATACAGTCTTCTGTGCCCCTTTTGGGAAATTAGCCTTTAAACTATCGAGAAATACGAAATCGGGTACAGGGTGAGAGTAGTCATACTCCAAAGCATTTGTATTAAGGCAGATAAAACGTATATCTCCGGCGGTAAAGGCAAAATTATCGTTGCCGTAAATCTTTTTATAGACCTCTTCTCCATTCCCAAGACAATCGTGGTTGCCAATTACACAAACATAGGGGACTTTAAGCCTTTGTAGAGCATCTCTCATCCAGATAAACTCCTTGGTGACACCAAAGTCGCTCTGATCTCCGCCGTGAATTACAAAATCAATATCGCTGCGTTTGTTAATAGCATTAACTACCTCGTTTGTTTCGTCGTACCATCCCTGAGTGTCGCTAATCATTGCAAACTTAATACTCTTTTTCCCCTCTGTCAATCTCTCAATCTTTGAGATATTTTTCTCAGTAAGAGATGTAGCTCCGGAGATTAAGCCGTCGTATGGGTGATAATCAACCATGCTACAGGAGAATAGACAGAAAAGAGAACAAAATAGGCAACTATTTAGAGATAGGAGCCGCAGGGGTGCAGAAATTTGAGTAGTAAGGTGTGTTACTGTTCGTCTAAAAAACATATTGTATTGTTATTTATTAAAACAAGATCTTGTCTTGAATTAAAATAGTACTATTTGGAGACTGTAAATACTATTTTAGTATATATAACTGAAAAATTTATGCCAAAGGTGTAGTATAAAAGCACATACTATCTGTCTGAAAGTAGTAATTTCCTGTAAAGATTCAATTAATCCAATTGTGTAGTATATTTGTGCTGCTAAACAACAAGACTATTATGGTTTTGATTAATAAATTAAATAATGGGTTTTATCTATTCATTGACTAACAGGTCCTTTTCGTTGATGAGGGGTTTGTTCACAATCCTTTTTGGGGTGGCACTTATTTTATGGCCGGAACATCTGCATAAGATTATTATAATGGTAGTAGCCTCCTTTTCTGTTGCGGCTGGGTTAATATCTACTTTGGTACTCATGAAAAGTTATAAGGTTGAACAGGAGACAGGTATAATTGTACTTAAAATTATTAATATAGTCATGTATATGATAATAGGAGTGCTTATCTTTGCTTATCCCGATTTTTTTATAAGTATCCTGACATTTTTCCTGGGTGCTGTCCTCATAATATTCGGAGTGAGTCATCTGTTAAATCTTATTTTCAGCAGCAAGCACGCGTCGGTTCCTTCAGAACTTTATGTGATGGGAATAATTATTACGTTATGCGGGATAGCTCTATTCTTCAATCCTTTTAAATCAATCAATGTTTTAATGATCTTTTTTGGTGCAATACTTATTTTGTATGCCTTGTCGGAGTTTATTTCAGCATGGAAATTGAGGGCTGTCAAGTTTTCAAAAGAGGGTGAATTCATAAATGATGAAGAGGTTGATGAGAGTCTCGTAAACAATAGTGAGGAGCAGAAGGTAAATAATTTTGATGCTACCGGCGGAGACGGGAGAGACAGTTAATCTCTGCAGCCTGTCTCAATTTTAGGAAACTCTGAGAATATCAGTAGATAAAATAGCCAATAATTCCCCCTACAACTATTGTGTAGATTGGGTTGACTTTGAGCCATTGGCCTGCAACGAATGCCCCACCGAAAAGTACCCAACTTGTCCAGTCAATAAAGTTATCTTTAGTAAGGAGTATACCTGCAGCTGCTGCAATCATCCCTATAACTATTGGCCGGAGCGCTTTTAAAATAGTTTCGAACAAATTACTCTCTTTGAACTTTGTATACATCTTGCAGATAAAGAGTACAATAATAAAGGAGGGCAGAGAGACTGCAAAGGTAGCGAGCATAGAGCCAAATATGTCTCCTGTAACCGTGTATCCTACATAAGTTGCGCTATTTACTCCAATGGGTCCGGGCGTCATTTGAGAGATGGCTACAATATCTGTAAATTGTTGAGCGTTCATCCATGCATGTTTCACAACCACCTCGTTTTGTATTAACGATAGCATTGCATAACCTCCTCCAAAGGTAAAAAGCCCAATAATAAAAAAAGTATAGAAGAGTTGCAGATAGATCATTTCTTGTTTTGATTATTATTGTTGTTGCCCGGTTGTTGATTATTTAGACAATGCTCTCTCTCGTCTCGTCTCTCTTGCTCCACAGAGTGCAGATCGTCTCTCTTTGTGCATTTACCCTGCTGGTTTAGTGGCCGTTGTGGCTTGTCTTTTTTACTTTTAAATTTGAACAGTAACTTAGTATGTTCTGCGAAAGAGACAGAAGTAAAGAGAACGCCAACAGATAGAAGTATGTATACGGGAGAGACCCCTAAAAAAAGAATTAGAATGCAGGTGATGGCGGCGAGCGCACCCGTGTAGAGATTTAATTTAGCTTTTTTTGCCATATTTATAAGAGGAACAGCTATTAGTGCCACTACAACGGGCCTGATTCCTTTAAAAATCTTAACTATGGTGGGGTTATCCTGATACCCTGAGAAAAACATTGCTATTAGAAGAATTATAATAAATGAGGGCAAAATGCTTCCAAGTGTAGCGATTATGCTTCCTCTTAAGCCTCTCAGACGATAACCTAAAAAGATTGAAATATTTACGGCCAGTAGTCCCGGTGCCGATTGTGATATTGCAAGTACATCCATAAAGTCTCGCTCATCCATCCATTTCTTTTTCTCCACGACCTCCCTCTCTATTATAGGAATCATCGCATATCCTCCTCCTATAGTAAAGGCTCCAATCTTTGCAAAGCAGGTAAATATTTGCAGGTAAATATTCATAGGGCGGCAAAGTTAATAAAAATAGACTTTATGCGGTAGGTCTACCATATAAATGCGTAGTTATTGCCAAATATGGTAGAAATGATATTAACCCGGAAGGTTTTTTGTATTTTATATTTATTGATATTCAGCATGTTGATAAGATAATCAAAAAAAATTAGCAATTATTTTTTGTAGAATTAAAAAAGAGCGATATATTTGCAACCCGTTTCGCAAAAAAGAGCTCGTTCTTCGGAAAGGAAGAGAAGAGATCTGAAACGGACACAGTTCATTGAAATTTTAGCATTGACAAACAAGTAAGAAGGTAGAGGTTTATATAAGAACTTCGTCAAAATTCTTTTACTCAATTTGAGAGTTTTATTCGGTTAGGACAAGCTTAGAAGTATAAATAGATGTACAATGAAGAGTTTGATCCTGGCTCAGGATGAACGCTAGCGGCAG
>CAYLGW010000006.1:0-91119 GCA_964383385.1 uncultured Muribaculaceae bacterium
TTAAAAAAATACTAAATTTGCTGCCAGAACCTGATAGAAATTTCTTAAAGAATAATATTCAAACTGGAGATGAAACAAAGTATGATTCAATTAAATACGTTGTCGTCAAAAACACCGGCAAAAGTATGGTATCACACTGAAATGAATCTCCATGTTAAACAAATTAAAATTGTATGAACTCACGTATTAAACAGCTAATAATCATAGTATTATCGCTATTTATTTCACTGCCGTCCATAGCACAGAACTACAAAAGGGCCGAATGGAGCAGAGTAAAAATGGATGAAAACTACGACTGTAAAAAAAGGGAACTGAAAAAGTTAAAGACACACACTATAATAGAAAAATATAAGCCCGCTATAGACTCACTATATAAAGTTATAGGCCATTCTACTACTGAGATAGAAAGGTTCCCGCCGGAAAGCCCGCTCTCAAATTTTACTGCCGATGCTATAAGATCGACTGCCGACAAATACCTCGAGAAAAAGGGTGAAACAGAGAAGACAGATATGGCTGTTACCAATTTCGGGGGAATAAGGACCTCTATTCCTGCCGGAGATATCTCGACAGCCGATATTATGTCGGTCTTCCCGTTTGAGAACAGAGTTGTTATCGTAAATATACAGGGTAAATATATCAGGCAGATGATGCAAAACTTTGCAAGGACACATAGAGTTGAGGCTTTGTCCGGTGTTGAGGTTGTCATTAATAATGGTAAATTGGAGAAATGCCTGATAGGCGGCAGCCCTATTGATGATAACAAAATCTATCGGGTTGCAACAATTGATTTTCTTATGGCCGGAGGGGACAATGTCTTCTCATTCAAAAACAACAACGGCATAGTTGAAACCGGTGTTTTAATAAGAGAGTCCATAATAAAAATGATAATCGACGAGACTGCTGCCGGAAGAGATATTAATCCACAAAAAGACGGCCGTGTAAAGATTATCGGATCTGCCAAATAGGGAACAGAAAATAAGTGATAGAACTGTTAAAAACATTAAATGATTATGATACTAAAAAATAATAAGATATTTACACTCTTGGTACTGCTTGCCTTTACAGCAACAGGATTAAATGCACAAGATTTGGTAATCCTCCACACAAACGACACTCATAGCCAGATTCTGCCGGAGACAACAGGCTACGGTAAAGGATTGGGAGGATACGAGAGAAGAGAGAAATATATAAATTCGGTTAGAGCATCACATAAAAATGTACTGCTGCTCGATGCCGGCGACTTTAGCCAGGGTACTCCATTCTTCAATATTTATAAAGGAGACTTGGAAATCTCCCTAATGAACACGCTTAAATACGACGTCGCCTGCATCGGTAATCACGAATTTGACAATGGACAAGATGAGCTCGCAAGAAGAATAAATAATGCCTCTTTTAAGGTAGTATGCGCCAACTACAACTTTTCGGGAACACCGCTCAACAATATAATAAAGCCTTATACCATTGTTAATAAGGCCGGGAAAAAGATTGGAATAATAGGTCTTATCACTAACCTGAAAAGATTAGTTTCTCCCAAGTCTCTCATAAATATGAACTATTCAAACCCTATACATGTAGCTGATTCTATAGGGAAAAAACTTGTAGAGGAAGAGAGATGCGATTTGGTTATTGCGCTTACTCATCTTGGCTATTCATCAGATACCACACTTGCAAAAACGAGTAAATATATAGATATTATTATCGGAGGCCACTCACATACAAATCTTACTGAGAAGGAGAGTTTTAAGAATCTCGACGGAAAAGAGGTAATTGTCCTACAAGATGGTGAGAAGGGGGAACATGTAGGCCGGCTCGACCTCTGGTTCTGATTAAACAATATGCATACCTATTTCATCTATTGAGACGAGCCTATTCAGTACAGCATAAATTGCAAGCTTCCCGGGGGATTTTATATCGAGCTTCTCTGAGATATTCTTTCTATGGGATATAACGGTAGTGACCGCAACATTCAGTCTATCGGCAATCTCCTTATTGATAAAACCCTTAACCACCAAAATTAAAACCTCTTTCTCTCTGTTGGATAAACGATTCATTGCAACAGCAAGAGGCTTTATCTCTCCACCCAAATTTCTCTCAAACCCATGATAACCTCCGCTATGCGCAGATTGGTGTATTTTTAGTAGTGATTTTATAACCTCATCTTCCGGCCCGAAAGAGGCAACCGTTCTGAAGCCCGAAGCAGACAACTCAGACTCCTCATCATCACTCAGAGCTATTACAATTGTCTTCCTTAAATGGGAGAGAAAAAAATCGCCGCAGCTCACTAATACCTCCTTACCTATAAAGAAGTGGAATGGTTCACTGCCGTTCGACAAAGAACAATACTGCTCAAAATTGCGATATATATTAATTTCAGCAAAGGGTATAATATCTGCAAGTATAGCCCTCATACCAATACTTATCAAGGTATTAGAATTAATAATAACTACTTGTGGCAACGCCGCCACTCTCTTTTCCTGTGAGTTGTTCATCGATGCAAATTTAATCTTTTTCCTCAAACCCTCATCAATGAGGATTGCCATAAATACATTTACAACTATTTTTGTGCCCATTGTAATAAATAAGTAGAGAAACAAGGTTATGAGGTATATTAAATTTTCAGTAACTATTATGCTTGTAATTGCAACAGTTGCAATTACAAATGAAGACTCATTCGCCAGAGAGGGTGATAAAGGAAAAGAGGTGGTAAAGGAGAAAAAGCCGATACAAGAGATAAGCGATACCGCCAGAATAGATCCGCTATACGTTAATGCCAGCCTAAAAGAGACAGTAGGGCTACGCGGTACCCCCCTCTCCTACACTAAAATAGGAGAAGCTGATATAGAAAGACACCGCGTTATCTCTCCTAAAGAACTTTCCATTATTACACCGAATCTTTACATGCCCGATTACGGCTCAAAAATGACCTCCTCTATCTATATAAGAGGCATAGGTGCCAGAATAGACCAGCCTGCCGTAGGACTCTATGTGGATAATGTCCCATACATGAATAAGAATAACTACGATATAGATTTCTACGATATAGCGAGCATTAATGTACTCAGCGGGCCACAGGGAACTTTATACGGAAGAAATACAGTAGGAGGAGTAATAAGTATTTATACTCTCTCTCCAGAATTTTATCAGGGAATCAAAGCTTCCGTCGATTATGGAAGTTGGAACACACTTAAGATAAAGGCCTCACTCTATAATGCCCCTTCCAAGAGATACTCATGGTCGGCAGCAGGATACTACAAAAGAAGCGATGGCGCTTACACAAACAATAACGATGGCAGTAAATGCGAGAAATACCGTAGTGGAGGAGCCAGACTGAGAGAGATCTTCAAAATAGGAAATAACACAACAATAGAAAATATTCTTACTGCAGACCTACTTAAACAGGACGGATACCCCTATGCTCAATATAATACCTCGAGCGGAGAGACAATGAAGATAAATTATAATGACAAATCGGACTACCGCAGATTTACTCTTACTGACGGCTTGTCGGTAAGATACAGTACCAATAAAATTAAGTTAAGCAGTACCACGACATGGCAATACACAAACGACAAAATGAATATGGACCAGGACTTCTTGCCGGCATCATACTACACGCTAATTCAGGAACAACACGAACATACATTTACCCAAGATATTACTCTCTCTTCCAATGCCGATAAAAAAGAGAACAAAATTCAATGGCTTGCGGGTATTTTCGGCTTCCACAAAAACTTAAGGATGGATGCTCCTGTTGTTTTCGGGCAGGATGGAATAAATGAATTTATCCTGAAAGGAGCCAACGCAGGCATCCACACCGTAATGCCAATGGCAAACCTCGTTTTTCGCGACTCCGAACTTCCCATCAACAGCAACTTTACAATGCCTACAAGCGGCCTGGCCGGATACGGACAAGCCTCAATAAAACTCGGAGGAAATAATAATACTCATAGATACTGGACTATTACGGCCGGAATACGTTTCGATTACGAGCATGCCTCCATGAGCTACGATAATGTAACAAAACTGGCCTACAAACTTACCCCTATGATGCAAGATTACAAAGAGGTAAGTTCCGAACTTCACGGAACAAAACGGTTGAATTTTAATGAGTTACTACCAAAGATCTCTATTATGTATAACTTAGGAGGCAGTAATCTCTATTTTTCAATTACAAAAGGGTATAAAGCAGGAGGATTCAATACACAAATCTTCTCAGATATTCTTCAGACAAAACTTATGAGTGATCTAATGGGAGGATTCGGCAGCAAACAAGGAAGCACAAGTACCGTCACAACAGATTACGAAGCAAAAATTGCAAAATCTTCATATAAACCGGAGCATAGTTGGAATTTTGAATTGGGATCACATTTTCAACTCTTCGAAAATAAGGTAAACGGAAGCGCCTCTCTATTCTATATCGGGCTCAGGAATCAACAAATTACAGTCTTTCCTGAGGGAAAAACAACCGGCAGAATGATGTCAAATGCCGGCCGCTCATATAGTAAAGGCGCGGAGATAAGTCTCTCCTACGCTCCATTCGGCCCCTACTATAACAACACCTTCCTTTCAGGGATAAAAGTGTCGGGGTCTTTCGGTCACACAATTGCAAAATTCACCAAATACAACGATGGCAATAACGATTACTCTCACAACTATGTGCCTTACGCACCAAGAAATACCGTCATGCTTGCAGCCGATTTTAAGATTCCTCTTGGAAAAGAGAAGCAATACAGCACAAAAACAAGAAATTGGCAAAGAATAGCTGTAAAAGACCTCTCCATTCATGCCGATTATAGAGGAGTAGGTAAAATCTATTGGGACGAGACCAACAATCTCTCACAACCATATTATGGAGTGCTTTCTGCTTGTATTGGACTGAATTTAAATTGCTTCACTCTTTCTGTTTATGGTAAAAACCTAACAGACAAGGAGTACAACGTTTTCTACTTTAAATCAGTAGGCAACTCTTTTGTCCAAAAAGGACGTCCGGTGGAATTGGGGGTATCAATCAATTTTGATCTAAGATAGGCAGCGCTGATTGGTAACCGCTTATGGTAGCAGCAATATATCACCTGCCTGATTATCCGCAATGGAAATAACGGCGGACGAGTTCTTTCATCTTCTCCTCATCTTTACCTATATCATGGCGCAAAGTACGATCTCCGTAAGAACGTAATCTCCTAAGAACGCCATCTATTGTGCTTGGAGAAAAGACATTATACTCTTCAAATACGCCCCTCATACGTTCAAGGCAATCCGCTGAAGCATCACAGCTGTCGGGTAGACTATCTAAAGTTTGAAGCTTTGCCTTATTTTCATCATTATGAATATTGACATTCACATATGTTCTTTTTGCAATCTCCAGAGAATTATTAATTTCAAACCCGTGTCGGCAAGCGACAATCAAACTTGCAATCAGTTGATACAAATCTGCCGAACCATCAGGCGAACGCATTTCGAATGTCTGCTTTTGCGTTGTATCATATTGACTGTCGTGTTCCATCGGGTTGGCCTCGGCACTCATATCTGTTTTGGAATTCCATCCGAGAGGAATTCTTACAAGAACAGATCTGTTACGATCTCCCCAACATACATTTGTAGGGGCCTCCTGATGCGGTACGAGCCTGAAATATGAGGTTGGGACAGTATTCCCGAAGGCCGTTATTGCAGGGGCAAGAAGCATAAGACCGCTAATTGCTTTGCGCGCGGTATCGGATATCTCGCCATTATCTATCATCATGCTCTTTCCCTCCTTAGTCATCTTCATGTGAATATGAAGTCCTGATCCGGCCTTACCGGCTGTAATCTTAGGCGCAAAGGTTACATTATACTCATACTTGCTTGCAAGATTTCTTATAACCCACTTTGCAATCATCAATTGATCTGCAGCCTCCTCAGCCTTAACAGGGAGAAACTCTATCTCATTCTGCTCGAATATCATTCCGCTTTGAGTAAAATTGCCCACTTCAGAGTGACCATACTTAATCTGACCACCCGCCTGAGAGATATATTTCATACATTCGCAGCGGAACTGACTGAATTTTGAATATGGCGCCGACTCATGATAACCTTTCTGGTCGGTAGCAGGAAACATACCATTATCGGGAGCAATTACATAATATTCCAACTCACCCATGGCATGAAAATCCATTCCCGTTACCTTTCTAAAATTATCGCAAGCCTTACGCAATGTATATTCCGGAGCGCTCTCAAGAGGTTTTCCGTCTTTATTAAAGAAGGAACACAGCATAGTAAGTGTCGGAATCTCCGCAAAAGGATCTATAAATGCTGTTTTATACCGAGGTACTACATAAAGATCGCTGCTGGAGGCCTCAATAAAGGTAAAAAGACTTGAGCCGTCCACGCGCTCGCCACAAGTAAGAATGGCATTAAGATATTCCTCGTTATTAATTACAAAATTCAGTGTTTTAAGTTTTCCATCTCCTGCAGGATACATAAAATTTATCATTTTAATACCATTAGCTTTAATAAACGATATAATATCTGCTTTGGTAAATGTATCTGGCGATTTTTTTAAGAATGCCACAACAGAGTTGGCATTCATCTCAATGGTTTTGTCTGACATATAATGTATATTAGTATAATTTTGTAGTAAAAACCAACTCAAAAAAATAAGTATAATTTTCACAAAAAGCCATCAAAAATAAGAAAAATTATAATTGGTGTACTCTGTTTTTTGAAAAAGTTGAAGAAAAAGTTGAAGAAAAACTCAAAAAAACTATTAAAAGAGATGCGGGTCCTTGGCCAAATTAAAACAATGTCTGCAAAGGGGCTCATAGCTCTCTTTCTCACCAATTTCCACCAGACTATCACCTCCGGCAGTTCTATGAGAATGTTGGGCCAAATTACCGCATTTTACACATATCGCATGAACTTTTGTAACATATTCGGCAACTGCCATAAGTTGTGGCATAGGACCGAATGGGTTACCGAGATAGTCCATATCCAAACCGGCACAAATAACTCTAACGCCTTTATTTGCAAGCTGTTGACATACGTCAACAATGCCTTCATCAAAAAATTGAGCCTCATCTATTCCCACTACGTCAACATCGCCCGAAAGAAGAAGAATGGAGCCGGAACTCTCAACAGGAGTAGATAAAATAGCATTGGAATCATGAGAAACAACCTCCTCCTCCGAATATCTAATATCTATCCCAGGTTTAAAGATCTCAACTCTCTGATTCGCAAACTTAGCCCTTTTCAGCCTCCTTATCAACTCTTCGGTCTTTCCGGAAAACATAGATCCGCAGATTACCTCTATCCATCCGGCCTGCTTAGCACTCTCTAAAAACATTTTGTTTGATTATTTTGTTCTGCAAATTTAAAAAAAAATTAGAATTATCTCCAATATTTCGGCGTTCTGCAGAAACGCGATAAGGATACAAAAGCAGAACCAATTTGCAGAAAAAACTCAAATAGCATCTCAAACACCGAATAGCAAACAAGAGATACTTGTCGAATTCCTGCAATAGCATCTCAAACATAATTAGAGACAAACTATAGGATTTCCGAAGATAAAATACTACTTTTGAAACCTTAGAAAGAAGAAATATGGGCAAACTTTATTTGGTACCTACTCCCGTAGGCAATTTGGAGGATATAACATTACGCGCAATACGCATCTTAAAGGAGGTGAACCTCATTCTCGCCGAGGACACAAGAACAAGTTCCGTACTCTTAAAAAGATATGAGATAACTACCCCCATGGAATCGCATCACAAATTTAACGAACACAAAGCGGCTGCAAGTGTCTGTGAACGCATTGCCGGCGGCCTTAATGTTGCATTAATAAGCGACGCCGGAACACCAGGCATCTCAGACCCAGGTTTCTTTCTTGTAAGAAGTTGTGCAGAGGCGGGAATAGAGGTAGAAACATTGCCCGGAGCCACTGCCTTTGTACCGGCTCTTGTAACGTCGGGATACCCGTGCGACAGATTTATTTTTGAAGGATTTTTACCGGTTAAAAAGGGCAGGCAGACTAAGCTCAAAGAGATGGCAGAACAAACTGCAACAGCAATTATTTATGAATCACCCTACCGACTGGTAAAAACATTGGGACAAATGGTGGAATTTATGGGAGCTGAACGCCATGCCGCTGTATGCCGCGAAATCTCTAAAATACACGAAGAGTGTAGACGCGGAAGGATGAAAGAGCTGCATAAATGGTATTCCGAACACGAACCGAAGGGAGAAATAGTAATGATAATAGCAGGGAAAGATTATGTGGGGAGAGAAACAATACAAGAAGAGGAGGAGTAGCAGGGAGGAGTCTCCCGATTATTCAAAAGAAAACAGGCTTACAGCCTCTAAAGCCTTCGGCCTGATGGCACTGGTTGCAATTCTATTTCTTTTTCAAATAGGATTGCTCATCTTTAATAAATGCATACGAAAAGAGCCGCCGGGAAGTGAATCCAAAAGAGATTATGGAAGAGACTATTCGAACTCTCCTATATATTCGGCAAAAAGGTACTCATCTAAAATAAGGCAAAAAGGTTCATGGAGCAAAAGAGAAGGAAAAACCTCACTCCTCTTCTATTTTAACCCTAACACAATACCCTCCGACAGTCTCGTTATGCTCGGCCTCTCTGAAAAACAGGCTGCATCTATTATCAAATACAGAGTAAAGGGAGGAAAATTCCGCAAAAAGGAAGATTTTGCAAAAATGTACACTGTTAGCCCCGATTTCTACCGACACATAGAAAATTATATAAGAATACCTCACGTAATAGAGTACCCCGACACAATAAGAGCACGGACCACCATAGCACCCGCCGTCAACATCAAAAACCACAATGGCGATACAACTCTCCGCAAAGAGAAAAAAGAGAACTGTGAGAAAAAAGCAGTCGCTCCAAAAATCATAGACCTCAACCTCGCCGACAGCACACAACTGATCTCTCTTTACGGCATAGGTCCCTACTTTGCAAAGAAGATAATGGAATACAGAAAACGGATCGGCTCATTCGCCTACATAGAACAACTCCTCGAGATAAACGGAATAGATAACGAGCGCATAGAGGGCTTCAGAAATAGGGTAACAATAGCCGATGAGCATATAATGCACTTTTCTCTCGATACCATATCGGTCGCCTTCATGAAACGAAACCCGTATATCGGCTCCTATGCCGCACAAGGAATAGTCCTACTTAGGGAGTCGCTCTCAAAAAAAGCCCTTAAACCTAATGAAGCACATATCACTCCACAACTCCTGTTAAAAGAGAGAATACTTCCTGCCGAACAAGTGCGCAAACTGATGTTATATTGTAACTAAACCTTATGAGGCAAAATACCTCAACTTACTACTATATAACTCTTGTTGAAACTTGCCGCAATTATCCAACTACCTGCGTAACCATTTAAAGATATCCTTCCAGGTAGCCTTCTTTCCGTACATCAAAATACCTATTCGATAAATCTTGCCGGAGATGAATGCGAATACTATAAATGTACCAACCAACAACCCTACAGATAAGATAAGTTGCCATGTAGGAACACCATATGAAATTCTGGCCATCATCACCATCGGAGAGGTGAAAGGAATTATGGAGCCCCAAAACGAAAGTGAGTTGTCGGGATGCTGGAAAGTATTAATCATAATAAACAAACCAATAATCAACGGAATGGTTATAGGCAAAATCAACTGTTGCGTATCGGTCTCATTGTCAACAGCAGAACCCACAGCAGCAAACATACTTGCATATAACAGATAGCCCAATATAAAATAGACTACAAAACAGATGATTATTGAGGCATAGTTGATCTGTTTAAGTGAATTGATTACAGAGTTAAAAGACTCATCGTCAGAAGCACTTGCAACTTCGGCAACTTTCGCTTCTGCTCTCTCCTCCACAATGGTCTTATCGGGGTCCCCTGAATATTGGGCAATTTTGGTTGCCATATCATCTGAATTTGCCGTAGAGCCGCCAGTTTGCACTTGAGCTGCAGCCTGAGTCTGCTCTACCTTCTGAGCTACGGTAGCTTTTACAGAATCAGCACCGACCGCATATGTAACTCCGGCAACAATCACAAAGGTTAATAATATCCAGATAAAAAACTGAGTTAAAGCAACAGCTGCAACTCCGATAATTTTACCCATCATAAGTTGGAATGGCTTAACCGAAGAGACTATCACCTCTACAATTCTTGTCGATTTTTCCTCAATTACGCTCCTCATAACCATACTTCCAAACATAAAGATGAACATATAGATCATAAAGCTGGCAACATACCCAATGGCCATGTAAATTTCAACCTTCGACTCCTTGGCCTCACCTGTGTTTTTATCAAGAGTATAAGTACTCATCTTAACCTCCGATTTTACATCTTCCAACACCTTATCGAGATTAGGAATATTGTAAGCCTTTAATTTGTAATCCTCTACTGCCTGCCTCACCTCCTTCTTGATGGTAGAAAGCAGATCTATATTCAATTGCCTCATAGAGTATGAGGTTATTGATAAATTATTGGATGAGTCGAGTTTGGAGATCCCTATCACAGCTGTATACTCCTCTTTTTCAATCTCTTCTTTCAACTGATCTACAGTCTTATCTTTAATCTGCTCAAATCTAATATTATCGGTATTCTCCAGATAAGGCATCACTATGCCAGATTCATCTACAACCTTTATATTCTGAATAATATCATTATCAGAATACATTGCCATAAGCGCCGGCACTACCATAAGACCTGCAAATAACAATGGAGTAAGGATAGTAGAAAGAATAAATGATTTCTTCTTAACTCTAATGGAGAACTCTCTCCCTATTATTATACCAATTTTATTTTTTCCCATAGCTATTTGTTATTAGGTTCACTTACAAGTTTAATAAAGATATCGTTCATTCGAGGAATGAGCTCTTGATAAGACATAATGTCGACATACTTGATAATAACACCGAGAATTTCAGAATTATGAGATTCTTTATTTATCTCAAGCACGGCACGTCTTACGTTATTGTGAGGCTCATCTGAGACAACATTGAATAATGAGAGATTCTCACCATTTAAGTACCCCGACAAATCTGATGAAGACCTATACAAGACCTCAACCTGATTATTGCCGTGCTCACGCCTTATAGTATCAACTTCTCCGGTAATAATAAGATTCGATTTATTAATCAAAGCAATATTATCGCAAAGCTCCTCCACACTCTCCATATTATGAGTGGAAAGAACAATTGTAGTGCCGGCCGCCTTTAATTTCAACATCTCATCTCTGATAAGCTGCACGTTTACAGGATCAAATCCGGAAAATGGCTCATCGAGTATAAGAAGATCCGGCTTATGAAGAACAGTTGTTATAAACTGAACCTTTTGAGCCATACCTTTGGAAAGCTCCTCAACCTTCTTGTTCCACCAAGCCTGTATTCCAAACTTAACAAACCACTGCTTAAGCTCCCTCGTAGCATCAGCAGTACTCATTCCCTTTAACTTTGCAAGATAAAGAGCCTGTTCACCAACCTTCATCTTTTTATAAAGGCCTCTCTCTTCCGGTAAATACCCGACATTCTCCACATCGGATGGGACCATTTTATGACCATTAAAAAATACAGTTCCGGAATCCGGTAGCGTTATCTGATTAATGATTCTTATCAAAGTTGTTTTTCCAGCACCGTTAGGACCCAGCAAACCAAAGATTTTACCCTGCGGTATATCTAGACTTACTGAATTAAGGGCAGTGTAATCCCCGAACTTTTTTACAATATCGGAGCAGACTATTATTCCCATAATTTATTAAATATTACTTTTTGACAAAGATATTACTTTTAGAATAAAAATATATACAAAAAAACAAAAGAAAGCAGACAATTTCGCAACTTTACCCTGTATCATCTACTAATGAAGAGATACCCCTATAAGACGCATAAACTCCTCTCTGGTCTTAATATCTTTTAAAAAGGCCCCTGTAAATGCAGATGTCGTAGTTACAGAATTCTGCTTCTGTACCCCTCTGATCTGCATACACATATGTGCAGCCTCTATTACAACTGCCACCCCCAACGGATTAAGGGTATTCTGAATGCAATCCCTAATCTGCACTGTCAAGCGCTCTTGCACCTGCAACCTACGCGCAAAGGCATCCACCACGCGCGGGATCTTGCTCAATCCCGTTATATACCCATTAGGAATATAAGCTACATGCGCCTTTCCATAAAAGGGCAACATATGATGTTCGCACATGGAATAAATCTCTATCTCCTTAACAAGTACAATTTGTCTGTAATCCTCCTTGAATTTGGCAGAATTAAGTATCTCGACAGGATCTATCTCATACCCTTGAGTAAGAAATAGCATCGACTTTGCAACGCGTTCCGGAGTCTTAAGCAACCCCTCTCTGCCCTCATCTTCTCCCAATAATTTTAAAATCGCCTTATAATGAGCAGCAAGTTTCTCTGTTATTTTGATATCGAAATTCTCGATCTTTTCATACCCCATAATTGAATTATAATATCGAGTATTGCAGCCTGCCGGACTTTCGGCTTTCATAAAAATAGACAGCCCCGATATTAATGCGCAAAAATAAAAAAAAGTTGTAAATTTGTCAATTTAATACTCTTTAACATTAACAGACACTCTATAAATTATGGAAAAATACAGAATTCTTGTAGTAGATGACGAAGAGGATATTTGTGAGATTCTAAAATACAATCTTGTACAATCTGGGTATGAAGTAGACACGGTATCGAGTGCAGAAGATGCCATTCCAATGCTAAAAAATCCGTACCACATAATATTACTCGATATTATGATGGCCGGCATGAGCGGAACCACGATGGCAAGATTACTTAGAGAGGACTATAATATTAAGACCCCCATCGTATTTATATCGGCTCTCGACACTGAACCCGATATATTAAAGGGATTCAGTATAGGTGCAGACGATTATATCTCCAAACCATTCTCTATAAAAGAGGTGATAGCAAGAGTAGGAGCAGTTTTAAAAAGGGTCTATGCTGCAAACAGCCAAGCTCCCAAAGAGGAGCAGAGGAAGATGTTTACCTTTCACGATTTCAACATTAATTACGTTGAAAAGAGAGTCTACATAAACCACGAAGAGATAATCCTTACCAAAAAAGAGTGCGATATACTCGTATTGCTAACCATGAATGCAAACAAAATCTTTTCCAGAGACGAAATACTAAAATATGTCTGGAAAGATGAATCTTATGTGGTTGATAGAACAGTTGATGTTCATATAGCAAGATTGAGAAAAAAACTTGGCCATTACGGAGATCTTATAATAAACCGTTCAGGATACGGTTATTGCTTCCAGACAGAGGATAAAGCAAATTAATATCGGATGAAATTACGCTATCAATATAGGCTGTTTTTTTACTTTGCCATTGTTCTTGTGATAGTGGTCGCCGGCTTCTCCATTTTTATAATGCAAAGAGAAAAGGCACATAATCTTAAGGCCATGCAATCCGAGCTGGTATCATACAACACTATGGTATACCACGCAATAGAGAGGAATGTGCCATATGACTCAATTTCGTTTCAAGAGAATGTAAGACTTACTATTATTGATACCGCCGGTAATGTTATTTTTGACAATAGTGGAAAGCAATCGGTATATAATGCAAATCATATCACCCGCCCAGAGGTAGTAAAGGCAAAACAGGAGGGAACAGGACTCTCTCTGAGAAGGTCCAGAACACTTCGTGAAGAATATCTCTATTACGCTCAAAGGTACCCTAACATCTACATAAGAACCGCACTAACTTATAAAACAGAGGTATTACCGCAGATAAATGAAGATAGAAAATATCTAATAGGAATAGTCTTTCTGTTTATCTGTTTGGTTATGATGCTTGTATATATAACTCGTAAACTTACAAAACCTATTGTAACATTCAATGCCTTTATAGATGCTGTCAAGAGTCCACAAAAGGATTTTAGCAACATTAAGTTCGGTAAGGATGAGTTCGGAGATGTGGGCAGAAAGATTGTGAGCACATTTGAACAACTGGAACAGACCAAAAATTATAAACAGCAGATGACTCAGAACATAGCTCACGAGCTAAAAACACCTGTTACAGGTATCAAGGCATATCTCGAGACCATCCAACACGACGATAAAATGCCAAGAGAGCAGATGTTGTATTTTATAGATAAAGCCTATTCTCAAACAATAAGACTCTCCTCTCTTATTGGTAATGTCTCTACCTTAAACAAGATTGAAGAAGCTACAGATAAATTTAATCTTGAAGAGGTAAACTTCGCCTCCTGCCTGAAAGATATCAACGATGAAATTGGGTATAAAATAGCCTCCAACAAAATAGTACTCAACACATACGTTAACCCGGACTACAGCATAAAAGGCAACTACTTTCTCATCTATTATCTGCTTAAAAATTTAATTGACAACTCAATAGAACATTGCGGACCAAATATAACAATAGACCTTTCCTGCTCAAAAACAGAAGAGACAGACGGCAAAACAGTTTACAGCTTTGTCTATTGTGACAACGGAAAGGGTGTCCCTCCTGAAAACCTTCCGAGAATATTTGAGCGCTTTTACAGAGTTGAAAAGGGCCGCACGAGAAAGAACGGCGGCTCAGGATTGGGACTTGCCATAGTTAAAAACGCCATCCTGTTCCATAAGGGAAATATAACTGTAGAAAATAGGCCGGAAGGCGGGCTTATGTTTAAATTCACTCTTCAGAATCTGCAAAACGAGTATGAAAAACAAAAAGAATCACTCAATTCCAATAATAACCAAAAAGAACCATAAAACCTAACATGAAATTATTTAATTTTGCGCAGAACTTAGATTAAGGAGAGACCAGTACAATAAAATTTAATAGTATGACAAGAATATTATTTGCAGCTGCAGAACAGGAAGAATTATTATGTGCACAGCATGTATGCAAACTGTTGAAAAAGGAGGCCGAGGGGAGATGTGAGTTCAATTTCGTACTTACCGGCATTGGAGCTACCTCCGCCTGCTATACCATTCTCAAAACTATTATGGAGGCGAGATTCAATAAAAAACCATACGATCTGGTAATAAATATTGGAATTGCAGGCAGTTACGATTCAGAAGGTGCATTCCCTAACGGAACCGCTCTCCTTGTAGAGAAGGAATATTTTGCCGACCTCGGTTTTGAAACACTTTTCGGCTTTCAAACTCTATTTCAAGCCGAAACACTCGATTCAAATGCCTTTCCTTTTAAAAACGGGGCATTGGAAAGATTCGTTTTCGACAAAGAAACAGAAAAGTTTCTTACTTCAAAATTCAATAGCGGTACAGGTGTCACAGTACAAACTATTACAGGTTCAAAACAAAGAAAAGAGGAGCTAATAGAGCTATTTCATGCCGATGTGGAGAGTATGGAGGGAGCCTCTGCATTCTACGTCTGCCTAATGGAGCATCTACCCTTTATGGAAATACGTACAATATCGAATAGTGTTGGCGAGAGCGACAGATCAAAATGGGATGCTGCAAAAGCGCTATCATCTCTTAAAGATTCAGTGCATATAATTTGCAATTATTACATATCTTTACGGAAGACTAATTAAAGTGAAGGAGTTATGGAAAAAGAGAGAAAAGAGATTATCAGGATTGAAAATATCCGAAAAATCTATCAACTTGGCACACAAGAAGTAAGAGCATTAGACGGAGTTGATACTATTATCAACCGGAACGAGTATGTGGCAATCATGGGACCATCGGGCTCCGGCAAATCCACAATGATGAACATTTTAGGATGTCTCGACACTCCTACGAGCGGAAAATATATCTTAAATGGAATAGATGTAAGTCAAATGGAGGACTCCGAGCTTGCAGAGGTGAGAAATAAAGAGATAGGATTTGTATTCCAATCATTCAACCTTCTTCCAAAATACAATGCTTTGGAAAATGTGGCGCTTCCACTTATATATTCCGGTATCCCTAAAGAGAGCCGCGAGACCAGAGCGACAAACGCACTGCATATTGTGGGGCTCGAGGATAGAATGCACCATAAGCCGAATGAACTATCCGGAGGACAAAGACAAAGGGTAGCTGTTGCAAGGGCTCTTATCAACAACCCTTCAATAATTCTTGCAGATGAGCCCACAGGTAACCTCGATACAAAGACCTCAATAGATATCATGCATCTCTTTGAGGAGATCTATAACAATGGAAATACGGTAATTATAGTTACTCATGAAGAGGATATTGCAAAATACGCAAGAAGAATAATTAAATTAAGGGATGGAAAGATAGAGAGCGATTCCCTTAACGATAATCCTACAATGGCAAAGAGATAAATAAGGAGAGATGAAAGTATACACAAAAACCGGAGATAATGGCACGACCTCACTGGTAGGCGGGAAACGGGTAAAAAAGAGCGATCCGCGCGTAGAAGCCTACGGAGATATAGATGAACTTATTTCATATATAGGTGTAATTCGCAGTTCTGCGAAACTTCTACACGAAAAAGATTTTCTACTTAAAATTCAGATCAATCTGATGCTTATAGCAGCGCATTTTGCCTCCGACGGCTCAAATAAAAGACTAAAAGAGATAAAGGAATCCGACCTTTTACTCCTTGAATCTGAAATAGATAATATGACAATCTCACTACCTCCTCAAGAGGCATTTATTCTGCCCGGAGCACCCAAAATTTCATCGGAGACTCATGTCGCACGAACTATATGCAGAAGAGCAGAAAGGCATGCAATAATTCTTATGGAAAGCATGAACAAGCCGGAGAAAAAGAGAGTAGCTCTGAGCAACGACAACAATATCTCCAGCGACAACGGAGAGTGTCAGTGTCCCATACAGACAGGAATACGCTACCTGAACAGACTCTCCGATTATCTCTTCGTTCTTGCCCGCTTCTTCTGCATGAAGAATAAGATTGCGGAAGATTTTTGGCTACCTTAATCATTTTTTTATTATATTTGCGGCCCTAATAGAGCTATTAAGGATTAATTACCTAATTATTAAAAAATTACGATATGTATTGGACACTAGAACTTGCTTCTAAACTAGAAGATGCACCGTGGCCAGCAACAAAGGATGAACTTATTGACTATGCCACACGTTCAGGAGCTCCTCTGGAGGTGATTGAAAACTTGAATGACCTGGAAGATGACGGAGAGGCATACGAAAGTATTGAGGAGATATGGCCGGATTATCCAAGTAAAGAGGATTTTTTCTTTAACGAAGACGAATACTAACAGGCTCAATCCGATAAGCCATGAAGATAATTATTGCGGGAGCAGGAGAGGTTGGAAGTCATTTGGCCAAAATGCTTTCCGAGGAGAAAAACAACAACCTTACGATAATAGACCATAGTGAATCCAGACTAAACAAGTTGTCTGAGATTGCGGATGTTGTAACGGTGTTTGGTAACCCCACCTCTATAGCTACTCTCAAACAGGCAGGTGCAGACAAGGCAGACCTGTTTATTGCAGTAAGCCCCGCCCAGGAACAGGATGTAAATCTCATAAGTGCACTTCTTGCAAAAAAAATGGGTAGCAAAAAGGTCACTGCGAGAATTAATAATGAAGAGTATCAGACTCATGAGAATAAACTTCTCTTTACGGAACTCGGAATAGACCTGCTGTTCTACCCGGAAAAAATTGCTTCATACGAAATTATAGACCTGCTTAAACAAACCGGCACAACCGAATTTATGGAATTTTCAAGAGGTAAACTCCAAATGGTTGTATTCAGGCTCGATGAAGGAGCTCCCTTGATAGACAAGAATATCTACGACTTCCAAAATTTTCAAACAGAAAGCGATATTCATTATAAAGTGGTAGCTATATCACGCAACAATTCCACAATCATTCCGGATAGGAATACAAAATTCATGGAAAACGATCTTGTCTTTACAATCTGCACACGAAGCGGTGTAAAAGAGGCAATGAGCTTTTCGGGCAAAAATGAGATTGATGTAAAACGTCTGATGATAGTGGGAGGCGGACGTATCGGCGAAATGCTCGCAAGAAAGATGGAGGATAGTGTTGAGAAGATTAAAATAATTGAACTAAAGAAAGAGCGCTGCGACTACCTTGTTGAAGTGCTTAATAAACCCTTAATAATCAACGGAGATGGTAGAAATACAGATCTCCTTTTGGAAGAGGATGTAAGAAGTTTCGACGCCTTTGTCGCGGTTACCAGTAACTCTGAAACAAATATTCTCTCCTGCGTTGCTGCAAAGAGAATGGGAGTCTCAAAGACTATCGCCGAGGTGGAAAATATTGAGTACATTAAACTTGCAGAGGGTATGGGAGTTGACGCCGTAATCAACAAGAAACTCATAACTGCCGGCAGAATATTCAGATTTACCCTCAGCAACAAGGTTCGCTCCATAAAATGTCTGAATGGGTCGGATGCAGATGTTCTGGAGTTTATAGTAAGTCCCGGAAGCAAAATAACAAGAGGCAAGATAAAGGATTTAAACTTCCCTAAAGAGGCAATAATAGGCGGATTCATAAGAGGAGATGAGAGTTTTATTGCAACCCCTGAGACAGAGATAAGCCCATACGACAGAGTAGTAATATTCGCCCTTCCTGAGGTATTGGAAAGAACAAACAAATTCTTCATTTAACAATCTTACAAATAGCCCGATAACTCACGCCTCATCAAAAAGGCGCTATCCCTCATTCCCGATCTCCATAAATAATATTTTATCTCTTTTTGTTGCTATTTTTTACATTTTATGAGATTTAACCCCCACGTTTAGAAATAATCATAATATTTTTGCCGTTTTTAATAATAAATTCATATATTTGCCAATAATGATAATCAACAGCCGTATTGCATGCGGTTTTTTTAATTTAAATACATTTAAAATGGTTAATTATAAATTCAAAACCTCCGGCAAAACAAGAAAAGAACATGATCTTATCGGAGATAAACAGGTACCGGCAGAGGCTCTATTCGGTGTACAGACACTTAGAGCCATCGAGAACTTCGACATCAGCAATAATAAACTTTACGACTATCCCGAAATCATAAAGGGATTCGGCATAGTAAAAAAAGGAGCAGCTCAAGCAAATCATGAACTCGGATTGATGACAAAAGAGGTTAAAGAGGCTATTTGCAAGGCTTGCGACGAACTTATGGCAGGCAAACATCTTGAACACTTCCCCGTAGATATGATTCAGGGTGGAGCAGGAACAAGTATGAATATGAATGCCAATGAGGTAATCGCCAATAGAGCACTTGAAATAATAGGGAAAAAATACGGCGATTATAAAATCATTCATCCGAACGACCACGTAAACATGGCTCAATCTACCAATGATGCCTACCCTACTGCAATGCATCTTGGAATATATATTATCCATCAGGATCTTATGGAGTCTCTTAAAAATCTCACAATATCACTCGATAAAAAGGCGAAAGAGTTTGCAAGCATCATCAAAATGGGAAGAACCCAACTGCAAGATGCTGTTCCTATGACATTGGGGCAGTCATTCCACGCCTTCTCAACAGCCTTGAAAAGTGAGGCTAAGAAACTCGACAACGCAGCAAAAGATTTTCTCGTAATCAATATGGGAGCCACCGCTATCGGAACAGGAATTACCGCAGCTCCGGGCTATGCAGAAAGTTGTACAAAAGCAATTAAGAAGATTTCAGGCTGGGATATTAAACTTGCAGGTGACCTTGTAGAGGCTACAAACGACACCTCATGCATGACAACATACTCAGGAGCAATGAAAGGACTTGCCATCAGAATATCAAAAATGTGCAACGACCTTCGCCTTATCTCTTCAGGTCCGAGAACAGGACTTCAGGAGATTAACCTTCCTCCTAAACAGCCGGGATCGTCAATCATGCCAGGAAAGGTAAATCCCGTTATCCCTGAAGTTATGAACCAGATCTGTTTCAAAGTATTCGGTAACGACACAACTATTAATTTTGCCTCTGAAGCGGCTCAATTGGAGTTGAATGTAATGGAACCAGTACTTGTAGAGAGTCTCATTGAATCTCAAAGATGGCTTACCGCAGGAATGAATACCTTGAGAGTAGAGTGCATAGATGGTATTACAGCAAATAAAGAGCACTGCAGAGAGTTAGTTGAACATAGTATCGGTATCGTAACAGCTCTTAAACCTTTTATAGGTTATGCAAACTGCACTGAGGTGGCAAAAGAGGCTTTGGAAACAGGTGGCAGCGTATATCAATTGGTACTCGACAAAAAACTTCTTACAAAGAAGCAACTCGACACAATTCTTGATCCTAAACATATGATCAAACCCACAGAGATAAAGTTGTAAATAATTTATCCGGGAACTCAATAAATTAACCTATAACGGGACGGCTTTTTTAGTCGTCCCGTTATTATTTATCAACATTTAGAAAAGGTTCTACCCTATCAATTTTTTGTATTTAAACCTCTTAGGCTCAACATTACCAAGACGCGACTTTTTGTTCTCCTCATATTCGGAGTACGATCCCTCAAAGAAATAAACCTTTGAATCACCCTCAAAAGCAAGTATATGCGTACAAATACGATCCAGGAACCATCTGTCGTGTGAAACCACAACTGCACAACCGGAGAAATTCTCTAAAGCCTCCTCCAGCGCACGTATTGTATTTACATCAACATCATTCGTGGGCTCATCCAACAAAAGAACATTAGCCTGTTCCTTAAGAGTTAAGGCAAGATGCAACCTATTTCTCTCACCACCGCTTAAAATACCGCATAACTTTTCCTGATCGGCGCCGGTAAAATTAAAACGGGAGACATAACCACGGGCATTTACCTCGCGATTACCGAGTTTTATAAAATCGGACTCCTCTGCTATAGTCTGATAGACTGTTTTGTCAGGATCTATCTTCCTATGTTGTTGATCTATATAGGCTATTTTTACAGTTTCCCCAACATTAAACTCACCGGTATCAGGGCTCTCATAGCCCATTATAAGCCTAAAAAGCGTGGTCTTACCCGCTCCGTTCGGACCTATTACACCAACTATTCCTGCAGGGGGCAACTTAAAATTCAGATTCTCATATAACAACTTATCGCCATAAGATTTTGAAACGTTATTCGCATCAATGACATTAGCCCCGAGCCTCGGACCATTTGGAATAAATATCTCCAAACGCTCCTCTTTTTGCTTCACATCCTCATTCTGCATCTTTTCATAAGCAGAAAGACGAGCCTTCGACTTTGCCTGACGAGCCTTTGGAGCCATTCTAACCCACTCCAATTCCCGTTCAAGAGTCTTCCTCCTCTTACTCTCCTGCTTCTCCTCCTGAGCCAGCCTATTCGCCTTCTGCTCCAGCCATGAGGAGTAATTACCCTTCCATGGTATACCCTCTCCTCTGTCGAGTTCAAGAATCCATCCGGCAACATTATCGAGAAAATAACGATCGTGAGTAACCGCTATAACCGTACCTTTGTACTTCTGCAAATGCGCCTCAAGCCACTGTACACTCTCAGTATCGAGATGATTGGTAGGTTCATCGAGTAAAAGAATATCTGGTTCCTGCAAAAGAAGCCTGCAAAGAGCAACCCTTCTGCGTTCTCCTCCCGACAAGTTTTTTACCGGAGCATCCGCATCTGGGCACATGAGAGCATCCATCGCTCTTTCGAGCTTATTATCTATCTCCCAACCATTAACATGATCTATCTTCTCTGTCAACTCTCCCTGCTTCTCAATAAGTTTTGCCATTTCATCATCGCTCATAGGCTCGGCAAACTTTGCATTCACCGCCTCATACTCCTTCATTAGATCCACAACACTCCGAACACCCTCCTCTACAACCTGCTTAACACTCTTTGTGTCGTCAAGATGAGGCTCTTGTTCGAGATAACCCACACTGTAACCCGGAGCAAAAACTACCTCGCCCTGGTACGATTTCTCAACATCCGCAATAATTTTTAAAAGAGTCGATTTACCGGATCCGTTCAGACCGATGATACCAATTTTAGCACCATAAAAAAAGGAGAGGTAAATATCCTTTAAAATTACCTTATTGTTGTGCGGCAATATCTTGCCCACACCATTCATAGAAAAAATTATCTTTTCGTCCGCCATATTTATATATCTATCTCATTTAGCTCGCAAAGATATCTTTTTTTTATAAATGCAGCATACTCATTCCCCTCATACTCTCTTAAAACATTTTGAAAAGTACGCTTACTTTTAAACCCCGAGATATATATTGCATCCTCTATTAGTACATCGGCATCCTCTTTCAGTAATTTTGCCATAAAAATAATACGCTGTCCGTTAATATAAGAATTAAACCCGTTTTTCGATTTCATGGCATTAGAGATATACGTCCTATTAGTACCCACTTCACGAGCAATTTTTTCCATTTTAATATCCGGATCCAAGAAAGCCCGCTTAGAGATGATATAATTATCTATCCTCTCCTCCACTCCCTCCAAAAAAGAGCTCCTCTTAAAAGAGATCTGACATTCCTGAACATTACCTATAGTATTATAGTAACGATCGTAAAGATCATCTATAATAACATTATCGCCGATAACAACGGATTTTAATGAAATAAGGCGGAAATTTCTCCAAAAGAGCAAAGAACGAAAAAAACAGAAAATCAGCCCCCTACGAAAAATAGTCATCGATATTCACAGTTAAATTATTAGCCTTTTTGTTATTAATCTCCTTGCACCAAAGAACAGGAGAATATCCGGTGTTTGTTCTGAAGGCACTGCAAAAAGAGGTAATAGTCTTAAAGCCGCACTGAAGCGAGATATCATAAATGGAGATAGTCCTATCATTTACATAACGTCTGCAAATCTCCCTTGTCCTATAATAATTTACAAATTGATTAAAGTTTTTTGAAAGCCGTCTATTAAGAATTTTAGACAAAATCGTTCTATTTGTATGTACAAGTTTAGATATGTCACCTATCCGAATTGAACTATCCAAAAAGGGTCGATTATTTTCAAATAGAGAGATTAGCTCCGCAACAATACGGGCATCGTCGGGGAATTGGTCAAGTGGCTTTACTACCTCTTCAGCAACATTTGACCCTACAGTATGAAGAGCCTTATAAGGCAAATCGAGATACTGCCGTTTTTGATTCTTTAGTGATCTTTGTGCCTTAAACCGCCACACAAAAATAATAATCACGGGCAGGAGTATGGCAATTGATAAGATTTGGACCATTTTCATAAGCCAGATGTGTTAAGTGATTAATTACATAACAAATATAATTCACTTAGCATGAAAAAATAGTCCTTTACTTCAATAACTGAGAGATATTTTTTCTGAATTTTTAAAAAATTATTTTAAAAAAATTACCATGAACCACCGGCACCTCCGCCTCCAAAACTGCCCCCTCCGAATCCCCCAAATCCGCCTCCGCCGAAAGAACCTCCGCCGAATGAACCGCGTCGACCGGAGCCGCTCAACAATGATCCCAGAAGGAGAGCATCTACCGCATTAAGATTTTTACCTCTACCTCCGCCCATATTTTTCGGGCCATTCTTTGAACCTCTCGATATGAGAATTACAATAAATAGAATGAAGAGAAGAAATAAAATACCGGCAACTACTCCCCCCTCTTCATCCTCTTTAGAGAACTCATCGGACGATATTTCACCCTTTACAAGAGGATAGATGACCTTTAGAGCCTGTTCAACACCATTATAATAGTCATTACTCCTAAAGGAAGGAATCATATACCTCTCAACTATTCTGCGGCACACAGCATCGGTCAAAACACCCTCCAAGCCATATCCGGTTGCTATAAAGACTTCTCCTTTAGAATTTCCCACCTTGGGCTTCACGAGAATTACGACTCCATTGTTAAACTTCTTTTGCCCCACACCCCATTTTATACCGATTTCAAATGCAAGTTCGGATTTATCCATCCCGTATAACTCCGGAACGGTAACAACGACAATCTGGTTAGAGGTGTTTTTTGCAAACTGCTCAAGAGAATTCTCCATCTCCGCTACCTGTCCGGAATCAAAAATTCCGGCAAAGTCATTTACTAATCTTGCAGGTGATGGTCTCTGTGGTACTTGAGCACTCAGTACCGCCACAGACAACGCAAAAAAACAAATTATTGCTACTATATACTTATTTGCCAAAAGAGATCTCATCTGGTTGCTCATTAATATCGTCTGATTTATAAGGAAAATACCTTTTCAATGATTCTCCCGCTGTTAATATTGCCGTTTTAAGACCCTCTGCATAATGCTGTCTACAGAAATCCGAGGCCATTTTTGCTTTAATTTTATCCCAGAAGTCGTCCGGTACAGCATTATTGATACCCTCATCCCCAATTATTGCAAACTTCTGACTCTTTACAGCAACATAGATAAGGACTCCATTTCTAGCCACGGTTTTATACATCTTAAGATAATTAAAGATGTATACGGCCCGGTCATATGGATTTGATTTACATGTAGATTCTATATGGACTCTTATCTCACCGGAGGTATTAAGCTCCGCCTCCTTTATAGCAGCTACAATCTTTTCGTTATCGGCCAGAGATATGAACTCTTTCAGATCCATTTAGAACTGAACTTTAGGCGCAACCTCTGACCCCTTCTGAGCTTCAAAATAAGGCTTCTGTGAGAAACCGAACAGAGCTGCAAAGATATTTTTAGGGAATTGTCTTATAAGTGTATTATAAACTTTTGCAGCCTCATTGAATTTATTACGTTCAACAGAAATTCTATTCTCTGTCCCCTCTAATTGGGATTGCAGTTCAAGAAAATTCTGATTAGCTTTGAGATCCGGATAATTTTCCTGAATCATCATAAGTTTTCCGAGTGCGGCTCCAAGTTCGCCCTGAGCTCTCTGGTATTTTGCAATAGCTTCCGGAGATAAATTCTGAGGATCTATCGTAATTTGAGTAGCCTTTGCTCTCGCCTCAACAACAGCCTCCAAAGTTGAGCTCTCGTGTGCGGCATAACCCTTAACAGTATTAACCAAATTAGGAATAAGATCGGCTCTGCGCTGGTAAACATTTTCTACCTGCCCCCATGCCGTTTTTACCCCTTCATCCTCTCTGACCATAGAGTTATATGAACCCTTAATCCACAAAAACAGTATTACAACAACTGCTAAAATAACCAATAATGTTACTGTACCTTTTTTCATATTATAAAAAATTAGATATTCTATTAAGTAAATTTATCTCTTCTTCACACATCTTATTGATGAGGCAAAGCTATCCTTGGAGGTATAATTCATTGGGAAAGTCTCTTGAGAATGGAATAAATATCTGTATTGCGCCTTATCGGAAGCATATTCGGTAGAAGACCACCAAAAACCATAGGCGTATATACCCGAATATCTGTTGTACCCGTCGGTGCTTGAACCTGCAGAGATAGCATTCCATCCATAATCATTAGAGGGTTCAAAAAGTCCGTTATATGGCCAGAAAGAATGCTCCGTATTTAGATACGCCTTTACCATAACTTTCCGGGCCAGACCCGACCAGTCATCTATAAATGCAACTGCAACACCTCCGTTTAATGTCTTTCCAAAATCCTCCCAATCCGCATTTGTAGGAATAGACCATCCCTGCGGACATACACCCTGAGGGCCTTGTCCCAATCCGTTTTTAGAGATTCCGCCGGTAGCATCCTCCCATGTATATAATCTTCCAAGTGCATATCCGGCATCATCCGCTTTACTGTATCCCTCTCCCGCTCCGGCCCAATTCAGATTATTGGTAAACCATATCAGATTACCTATCTCTTTGATATAGTACCATTGTCCGTCTCTGGAGTCCATAATAGAATCCTTTGGCTCCGGGAATCCTGTAAGGCTGTTCCCATAGCCTCTCTTTAAAAATGTTATCTCCTTTGAGGCTGAAATCTGATAGTATCCTTTAGCCTTGGCAATTAAAGAGACGCTGAACGTACCTAACGTATCAGGAATTGTAATCTGTACCGACTGTCCCCACAAAGTATCACTGATAAAATCTGCATTGTACCACCCGTATCTTACTCCTGATTCGGGATAAATTACTCCTGAGGCATTCATTTTAATAGTCGACCCAACAAGCGCAAACATAGGTACATCTGCATTGAGGCTTCCTTCGATAGATGGAACTTCCTCTTCACTATCGCCCTTACTGCAGGACACGGAAACCATTGCAAATGCCACTGCCATTAATATAACATACTTAATTTTACCTGATTTCATCTGATACTTTTTGGTTTTAATTTACAAAAATGCACATTTTTTAAATGCTAAACAACTAATTGATATTTTTTCTACATTTGCTTATCTAAAATTGTGCCATGCTAAAAAAAACAATATTACATATCGGGGTACTATTGGCCCTCACCATTTTTGGGTGTAAAAACAATGGGAAACAGTCTTATATAACAATAGACGGCTTCACTCAAGGCTCAACCTATCATATCATTTACCGGGACGAAGGCGACACCGCCGTCCCATCTGATTCAATTGAGAGATACCTACGCGATATTGATTATAGTGTGTCGGGGTATAATGAAGCCTCCCTTCTCACAAAGATAAATAAGGGAGAGAATAGTCCTTTGGATAGTATTTTTACTAAACTCTTCAGAGAATCGGAAAAATACTACAAACTGAGTAACGGTAAATTTGACATTTCAGCCGCTCCTTTGTTTGATATGTGGGGATTTGGATTTAAAGAGGGTAAAGAGGTAACTGTAAAGATGATAGATAGTGTTAAGTGCTTTATAGGAATGGATAAGGCAAGAATCGTTACAGGAAAAGAGGGAAAAGCATACCTCCAAAGAGATGATCCTCACATGCAGTTTAATTTTAATGCGATAGCTCAAGGCTATACCTGCGATTATATTGCTGAAAAGTTTAATGCAAAGGGAATAAAAAATTATTTGATAGAGGTAGGCGGAGAGGTTTATTGTAAAGGGGTCAACAGTAAAGGGGAGAAGTGGAAAATAGGAATAGATAAGCCTATTGATGGTAATAATGTACCCGGAGAGGAGATGGAGTGCGCTCTCCTCATCTCCGACAAAGGCCTCGTTACCTCCGGAAACTACAGGAAATTTTATATAAAAGAGGGTAAAAAGTACTCCCACACTATAGATCCAATATCGGGATACCCTGTAAGCCACTCACTACTCTGTGCAACAGTTATTGCAAATGATGCCACCACGGCAGATGCTCTTGCCACCTATTTTATGGTTATAGGGCTCGAGGAGGCAAAAAAATATCTCGACGCTAACCCTAATCTTCAGGCACTTCTAATTTATGAAGAGAACGGCAAGATAAAAACCTTTTATACCGATAAATTAGAGATTATTAATTTCGACAAATAATAAAATAATTACACCATGTACCACTCAGATGAAACCAAAAAAATCTCAAGGAGAAATTTCTTTAGACAATCATTATTTATTGGCGGGACTGCCGGTTTCGCAATGATTGGAGGAGATTCCTCTGCCTCCATTTTAGGAGGATATATAGGTAAAGATAAGTTTGATGCCGCAATTACTAACGGATTGGTATATTGCGGAAATGGAGAGGAACCTATAAAAGGTGGAATCGGCATAATAGATGGTAAAATTGCAGCTATAGGCAAGATAGGAGAGACAGAGGAACTCTCACGCCAGTGCAAAACAGTAATAGATGCCAAAGGCATGGCTATAACTCCGGGATTCATAGATATTCATTCTCACTCAGATACAAATTACTTTGATGCACCTCTCGGCGACAGCAGGATATATCAAGGTATAACAACAGATGTATGCGGTAATTGCGGAGATTCGCCCTTCCCGTACTCAGATACGGAGTTTGCAGCCAATAAAAATGAACTACGACACGGCTATCCATATTGGCAGGATGTGGAGGGATATTTCAACGCCCTACGCAAGAATAAACTCGGAGTCAATTTTATGACTTATGTAGGATTTGGAATGTTAAGAAGCGCCGTTATTGGTAAGAACGATATTCAACCCACGGAGGAACAACTAAAAAAGATGTGCAGTCTCCTCGACAAAGAGCTGGAAGCAGGAATCCTTGGCATGAGTACCGGGCTCGAATATACTCCTGACGCCTATGCAAGTACAGAAGAGGTTGCACGGCTTTGCAAAGTAATAGCTAAACACGACGGACTCTTTGCCATTCACATGAGAAGTGAAGATGACAAAGTTGAAGAGGCCATTAGCGAGGCTATTGAGATTGCACGCAAATCCGGTGTAAGGCTGCAAATCTCTCACCTTAAGGCTCAAAACGAACCTAACTGGGGCAAACTGCCTAATATGCTCAAACTTATAGAAGCAGCCAAGTCGAGCGGCATAGATGTAGCATTTGACCGTTACCCTTACTCGGCATTTTCCACAGGTTTGACCAGCTTCATACCTACTCAATATAGACAAGGTACAGATGAAGAGATTATGGTCCGTCTTAAAGATAATAAGCTCTCTGAAGAGATAGGTAAATACGCTCAGTCGAGAATAAAACGGCTCGGTGGGGCTAAAAATGTTCTTATTGCTGCCTGCAAAAATCCGGACAATATTCAATTCTCAGGAAAGAATCTCGAGGAGTGCTGCAAAATAAGCGGAATGGGAGAATGGCCAATGGTAAAACATCTTCTTATTTCAGAAAATCTCGGCGTTCAAATGGCCGGTTTCGCAATGAAAGAGGATAATCTCAGGACAATCTACGCCCATCCTCTATCAATGCCCGCAAGCGATGGCAGCGTATATTCTCCAAATGGACCTCTTGGAGAGGCAATACCTCACCCTCGTTCTTACGGAACAATGCCTCGTTTTCTCGGTAAATATTGCCGTCAGGAGCATATCATAGATTGGCCTACCGCAATTTATAAATGTACAGGGCTGCCTGCATCGAGGTTGCACCTAAAAAACCGCGGGCTTCTTGTACCGGGATATGCGGCAGATATTGTTGTATTCGATAAAGATAAAATAATAGACACGGCAACCTATATTAACCCTCATCAATTTCCCGACGGCATAGCCCATGTCTTTGTAAACGGGAATCATACTATTGACAACAAAAAATTTGTAGGATCACTAAATGGTCAGATATTGTAATTATCAGTAAAGTAAACAGAGTGCAAAACCCGATTACTTTGCAAAGAGCCATCTCAATTTAATACTCTATACCGACCGATTTTAATAGCAATACAAATAGCGAAAAATAGTACCTAAAGATTAATTTTATTGATAATCGCAGAGATAATATTAAACTTAACTAATTATGGACAGACGCAATTTCTTTAGAATTTTATCTACTACCGGGGCCGTCCTTGCTGCCGCACCGGTTATTAGTGCCTCTGAAAAAGCCTCTGGTATTTTATTACCAAAAGCTCTGCCTGAGAACAACATGAACGATATTCTCGCAATACCGAGAACAAAAAACTCACTGCCCGGTCTTTACCCGGGTAAGGTAATTCTTGCAAGGAACGATAAAAGTGTTGTAGACGATCTCCCTCAGGAGGCAGTTGCCTACGAAATGCTAAAAAACTCCATGCTCGCACTAACAGGATGCAAAAGCCTAAAAAAAGCATGGCGTAAATTTGTCTCTCCTAAAGAGATTATCGGACTAAAAGTGAATCCGATAGGAGATAAACTATTATCCACCTCTCACGCCGTTACAAAATCCGTAATAAAACAGCTGAAAGAGTCGGGAATCCCTGCAAAAAATATAATAATATGGGACAGGAGGCAAGAGAATCTTATAAATGCAGGTTATACTGCCGATAATTATCCCGATATTCGAATAACCTCCACTGAATATATGGATGAGAAGGGAAGTATGTATGGTGCCGACGGCAAATTGTATGGTGAATCGAGAATCAACAAACAGAGCTATTTTTACGCAGATGTTGAGGAGGAATATGATTCATATACAATGCCTTATATGATAAACAGCGGAAAAAACTCATACCTGACAAAAATTGTTACTGATGAGGTTGATAAAATCATCAATATTCCTATTCTAAAAAATGCCGGGGCCGCTGTAACATTGTGCATGAAAAATCTGGCGTTCGGTTCCATCTCAAATACCGGCAGATTGCATAAACAGTTCTGGCATGAGACCTGCGCCATTATCCCGGCCTTTCCGGCAATAAGAGACAAGGTAGTGCTGAATATTGCAGATGGTTTAAGAGGCTGTTTTGAAGGAGGTCCGGGAGCAAACCCTCAATATATTTGCAACTACAATTTACTTTTGGTAGGCACAGATCCGGTGGCCGTAGATAGAATAGGCCACGATATCGTGATTAAAAAGCGGATACAGGAGGGGGTACAGAAGGCCGATAAGGCAAGCGGATATAAATATGCCACTTTGGCCGAAAGTTTCGGCCTGGGAGTAGCGGATATCTCAAAGATAAACCTTATTAATATTTAGTATCGGCTTGTAAATAGAGATTTCAAAAGGATTCCGGCCTGTTCTCCATAAAGATGGAAGAGTGCACCATAACACTATAATCATTATACATAAAATAGATAAGATTAACATGAAACGGCCTTATAAATTATTATTTACATTATCAGTTATTTTTTTAATCTATGTGGAGAGCTCTGCGCAGGAGATAAAAAGTGAACGTCTTTTTGAGGGGAAGGGGCTATACGGCTATATGAACGGAGGCTCCGATTTATACTACGAGTATAATTTTATAAAACTAACAGTTAAAGAGATAGCATATGAAGGGCATAAATACACAATGGAAATTTATAGTATGGACTGCCCCAAAAACGCATACGGCCTCTATTCTATTCATATATTTAAACCGTTACGTATAGATACACTCATCGCCGGCGGATTCGATTGCCTTTCTCAATATGAATTGCAAGCGGCCGCAGGTGATGAATATATTTCAATTGTCTTTACCGAGGGGCTTCCGGCGGCAAAAGGAGCCGATTCTCTTTTGCTCAAATATCTTAAAAGCAAACAAAACAACTTGCAAAAAGAGACAGATTACAGTTCAACCAAAAAAGAGCTCCTTACAGCTGAAAATAGTCTATTCCCGCCTGAGATAAGAACTCTCTCGAAGCCCTTCTCAGGCAGATTAAAATATGCAAGGGGACCACTTGCTCTCTCTAATATAGACGAAGAGAGTGCTGATAAGTACCCCGACATTGGCACCTCCTACGGGATATGGATCTACTCTGAGCAGGGTAAAGAGGATATTCTAATTAAAGAGAACTTTTAAAAGATAATTTCAATTTAATTAAACGGCCGGCAAAATCGTTTATATATATTACTTCGCCATCAGATGATGCAGGAGTAGGAGAAGTTGTTTGTGCCGGATACGCCGATACAGGACCGGCCAATATTGGAACTCCCAAATTCAACCGATTCACAAAAATACCTGTTTTCGCCTCAACCGCATATAAATAACCGTCATTTGCTCCAAAATAACATATTCCGCCAATTATCAGACATGAACCGGTAACTGTCTGCTGAAAATCCTTTGAATAGGGCACCGTATAAATACGAGACGGATTGGTTTTAAAATTCCAAGCTTGTGCAAAATTCTTACTCATATCCAAAGCTACAACACCCTCGTTTGCCGTACCGAAAATGAGCAAACTATCATAAATAACAGGCTTCAAAGAGCCATTGACATACATTTCCCCGGGCAAATTAAAATTCTTAAGAATCTTCCCTGTCTCCGGCTCCACTAGAGAAACACTCTTTTCTCCAATGCAAACAAAAACCGAATCGCTCCCGACTCTTCCAGAACCATCATAACCCACACCGCCGATAATATCATTTGTTGCTACATGGACCTCCTTTTTACTCGCGAGTATCGGGGTACTATTTGCAAATTTCTGTTCTGGCCCCAATAAACTCCAAATGACCTCGCCTGTCTTTGAATTTAGCGCAAAACGGCCGCGCCAATAGCCAATAGAGAGCAGAATGCCCTGTTTAACAACTATATCCGCCACAGAAACTATCCCATTATGCCACGCACTTTTCCAAATAATTTTTCCCGTAGCTGTATCTACACCCTTCAAACTCCCCACCGCTCCGGCATAGACCATTCCATTATTAACACATACCCCCATATTAAAAGTCTGCTGCGGAGAGTCTTGCAACGAGACCCGCCAATTCAACTTGCCCGTAGCGGCATTGATAGAATACAGTTGATGCATAACATCACAAACGAAAATAGCCCCATTATCGAGCACGAACCTATTTTTTACGGAATTATCTGTCTTAAAGAACCATTTAAGACTCTCCTTCTCTCTATCAAAAGCATAAATACCGCAACGCTCATTATTATCATCATCGGCAGCTCCCATATAGATTGTAGAAGAGGAGATAACAGGCTCAGCAAAAAAGCAAAAGGCACCCGTACTTATCACCTTCTCAACATTCAGGTATCCCGACACATTTTTATTTTCGGCCAAACCCCTACGGTTTTCAATGCGCCTTATCACCTTATCACCATTAGCAAAAACTGCCTCCAGCTTATAACCGGTAAAATCATCTATGCCGACCGGAACAACCCCTTCTCTAACCATAGCCCCCTTTTGAACAAGAGGATAACGACTCCCATCCGGAGCAACAACAGTAGCAGATTTTGTATCACTTGAGGTATCATAAACAATTGAACTTATATGAGTTGCACAAGAGGAATACTCTTTCCCTCCAATCCCATTCCTCTCTATTTTATCTGCTCTGCTTGCAATGGCAACAGCACTATTTTGAAAATTGGAATAGCGAAGCTCGCTCCGTATATTACCTTTTTCATCGAATGTCAAAACCCTATAACTCGATGGTGTATGCTCCGTTCCTCCCTTATTCGGAGAACATGTACAAAACATTCTAACCCCATTCTTTGTGGTGTTGGCAAGATTAACATGATGATGTCCATATATATAACCCTTAAGATTATATCTTTTCATCTCTATGCTATCTGTTTTACCTATCATATTAAACTCCTTATCATATCCGATAATCATGTGACAAAAAATAATTATCGGAGTCCCCTCAGGCAAAAGAGACAAATCCTTTTTCATCCAAGCATATATCTTGTCGTAATCATAAAAGGTTTTCTTATCGCCAAAAGGAACAGGCAGAGATAAAAAATGAACTCCGGCAGCATTAAACGAATAATAAGCAGGTCCGAAACACTGTTCATATAATTGCTCACCATAATCTCCGTCCACAAGATCATGATTCCCGACTGTAAAATATGAAGTTATTCCCAAAGCCTTTGAGTTGAGATAATCCCTATGCAGTTTCAATCCCTTCTCATAGCAGATATCTCCTGAAAAGAGTATAAAGGCCGCCTCGTTTTCGGCAGCATAATCCTTAATCTCATCTACCCAATCTTTATATATTCGTGCCTCGGTATCGGATAAATGCACAAATTTACGTGGCTGATTATTATATTCTTCGAGAGCAAAATCCACACGTACAGGTCCATTTGCTCTTTTTTTATCAATATTGGGCCTCTTTTTTATCTCCTCTAAACCGCGATAAAAATCACCTCTGCTTTTATAGTAACTCGGAACCGAAATATTCAAAACATGAGCATCGGGATTAATCTCAATAGAATACTTGCCCTCTGCATCAGTCACGGCAACACAATACCCATCAGAAACAGCAACACCGGAAACCCCCTTTTCGCCTGCAACACCCTCTGCGGCCAGATCGAGAACTCCGTTCTTATTCAAATCATTAAAGACATATCCCGATATTTTCAGAGGCTTCACCTCTCTATTTTTACTGCGCACTACGCCTAAATTATCTCCGGTAAAAGCAGTTGCAGCACTTGCCTCTCCAAAAAAACAAAGTGTTGCAAACAAAATCGCAATAGAGAAGTTGAAAATACGCAGAGGCCCCCTTGGAAGGAGCTTACAACAGGATTCGTTAATTGGGGGAAAAATGATGGTATTATCCACCTCTACAGATTAAGTTTTTTGGGATCAACATGCAAAAGCATATCGTCAACCATCTTGCTTAAATCCCATTTAGGATTCCATCCCCACTCCTCACGAGCAGCACTATCGTCCATACAATCAGGCCAGGATGCGGCAATTTTCGCCTTTACCGGGTCAATATTATATTTATGAGTAAAATCAGGAATACGTTTTCTGATCTCAGCAAAAATCTGCTCCGGAGTAAAACTCATAGAGGCAATATTGAAACTATTTCTGTGTCTTAACTTGGCAGGATCCGCCTCCATTAGTTGAGTAGTAGCCTCAAGAGCATCCGGCATATAAATCATATCCATATAGGAATCCTCAGGAACCTCGCAATTATACTTATGCTCACTCTTTGCATGATAAAATACCTCCACTGCATAATCGGTTGTACCGCCGCCGGGAAGTGCACCATATGAGATAATGCCAGGGAATCTGACACTTCTTGTATCCACCCCGAATTTCGTAAAATAGTAGTCACTTAATAACTCACCTGAAACCTTACACACACCGTAAATTGTATTAGGACGCATTACCGTATCCTGAGGAGTTTTAAAATGAGGAGTATTATCTCCGAAAGCGCCAATTGAACTTGGTGTAAACAGAGCGCAATTAAACTCTTTTGCAATATTCAAGGAGTTGATTAAAGCTCCCATATTAATATTCCATGCAAGTTGAGGGTTTTTCTCACCCGTTGCAGACAAAAGAGCAACAAGATTATAAATTGCATCTATCTTGTATTTTTTAACTATCTCTGCATAAGTCCCTGCATTAAGAGCATCCACCGGAACAGCCTGCGAAAATTTAGACAGTTTCTCCACCATCTCCGGCTTAAGATCAGCTGCTATTACATTGTCTTCACCGTAATTATTCTGCAGGTGAGGTACTAACTCTGTACCTATCTGTCCGCCTGCTCCAACTACCAATATTCTTTTCATTTATAATGTTTTTTGATTCGTTCAAACCCTTTTAATGGAATAGATAACGTTTTATAGTTATTTTATTAAATTTTGTTACAATAATTAACAAATTTACATATTTATTTTAAAAAATAAAATCGGTCGCAAAAATAATTAAATTAGATTAAAGTTGAACAGCTAACGCCAATATAAATTACTATTTTTGTAAATAAAAAAGGCAATGTCCGCAGAGAACAAATGGATATGGAACAGGACCAAAGTATTGGCAGAGGAGTTAAATTTTTCAGCCTGCGGTTGTACAAAGGCCACTGAGGTTTCGGAAACAACTATTGACCGCTATAATGAACGGCTCAGCAAAGGCTATTTTGCAGAGATGTCCTATCTGAAACGTAACTGCGAAAAACGATTCAACCCCACGCTGCTTGAAGGGGGAACGCAAAGTCTTCTCCTATTTCTGGCCCCATTCGGAGAGAATAAATACATTGTTAAGAGCCCCTCTAAAGAGCAGGAAGAGAATAAAAGTACGGAAATTGAGAAAAAAAGAGAAGCGAAAATTTCTCAATATGCTATGGGGCAAGATTATCACAAAGTCATTAAGGATAAATTATTTTACATTCTTAAAGCACTCCGTGAGGAGGACCCGAGCATTAAAGGCCGCCCCTTTGTAGACTCCGCTCCTCTTCTTGAACGCTACTGGGCTGCAAGAGCCGGGCTCGGCTTCATAGGCAAAAACAACTTTCTGATAAGCCCGGAATGCGGCATAAGAAACTTTATCGGGGTACTATGCCTCAATAAAGAGCTCCCATACAGTACCCCGATATTTTTTACCTCACCCAATAAACAGAATTATGAAAAGGAATATTGCATAACAAACGAGTCTGCATTAAAGAGAAACAGTAAAATTGATTGCGGGGAGTGCGACAGATGTCTCAAAGCCTGCCCCACAGGGGCGTTAGAAGGGCCATATATGCTTAATGCCAACAAATGCACCTCTTATCTCACGATTGAGGCGACATATCGGGAAAACGCCCAAAAACAAGCACAAAAGGGAACAATAAAGAGATTCGATCTGCTCTCTATGCCCAACGAGGCACAAGCCGTAAACGGGTGGCTATTCGGATGCGATGAATGTATGAATGCCTGCCCATGGAATAGCAAAAACAGGCCATCATGGAGCGAGTTTCTAAAAGATGCGAAGGAAAATAAATAATAACAGGATAATCTTAAACAGAAGCAACATAGTTAAAAGGTAAAAAAAGGGCATAAATGCCATCACTTGAATCTTAACGCGAAGATGAAAGCAATGAACACCCACACAACAACGAAGAGAAACACAGAGGAGAAAATAGTTCTGCTCGGCTCCTGCTTTGCAAACGAAATCGGGAAAAAGCTGCAGGAAGAAGAGAACAATGTCTGCATCAATCCTTTCGGCACACTCTTCAATCCTGTCTCTATTGCAACCTCCATTGAGAGGCTCTCGAGCGGGAAACCCTTCACAAAAGAAGAGGTTATTGAGTCTCTGTACGGATACACACAAAGTACAGACAATAAGGGTAACACAACAAGAACTCCGGTAATAAAATATGGCAGTTTTTATCATTATACGCTCTTCTCAAAGGAGAGTCCGGAGAAATTCCTGGAATATGCCAACAAAAAACTACTCGAGGATTCCGCCTTTTTTAAAGCCGCAAATACGGTCATAATCACACTCGGCACTGCATGGGTATTCAGGTACATTGCTAATGGTATGATAGTCTCTAACTGCCACAAAAAACCGGCAAAAGAGTTCAGCAGGGAGTTCCTCGATTTGCAAAAATGTGTCGAGGTAGTGAAAAAGATGCTTTTTACCTCCTCAGGAGCTTTAAAGTACCCCGACAAAAAATTCCTCTTTACCGTAAGCCCTGTCCGGCACCTTGCAGACGGTGCTCATGGTAACCAATTGAGCAAAGCAACGCTTCTGCTCGCAATAGATGAATTGCAGAGATATTGCGAAAGGGCCGGCGAGAATAGCATAAAGTACCCTGCTTCAGACAAAAAGGGCAAAACAGAATTGATAAATACAAACGATAATCACAAGATAATAAGCTACTTCCCTGCATACGAAATAATGATAGACGAACTGAGAGATTACAACTATTATGCAGAAGACCTTATCCATCCAAATCAGGAGGCGATTAACTACATTTACAAGCGTTTCAAAGAATGGGCGAAAATGAAATAATAGAAGATCGGGACTCCTATACAAATACAATTTATTTATAAAAAATTGACTGTTTCCTGCTGCAAATCACTCAGTAGATTATTTATAAGGCGATCGGCCCCAATTCTAAAATAACGCGGTGTAAGCCATTCCTTGCCAAGAATCATCTCTACAATAGCAAGATAACACAATGCATCCTTTGCGGTTGTAATTCCGCCGGTGGCCTTAAAACCCACCATTTTGCCTCTCTTATTATAAAATTCCTTTATAGATTGGCACATTACTATTGCAGCCATCGGAGTGCACGCAGTCTCCTGTTTGCCTGTGGAGGTCGTAATAAAATCCGCACCCGCCTCCATTGCAAGGAATGATGCCGACGCAATATTATCGGGAGTGAATAGCATCCCGGTTTCAAGAATGACCTTAAGAATAACCTTCTCCCCAAGATCGCACTTAATATCCTTTATCTCTTGAGATGCTCTCTCCAAATCTCCATCAAAAAAGGCATTGAGCGCAAGAACAATATCTATCTCGTTCGCTCCGTTTTGTACAGCCAATTTGCACTCCATTCTTTTTACCTCAGGAAAACTCTGAGAAGTTGGGAAGGAACCGGCCACTGTGGTAATATCAACCCCTGAAACTGTAAGAGTATCATTTACAAACTTTCCAAAATTCGGATATACACATATAGATGCAGGAGAGGGATAATTGGGATAATGAATAGTGAATTCATTCACTTTTTGAGTGATTGAGATAATTTTAAAGGGCGTATCATTTGAATTTAAAGAGGTATAATCGGTATACCCTATACATGATGATAAATTGTGAGGAGTGACATAATTTACTAGATTGCTTTGAATATTAGATAAGATTTTGCCAATATTTCCCATGTCAGGTTCATATCCAAATCTCTCAGTAATCTTTTTCATATTATTTTTTAATTTAATATTAAATAGCATATTATATTCAGCTACCTTCTCCGCCCCCAAGGCCCTTCCTTCCGCCGCTTATGGCAAAGCCCCCCTTTTGACTTGAACTATTTCACCTCATTCTCGGGCGAGGTGCAGCTCTATTTAGCACTTATTCCTATACTTGTACCTATTTCATACTACAAAATTGCAGAAAAAAGCAAGAGTGTTAGGTATCAAATCTGCACAATAAAGTATCAAATCTGCACAAATAACGAAAAAGCGCCGACAAGAATATTCTGTCGGCGCTCCTAAAGCTAAAAATAAGACTCCTTCTCTCTCGTATTTTTTATAATAGACGGCGATACTGGGCAGGTGTCATGCCGTAAGATTGCTTAAAATTACGAACAAGAGTCAGTAAACTTCCAAAACCACTCTCTTCGGCAACACTTTCAATTGATTTGTCGCGATCTGATAGTAGCTCAGTAGCGCGCATAAGCCTTAATTCGGTAATATACCTGGTTAGGGTAGTATTCCGATAGAGGTGTATAGATTGCGCAATCAGGTTACGATTGTATCCTATTCTCAAGCAAAGTTCGTCCTGAGTGATGGCAGAAAGAAAAAGTTCCTCCTTTTCAATAGTAGAGACAACTGCACTATAGATTACTTCCAATCTTGGATCGTTAGTTGCGTCCACCGCCACTCTCTTATCTGTAATAGAATCTGAAGAGGCCACGCTCTTTTTCAATTGATCGGATCGTTCCTTCTGCAGTTGCTGCAATTGTTGAATCTGTTTGACCATTTGCTTATTACGTCGCCGTGTATTAGACCATTTAATAGCTAATACTATGGCTATAAGCAGTATAGAAATTATAACAATAAGATAGAGTTTCAGCCTCAATTGCTGTAATCGAATGGCTTTTTCCTTTTTATGAACATCGTAGATTATAGAGAGTTCAAGAGCGTTACTCTGGATAATTCTCTTCTGCTCAAGATTCTTGAGATTAAATGCATGTCGTTCGTATTCAAAAGCAACTTGCAAGTTACCGAGCGCCTTTTCAGATTCAGCCAGTGTCGCAATATTGTCGATAAAGATTTGGGTCAACGTATCGCCCCTTTTACGATCGGCCGCAATATCGGCCTCTGCCATACGATGAACATTGCGGTAGTCTCCCACTGCAGAATAATAACGCATCAATACTTGACGTATAGACTTTGATGATTCCGACAAAGATAAATCTACTGTATTAAAGAGAGAATCTGCCTGGTGCGACTGACCAAGAAGATGCAAAAAACGCGCAATCTTAATTTTGTTTCCACTTTCTATCTGGGTTATCGCAACCGCCGGCATCTTTTCGGAACTGGTACGGATATTTTCTATTGTTCTACCACACACGCGAGCCCATTTAAGAGCAGAATTGTAATCGCCCATCTGATCACAAAGATTCACTATAGCCGCCACAATGGCAGTTTGATAGCTCCAACGATGGCGTTCGTCATAATCACAAGAGGCTCTCTTACTAATATCGTAGCCCTCAATAGCTTCGCGCAAAGCATTATTAGTATAACCCATTTGATTTAGCACACTAGACATCATAAAATGTAGATAGCCCACCGTAACATAATATACACCTCTCTTCTCAGCATAATCAATTCCGCGCTGAGCATAATAAATACTACGGTCATAAAAGTTAGCGGAACTGCAGGCGGTCGCAAGTGATTGCAGAATCTCAATAATTGCCTCATCGGGCTTTACGGCAAATTTATCGGCCAGCTTTAAACAACGCTCCCCGGAATCAATCATTTCGGAGTAGCGAGATAAAAAGGTATAGCAATTCATACGTGCGCGTTCACAATTGAAGCGATTATCGTTACCGCGCTTTTCAATTTCATCTACAATTTCCAAGCATCGCGCAGGTTGAGTATATTGTAAAATACCGACAGCAGCTACATTAACCAATAGAGAGTCCGGAATAGGCTTAATTTTAGCCCCCTTTACCTTACCTGTACGTGATACATTTTCATTAGAAGTAAAGGTGGAAATATTACGATTTTTATATTGTTGGTAATTATTTGGTATACAAAAGGCAACAACACTAAAAGTTAAAATTATTGATAAAAAAAATAGCTTTACTATCTTCATGAATTTCATATAGGTATAGTTCTAAATTATGATAATGGAACTTACAATTATGCAATAAGGCCCGCAAATTTGGCAATTTTCCGAATTATTGACAAATTTTTTACTACAAAATAGTATAAGAAGAGAGGTCAACCGTTAAATTCACGGTCAACCTCTCTTCTTATACTATCCCAAAACGGGATTAATTACTTTGTCTCTTCTGCAGGAGCATCGGCTTTTGGAGCCTCAGCAACCGGTGCCTCAGACTTAGGAGCTTCTGCCTTTGGAGCAGTTGCTTTCTTAGCACGGCTTCTGCGTGTAGTAGATTTCTTCGCAGCCTCTTTGCCGGTAGCTGAATTCAATGCAGTTTCGTTGAAATCAACGAACTCGATTAATGCCATATCTGCAGCATCACCTGCACGGAATCCTGTTTTAAGAATACGTAAATATCCGCCCGGACGCTCTGCAATTTTAGGAGCTATTACACGGAACATCTCGCTTACAGCCTCTTTTTGTTTCAGATAGCTAAATACTATACGGCGAGAATGAGTAGTATCATCTTTACTCTTTGTAATAAGAGGCTCAATATATACTCTAAGAGCCTTTGCTTTTGCCACAGTTGTCTCAATGCGCTTATGAAGCACGAGAGATGATGCCATGTTTGCAAGCATCGCTTTACGATGGCCGCTCTTGCGTCCCAAATGATTTATTTTTTTATTGTGTCTCATTTTTTCTTCTTAACTTCAATATTATACTTACTAACATCCATACCGAAGGTCAATTTAAGTCTATCCATCAGCATGTCTATTTCTGTTAACGATTTCTTACCGAAATTTCTGAATTTCATAAGATCCGGACGCAAGTGCGACACAAGATCTGCAAATGTCTCTATTTCGGCAGCCTTCAAGCAATTCAATGCCCTTACAGAAAGTTCCATATCGGAAAGTTTAGTAAGAAGCAAGTGACGCATACGCAGTGATTCCTCATCCAACTCATTGGTTACAACCTCTTTTGCCTTCTCCATACTTATCTTCTCATCTGAGAAGAGCATAAAGTGATAAATAAGAATTTTTGCAGCCTCCTTAAGAGCCTCCTTTGGATGAATAGATCCGTCGGTGGTAATCTCAAGGTTGAGTTTTTCATAATCGGTCTTTTGCTCAACACGCCAGTCCTCAATAGAATACTTCACATTCTTAATTGGTGTGAAGATAGAATCGATAGGAATAGTACCGAATGGAGTACCTTCTACCTTATTCTCTTCTGCAAGAATAAAACCTCTGCCTTTACCAATTTTTATGTCGATAACAAATTTAACCGAAGGCTCCATTGTGCAAATCTTCAACTCCGGATTGAGTACCTTAAATGAGGAGAGGCTTTTTGAAATATCCTCAGCAGTGAACTCCTGTTTACCGCTAATTGATACGGTAACAGATTCACCCTCTTCAGCATCAATCATCCTTCTGAAACGAACTTGTTTTAGATTAAGAATTATGTCTACAACACTTTCTATAACTCCTGGGATAGTGGCAAACTCATGATCTACACCATGAATCTTTATAGAGGTAATTGCAAAGCCCTCTAAAGAGGATAAAAGAATCCTTCTGAGAGCATTGCCAATAGTAGTACCATATCCTGGTTCAAGAGGTCTAAACTCAAATTTCCCAAAAGTTTCGGTTGAGTCGAGCATTATTACCTTGTCAGGTTTTTGAAATGCTAATATTGCCATTATTATTAATTTTTTATTTGTAGGCCTAACAGCCCGCGTTATTATTTAGAGTATAACTCAACGATAAGTTGTTCGTTGATTGTTTCAGGTATCTCCGTTCTTACAGGCATATTAAGGAATTTACCTGATAACGAAGCAGCGTCCCACTCTAACCAAGAGCATTTATTAGTTCTTGCATTGAGGCTATCCTGAATTACCTCGAGGCTTTTTGATCTCTCGCGAACCCCGATGATATCTCCGGGTTTCACTAACCTCGATGCTATACTGCAGACATTACCATTTACAATAACATGATTATGGTTTACAAGTTGTCTTGCAGCTGCACGAGTAGGAGCAATGCCCAATCTGAATACCATATTATCTAAACGAGACTCTAACAATAACAGCAAGTTCTCACCCTTAATACCCTTCATTTTAGAGGCCTTTTCGTAAAGATTACGGAACTGTCTCTCAAGGATACCATAGGTAGATTTAACTTTTTGCTTTTCCTTTAACTGAACGCCATACTCAGAGGATTTTTTTCTCTTTCTTGCCAATCCGTGTTGCCCCGGAGGAAAGCTTTTGCGTTCATAACTTTTATCGGCGCCGAAGATCGGCTCTCCAAATTTACGGGCAACTTTTGTTGACGGCCCGGTATATCTTGCCATATTATTTTAATTTTAAATTTTACGAAAAATTATACTCTACGACGACCTTTAGGTCTACAACCATTGTGTGGAAGTGGAGTAACATCGACAATCTCTGTTACCTCAATCCCGGCGCCGTGAATTGTACGGATTGCAGATTCACGTCCTGCACCCGGGCCCTTCACAAAAGCCTTAACTTTACGTAATCCTGCATCAAAAGCTGTTTTAGCGCAATCTGCTGCTGCAACTTGAGCTGCATAAGGAGTGTTCTTCTTAGAACCTCTGAACCCCATCTTACCTGCAGATGACCAACTAATAACTTGGCCGCCGCCATTGGTAAGGGTAATTATAACGTTGTTGAAAGTAGATGAAATATGAGCTTCGCCATAAGCCTCAACTTTAACAACTCTTTTTTTATTGGATGTTCCTGTTTTCTTTGCCATAATCTTAGGTCCTATTTAGTTGCTTTTTTCTTATTAGCTACTGTCTTCTTCTTGCCTTTACGCGTACGCGCATTATTCTTGGTACTTTGTCCCCTTACAGGAAGTCCAAGTCTATGACGAATACCTCTGTAACAGCCAATATCCATAAGACGTTTGATGTTTAATTGAATGGTTGAACGAAGTTCACCCTCAATTTTATACTCTTCCGCAATGGTTGCCCTAATTGCGGCGATTTGGTCATCTGTCCAGTCTTGCACCTTTGTATCAAAATCGATTTCGTTTTTGCTGAGGATGCTTCTGGCAGAATTGCGACCAATTCCAAAGATATAGGTTAAACCTATCTCTCCACGTTTGTTTTTTGGTAAATCAACTCCGGCTATACGTGCCATAATATCTTGTTTTTTTCTTTATTGTTTACTATATAAACTATTTCTGGCGCATTTTAAACTTAGGATTCTTTTTACAAATCACATATAAACGGCCTTTACGCTTAACTATTTTGCAGTCTTCACTACGTTTTTTGATGGATACTTTTACTTTCATTGTATTAAATTTTTATTTGTATCTGAAAGAAATTCTTCCTTTTGTCAAATCATAAGGTGACATTTCTACTCTCACCTTATCGCCCGGCAGGATTCTGATATAATGCATCCTCATCTTGCCTGAGATATGTGCAATTATAACATGTCCGTTGTCAAGTTCAACTTTGAACATAGCATTGGACAATGACTCTACTATTGTACCATCTTTCTCTATAGCTGTTTGTTTTGACATATAATATTATATTCCTTTGTAGTTTACTACTTTTTTAAATTTTTAATATATTCATAAGAGGTCAGAATCTCAGATTTTCCCTCTCTGACCACTACCATAAACTCAAAATGCGCCGAATTTTTTCCATCTTCGGTCTTAATCTCCCAATTATTACCCTCTACATAAATATGCTTTGTTCCAATATTAATCATAGGTTCAATACATATTGTCATGCCGTCAACCAATTTTTTACCTTGGCCCGACATTCCGTAGTTGGGAATTTCTGGAGTTTCATGCATTTTGCGTCCAATCCCGTGACCAACCATCTCTCTCACAACCGAAAAACCGAAACTTTCACAATATTGCTGAACGGTATGGCCAATATCGCCGATCCTTTTTCCGGCAACCGCTTGTTCGGCACCAAGATACAACGATTTTTCCGTAACTTCAAGCAATTTTTTAGTCTCTTCACTCACCTCTCCTACGGCAAAGGTATAAGCAGAATCTCCGTTATAGCCCTTGTAAAGAGTTCCACAGTCTATTGAGACAATATCTCCCTCTTTTAATCGGTACTGCGACGGAAAACCATGCACCACCGTATCATTTACTGAGACACATATTGAATAGGGAAACCCTTCGTAATTGAGGAAACTCGGGATAGCACCATTGTCTCTAATGTAGGTATCGGCAACTTTGTTGAGCTCCATTGTCGTTACGCCGGGAGCTATTGCTTTGCCTACTTCGGCCAAAGTTTTGGAGACCATTATGGCGTTCTCTCTAAGTAATTCGATTTCTTCTTCGCTTTTGACTCTTATCATTTCAAATGAACTATTAAAATCACATACCCGTACGGCCCTTAAGACGTCCTGTCTTCATTAAGCCGTCGTAGTGGCGCATAAGCAAATAACTTTCTATCTGCTGGAGAGTATCAAGAACAACTCCCACAAGAATCAGCAAACTCGTACCTCCATAGAAGTGAGCAAACTGGTTATTGACACCCAATTTCATGGCAAAAGCAGGTAAAATTGCTATAATCGCCAAGAAAAATGAGCCCGGAAGTGTAATGCGTGACATCACTGAGTCCAGATAATCCGCGGTCTTTTTTCCGGGTTTGATGCCGGGAATAAAACCACCGTTTTTCTTCATGTCTTCAGCCATCATAGTTGGATTAACAGTTACTGCGGTGTAGAAGTATGTAAAGGCAACTACCATAAAACCGAATATGAAATTATACCAGAAGCCTGTGTAGTTACCTAAAGTGGCGGCTAATCCACGGGTAGCATCAAAGCTTGCAAATATAAGCGGGAATAACATAAGCGCCTGCGCAAAGATTATAGGCATTACTCCTGCCGCATTAATCTTTAACGGAATATACTGACGTACTCCACCATATTGTTTGTTACCAATAATTCTCTTAGCGTACTGTACCGGAATCTTGCGTGTACCTTGCACAAGTGCAATTGTAGCAACAAAGACAAAGAACAAAATAATCAACTCGACAATAAGCATCAAGAAACTTCCTGTTGTCTGGTTCATCTTTGTTCCGAACTCCGCTGCAAGTGCATAAGGCAATCTCGCAATGATACCTATCATAATGATCAGGGATATACCGTTGCCTAAGCCGCGATCGGTAATACGTTCACCCAGCCACATTATAAACATTGTACCTCCAATAAGAACTATAGTAGCAAAAAAGTTGAAAGAAAAACCTTTTATTAAGAATGCCGTCTCAGGTAACTGAGCATGAAGGTTTGTAAGATAAGCCGGACCTTGAAGTGCAAGAATCACAATGGTTAGATAACGTGTCCATTGATTCATCTTCCTTCTCCCGCTCTCTCCCTCTCTCTGCATTCTCTGGAAATACGGAACCATAATACCCATCAGCTGAATCACAATAGAAGCAGATATATAAGGCATAACTCCCAACGCAAAGATGGAGGCATTACTAAAAGCACCTCCTGAAAACATATTCAACAAACCAAGCAAACCATTATTTTCTGCTTGAGTCTGTAGAGCATCCAATTGCGTAGGGTCGATTCCGGGAACAACGATAAAACATCCGAGTCTGTATACAAGAATAAGGAGTACAGTATATACGATCCTCTTCCGAAGCTCTTCAATTTTAAAAATGTTCTTTATTGTATCAATTAATTTCTTCATTTTAAGCTCAGATTACGTTTACTGTTCCCTTTGCAGATTCTATCTTTGCAACAGCAGATTTAGAAAAAGCATGAGCAGAAACATTTAATTGCGCCTTCAACTCTCCATTACCCAAAATTTTTACTAAATCCTTTTTTGAGACCAAACCGTACTCAACCATACTATCAACAGTAATCTCGTTGATTCCGTGTTTCTCGCTCAAATTTTGAAGTATAGAAACATTAATGGCCTTATATTCAATCCTGTTGGGATTTGTGAATCCATATTTAGGCAGACGTCTTTGAATAGGCATCTGACCTCCTTCAAAACCAGCCTTGCTGGAATATCCGGATCTTGATTTGGCACCATTCATACCACGGGTAGATGTTCCTCCATGTCCGGAACCCTCACCGCGACCGATTCTCTTTTCTCTGGAAGTAGAACCTTCTGATGGTTTTAATGTATGTAATTTCATCTTTAAATCTCCTATTAGCTAATTTCTTCAACTTTGACAAGGTGTAATACCTTCTCTATCATACCCTTGTTTACAGGATTCAATTCCATCTCAACAGATTGATTAATTCTCCTGATACCTAAAGATTGTAGGCAAGCAATCTGGCGTTTTGTAGAGCCATTTTTACTTACGATCTGAGTTATTTTAACTTTTCCCATATTATTGCCTCCTTAACCTTTAAATACTTTATTCATCTGTATACCTCTCAAACCTGCAATTGTATATGCATCACGTAATTCCGACAATGCTATTATAGTAGCCTTGACAAGATTGTGAGGGTTTGAAGAGCCTTTTGATTTAGCAAGCACATCATGAATTCCTACCGACTCAAATACGGCACGCATAGCACCACCGGCCTTTACTCCGGTACCGGGAGCCGCAGGTTTCATAAATACACTCGCACCACCGAATTTTGCTGTCTGCTCATGAGGAATAGTCTCTTTCTGAACAGGAACTTTTACAAGATTCTTCTTAGCATCCTCAATACCTTTTGATATTGCGGTAGTAACCTCATTGGCTTTTCCCAATCCATATCCTACAATACTCTTCTCATCGCCAACAACAACTATTGCAGCAAAACTGAAATGACGTCCTCCTTTAGTAACCTTAGTTACTCTTCTTACGGCTACAAGTCTGTCCTTTAATTCGAGGTCAGCAGCCTTAACCTTTTTGATATTCATATTTGCCATAGTCAACTTAGAATTTAAGACCACCCTCGCGAGCGGCGTCAGCCAAATTTTTAACTCTTCCATGATAAAGGTAACCTCCGCGGTCAAATGCAACCTCGGTGATTCCTTTTGCTATTGCACGCTCAGCAGCAGCCTTTCCAACTATAGAGGCAACCTCCATATTTGTTTTTCCTTTTGTCTGCTCTGCTATAGTCTTATCCATAGAAGACGCAGCAGCGATTGTTACGCTGTTAACATCATCTATAAACTGAACGTATATCTGCTTGTTGCTTCTATATACGCACATTCTCGGTCTCTGGGCAGTACCACTGACTGCCTTACGAATACGGTAATGTATTCTCTTTCTTCTTTCTATTTTAGTTAATGCCATATACCTTCTCCTTATTATTTAGCGCTTGCCGACTTACCTGCCTTACGACGTAACTGTTCGCCAACAAACTTAATACCTTTACCCTTATAAGGTTCAGGCTTACGTAATGAACGTACTTTAGCTGCAACAACTCCAAGCAATTGTTTATCGAAACTTTTTAAAACAAGGACAGGATTAGCTCCTTTTTTTACAGGCTCAGCCTCAGCTTTAACCTCTTTAGGAATCATGAAATGAATATCATGAGAATAACCCAAACTCATTTCGAGAATCTGTCCCTTAACTTCAACACGGTAACCGACACCCACCAACTCTTGTTTAATAGTGAAGCCTTCTGAGACTCCTACTACCATGTTGTGGATGAGAGCGCGGTATAATCCATGCATAGAACGATGGCGCGGTTGATTCGTAGGTCTTGATACGTTAACTACGCCTCCCTCCAGAGCGACCTTGATATCAGGGTCAACTTTCTGAGACAATTCGCCCAGAGGTCCTTTGACCTTAACCACATTATTAGCATCAATTGTTATATTGACACTTTGCGGAAGGCTTACAGGTAATTTTCCAATTCGTGACATTTATTAGATATTTAAATTAGTAAACAAAACATAAAACTTCGCCGCCGATATTCATCTCTTTGGCCTCTTTGTCTGTAATAATGCCCTTTGAGGTTGAGATAATTGCTATTCCCAAACCATTGAGGACTCTTGGCATTTCATCAACACCGGCATAGTTTCTCAAACCCGGACGGCTGATACGTTTGATCTGTTTGATCGCCGGTTTCTTTGTCTCAGGATGATATTTGAGAGCTATTTTGATGACATCGTACGGTTTTTCTATAGATGCAGCATCTATAACCTTATAGCTGAGGATATATCCCTTCTCGTGCAAAACGCGGGTTATCTCCTTTTTCATTTTTGATGCGGGAATCTCAACAGTCTTATGACCTGCTAAGTACGCATTACGAACTCTTGTTAGAAAATCTGATATTGGATCAGTCATATTGATTAAATTTAAATGTACCGACACAATTAAGTGCCCGATATCCAATTGTTAATAATTATTTCACCTGTGTGGTTATTCCTACCAACTTGCCTTGTGAACTCCAGGAATAAGACCTTTACTGGCCATCTCACGGAATTGAATACGGCTTATACCGAAAATACGCATATATCCTTTTGGTCTACCGGTGAGTGAACAACGGTTATGCAATCTTGTAGGACATGAATTTTTTGGTAATTTAGCCAATCCGGCATAATCACCCTCTTCTTTCAGCTGTTTGCGTTTTTCAGCATACTTGGCACATAATTTAGCGCGTTTTACCTCGCGAGCTTTCATTGATTCTTTTGCCATTGTATCTCCTTATTATTTCTTGTTATTTTTAAAAGGCAATCCGAATTCGCGAAGAAGCGCACTTGCAACTTCATCCTTATCGGATGTGGTAACGAATGTTATTTCCATTCCAAAAATTTTGGTAATCTTGTCGATATCTATCTCAGGGAAAATAATCTGCTCTTTAATACCAAGAGTGTAATTTCCTCTGCCGTCGAATTTCTCATTTATACCATTAAAATCTCTGATACGAGGAAGAGAGACAGTAATAAGTCTTTCCAAGAACTCATACATCTTTGTCCCGCGAAGAGTCACTTTAACGCCGATAGGAGTTCCCTTACGGAGTTTGAAGTTTGATATATCCTTCTTAGAATATGTCAATACAGCCTTTTGACCGGTTATTACAGAAAGTTCAGTTTGAGCAACCTCAACAAGTTTTTTATCTCCTGTAGCCTGGCCTACGCCCTGATTGATTGTAATCTTCTCCAATTTCGGAACCTGCATAACAGATTTGAAACTGAAATTTTTCATCATTTTACCTACAATCTCTTCTTTATATTTTTTCTGTAAGGAAGGAATATATCCCTTAACCTTAACCTGCTCACCCTTCGGTGCTGCAGCTTTTGTCTTCTTTTCTGCCATTATTTGATCTCCTCACCTGATTTTTTAGCATAACGGACTAATTTCCCCTTATCACCTATACGGCGACCTATTTTGGTTGGTCCTCCTTTAGAAGGATCAACTACCTGTAGATTGGAAATGTGTATTCCTGCCTCTTGTTTGATAATACCTCCCTGAGGATTTTTAGCATTAGGTTTAGTATGTTTACTTACCATATTTAAACCCTCGACGATAGCACGAGACTTGTCTGTATCAACCGACATAACTTTTCCGGATTTACCCCTTTCGTTGCCGGCATTTACAAAAACCATATCGCCTTTCTTAATATGTAATTTATTATTCATAATAATTTCCTCCATTAAATTATAGTACCTCAGGAGCTAATGAAACTATCTTCATGTAATTATCACGCAACTCTCTGGCAACAGGCCCGAAAATACGTGTTCCGCGAACTTCTCCCTGGTTGTTCAACAGCACACATGCGTTTTCATCAAATCTGATATAAGAGCCGTCCGGACGACGAACCTCTTTTTTAGTACGAACTACAACAGCTTTAGAAACAGATCCCTTTTTTGCATCTGCGCCCGGGATCGCACTTTTTACGGCGACAACTATCTTGTCTCCTACACTTGCGTAGCGGCGGCGTGTTCCGCCCAAAACACGAATACAAAGGACCTCCTTTGCACCACTGTTATCCGCTACCATTAATCTTGACTCTTGCTGTATCATGGCTATTTAACTTTTTCTACAATTTCTATTAATCTCCAACGTTTTGTCTTGCTCAAAGGACGTGTTTCCATAATTCTTACGGTATCGCCCTCACTACACTCATTTTTTTCATCATGAGCTACAAACTTTGTGGTTTTATTTACGAACTTTCCGTAAATAGGGTGTTTTTCCTTAGTTTTTACGGCAACAACAATAGATCTTTCCATCTTGTTACTTACCACTACACCAACTCTTTCCTTACGAAGATTCCTTTCCATGAGCTCTATTTATTATCCTGGTTTTCTAATTGGCTCAACACGGTGAGCATTCTTGCAATATCTTTCCTTGATTTCTTAATAAGAGAAGTGTTTTCCAAAGGAGAAATTGCATGGTTCAACCTCAATTTGTCCAAAGAAACTTTCTCGGTTTCTATACGCTCACGTAAATCTTTAGCGGATAGCTCTCGTATTTCTTTAATTTTCATATCCCAATCTCCTTTAAATTATTCTTCAACATAATCCCTACGAATAACGAACTTCGTAGTAATAGGTAATTTCTGGGCACCAAGGCGAAGAGCCTCTTTTGCTATTGCCAATGGAACGCCATCGATTTCTATCAACATTCTACCTGGTGTAACAGGAGCAATAAATCCCTCCGGACTACCTTTTCCTTTACCCATACGTACCTCAGCAGGCTTTTTTGTAAATGGCTTGTCAGGGAAAATTCTGATCCAAATTCTACCCTCACGTTTCATATAACGAACTACGGCCTGACGTGCAGCCTCTATCTGTTGACCGGTCAACCAGCAAGACTCAAGAGTCTTAATGCCGAAAGAACCAAAAGCCAACTGGCTGCCTCTGTGAGCCAACCCCTTCATGCGGCCTTTTTGCTGCCTTCTAAATTTGGTTTTTTTTGGTTGTAACATTGTTTCTACAATTTAACAATAATACTGCTGTATCTAATTCTTTAGTTTTCAAAACTTTAGCTGTAACGGAGCTAAAATTGTGGGCTGCAAATATACACAAAATATTTTATATGCAAACTATTTCGCATATTTTTTTACAAATTTTGGACGATTTTTTTTAATGTTAAAATTACGATTTTCACAAACTTATGAAAGTGCAAAAAAACAATGAATGGCCAATTTGGAAAATATCATATCGCTCTGATTCCATACTCGGCGAAGAGTGTTTTTACCTCCTCTACCCTCGCTTCGGAAGGAGTTGCCAGATCAAACTTTTTACTGTTATATTCGGTACCCAATCTTGAATGCTTGCCCTTTGCTATATCGTGATAAGGGAGCAACTCCACTAAAGGAGAGGGTCCCGGCAATGAAGAGAGAAACTTAGCTGAAGCAATAATATTGGTATCGTCAGAATTGACCCCCTCTATAAGAGGAATTCTTATTATAAAATCCTTCCCCATCTCTGCAAGTAACTCGATATTATTATGAATAAGCTTGTTATCAACGCCGGTAAACTTTCTATGTAGAACATTATTCATCAATTTTAGATCTACCAGGAATAATTCACAATTGGCAGCCACCTCCCTTACAATCTCCTCAGAGGCATATAAAGAGGTATCAACACTTCTGTGGAAAGACTCCTCCCCACACTCCTTTAAAATTGAAAGAAGGAATTTGGGGTGCATGAGCGGCTCTCCTCCACAAAACGTAACACCTCCGCCAGACTCCTCAAAAAACGGCTTCTCCTTGCGTATCTCACTCATAATCTGCTCTACAGAATAAATTTTCCCGGCCATCTCCATAGCCTTGGAAGGACACACCTCTGCACACTCCCCGCAACAGACGCACTTCGTTTTATCTGTCAGTACACCCTTGCCTCCTTTATCCATAGAAAGTGCTCCGTGCCGGCAAACACGAATACAACTACCGCAACCTATACATTTATTAAGGGTATACATCTTGCTTTGCGCAGGACTCATCCCCTCAGGATTATGGCACCAAGCACAAGACAAAGGACAACCCTTAAAAAAAAGGGTTATCCTTATTCCCGGTCCATCATTTATAGAATATCTTTTGATATCAAAAATATAACTCTCCATCACCTCCAAATCAGAAAGTACTATTCTCCGTTCTCTTTATTATCTCCTCCTGATAGTCGGTATTCATATCATTAAAATAGTCGGAATAACCGGCCATCCTCACAAGAAGATCCCTGTAATTCTGAGGATTCTTCTGTGCATCGCGAAGAGTTGCAGTATCCACAATATTAAACTGAATATGGTGACCGTCCATTGCAAAATAACTTCTGATAAGGTGGCCGAACTTAACCAAATCCGACTCTTTCTTTAAAAGATTAGGAATAAACCTCTGATTCAACAACGTACCACCGGTCTTAGTCTGGTCGAGTTTACCCAAAGACTTTACAACCGAAGAGGGCCCGTGAGTATCACATCCCTGCGAAGGTGAAGTACCATCGGAAATTGGCAATGAAGCAAATCTACCGTTAGGGGTTGCCCCCATAACTTTACCAAAATAGATATGGCATGTGGTTGAGAGCATATTCATATGATAATGCCCACCTCTAATATTAGGTTTACCATCTATAACATTAAATAGGTCATTAAAGACCCTGACAGCTATCTTGTCGGCATAATCATTATCATTACCAAAAAAAGGAGTGTTATTGATTATTCTCTGTCTGAGCACCTCCATGCCTTTGAAATTCTTGCTCACAGCATCAAGCATCTCATTCATTGTAAGAGATTTATCATCATATACAAACTTTTTGAGAGCGGCAAAACTATCGGTCACGGTACCGAGACCGGTACATTGTATATAATTGGTATTATATCTCGCCCCTGAATCATAATAGTCTCTTCCTCTCTTAATGCAATCGTCTATTAAAAGGGAAAGAAAGGTTGCCGGAGCATACTTGGCGAACATACGATCTATATAATTACTTACCAGCATCTTCTGAGACACTACATACTCAAGTTGTTTATAGAATGCCTTGTATAGAGAGTCGAAAGTCTTGAATTTCAGAGGATCTCCGGTTGCAATACTAACTTGCTTTCCCGTAACGGGATCAACACCATTATTCAATGTAATCTCAAGAATTTTAGGAACATTAAGATACCCCGTTAGCAAATAAGCCTCCTTACCAAACGCTCCAACCTCAATACAACCACTGCAACCACCCTCTCTCGCATCAGCAAGAGTTTTACCCTCTCTTACAAGCTCCTTAACATAACCATCGGAATTAAAGATAGAGGGATAACCATAACCCTTACGTATTACCTTTGAGGCAGCCATAAGGAACTCATCAGGAGTATTTTTACTTATGTGAACCGAGCTCCCGGGTTGCAAAATATGCAACTCCTCAACCACCTGTAAAATCAGATAAGAGATCTCGCTAACACCGGTAGAACCATCGGTTTTAACACCGCCTAAATTAATATTAGTAAAATCGTTATAGGTACCACTCTCCTTGGCGGTAATACCAACCTTAGGGGGAGCCGGATGGTTATTAACCTTTATCCAGAAACACGATATCAACTCCTTTGCCCTCTCCGGAGTAATCGTTCCCTCTTTGAGCTCCTTCTCATAGAATGGTTGTAAATGCTGATCTAAATGACCCGGATTCATCGCATCCCAGCCATTAAGTTCTGTAATGGTACCAAGATGAGTAAACCAATAGGTCTGCAATGCCTCCCAAACATTGCGCGGAGCATGTGCAGGAACCCATTTACAAACCTTTGCTATCTCCCTGAGCTCCAACACCCTCGCAGCCTTTTTCTTAGCAACTTCAGAATCTACTCTCTTACCTGCGTTAGAAAGTTCATTCTCTATCTCGGCGGCCATTTTCTCGGCCAAAACTGCATGTCTCTTTGCAAAAAGAATTGCCGCATCACATGAAATATCCATCGCAGTCAACTCTTCCTGCTTATCAGTAGCCTCAGGATCATTCATAAAATCAAGAGAGTCGAGCTGTTGTCTAATCTGTCTCTTCAGATCCAACATACCATACCTGTAAATCTTCCCGTCGAGAGCAGTATGTCCCGGGGCACGTTGCTCCATAAACTCCGTAAAAAGCCCCGCCTCATACAAAGAACGCCAACTCTCAGGAACATGATTAAAAATCCTCTCTCTCTGCGTTCTTCCTGTCCAATATGGTATTACCTTTTTACGATAAATCTCAATCTCCTCATCGCTTATAGAATATCTCTGCAGCTCTCTCTTCCTTAGCACATTAAAATCATCAACCGAATGGCAGGTAAGTTCAGGAAAGGTAGGAACAGCCTTCGGAACAGGACCGCGCTCACCCACTATAAGCTCCTGATCACCTATATATATACTCTTCTTTTTACATAAATTATAAAAATTGAGTGCACGCAACACGGGAATAGGGTACTTGCCCTCATTCTTTTTATAAAAATCGGTTTCGAGCAAAGCACGCTCTATTGACAACGACGGCAGTGCGTTCACCGACAACTCTCTTAAATATTTTATTCTATCATTCATAGTATTATAAAGTTATTGTTTTACCCCTCCGATATGAAGTATTTCGCCCCATACTCTCATTAAATTACCTCCCCAAAAAAGTCTTAAATCCTCCTGAGAATAACCTCTCGAAAGTAACTCCTTTGTAAGAGATTTCATCTTAGAGCAATTTTCCATCCCCACTACACCGCCACCTCCGTCAAAATCGGTACCTATCCCCACATGCTCTATACCAACAAGATTCTTCACATAATCTATATGATCGGCAAGTATAGAGACACCTACCTGAGACTTTGGCAAAGAGGAGAGAAAATAGCGGCCGGTAGCTACCTGTATAAGACCTCCGTGCTCAGCAATAGCCACCATTTCCGAATCTCTCAAATTACGCGCATTATGCTTAATGTTCCACACTCCGGAATGAGAGGCAATAATGGGAGCCTTACTATATTTTAAAACATCCATCAAGGTTGCAGAGGAGGAGTGGGAAACATCTATAATCATCCCAACCTCGTTCATTCTTTGTACAACTCTCTTGCCAAACTCAGTAAGACCTTTGGTCTTCTCCCCCGGACGAGTTTCGGTGGAAGATTCGCAAATAAGATTATTCTTACTGTGACAAAGAGTAATATACCTTACACCCATATTGAAAAATTCATTAATACGCTCAACCTTATCACCTATTCCGTAACCATTTTCGATTGCCATTACAGCACCCCGTTTACCGCTCTTTTTCATAGAGAGCAGTTCCTTAGGAGAACGGATAAGCACCAGGCTGTCTTTATGCCTCTCTTCATATTTCATAAAGAGCCGTAACTCGTTTTTACACTGTTCATAAACAGAATCGAGCGAAGGCAGATCATTCGCTTTTTGCTCCAAATAGACGGCAAAAAAAGCGGCATCCAACCCTCCTTCATACATCTTAGCAATGCTGACCTGCCCTGTACTCAGAGAATTATGCCTGCTCGGATGAAGCAAATACGACTCCGAATCATTATGAGTATCGATAGAGATAATTTCTTTATGTATTCTGTTTACCGTCTCGTCGGAGATAATCTTACGTTGTGCATAAAGCAGCTCTGTATTTGAATATGTTAAAAACAGAGCTACAGACAAAAACAATAATATGTAATTACATTTTTTCATCAATTGAACTCCTTAATTAAAAAATAAACTATTTCATCACTCTTCTTAACAATAGCAACAACACGGAAATTACTATACAACCAATCATGAGCCACGAACCCATACCATTGACAAACATTATAGGAACAAATGTTATAAGCAAAATCTCCACAGGTGCTATCGGCAAATAGGCAATGGCATAATCCTCCATTGTCTTGCTTTTAAATTTAGGGTCTACTATTCTCAACAGTGCTATACCCATTGCCATTGTCCCTGTCCACCATCCCCACGCAAAAATAGAGCGTTCGAACCAGTACGAGCTGAGAAGTTTTCTTCCCAAATAAAATGTTATAAAAAACACAACTACTACTCCAAATAATATTAATAAAGCAAGAGGAGCCGCATATTTTAACACAACATCCAACTTAATTGAGGCAACTCCGCAAACCACAAGAAGATCCGTAAAGAAACTGCTCAACCTCTGTGTAGTCTTCACACAAATATAATCGCTTACTTTTGTGGCATCGAATAGTTTTTTCAATATTAAACCCGCAACAAAAGCACAACTGAATACAGGCAGATCAAGTTTGGGATAGTAGTATTTTACCCCCATACTCATCAAATAACCAAAAAACGCCGCAACAAAGACCAACGCCATATGAAATGTCAGAGAATCAATAGAAATTGAAGAGGTTGTAGCCTCGCCTATAGATTCTCTATTATTCTTTGGAACCAAACCGTTTTTCAATTCATTCGGCAGTTCAGAAAAATCCGTAATAAATGAGGTATATTTTTTTCTGGCAGCAATTTTAACTATAACAAGTCCACCAATAATCGCAAGTATAATTCCTACAGTAGCAGTTGTCATGCCAAGACTTCTTGCCTCATCCCAACCCAAATTTTCAAATGCTGAACCTACTGCAGCTGCAGTGCCGTGTCCGCCATAAAAACCGGTAGGGAGCATTATTCCAAAGGCTTCATTAAGATTAGGCCAAATAGCCATCAGTACATAAATACCAAAAACACCCACAATACCCCATTGAAGAAGCATTCCCACCTGAGCATAAATCCATATAGGACCTACTCTGTGCGTCACCTCTTTAAAGGAAACATTAGGAGACGAAAAAGCAAGAGAACCAAACACAAGCGCAATCATTATTGCCGAATATGAACCTAAATTCCCGGAAAGAGGCAGATAGTCAAGCCCGTTCGGGCCAAATGTAAGTCCCAAAAGACCGGCAATAAGGCTGGGCGGGATAAAGAGTTGTTGTATAAGTTTTATTTTAACCCTAAGAAGTTTTGAGAAAAGAAGCAGAGCGCACACAATTCCAAAATCAGTAAAGAGAGACCATGGCGTAAAATTGGAAAGATCGAACATTTTAGTATAAATTAGGTTAGGTAAAGTTTTTAAAAAAAATGGAATGTTTTTCGCATTTGAGTGTCAAAGATAATAAAAAGGAATTAATTTTGGGGCACATTTATATGCAAAAATATTTAGTCATATTATTTTTAACACTTACTTTGCCGTTACAGGCTCAGCAGACAAAACAGCAGAGAGATTTGCAGGAGATGATCCCAGATGTATTGCCGCCGGCAAAAGGAGGACTGATGGGGTTCAAGGTTGAGATGGGCGATACGGTCTATTTCGACAAACTCGCTCCCGTCTATGTTTTCGATAGACCAAACCCTTGGACAAAGAGAAAACAATGGAGAGACTACTACAAGACAGTCTATAATTTTAAAAAAGTGTATCCTTACGCACTCCTTGCCAAGAGAATAATACTTGAAGCCGACAGTACAATTACCAACTCAAATTTCACGAGAAGAGAACGTGACAAATATGTAAAACAATATGAGAAGAGACTCTTCAAAGAGTTCGAAAAACCTCTTAAAAACCTAAGTTTTTCACAAGGAAGACTCCTACTTAAATTGATAGACAGAGAGGTGGGACAAACCTCCTTCTATATAATAAAAGGTTATAAAGGAACCTTGACAGCAGGTTTTTGGCAATTTGTCGCAAAGATATTCGGTTCCGATCTCAAAAAGCCATATGATAAATACGGTGAGGATAAAGTTGTTGAGGAACTCGTCAAAATGTATTACAACGGCTCCTTCAATAGCCTATACTACTCAATGTTCAGAGAGTGACCCCGGAACACCTGCAATATCTTATACAAAATAACTACAAGAGGCTGTCTAAAAAAATTCAGACAGCCTCTTCATCTATAATTGTATAAAATCCATCTCAACACTCCTTTCCTGAGCGGTAAAAGCTATGCGAATCCCCTTCCCGGCGGCATATTTTTCATAACTCTCACATATCATTGAGATGAATCCCGCAATATCTCCGTGCTTCCACTGCGGGTGAGCCACTCCGGAGGTTATTTTTGCAATATCGAGTATCTGATTAATAAGAACTAAAAGATTACTGCCGTGAGTCATAATATCCATCACATCCCTGCGTATACTCTCATCTCCCCCAGCCTGCTCAATAATATCTTGAGCCGCAGACCGAATAATAGTGAGCGGTGTACGAAACTCATGCGTTATATTGGTAAAAAATAGGTCTTTAGACTTTTGCATTTCGTTCTGCAAAAGATACCTACGCCTGCGACCTCAGGAGAGAAACAGAAGAAATGCAATCAGGAAGATGAGCATAATCACAATAAATATTGAAACGATCATCACCACTCGCGTATGAGCCTGCTCCTGCTCATTCTTCAGAATAAGTTCCTCATTTTTGTATTTTGCATTGTATTGACTCAATAATTTTTCCAAATCATTGCCATACAATGTATCTTTTATCTCCGCGTAGCGGTGCAGGTGCCGTATAGCCTCTTCCTTATCAGTATGATTTAAAGCCTCATATAGGCCATATCTGGATTTACTTTCATTATAGAGATCTCTACGCTCTTTAAAAACCGCAAGTGCATCTCTAAAATACTGTACAGCATCTCTATAATCCCCTCTTTTATTAAGCAAAGTGCCCATTTGATTATAACAGATGCTTAACGATTGCAGATTGCCCTCCTCTTTAAGAACAGGAATAGCCTTCAATAAAGAGAGTTCTGCTGCCTTACTCTCACCCAAAGCTATTTGGGCAGTAGCCATTTGAGAGAGACGGATCGCCGATTTCCCTCTATTCCCCATCTCAGAATCTATATCATAAGCCTTTTGAGCATAGGAAAGAGCCTTTTTATCCTCCCCGAGACTGTGATAAATTCCCGAGGCCATCCCATATTGAATAGCCACACGCCTGGTATCACGAACAGCCTCACTATTACAGATAGCTTCGAGAATATATTTTTCACCCTCCTTGGGCTCTTTAGCTGCAAGGTAAATACCCGCTATCGTATTTAATGTACTGCTTATTCTACTCTTATCACCAATCTTTTTATTTGCCTCCAAACTTTGCTTGGCATAGCTTAAAGCAAGTGTATAGTCGGCTTTACGAAAATAAAGTATTGAGAGCAAATTTTCACAATCGCTCCTCCGCATTTGATTCTGATTTTTTATGCATAAAGGTAAAGCCTTCTCCGAATAATTAATGGCTTTATCATACTCTTGCAGGTCATACAAATATTCTCCGGCCCAGTACCAAACAAACATCTTTATACTGTCCTAATTACTTTTAGAATTGAATTGAATGAGTTTTTCCGTGAATTCCTCGTTATGAAGCAACACAAAGAAATTGTTTGCCACGGTTATCTTCTCCTGGCGGCTCTTACTTGAGTCAAATTTTTGGAGTAAAGAATCAATATTATATGCTCCGGCCTCCGAGCCGGCAGATATAATAAAGAGGTATAATATAATATATTTAACTCTTCTCATCATAAAAATCAATATTCGCAGGTGAGAATTTCCGAGCCGTTAAAGAGAAGATAGTTGCCTGTATTTATCCAGTCTCCAAGTAAAAACATACGGCCACCACTCTTTAAATCATATTGTGTTTTATAATGGAAATGCCCATATATAAAATAATCAATTTTAGACCCGGAGGGCTGCATTTGCTGAAGTCTCTCAGAAAACTTGACTATCCGCTCATCTGCATTCTTAAAATCGTATGGCAAATTCTTTACAAGCCTATTATGCTTACTCCATTTTTGAGCCAGCATAAAGGCCCACCTGGGATGGATTCCGCTGAATAGTAACTGAAGAAATTTATTCTTGAAGATGGAATTCATAAATTTATAGCCATAATCTCCCTCTCCAAGCCCATCGCCATGCCCAATACATAATTTCTTATCTCCGGCAGTAAAAATATATGGCTGTTCAAGTACTCTGACACCAATCTCTTTCTGGAGGTACGAATAGGTCCAAATATCGTGATTCCCATTAAAAAAATAGACTTCAACACCTCTGTCTACAAGCGCGGCAATAGCCCCTAATGTTCTTGTATAGCCTCTTGGTATGACATTTTTATACTCGTACCAGAAATCAAAAATATCACCAAGCAGGTAGACTGCCTTAGCCCCCTGAGGAATGGAATAGAGGAAGGCTGCGAATTTCTTCTCACGCTCCTCCGGCCCTTTATAGTTGAGCCCTAAATGAATATCGGAGATAAAGTAATAAACTCCTTCCTCAATCACTGCCATATCGGGATACTATTATAAGATATAATTACTATACAATTAAATTAAGGATTAACAACAAATATTGGAAATTATGCACGCCACTCCCACAATAAAGCAATAAATAGCAAAACCCCACAATTTAAGATTCTTAACCAAATTTATCATTAGTTTGCAGGCAAAAAGCCCTGCAACGAAGGCCGAAATAAACCCAAGTAATAACGATATTGCGCTTAGACCTGATTCGGCAACCGAAAACTCCCCACCGGTCAGTTCGAGAAAAGCCTCACCCAAAACTGGAACAAGCACCATAAGAAATGAGAACTGAGCCACTTCCGATCTCTTAACCCCAAGCATCAAGCCGGTAGAGATAGTAGAACCGGAACGCGACAAACCAGGCATAACCGCTACCGCCTGCGCCAAACCTATAATAAAGGCATCTTTATAGGTAACACTCCTGCCAGACAAACCATCTGAACCGGCTGTCGCCGACCTTCTTGCCTCTCTTTTAGCCAATATCTCACTCAACGAAAGGAGAAGAGCGGTAAGAAGAAGCATAAGTCCCACAATAAAAAGCCCGCTACCGAACATACTCTCTACAAAATCTTTAAAAAACAGCCCGACTATTAGAACGGGAAGCATTGAAACGCAAATTTTAAAGATATAATCCTTACCCGGATTCATTTTGAGATTGAATAAGCCCTCAATCAACCTCCATATCTCCTTTCTGAAAACAACTATTGTACTCAATACTGTTGCGGCATGAACAATTACCTCAAAACTGAGATTTTGCTTTTGGACTCCAAAAAGAGCAGAAAAAATCGTAAGATGACCACTACTGCTTACAGGAAGAAACTCCGTAAGTCCCTGAACCAAGCCCATGATTATTGCCTCAATTTCTGTCATGACTATTTCTGTTTTTTGAATTTACATACCTTCATTATAGCTACAATCTCCACAACTATACCTCCCACTATTAAAATCGGGGCAAGAACTATTCTTCTGAAACTGAAAATAGCGGGGTTAAATAGATTCATATCGTCAGATCCGCCGCCGGCCATCAAAATATACCCGAGCACCATTACCCCGAGTCCTGCCAGAATATAAATAAAATTCTCTTTAGGTATTGCAAAGCGCTCCCCGGCAGCCTGCATCACCTCATTATTTTTTTTTGTCGCCATATTATTTTAAAATATATATTCACAAAATTATCTCCGCCCTCCCCAACAACCAGATTATTAATTCCGCAGATCTCTATATTAAAACCGCAGGATTATTTCAAATACTAATAGTACAGATCACTGTTATTAAGTGTAATCATCTTGTTAACAACAAAATAAGTACAAATAACACAGATAAAAATACCAAGCATTATCACTCCCCCCATAACTGCAATAAGGAGTCTTATATCCATCATCGAGAAGAGCTGAACAAACTCATTTTTAACCACAAAAAGAATCGCAAGGAGTGCCGTAGTTGCAAGAAGTCCGGCAATAAGCCCCTGAAAAATAGCCTTTATCACAAACGGGGCCCTGATAAAGGACTTGGTCGCTCCAACCAAACGCATCGTATAAATTGAGAATCTTTTTGTATACACATTCAGACGAACCGTATTATTAATAAGCACAAAGGAGATAAACATAAGAAGAACAATAAATACAACCAAAACCACTCCTATCTTCTCCATATTCCCATTAACAAGTTTAATTAGGGAGTCTTCATAAACAACATCATCCACCTTGGAGGTCTCCATCAGAACTGCCTTTACTTTTGTCAGGCTGTCCGGAGAAAAATAAGCCTCGTTAAGACGTATATCTACAGAAACAGGAATCGGATTAGAATCAAAAACAGACAAAAAATCCTCTCCGAGAAGAGTTTTCATCTCCTCAGTACCCTGCTCCTTTGAGATAAACTCCGCAGCACGTACAAATGGCAGACGGCTAATCTCTCCGCAAAACCGCTTACCCTCATTATCGCTTACATTATCCTTTAAGACCGTGGTAATCTTTATATTCTCCTTAAAGTACTTCGACACCGCCCTTGCATTAACCGCAAGAATACCAAAAATGCCGACCAATAACAAGACCAAGCTGATGCTGATGATAGATGACAAATAGGAATGTATCAGCCTTCTCGCAATAATATTTTTATCTTTTCCTCTCATAATATTTAAACTTCAAAGATATATAAAAATCATAAATTAAAGAATCTCTTTATAATTTGGATGCGCCGTAATTCAAAACAGATTCTAAATCTTTGAATTATTTTTACTACCTTTGTGAAGTGAAAAAATAATTATGGAAGAGATTAAGAGAGTTTTGTTTGTTAATTCCGAGATTTTCCCCTATTCTCAGGAATCACCGGCAGCAATTATCGGAAGATACTTGCCTCAGGGTATTCAAGAATCAGGAAAAGAGATTCGTTCATTTATTCCGCGATACGGCAATATAAATGAACGCAGGAATCAATTGCACGAAGTTATCCGTCTTTCCGGTATGAATATCGTAGTCAATGATGTTGACAGACCCCTCATTATTAAAGTTGCCTCAATATCTGCCGCAAGAATGCAGGTGTATTTTATTGATAATGATGATTATTTCCACAGAAAAGCCGTCTATTACGATTCTGAATCAGACCTTTTCTTTGAAGACAACGACGAACGTGCTATTTTCTTTGCAAGAGGTGTTTTAGAAACAGTTAAAAAGCTAAGATGGAAACCGGATATCATTCATTGTCAAGGTTGGATCTCAAACTTGATCCCAATTTATCTAAAAAAAGCATATAAAGAAGATCCAATTTTCACAGAGAGCAAAGTAGTCCTGTCGCTATACGATGAGATTTCAAGAGAGAATTTCTCTCATAAAATGAAATCAAAAATAACAATGACAGGAATAAAAGCTAAGGACGTTGAGATATTAAATCAAGCTAATGGCATAAATCTTGCTAAACTTGCCATACAGTATTCAGATGGTATAATTTACGGAAGTAAGGAGCTCTGCAGAGAGCTTTCAGGATGTATTAAGGAATCAGGACTCCCGGTACTTCCCTATCAGGAAATAAGCCAGACAAATACTGAATACATAGACAAGTATAACCAATTTTACAACAAAATTTTAGAGAATGACTCATTTTAGCAAAGCACTTAGTTTTCCGGCCGTATTTGTTCTTGCTGCTGTTTCTGTAATATCTTGCATAACCGTAGACAAATCATTGGGATCGGGCAATATTCCTGACGACCAAAAACTCAAAATGGAGACCGCCTCTTTCAATATACCGGTCGACCTCAAAATGGCCGATAGCCTTCAGGGGGCCTCTACTTCATATCTAATGGTAGGAGCCATTAATACTGCCGAAATGGGGCTCGCACAGTTCAGTACAGCAGCCAATATAGTGCCTTACTATACCGGCACACGCTATGGACAAGATCCGGTAATCATCTCTACCTACATTGTATTTGTAAAATCTGCATCTGTCACAATGGAGGATAACCAGGATGGTATAACACAAGATATATTTGTATATAGGTTAAAACAACCGCTCGATACAATAAACGTCTACAACAACAGCATTAATTCATCGAGTTACTACCCTACCCCGCTAAATAATAAGGCAATAACCTATTACGGAGGGGATACTTTAAAGATATACCTAAATAATTCACTTGGTAAAGAACTTCTTACGGCAACCGACACGGAACTTGATTCGCTAAATCTCTTCAGTAAAAGATTCGGCGGGCTCTATGTTAAATCGAGTACACCTCCTGCCGGCATAATCGGAGGCAGATTGAATCAATTCTCATACGGAGACACCTATCTGTACCTTAAGTACAACTTTCAGCCAACATGGAAAAGCGGAATGGCAAGAAAAGATACAACCGTAGTTATGTCGTTCGGTTATAAATTCTGCCTCAATCTCTCCTCATATAGCACAGCCAATAAGGAGACTACAGTTGCACAGACAGTACTTCCGGTAGAGGGCATCGGTGGTATTAAGCCGTATATTAAGATGGATGCTCTAAAGGATCAGATAGACGCATGGATAAAGGCAAAAGGTTACGATAGAACAAAAATCCTTTTATCGAGAGCTACAATAACATTCCCTTTTAGTGCTCCGGAAAATATAGACAAGCTGACTCACTATCCGGCCTATTTATTTCCATGTTATAGAAAAAAGGAAACAGACTATAATATCACCTACTATTACAATTGCGACGATATAAACTCAAATGGGAACGCCAAGGGTGTATTAGATAGAACATTTAATTACTATTCCGGAGATATTACCTCCACTATCCAAAAAATGATTACCAAAGAGAGGTCGGAACTCGACAATACCTATAATTTCTGGTTGATGCCTATAAGTTCCTCAACAAATTCTTATGGTACTACCTCCTATTCGATTAATATTTTTGACTACAACGGAGGTCAATTGAATGGGCCAGCCTCATCCAATCCTCCTACGCTTCAATTATTCTATACTATAATGAAGTAATCTCTTCTGTAACGCAGTAAATTATACCAAATACGGTCTCAATATATGCAAATAAGCAGCCTTTCGGCTGCTTATTTTTTGTAGCGCGGCCCAGGATTGAACTGGGGACCTCATGATTATGAATCATGCGCTCTAACCAGCTGAGCTACCGCGCCATCATGTAGTTGAGATACCAGGACTCGAACCCGGACCAAGAGAGCCAGAATCTCTTGTGCTACCATTACACCATATCTCAATATAAACTCTTCCAAAGTTTTGCATCTGCAGAGATACAGAGCATTTTTACTTTAGGGGTGCAAAGATATGAATTTTTTTTAAAAAACCCTCCTTTATAGATTTTTTTTAAGCAAAACGGTAGAATAAACGGCCACTCCCTCCTCTCTACCCACAAATCCCGCACCCTCAGTAGTTGTCGCTTTAACGGAAACTCTCTCAAATGAAACCTCCATCACCTCTGCCAACGCACGACGCATAGAGACTATATAGGGTGCCACTTTAGGCCTCTGTAAAAGAAGAGTACAATCTGCATTAACGAGTTCATAACCCTGCTCCTTTACCAGCATATAGGTACGAGCTAAAAGAATTTTACTGTCTATATTCTTGAACTCTGCGGAACTATCGGGAAAATGCTTTCCAATATCTCCAAGAGCCAATGCACCAAGAAGTGCATCGCATAAAGAATGAATAAGGGCGTCACCGTCAGAATGGGCAATACAGCCTTTGGAATGCTCTATCTTTACCCCTCCAAGATAAAGCGGCAATCCATCCGCCAGCAAATGCACATCATATCCGTTTCCCACTCTGAAATCTACTTCTTGCATCTTATAAAACTTATTTAATAGTTAAAAAGAACCTGCTTTCAGGCCATTATTTATAACAAAACCCTCTATTAACAGTGTGATTATCTGAACAAAGGTTCTATGGGCAAAAATAGTAATTTTGTTTAGATAATGAAAGATAAAATTTGTTTTGATTAATCATAAAAATTTTATCTTTGCATTAATTATGGGACTAATATTTTTCAAACAATCGGGACACAGAGTCTTCAACTACCAGCCGCTCTTTTATAATGAGCGGAAAGAGAGACTCAACAAAAAAATGGAAGAGGCAGCAATGAAGGAAAAAGGAGAGTACGTGCCTGGGGCCAACATTAGAGGATCGTTCCAAAAGATGAGATATGAGTCAAAGAGAGGAAAGGTGATCAATCCTGCAAAAAGAGTTTTGAATCTTCTCACATTGGCAATTATCCTCGTTGCCCTTCTTTATTTTATTAAATACTACGGGTTGCTCTTTTAGAAATGCTTAAAGTATTACCTGATCAGATTTCAAATTTGATTGCCGCTGGAGAAGTTATACAACGGCCCGCTTCTGTCGTGAAAGAGCTCGTAGAGAATGCCGTAGATGCCGGAGCCTCATCGGTTCAGGTAATAATTAATGACTCAGGACGCACACTCATACAGGTTATAGACAATGGCTGCGGAATGACAAAAGAGGAGGCTGTGCTCTGTTTTGAGCGTCACGCTACCTCAAAAATCTCCAAAGCAGAGGATTTATATCATATCTCAACTTACGGGTTCAGAGGTGAAGCTCTTGCCTCAATCGCCGCCTGCGGAGAGATCACAATGAAGAGCAGAAAAGAGGGTGAGGAGACAGGAACGGAGGTCTGTATTGCCGAGAGCAAAATAGTCTCATGCTGCGAAACGGGAGCTGCGCAAGGAACCAATATTGCCGTAAGAAATATTTTCTACAATATACCCGCTCGCAGAAAATTCTTAAAATCAGATAATTATGAGTTCAGGCAAATCCTCTCTGAGCTGATAAAAATTGCTCTCACCAAAACAGGAATTGAATTCAAACTGATTCACAACTCAAAGACCTTAATGCATCTGCCTGTTACCGAAAATATTAAACAGCGCATAATCCAAATAGACGGGATTAATTCGGCAAAAGATTTGATAAACCTTAATGTCTCTACACATGTGGCCGGAATAAGCGGCTACGTGGGAAACCCTCAACTATCCAAGAAAAATCAACAGAACCAATATATGTTCGTAAACGGCAGATACTTCAAAAGTTTTCTGCTGCATCGGGCCATAATGAAGGCCTACGACAAACTAATACCCGAGGGCTCAGCTCCCTCATATTATCTCTACTTGCAGGTAGAGCCTTCGGAGATGGATGTAAATATTCATCCGACAAAAACCGAGATAAAATTTGAGAATGAATCGGTAATGTTTGAAATACTTCTTGCCGCTGTGAGAGAGGCTATCGGGATAGGTGCCTTCATGCCAGGACTGGACTTCGACACAGAGGGGAGTCCTGAAATTCCGGCAGTAAAATCTGATTTCTACTCCAATAGAGAGAAATACATGAAGCCGCCAAAGATAGACTATAATCCGCTTTTCAACCCTTTTGAGAGCGAAAACCAAGATAACAGCAATGAATTTGGAGACGCAGGCTCGGATTTTGAGACAAAAAATCCATACGGGCAACACAAAGAGGTAGATGAGGCACCGGGATTGAATGATAATTTTGCCGAAAGCGGCTCTATCCTACAAATAAAGGGCAAATATATTGTTACAACTGTTAAATCGGGTCTTTTGCTAATTGATGTGAGAAGAGCAAAGGAGAGAATACTCTATGAAAGATACCTCGACTCAATCAGCCACGACAATCCGGAGGTTCAGGAGAGCCTTTTTCCAGAGACCATAGATGTCCGGGCAGAAAGCTACCACCTATTGATGGAGCACCAGGAACAGTTGAAACAATTAGGGTTCGATCTTAGGCCTTTCGGAGAGAATTGCATTGTCGTATACGGCATGCCGGCCATCTTTGCAAATGAACAAATTGCCCCGTCGGAATGTATAGAGAACATTCTAAGCGACCTTAAAGAGTTGGAGAATGAGGGGAAAGACAATTCCGAAGGAGCAGAGGAGATGAAAAAGAGAATGAAGGAAAAAATAGCCTCCGACATGGTAAAATCGGAAAGCCTCTTTAAGAGCGAAATAGATATACTTGAGGCTCAAATACTAATAGATTCACTCTTTGCCTGCAAGTACCCCGATATCTCCCCTCAAGGAAAGAGGTGTGTAACAATAATCACCCTCAATGAAATAGCAGATAAATTTAAAACAAGATAAAGAGAATATAGCTTATGTTTAATAGAATACCTCCGGTTGTAAAAAACCTCATCATACTGAATGTCATCATGTTTATTATAACAATGCTGACAGGAAACTTCATGTATGAGAAATTCGCACTTTTTTATTTTCAATCCCCGCTCTTTAAACCCTATCAGATAATAACCCACATGTTCATGCATGGAGGTTTTGTACATATCTTCTTTAATATGTACACATTATGGTTCTTCGGAAGCGTCCTCGAAAACGTATGGGGAGGCAAGAAATTCCTCTTCTACTATCTTGTGACAGGTATAGGAGCAGCCATAATACACTCTCTCGTAATGTATATAGAGGTAAGCAATCTCGAATCGGCATACAGAGCAGGAGAAATAATAGCTCAATCTCAAATAGTCGACATCTTCAGAACCCCGACAGTAGGAGCATCCGGAGCAATCTACGGCCTGCTTCTGGCCTACGGAATGCTCTTCCCGAACAACGTTCTGCAACTTATAATACCTCCGGTAGCATTGAAAGCCAAATATTTTGTCATGATTTTCGGTGCTCTAGAACTTATTCTCGGAATCTCCTCTCCGGGTAGCAACATCGCCCATTTTGCCCACCTCGGCGGTATGATTTTCGGATACTTCCTTATCATATACTGGAAAAAGAATCACAGACTCTATTAACATGGCTACACACTCCAGAAAAAAGTCGCCTTTCCTCTTCGGGTTTGTATTTAGGATAATACTTATTGTGGCCGGAACCGCAATGGTACTCTCTTACATATCGATCTATGTCGACCCTTCCAAATTCGGAGTGCCACTCTTTTTCGGGCTATACTTCATTCCTATTCTGTTTATCAATATCTGCCTTATGATAATGGCAATAATAAACAGGAGCAGGTCGGTATGGATTCCTCTAATTGTTATTTTGCCCTCTCTTCTCTTCACGGAACTTTTTTTCAAATTCGGAAGCAACAACAACATTAATAAAGAGGGTATAAAATTAAAGATAGAGAGCTATAATGTCGGAATGTTTTCTTCTTCGAGGAAGAAACTTAACAGAGGTGAATGTAGAGCAGCAATACTAGAATGTATCCGCGGTAATAATGCAGATATTGTTTGCTGTCAAGAGTTCTATGTAGATAGTATTCCGCAAGCCGATTCTCTTTTGCCGGAGTATAAATACAAATTCTATCATTTTTTCAAAGTTAAGAACGGCAAGCACTTCGGGAATATTATTTTTAGTAAATTCTCGATAATCTCCTCAGGAAAATTAACTTTCCATAAAAGCACCAACCTTTCAATCTATATAGATATAGACCATTACGGTAGAAAAATACGCATTTACAACAACCACTTGGAATCTTACAATATCTCTTTCGCCTCCATTGTACAAAGATTAAGTGATAAAACCAACAGAAACAGAAGGGAGATAAGTAACGATTTTATTGAGGTACATGAAAAAATGCTCGGGAGCTTCATAAAACGGTCTGACCAGGTAAATATGATTTTGAATACCCTCTATAAAAGTAACTATCCCGCAATAATATGCGGAGATTTTAACGACACCCCAATGTCCTATACATATCACAAACTCTCCTCCGGAAGAAAGGATTCCTTCAAAGAGTCAGGAAAAGGATTCGGCAGTACCTTTACAATCCTTTGGCCTTTACTGAGAATTGACTATATATTATTCCCCGAAAAATTCGATAGTACCAGACATATAATAGGCAAAGAGAAGTTTTCCGACCACTATCCGATTATTGCAGAAATAGTAATTTAACAACTCATAAGATGGCTAATATAGGTTTTGACGCAAAAAGAGCGTTCCTTAATTTCTCGGGGCTCGGCAATTACAGCAGAGCTTTCATCAATTCGATGAGTTCCTACTATCCGGAAAATATGTATTCTCTTTTTACTCCGGAATACGACAAGAAGAATAAAATGTTCGATTTTGTAAAAAGGGACAATATAGAGGTTATAATGCCGAGAGGAGTAGATTGTATTCTGCCACATTCGCTATGGAGAAGTTTCGGCATAACTAAAGATATTGCAAAAAACGAGATCGAAATCTTCCACGGACTCAGCGGAGAGTTGCCCTCATCAAATTTCAGCGCAAAAAAAGTAGTTACTATGCATGATGCTATCTTTATGCGCTATCCGCAACTTTATAAATCAATAGATAGAAAAATTTATGAGAAGAAATTTGCGAATGCCTGTAAAGATTCCGATAAGATAATTGCAATAAGCAAACAGACAGCAGACGATATAATGAGTTTTTTTGGCGCTAAAGCAGAGAAGATTGAGATTATTTATCAGAGTTGCGACAAAATTTTCTATAACTCTCCCTCTTTAGAACAGAGATCACAGATAAAGCAAAAATACTCTCTGCCTGAGAAATTTATACTCAGTGTCGGGACAATGGAGGAGCGCAAAAATTTAGAAACAATTGTTAAAGCACTCCCGGAGATTCCGCAAGAGATCTCGCTTGTGGCAATAGGCAGAGCAACTCCATACCTACAGAAGGTTATTGCAACAGCAAAAGAGCTGGGGGTAAGTGATCGAATAAAATATATACACAACGCCTCTTTCGGCGATTTTCCCGCAATATACAAACAGGCGGTAGCTTTAATCTACGTCTCTATTTTTGAGGGATTCGGACTACCGGTACTTGAGGGGATAACAGCCGGCGTTCCGGTAATAACTTCCAATATCTCATCTATGCCGGAGGCCGGAGGAGATGGGGCGATACTCGTAGATCCTCATAATGCCAAAGAGATAGCGGGCAATATCCGAGAACTATACAACTCCTCTTCACTTACGAATGATCTCATTAAAAGAGGTTATCTCTATGCAAGAAATTTTAGGGACTCGGAAATGTCAAAACACGTAAATGATTTATATTCCAATCTATTATAAACTATTAATCTATTAAAAATTTAAAACGAATCGTCATGAATTCGCAAATTGATTCAGCAATCAAAATTATGAAGGAGGGCGGAGTAATTTTATACCCGACCGATACTATCTGGGGCATAGGCTGCGATGCCACAAATGAAAAAGCCGTTGAAAGAGTTTATCAAATTAAACAACGTTCCGACAGTAAAAGCCTTATTGTTCTTGCTGCAAATTTTGATATGGTATGCAGGTATATAAAGCAAATACCTGAAATAGCAATCTCATTGGTGGAAGTCAACGATAAGCCGATGACCATTATCTACCCGGGAGCAATGGGCCTTGCAAAAAATGTAATAGCTCAAGATGGCACAGTCGGTATAAGAATTCCCGACAATGAATTTTGTAATAAACTCATATCGAGATTCCATAAACCTATTGTATCAACCTCTGCTAATATTTCAGGAGAACCCTCTCCGAAATCGTATGACGAGATCACGGATGAGATCTTAAATGCCGTAGATTTTGTTGTAGACCCGCAATTCGACAGTTCAACCCACCAAGCCTCACAAATCATTAAGGTCGGACTAAAAAATGAGGTTGAAATAATAAGAGAATAAATATAGTTATAAAGTGTTGCTATATAGATTAATATATAGCAAAGGTACTATAATTAATTATTCGTATTTTTTATTATCTTTGCAACAATGATAATCCGCAAAATAATAAAATCATGAATAAAGTAATACTACTATTAGCTGTAACATTTACAGCATTGTCATGCGTTAAAAATAACGTGGAGAACAATAGCTCCAATTTAGTGGCAAGACTTACTACTACAGAAGAATTTACTGTTCCATATATAAGCGGTAAAACGACCTATGTTACATTAGGCATCGACACAATTGCCATTGTAAATCAACCGGGCGTTGTAATTACTGTTTCAAAATCCTCATCGGCTACAAAGGCAGAATCTGATATTGTGGTAACATATAAAGATGGTTCCGATCCTAATGCGGGGACATGGCAAATGTGGCAAACTATAGCCTTCGAGGATACTAAAAGTGGCGACTACGACTACAACGATATTGTTATCCACACAAAATATGTAACCAAGGGGAACAATTGGTATATAGGTATTCACCCCATTGCCTTGGGAAGTGTTAACAATATTCAATTAGGATGCAGAATTTACAACGGCAAAAATATGATTTACGACAATATTGTAATATCAGACTGCCGGGCCGAACTCTTCGACGGAAGGGAGGGATTCTTAAACACCAAAGAAGAGGCAAACTTTTACTCCCCTCTCTTTAAAAAGGTAATAAGCGGCAACTATACAACAAGCGACGGAGCCCTTCTTGTAATTTGGTACATAGTTTCGAGTGGAAATACATTATACTCCGTTAATGATAAGTATGGTATTATGCTTGACAAAAATTCGAGACCTTACGGCCTGGTTATTACCGATACTAAACGCTCCTTTTCACAGAATGGAGTCGCCGGAGTGGTTGGCAGAAACTGGTTCGCCTATCCATTGGAGAGTAATAATATAAGCAGTTGTTATCCAACCTTTGACTCATGGTTAAATGGGACAATTGCAAGTGTAGACTTTCTTACCTATAATAAAGTATTTGATATTGAAAATCAAATGATTAACGGAAACAGAATTTATGAAATCTCCACAAAGGAGGCAAAACTCCCTCAATAATATCTCTTCAGACAACTATTCATCTCTCTTTTAATAAGATGAATCGGAACAGGAGAAGTATATATTTGAAACGGCGGCTACGGCTGCCGTTTCTGTTCTAAGCCGCGATTCGCCAAGATGTAGAGGAATAAATCCGTTCTCAAGAGCTAAATCAACCTCCTTTTGAGAAAAATCCCCCTCCGGACCTATCATCACAATAAAGAATGGTTCAATGCCTTGTAAGTTACATCTCGAAAGATACTCCCGCACAGCACCATTAATGAATCTTTTATTTGTATTACCACAAAAAGCAATCATTTTCAATCTCTCATAGCAACGATGCGTCTCCTGTAATTTTGGCTCCTCTTCATTAACTTCGGCTCTACGTTCACCCGGAGTATCGTATCCGGCCCGAACCTCTCTCACTCCAAGAATCTCCTCATGATTCTTAATAAACTCCTCTACCTTTACTGCCTCATATAAACGAGGGAAGAGTGCCTTTTGCGACTGCTTGGCAGCTGAAATAATTATTTTCTCCTCACGTTCTGTGTTAATGACTCTTCTCTCCGAACACTCTCCTATCACAGGTATTATATAATCCATTCCCAATTCAGTACCCTTCTCTATAAACCATTCGTACCTGTCAATATTTTTTGTAGGAGCAACAGCCATGGCCAATTTATAAGGATGAGCTCCAAAATTTTCACAATTAGAGAGAATCTCACACTCAACCGAGTTTTTGAGAATGTTCATTACCCTGCACAACAACATTCTCCCACAACCATCCACAATATTTATCTCATCTCCCACCCTGTGTCTCAAAACTTTTGAACAATGCACAGCCTCCTGTCCCTCCAAAATGCAAAGACCTCTAGTTACAGATGTAGAATAAAACAACTCCATACAGCATTATTATCTATTGTTGATGCAAATATACCAACAAAAAGATTAAATTTGCATCCGGGTATTGATTATTAGCGTAAACAGATAAAAATATGTCACAAGTTAAAAGCAATAGATATGTGGCTCTTGACGTTCTTAGAGGAATGACCGTTGCCGGCATGATTCTGGTGAATAATCCCGGCTCATGGGGTCACATATTTCCACCTCTTGAGCATAAGCCATGGGTGGGATGTACTCCTACGGATATGGTCTTCCCTTTTTTTCTATTTGTTGTAGGAGCTGCAATGGCCTTCTCATTTGCAAAATATAATGAGAGCCTGAGCGCAACAAGCGTTAAGAAATTGCTTAAACGAGGCTTTTTGATCTTCATTGTAGGTCTCGGTCTCAATGCATTTCCTTTCTATCCTACCTCACCGGACCCGGAACTAACCTGCGGCCAAAACTATATAAATTATCTGCAACATATAAGAATATTCGGGGTACTGCAAAGAATAGCAATGTGTTATCTACTTGGAGGGCTGGTAGCACTTTGGCTTAAAAAACCTAAAAAGATAATTCCCGCAATGGTTATTCTTATGGGACTTCACTGGCTGATTCTCTTCATTATAGGTAACCACAATGCAGAAATGGTAGATGGTGCTGCAGGCGCATTCTCGCTTGCAGGACAAGGTTCAGGCGCTATTGATATTGCGCTATTAGGCGAAACACATGTATATCACGGCTACGGAATACCTTTTGATCCAGAGGGATTATTAGGTTCACTATCAGGAGCATGTACCGTACTCCTCGGATTCCTACTTGGCAACATGATAAGGACAACAGAGCATAAGATAGATGTTGTGGCAAAATTATATACCACCGGTCTCGTCTGTCTTGCAGGCGGAATAGTATGGGGAATATGGTACCCGGTAAGCAAACCGCTCTGGACAGGCTCCTACGTACTATATGCAGGAGGCTGGGCTACAATAATGCTTGCATTTTTTATCTACTTCATAGATATTAAGGGAAAAGAAAAGGCCTTTACGCCATTTAAAGCACTTGGTATGAATCCATTATTTGCCTTCGTCATGGCAGGGCTCTTTGCAAAAATATTCGGGCGGGTAATAAAATGGACGACCATTGCAATGAATGACCAAGGTTACTTTACGGAACAGACTGTAAATGTTAACAGCTGGTTTTACAAACATCTCTGCGTTGCCATTGTCGGAACAAACAACGAGGTCTCCTCTCTTATCTTTGCTCTAATATATGTAGCTATCTTCACAGGTATGGCTATGTTCCTCTACAAGAAGAAAATAATCATCAAATTATAAATTCAGGAGACCGATAATGACAAAAATAGGCCTCATATCTGATACACACTGCTTCTTCGACGATAAACTGAAGAATTTTTTTGAGCCGGTAGAGACTATCTGGCATGCCGGCGATTTCGGAAACTTAGAAACGCTCGATACAATCTCCAAATTCAAGCCGATGAAGGGAGTATACGGCAATTGCGACGACTATATGATAAGACTCTCCGTGCCCGAAGTTCAACTCTTCACTGTTGAGGAGGTGAAGATAGTGATGATGCATATAGGAGGCTATCCCGGGAGATACACCACGCAGGCAATGCAATATATCTTAGCCGAAAAACCCGATCTCTTTGTATGCGGCCATTCTCACATACTGAAAATTATTTATGATAAAAAAAACAATCTTCTTGCGCTTAATCCTGGAGCCGCCGGTGTTCAAGGCTTTCACAATGTTAGGAGCGCTCTCAGATTCAAAATAGAGGGGAAAAAGATAACCGACATGGAGATTGGTGAATGGGAAAGGAAATATTAACCTTTAAATAAACATTATATGAATACTACCTACAAATTACTTCTCAGTGCTGCATTAGCAGCTATTCCGCTTTTATCTATCACAAAAGCGCACTGTCAACAGGCTGTAACAAAAGCTAACTACGACTTGGCAGAAAGATTTTCACCAAAAAAGGTCAACAGCCACGTCTTCTCAACCTCGGTTGATGTAAACTGGTTTAAGAACTCCGATAAATTTTGGTACAAATACAAAACCACAAGTGGAGAAAGATACTATATAGTAGACCCCGCAACAGGGAGTAAACGGGAGATCTGGGAGATGGGCGAACTCGCATCACAAATTACAGAGATCATAAAGGATCCGTTTGACGCACTTCATCTTCCTATAACAAATCTTAAATTAAAGGAGGATAAAATTTTTACCTTCGATATTATGAGTTCTCTACCTGACGACTCAAAAAAGAAGAAAAAAGAGGAGAAGGTAAAGGGAGGAAAAGAGGAAAAAAATGCCAAATCCAATGGGAAAAAAGTTTTCCACTTTGAATATGATATCAATACAGGTAAACTCACAGATGTAACTGATAAAGAGCAGAAGAAGGAGTATCCGAGATGGGCTAATGTCTCTCCGGATGGAAAATTTGCTATCTATACCAAAAACTACAATATCTGGTATATGGATATGGAAAATCTTAAAAAGGCGACTGAAGAGGAGAAAGATTCTACAATTGTCGAATACAAAATTACCTCAGATGGAATAAAAGATTTTTCATACGGCAGTGGAGCATGGGATAAGGAGGGAAAAGCCGACACCACAAAAAGAAGCTATTGCGGGGCAGCATGGTCTCCAGATTCAAAACACTTTGCATTAACAAGAATCAATCAAAGCAATATTAAGGATCTTTGGGTAATAAATGTTCTTGCACAACCGAGACCGAAACTCGAAACCTATAAATATCTTATGCCTGGAGAGCCAGGAGGAAAGTCCTATCTCTATCTTTTTGATTTTAGTACTAAAAAATCCACTATCATTAAAACAAAAGCTTTCAAAGATCAATCACTCTCAATTGAGACTGCTCCCTCTACCAATAAAGATGCATATACCGACTATTACTCAACAAAATGGCTTGGAGATAATGGAAAGTTCTATTTTACAAGACAAAGCAGAGACCTTAAGAGGCTCGATATCTGCTCTGTAGAGGTTGGTAGCGATACCTGTAAGGTAATAATCAGTGAAAAACTCAACACCTACGTAGAAAGTAGAGATTTTAAACTTATAAATAACGGAAAAGAGATTATACAATGGTCGGAAAGAGACGGTTGGGCTCATTTATACCTTTACGATAGTAACGGAACTCTTAAAAACCGTATCACCTCAGGCCAATTCCATGTTGCAAGAATAGCAGGAATCGACGAGGCAAAAAGGACAGTATATTTTACGGCTAATGGCAAAGAAGAGGGGATAAATCCTTATTACTCCAATCTTTACAGTGCCACATTAGATGGCGGTAATCTTAAATGCCTTACTCCAAAGAACTTCGACAACAAAGTCAATATGAGCGACGATGCAAAATATTTTGTCACCAACTACTCAAGAGTAGATACTGCCCCTAAATCTGATCTATTCGATAACACAGGAAGAAAGATTAAGGAGATGGAGACAACAGATTTGAGCAGCCTCTTCGCAATGGGATATAAATTTCCGGAGACCTTTACTGTAAAGGCAGGTGACGGAATTACAGACCTCTACGGAGTTATGTATAAACCTTTCGATTTCGACTCCTCTAAGGTATATCCTATAATTGAATATGTCTATCCGGGACCACAAACCGAAGCTGTAAACAGTTCGTGGAGCAAGAGTATGAATAGAGTTGACAGACTTGCCCAACTCGGGTTTATTGTAGTAACAGTCGGAAATCGCGGAGGACACCCGGACAGATCTAAATGGTACCATAACTTTGGATACGGGAACCTGAGGGATTACGGATTGGAAGATAAAAAAGTTACAGTTCAGCAACTTGCCGCAAAATATAAATTCATAGATGGTAACAAAGTCGGAATACATGGTCACTCGGGAGGAGGATTTATGTCTACCGCCGCAATTCTATTCTATCCGCACTTCTTTAAAGCAGCAGTCTCATGTGCAGGTAACCACGACAACAATATATACAACAACTGGTGGAGCGAGCAACATCACGGTCTTTTAGAAGAGGTGAATGAAAAGGGAGATACTACATTTAAATATAACATAGCTACAAACCAGTCGTTGGCCGCTAACCTGCGGGGACACCTGCTGCTCGTAACCGGCGATATTGATAATAATGTTCATCCGGGCAACACCATACGTGTAATCAATGCTTTGATACGTGCCAACAAGAGATTTGATATACTTCTTCTACCTGGACAACGTCATAGCTTTTCCGATATGGACGAGTATTTCTTCTGGAAAATGGCAGATCATTTCTGTAAATATTTAATAGGAGATTACAGGAATGAAACTGATATTAACCAGATGCACAACGATTAACACTAAAATATAACAACATTGTTCCATACTTTATCCCTATATAAATGAAACGTAACAGATTAGTTTTAACCCTTGTTTTACTTGCATATACAAGTATGATATCGGGGCTAATGGCACAAAACAATAAAATTGAGTCATTCCCGGGAGAAAACAAGATACATTATGCAGACGATATCATTACCGGCTCTCTAAGCATCAATGAATATCTGCCACTTCTGAGGGGTAAAAAGGTTGCTGTTCTCTCAAATCAGAGCGGCATGATAAACGAAAAAACACATCTTGTGGATACATTACGCGCACTCGGTGTAAACATCGCCTGTATTATGTCTCCTGAACATGGATTCAGAGGCAATGCAGATGCAGGAGAGCATGTTTCGAGTTCAATAGATGAAAAGACGGGAATACCTATCCTCTCATTATATGGCGTAAAGCATAACAACAAAGAGCTTACAAATAACTTTGATGTTATGGTATTTGATCTACAAGACGTTGGAGTACGTTTCTATACCTACTATGTAACAATGGCTAAAATGATGCAGGCGTGCGCGGAGGCAGGAAAGGAGTTTATCCTCCTCGACCGCCCTAATCCCATCGGATTCCTGACGGACGGGCCTATTCTCGATATGAAATACAAATCGGGAGTAGGCTATCTGCCGATTACAACAGCGCATGGAATGACTCTTGGAGAATTGGCTCAAATGATAAACGGAGAAAAATGGCTGGAAAATGGTATTCAGTGCAAACTCACTGTCATAAAATGTAAAAATTACACTCATGACAAACTTTACAGATTACCAATAAAGCCCTCTCCTAACCTACCCGATATGCGTTCTGTGTACCTGTACCCCTCCATTTGCTACTTTGAAGCAACACCGGTAAGCCTCGGCAGAGGAACAGAGAAACCTTTCCAAATGTACGGACATCCTAATATGATGGGTTACAGCTACAACTTTACCCCCGTTAGTACCGCGGGAGCCAAAACGCCACCGCTGATGAATAAAAAATGCAATGGTGTAGATTTGAGAAAAACACCATCGGTAGAATTAATTAATAAAAAGGGGATAGATTTAAGCTATATAATTGACGCCTACAATAACCTCAACATAGGAGACCATTTTTTTAGGTCGTTCTTTGAATTGGAAATAGGAGTAGGATATGTTAGGAAAATGATTGAGGAGGGAAAGAGTGCAGAGGAGATTAAAGCGGCATGGGGGCAGGATGTTGAAAAGTTCAAAAAACAAAGAGCCCCATATATGCTTTACAAATAAAGCTCTACTCTACATGCTCCATTAATCTATAGCTTTTATGAACTCTTAGAAGAGATTAAAATGCACTCCTAAAGTATACTCTATAACTTTAGGAGTGCATTTCAATTAATGACTGCTGTTACTTGGCACTTTTTTTAAGTAGAATCTCCTCAACAGCCCTTTTTAAATCAGCTTTTGGAAGTGCACCAAGAGACATTTGAGGTTGGCCGTCCATAGGGATAAATAAAAGCGTAGGAACGCTGCGAATACCAAATGCGGAGGCAAGTTCACTCTCTTTATCTATATCCACTTTATAGACATCTATTTGATCCTTATATTCGGTAGCTATCTCTGCCAGTACAGGAGCCAGACCCTTACATGGGCCACACCATGTTGCAAAGAAATCAACTATCGCCGGTTTTTTACCATTATAGACCCATTTATCAGGGTTCGCTTCATAATTTGTGATTTTATCAAAAAAATCTGCCTTTGTCAACTCTATTACCATTGTCTTTTCGTTTTTTTTGTTGTTAGTTTCTTTTACGTTTTCTCTCCCATTACTTGCATTGCACGAGGCACATACAAGGAATGTACATAATAACGCCGATAATGTTTTAAAAATACGTTTCATACATTTAATGATTTTAATTTTGTATGATAACTCGCACGATGAATTTATAACTTAATCATGCTCGATCTCATTGTATTAATTTTATAGTGCAAAAGTCGCACTTATGAAGCTGCCGATAAATAGCAAAAAAACACGAACTATTGGCAATTATTCCCGATTTGCCGCAACATGGGTTATAATTATACTAAAGCATACTGCAACTATTCCATTTTATAAAAAGCGATTTTAAAACTATCCAAAAATTATGCAGGTTCCGCAAGTAAGCATAAATGATTCGGACAATATAACATCATCTCTCAATAATAACGGAACGGGAATCATCTTGATTAATCACAATCTTCACATATACTGTCTCTTCCGGGAGAATCTCCTTAATTTTTTCCGGCCACTCCATAAGACACAATCCGTCTGAGGCAAAATACTCCTCTATACCAATATCATAGGCCTCACTCAGCTTATTGATTCTGTAAAAATCAAAATGGAAGATAGGAAATCCCTTGGCTGCCCTATATTCATTAATAATAGTAAAGGTTGGACTATTCACAACATCTCCGGCACCGAGCACAGAGCAAATAGCCTTAATGAAAGTTGTCTTACCGGCTCCCATCGGAGCCTCAAAAGCAAAAATATTGCTTTGAATGTCGGAGTCAGAAATATAGTCAACAAACTCCTTGGCAGCCTTTTCTATTTCAGTCAAATTCTTAATCAAAATACTATGTTTCATCCCTTTACAAATTAATAATTTCTGAGTTTAATATAATTATAGATAATTTTCCATGGTCTTATCGAGTTTTCTGAACTGAAGAGCCTCGGAAATATGCTTCAAAGATATAAATTCCTCGCCATCAAGATCCGCAATAGTACGTGAAATTTTAAGAATCCTGCTATAACCGCGCGCAGATATTTTCAGCCCCGCGATCATTTGAGTCATATAGCGCTTTTCACTGCTGCCGAGTTTACAATAACTGCTCAACTGCGATGGAGGAATACGGGAATTGGTATAAAAGTGCTCATTTTTATAGCGTTCAATCTGAATTTTGCGAGCGGCAGCCACCCTCTCTGCAATACAGCCGCTCGGCTCCTCCCTCTTAGCAGAAACCAGAGCCTCCTCAGGAACCTTATGTAAAACAAGTTGAATATCTATCCTATCCATAAGAGGCCCCGAAATTTTACCCATATATTTTGCAACAGCCGACGAAGAACAGGTGCACTTTGAGGGATCATCAATCAAATGGCCGCAAGGACATGGGTTCATGGCTGCAATTAGCATAAAGGAGGCAGGGTAAAGAGACTTGGCCTTCACTCTCGATATACTTACAAACCCCTCCTCTAAAGGCTGCCTGAGTATCTCCAATACACAACGCCCAAACTCGGGAAACTCATCGGCAAAAAGAACACCGTTATGCGCCAACGATATCTCCCCAGGCAGTCCGTTAATCCCCCCACCGACAAGAGAGGCAACCGTAGAGGAATGGTGCGGAGATCTGAATGGCCGCTTACGGGTAAGACCTTGAGAAGCATTTAGTAACCCCGACACAGAGTATATTTTACCGGTCTCAAGCGCCTCATCAATATCCATAGGAGGGAGAATAGAGGGGACAGCTTTTGCGAGAAACGTCTTACCACAACCGGGGCTTCCAACCATAATTACATTATGCGCTCCGGCGGCAGCTATCTCAAGACCTCGCTTTGCTTCAGTTTGGCCTATAACATCGGCAAAATCGTAATCATACTTTATCTCCCCCTCCGGCAGATCATCTCCAATAGTAACAATCTTATCACAGAACTCCTCCGGTGAAAGTAATATCTCTATAACCTCTCCAACATTCTGAGCCCCAAAAACCGTTATCCCTGCCACTTCCGCCGCCTCAGCCGCCGAAGAGGAGGGAAATATACAGCTCTTGAAGCCACACTCCCGAGCGTGCATCGCTATCGGCAAAGCACCCTTCATAGGCCTTAATGAACCATCGAGAGCCAACTCTCCCATTACAATAAACTCATTAAGAATCTCCTGGCTTATTCCCCTCCCGCTTATCTGTCCCGATGCACAAATAATACCCAATCCTATAGGCATATCAAAAGAGGAACCCTCCTTCCTTACACTTGCCGGTGCCATATTAACAACAATCCTTTTCCCCGGAATACGATAACCGAATTTGGCTAAGGCACTCCCTATACGCTGCTGGCTCTCCTTGACAGCACTATCCGGAAGTCCTACAAGAAAAAAACAGATCCCATCGGAGACATCGGTCTCAATAGTAACCGTATAGGCCTCAATACCATTACATGCAGCGCAATAAACCTTACTTAACATTATGCCCTCCTTTTCTATAATAATCCGCCGTAAACTCTCTTCCCGACAATATCTTTATTGAGGATAACACCTTTTACAATAACATCCACTCAAATAGCCCTCTTTAAATAATATCAACTACAATGATACTCTTTATTGCACAAAAACAAATAAGAGAGATAAAAAAGAACAGATTTACCTCCCCAAATTAATTATAAAAAAAATAGATTGAATTTATACGGATATATAGTCCTTATTTTGAGCTATATCACCATAAAAGAGAACTAATAACTACCATTCACTTCATTTAAAATATCATTTGCCAACTCGAGCAACTCTGTATCAAAATTATCAGAATAACTCCTCGAATTACACAATAGCGCACCACAGGTTGTAGAAGCTCCTCTAACCCACACCGTAGCTGTTCCTGCAAGATTACCCGTATGATACGCAACCCAATCGGTAAAGAGAGAATGATTTACACGCCAACCGAGAGCATAATGAATATAGGATTGAGACGGAGCATACATTTTATTGAGTGTCGCCTTACTTAAAAGATCCGGAACTTCTACTCCGTAATCCACAAAAGAGAGTAACCTAATAAGTTCATCTGTAGAGGCAATAATACCGCCAAGAGCCTTAATAAGCTGCATATCATTATTATAACCCTCCGCTCCATCTTGAGAATAGTAAACAACCTCATTTTTCCTTCTTTCTGCTCTTCCTCCACCTATGTGCATATCAGTAATCCCTGCCGGAGTATAAATTTCCTCCTCTAAAAACCGGCTATACTCTTTGCCTGAAACTTTCTCCACAATTTTACCGAGAATCCCGAATCCAAGATTGTAATACGAATATTTTTCTCCCGGAGAATAGGCCTGAGGCACATTATTAACAACATAAGTAATTCTATCTTCTAAAGACTTACCGGCATATGTAGAGGAATTTGTAAAAACAGGATCAACCGGACTGCTTATCCAGCCACTGTTATGCTGCAGTAAGTTTCTCACCGTTACCATCTTGGCCAGTCCCGGCATAGCATCTCCAAACTCCTTCTCCAACAAACCTCCCTTACCAAATGGGCAATCGTCGAGCGACAGCTTCCCCTGCTCGCATAATTTCATTATACACAAAGCAGTCTGGCATTTGGTCATACTTGCGAGCCGAAACAGATGTTTGGTTGTCACACGCTCCTTGGAGGAGGTATCTGCAAAGCCATATCCGGCAGAATAGGCGGAATGTTCATGTTTTGAGGAGGAAAACGATATCCCCGGTATTTTATATTTGACCATAAAGGCATAGACAAGATTATCAATCTCGGGCCTTCCATTCTTCGCACAGACATAATAGCCATTCTTCAAAGTACCCTGCGTAGTTTGTACAAGGATTGTCGCAGTACCAGAAAAATCACATTTTGTAACTCCTGACTCTATTTTTTTATTGTTAACAAGTACCTCGACACCCAATGCATTGCTTGCAGATGCCGCCTCTACAATAGCTGTTTTTCCTACGCCCACTACGATTGTAGGCACAAGTTCCGATAGTTTTACCTTTTCTGGGAGAGTCACATAAATTGTATGCCCACTTATTACTCCTCTACAAGTGTACGGCAAAGAGGGATTTAAAGAGGGCTCAAATAAAAGAGATGCAAGACGAGTATTCAAAGCCTTATCCGGCTCAATATTCGGCTCGTCAATAGATGAATTTTTGGAACAACTTGAAAAAATGGGAGCGGTTAATAGTGCAACAAACAGAAGTAGACACGTCCCATACGAGAATCTTAGTTTCATATATTAAAAACGTTTGCTCATACAATTTATTAAAATCCTGTAAGAGTCTGATAGTCATTTTACTATTGCTTACCTCTCACATTTATTTTGATTTTTTAATATCACCTTGAGTTAAAATATAAACTAACTATTCTTCTTAGTGAATTATAAACTTCCTGCCCGGATTCATATTTGAATTACTCAGCAAATAAACTTGCATTACGACCAGCTGCCCTCTCCGCTGCCAAAGCCATCGCTTTCGCCACTAGTGGCAAAACCTTTTTCTGCCTTAAATTGTATCACCTCTATCTCAGGCGATGTATAGGGTATTTTTTCTCCTTTCATAATTATTGTTTTGAGTTATTAATAATCCATATTTAAGATTATCTTCTTTTTAAATATGGTTATTATAGAGTTGTAACAATATAAAAGATGATGTTTTAAGTTTTGTCTCACTTCAGAAAGCAAATTTAAGCAATAAAGTTGAACTTATTCTACTTCTTATTAAATATTTATAATAATTATTCCTAAATAGCAATTGCCCCCCTGAAAGCCCGATAACGGCAATCAAAAAGAGGGCATCTACATTAGAACTCCAAAAAAAAGCAATCAATACAGATATCTGAATTCCATTGCTATTTATAATAATAATTATTATACAAATACAAAAAAACCATTATATTTGTATAATTAGTTAACGTTTATAACAAAATTTAATATAAATCATGATTTTTAATATAAATCAAAAAATACACCTTCTATCAGATGCCGAAGAACTTCTAATTCCAGGTACAAAAATAGCCCTTGGCGATGAGGCGCAAGCAAGAATACAAAAATGCAGAAAATATCTCGACGAGAGAATGAAAAATCAAAAAGAGCCGATTTATGGTATTACAACCGGATTCGGTTCTTTGTGTAATGTCTCAATTCCCGCAAAAGACCTCAGCAGACTTCAAAAAAATCTGGTGATGTCTCATGCCTGCTCCATTGGAGACGAAGTACCTCAGGAAATTGTAAAACTGATGCTTGCTTTTAAGATCAAATCATTATCATACGGCTTTTCGGGAATAAGACTTGAGACAGTTCAGAGACTTGTAGCTTTCTTCAATAACGGCATTTATCCGGTAGTTTATGATCAAGGATCACTGGGTGCTTCTGGAGACCTCGCACCTCTGGCTAATATGTCTCTTCCGCTGATAGGACTCGGAGAGGTTAATTATAAGGGCAAAAAATACACAGGCGCACAAATTAATGAAAAGTTCGAATGGAATCCGCTCGAACTTGCATCAAAAGAGGGATTAGCTCTCTTAAACGGCACACAGTTTATGCTTTCGTACGCCATATGGAATATTATTAAAGCTAAAAAATTATCGGCACTTGCAGATAAGATTGCAGCTCTCTCAATAGATGCATTCGATGGTCGAATTGAACCATTCAATCAGGCGGTACATGAAGTACGGCCTCATAGAGGACAATTGGCAACAGCAAAAATTATATCGGGATACTTAAAGGGAAGTAAGATTATTGAGCAGCACAAAGAACATGTACAGGATCCTTACTCCTTCCGCTGCGTCCCACAGGTCCACGGAGCAACAAAAGATGCCATAGAATATATTGAGCAGATTTATGTTACAGAGATGAATAGCGCCACAGATAATCCTACAGTAATTCCAGATAAAGATCTTATTGTTTCAGCCGGGAACTTTCATGGTCAGCCTTTAGCTCTTCACTCAGATTTTCTTGCAATCGCTGTTGCGGAATTAGGCAGTATCTCTGAAAGAAGAACCTACCAACTTATTAGCGGGAAACGCGGACTCCCCTCTTTTCTTGTTGCAAAACCGGGACTCAACTCGGGTTTTATGATTCCTCAATATGCTCAAGCAAGCGTAGTAAGCCAGAACAAACAACTTTGCATGCCTAATTGTGTAGATACAATCGATTCTTCACAAGGCCAGGAAGATCATGTAAGTATGGGAGCCAATGCTGTTACAAAATGCTATAGAGTAATAAACAATGTGGAGAAAATTCTTGCAATAGAACTCTTTAATTCCGCACAAGCTATTGAGTTCAGACGCCCGTTGAAGACCTCCCCTCAACTCGAAAAATTCCTTGAGGAGTACCGCAAGTATGTTCCATTTATAGACGAGGATCAAGTAATGTATACAAATATAAATGCTTCAATTAAATTCTTAAGAGAGCAGGAGTAGAATAGGAGAAAATATGCGCAATGGATTATTAATAACCAATATAGGTACTCTCCTTCAAACAGGAGAGAATGCAGGTTTAAAAAGAGGAAATAGTCTGGCAGAGATAAATTGTATAAAGAACGCCTATCTCTACTCTGAAGAGGATAAGATTATCAGCTATGGCAAGATGCAAGAGATGCCGGATGAACTTAGTATTATAGCTGAGGAGAAGAGCACCGGTGATCCGCATGCCTACGAAGAGACAACCTATATTGATGCTGAGGGAAGAATGGTTATGCCTGCCTTCTGCGATTCACATACCCACATTGTCTATGCAGGGAGTAGGGAGCAGGAATTTGTGGACAAAATAAACGGTCTTTCATATAAAGAGATTGCCGCAAGAGGCGGTGGAATATTGAACTCCGCAAAGCTGATTCACAACACCTCTGAAGAGGAGTTATATGAATGCAGTATGCAGAGAGTCAGAGAAGTTATGGCCACCGGAACAGGGGCAATTGAAATCAAAAGCGGCTACGGGCTCAATACAGAAGACGAAATTAAGATACTCAAGGTTATTAGACGTATAAAGGAGACAACCCCCTTGATTGTAAAAGCCACCTATCTTGGAGCCCACGCCTATCCCGAAAGATTCAGAGATAATCATCAGGGGTACATAGATGAAATTATCAACGAAACTATACCGGCAGTGGCAAAGGAGAATTTGGCCGATTTTATTGATGTCTTTTGCGAAGAGGGCTTCTTTTCTGTTGAGGAGACCGACAAAATATTTACTGCGGCAGCCAAATTTTCTTTAATACCAAAGGTACACGCAAATCAAATGGGCTTTACAGGAGGTGTGCAAGTAGGGATAAGGCATAATGCCATTAGCGTAGATCACCTGGAAAGTACCGGAGAGAAGGAATTTGCAGCATTGGCCGACAGTACTACAATTGCCACATTACTCCCGGGTGCAACCTTTTTTCTTAATATGAACTATGCTCCGGCAAGAAAGATAATAGAGAGCAATGCGGCCGTGGCTCTTGCAAGCAACTATAATCCCGGATCTTGTCCGAGCGGAAATATGCAGATGGCAATGGCTTTAGCATGCATAGAGTTAAAGATGAATCCGAGCGAGGCATTAAATGCCTGCACTATTAACGGAGCACATGCTATGAATATCCAACAATTCGCGGGCAGTATCTCAAAGGGTAAAAAAGCAAACTTTATTATTGTCAAAAGGGGCATAACAACAGATTTTATCCCTTACGCATTTACTACACCTTTTATAGATAAAGTTGTTTTAAACGGAAAATTTATTTAATTTAGTATTTAATATCAATTTTTAAAGAAAAGTAACCTAATTAACCTTGAAAATATAATTATATGGAAACTAAAAAGCACAATACTTTTTATACTCCCGAAGGGTTGGTACATATTACACATCTAGGACACGGTTCTGTACATTTGGATTGGGAAGGAATGCATATATACATAGACCCCTACCTGCCAACAGCAGACTATTCAAAATTGAAAAAGGCCGATATCATATTTTTAACTCATGCACACACAGACCATTATGATTGCGAAGCAATTATGGCAATTTCCACTCCGAATACAAGATTTGTGGTAAGCAAGGCTGTAGGAACATGTGTGGCCAATGACCTAACCTCCAAAAGAATAGACCTCGACGATAACGAGTATAACATAGACCCCTCTACAAACATAGAAAATATGTTTAAAACCATAAGCTGCATCAAGCATAGTAAAATTGATGTTCTTAAGAATGGCGATAAATTAACCTGCCGAGGAATAAATGTAGAGGCTGTTCCGGCTTACAATGTAAAGAGATTTAGAAGTAACGGGAAACCTTACCACATCAAGGGCGAAGGCAACGGCTACATTCTTACTATCGGCGGTTTCAGAATATACTTTGCCGGAGATACGGAATTTATCCCGGAGATGAAAGCTGCCAAAGGAGTAGATATTGCATTTTTACCTAAAAATGAGCCATATACAATGTTAGATGATGAGTTTATTATGGCTGCTAATTTTATAAAGCCAAAGAACCTCTTCCCGATTCACTATTTTGAAATTGATCCTAAAATTCTTCAAAAGGGACTCGAACCGGGTATATGTCTTTATATTGAAGGCAACCAAGTAATATAACCGAAATAAGCTACAAAATTTAACCTAATAAATAAGCGATAAGGGGGCAAATCCACAAATAATTTGCTCCCTTATTACACGAAAGAGAGAACAATTAACAAACACAATTAACTATCATATAACGAAACAGAATATGTAACTATTTAATTTCGCTCAATGCGAAGAGCAAAAAGTTGATTTGAGTATAATAATAACGAACCCTCTACAATACTCTCACAAAAATTTCATAAATTTTACATATTCAAAATTAAAAAAGGTATGAAAAAAATTATAGAATGCGTTCCTAACTTCAGCGAAGGACGCGATATGAATATCATTAACCAGATAACATCTGTAATAAGCAAAACAGAGGGAGTAAAATTACTTGACGTAGATCCAGGCGAAGCAACAAACCGTACAGTGGTAACCTTTGTAGGAGAGCCTGAAGCTGTGCTTGAGGGAGCTTTCAGAGCCATTAAACTTGCCGGCGAAATTATAGATATGCAGAAACATCACGGAGCTCACCCGAGGATGGGAGCTACAGACGTATGTCCTCTAATCCCGATTGCAAACATTACAATGGAAGAGTGCGCAGAATATGCACGCAAACTTGCAAAAAGAGTTGGCGAAGAGATTGGCATCCCTGTTTATTGCTATGAATCTGCAGCTTTTAAGCCTGAAAGAAAGAATCTCGCAACATGCAGAGCCGGAGAGTATGAAGGTATACAGAAGAAACTAGCCGACCCGAATTGGAAGCCCGATTTCGGCCCCGATACCTTTAGCGATAAAATAGCCCATACAGGAATAACAATGGTTGGTGCAAGAGATTTTCTTGTAGCAATAAACTATAACCTCAACTCAACCTCAACAAGAAGGGCAAATGCAATTGCATTTGACGTAAGAGAGAAGGGACGCAAAAAGAGAGAGGGAAATCCTATAACAGGTAAGGTTGTCAAGGATGAAAAGGGTAATCCAATCTGGATTCCGGGTAGTTTAAAGGGCTGCAAAGCCATCGGTTGGTTTATTAAGGAGTATGGTATAGCACAAGTCTCCATGAACGTTACAAACATCAACATTACTCCGGTGCATATTGCATTCGATGAGGTCTGCGCAAAGGCAGCAGCAAGAGGTTTGAGAGTAACAGGAGCTGAACTTGTAGGACTTGTCCCTAAAAAGGTTCTGATAGATGCCGGAAAATTCTATCTGAGAAGACAACAGAGATCTACAGGTATCGCCGAATCTGAGATTATTAAGATTGCTATCAAATCTATGGGGCTCGACGATCTGAAACCATTTAATCCGCAAGAGAAGGTTATTGAGTACCTGATGGAGGATAGTTCTGAGGAGAAGTTGATTGATATGACCTGCAAGGGATTTGCCCTTGAAACAGCAAGCGAATCTCCTGCTCCAGGAGGCGGTTCTGTCTCCGCCTATGTAGGAGCATTGGGAGCAGCATTAGGAACAATGGTTGCCAATTTGTCTGCACATAAACCCGGTTGGGACGAGAAATGGGAGTACTTCTCGGATTGGGCAGAAAAGGGGCAGGAGATCACCGATGAGCTACTTGCCCTGGTAGATGAGGATACCGCAGCATTCAACAAAATAATGACCGCATTAGGCCTTCCTAAAGGAAGTGACACAGAGAAAGCAGCCAGAGCAAAGGCTCTCGAAGAGGCTACAATTTATGCCGCAGAGGTCCCACTAAAGACAATGAAAACCGCATTTAAAGCTATCGAGGTACTGGATGCAATGGCAAAAGATGGTAATCCAAACTCCGCTTCCGATGCAGGTGTAGGAGCTCTTTGCATTAAGACTGCAATTCACGGAGCCTATCTGAATGTTAAAATTAATGCAGAAGGTATCACCAACCGCGACATTGCAGAAAAACTACTTAAAGAGGCCGAGTCTATAATGAAAAAGGCAGGCTGCTAATCAGAGAAAAAATCTCAAAAAAATAAGACAAAAAAAGAGGATGACTTTTTAGTCACCCTCTTTTAATTTATAACTATGCCATCATGTTCAATAAGCAAGACAATAATTTATTGTGCTATTACAATAGAACTTGGAGTATTAAGATTTAGAAAGTCTCTCTCTTTTACAATCTTCCCTGATGCGCACTCCACCGCCCACACACGTGTAAAAGAATCATGAGATCCGGAGACATGCCCAAGTACATAAACTTTGTCACCAAAGATATATGCACATACTGCCTTTGCGCTTACCTCTTTCCCTGAGAGTACTATTGCTTTGCCATTTTTCCAGATTTTTGCAATGTAAGTTCCGTTGTCATCTTCTTCATATCCTGAGATGAAGAGATCATTATCATAGATAATAAAAGAGCTAGAAGAAGCCTTGTGGCTGCCATCTGTTATATCTGTTCTAACACCATTCTTCCATACACACATGATATGATTATCAAAATAATTAGTAAAAACTTCTCCAAGAACATATACATCTCCGTCACTAACAAATATATCCCGCGGAGAACCATGCGAATAAGGTGCAGTATCTAAGGTGGAAATTGTTCCGTTATGCCAAATTTTTGGGGTTAAAATATTTCCTACGCTGGTATAATACGCAACACATGTATCTTTGCCCGAAATGGAGAGATGAGGAGATGTAACCTTGGGATCAGAATAAAGATGGGAGGCAACACCATTTTTCCACAATGTTAGAATTAGTCCAGAACCAAATATACTTGTGCCTTTATTTGTCCCAACAACATAAACATCATTATCCCGTATAACCATATCGTCGGCAGAGATATAGTTACCTCCATCCTCAATAGTATATAGAGGGCTTTCGTTTTTTATAACAGTAGTGGCCTTAATATAATCAGTATCTTCCAATGAATATACATCACCACTTTTGGTCATATTAAAGTTATAATATGAAAGATTCTTACCGAAATATTCTTCCCAATTGATCCAGTATGCAGTGGTGTTACTACTCGAGTAGTCATAATCATTTCCTATTATATAAAGGTCTCCGATGGTTACATTGCAGCTTGCTGTTTGTAATCCATTTGCGGCAGAAGCGGTAACTATTGCACTGCCGGAGTGTTTTGCAATTACTACACCATCTTTGACTGTAACAACATCCTCATCAGATGAAGACCATTCAATAATGGTCTTTAATGATGCTTCAGTAGGCAGCAAGAGTGCCGAAACAACTACAGTGTCACCAACAAGCATATACTCTTGAGAAGAATCAAGAGAGATGCTCTCCACCCGTACTGAGTCCTTTGAACAGGATGTAACTATGCAGAGTAGGGCTACCAATAAAATGAAATTGTTTCTCATGAAAGTTGTATTTATTTATGTACTATACAAATATAGTGAATTATAGAAAAAATTAGTAGCTCCT